>QKYL01000198.1 GCA_003255745.1 Paracoccus saliphilus
CGGCTACCTCGGCCCAATGGAGTTCGAGGCATGCGCCACGCTAGCTTAACCTGCCGTCCATGAAACCGGCAGCAGCTCACCAGCGCCCGATCTTTTCCAAGGCCCCGTTCAGCTTCGGTCCGGCGTAGCCGCCATCGGCGAACACATGACGCAGCAACGGATAGGCAGTGGAGACAGATTTCCAGCAGATCCGGCGCCCCGTCTTGATCTTGTATGTTGGCACCATGCACGGCAAGTCCGACCAGTAGGCCGACGGTGTCAGTGGCAATGTGGCGCTTGCGCCCGTAGATGCGCTTGGCGGCGTCATACCCTCTAACCCCTCCACTCTCTGTGGTTTTCACGCTTTGACTGTCGATCACGCCCGCCGACGGGTGGGCCGCCCGGCCTACGGCCCAACGTGCTGCCGCAACGAGATGGCGGTTTATTTCATCGAGCAGGCCGTTGTTGCGCCAGTCGTAGAAATGACGCCGCACTGTCGAGACCGGGGGGAAGTCGTTCGGCAACATCCGCCACTGGCACCCGGTGGTCGCAATATACAGGATCGCGTCGAAAACGTCGCGCAGAGCTGTTGTCCGGGGACGGCCGACCCGCTTTGAAGCAGGCAGCAGAGGCGCGATCAGCGCCCACTCAGCATCGCTCGCATTCGCTTGCGTATCTGCCACCGCTGCGCTCATACCGCTTCCGGGTGAGTTCGGTCCAGGCCATCGGGATCTCCGTTCAGCTTCGTAACCGAGCAGAATCATCACTGGCTGAATCCACCCAACCAGTTTCGGATCAGCCTCTCAGACAGGCCATCGATCTGGTCAAGGCAGAGCTGCGCCATGTGACGCACCGGAACCGGCAGATGCGCGACCTGTTCATCCTGTTCCAGAGCCAACTGAAGCTTGCTGACGTTCTCCCACCCCTTGCCTGCACCGATGCCAAACTCGGCGAGGTGGCCGCGCAGCTCGTTGATGGTTTGTGTCCGCTGTCCGATGAGCAGGTCCCGCAGCCGAAAGACGATACCCAATCCCTGCTGTTCTGGCGTTTTTACCTCCACAAAGTGCATCGTGGGGCGGCTGGCTGCCTCTACGATCGATCCAGCGTCCGCCATGTCGTTCTTCTGGTTCTTCACATAAGGCTTGACGAACTTCGGCGCGATCAGCCGCACCTCGTTGCCCAGATCCGCCAGTGTACGAGTCCAGTAGTGCGCTGTGGCGCAGGCCTCCATTGCAACGCGGCAACCGGGGTGCGCCTGCATGAACGCCAGGAACTGCTTGCGCGACAACTTCTTGCGAAACACCACCTCTCCCTCGGCCGTCGCGCCGTGGAGTTGAAAGACCTGCTTGGCCAGGTCAACACCGATGATCGAAAACTTCCGTCATAGCTCAATCCTCCTGATCCTGTCCGGACCACAGTGGCACAAGTGCCGTCAGGAGGGCCCACCCAACCTATCATCAATGCCCATTCCGTCCCCTAAGGGCTGCAAGTCCCCTGTCCCCACGACGAGGCGCGTTTTCGCTAACACCACACGATCGAGAACAGTTTCGCTCGCCTCAAGGACTGACGACGCGTCGCAACCCGCTATGACAGGTGCCTGGGAACCTTTCTTTTCCGCCATTGTATTCGCCCCGAGCGTCATCTTTTGGCTGTGAAACTCGATGAGGCTGGAGCCTGATGATTTCAGGCTTGGCGCACTTCCTCCTCCGGCCCGGCAAGAGGTTGGCCGGTCCGCAATGGACCCTCCCGGCGTTTCTGTTAAACTTGGTTAACGGAATATTTAGATTATCTGACACGCCAAGCGCATGTCAGGCCCTCGCGCATTGGTGGAGAGAACAATGGACGATGCACCCACCTTATTGACTTGTCCCAGCTTTGCCACGGTGCCAGCGCGTCACCAGCTGTACTTGTCCGCCTCGTATCGCGACACGATTGCAATGATCGGGGCGTGGAGCAATGGGGATCGTGCGCTGTTGATTCTTTCAGGACCTTCGGGCAGCGGAAAGACTGTTCTGGCGTCCGAACTGGCGGAAACTTCGTCCGGCAGCATGCGCGTGGGCTGGATCAGCTTGGATCGGCCGGATGTGGATCTGGCGCTGGAAGTTCCAAAGGCGTTCGGCATCGGCTCGTCCGAACCGTTAAAGGAACTGGCGCGCCTCCTTGCGGATTGTCGTCGGACGCGCAGAAAATGTTTGCTGATCGTGGACAACGCGCATCTGCTGTCAAACCTGTCGAAGGAATTCCTGGACGAGCTGGCCGACGCGCCCGGCCTGCCCCTGCCGATGTATGTGCTGCTTGTCGGGCGCGGAGAGGTGGGGGCGCTGATGGAGGCACCCACGCCCGATGAACTGCGGGGCAAGATAGGCGGCCATCTGAGACTGGAGCCGTTCAATGCAGCGGAAACGGCCGACTATATTGCCCACCGGTTCCGTGTCGGGAAATGTCCCTGCCACGACGGTGTTCAACCGTTCGATACAGGGGGCCTCTGGCTGCTGCATGCGGCCTCTGGCGGATATCCCGGCACAATCGACCTTCTGGTGCGGCACTGCCTGTCCAAGGCACGCAGCGCCGGGAACGTCAGGTTGGGCAAGACCTTTGTCCATTCCTGCCTTGCGGAACTGGCAGAGGCGGAGGGGTTGCCATACCCGCTGCCGGACGTGCCCAGGGATGACCACGATCTGGCAGCCCCGCCCATTGTCGCACTTGCCGCAGGTCCGGATACGGCTGTTGGAAGGGTCCACGCACAGCGCAGGTCCATCAGACCGCACAGGATGGTGCACCCGGACTATCCTCGGGCGCGCCGATGGCTGAAACCGGGCCTGACGGGCGCGGCAGTGGCTGCGCTGTTCGTCCTGAGCAGCAACCTGATGACCCTGAGCGACGACCTGCAGGATCGCCTGCCCGAGGCTCTGTCCCAAGTGATCGACGAACCGGTGCAGGATTTCGGATCAAACGCTGTCGCGTTGCCCGGCATGGCCATGACCCAACTGGAAACCATCGTGGAGCGGTCGACCCCCGATCCCCAGGATTTGTTGATCAGGGCGCTGGCCTTGGGCACTGATGATCCGGAAGCGGCCATTCCTATCTATACCCAGGCGGCGTTGTGGGGCAGCGAGAGGGCAGCCTATTACCTCGGCCAGCTTTATGAAACCGGCATCGGAGTCGAGGCCGACCTCAACAGGGCGCGCGCCTGGTACCTCAAGGCGCCACAGATCACCGCGGCCGTCACTCGGCTTCGCCAGATGGAGGAGGCCCCCACGCTGGCTGCAGATGGAGAACTTGCCCCCCCTGTTCCGGAGCGGCAGGTCATCTACCAGTCGGGCCGGTCCGAGTTGCACTGGCGCGGCCCCTCCGGACCGGACCCGGCACGCTATCGGGTCGAATTTGTGACTGCGGGCGCTGAACGGGTGCAGGAACTGGAAACCGGCCTGTCGGCAGCCCTGATCCCGCTGCCGGTGTCCCGCTGGAGGGTTCTTGCCCTGCGTCCGGACGGAACCCCCGCAGCCGCGTCTACCTGGGCCATTCTCGACCCCGGCACGCTGTGATCAGCAGCCGATGGCGGCGCAAATGTTGCGGCGATAGGCGGCGTTGGCTTCGCTGTCAGGCTGGACTTCAGGCGTGACCGGGGTGCAGCTGGGCTGATACTCGGGATCAAGGCCGCGGTTGACGCAAGTCGAGATATCCCAACCCGGAGGAATATCGGTCAGGTCGACGGACTGCCACTTCGCATGACCCTCGCTCCGCAGCGTGTCGATGTTCGACAGGATCAGCGACGACAGGTCCGACACGCCGCGGCAGCTGGCTTGATGATACCTGTTGCCGCGCGGATCGTATTCATAGGTCATCAGAACCGCCTTGACGGCAACAAGCTCCACGGGGTCCGGCTGAAAGCCATAGGTGCCGCCGGCCAGCGTCGCTGGCGTATAAACCGCCTGCAATGTGTCGTCCTGGATCGGCAGCAGGTGGAATTGCTCACCATCGATGTCATTTTCGGCATAAATCGCAGCCGGCGCCCCCGCAACATAGAAGAACGCGTCAATGTCCCCGGATTGCAGTTGCGGAAGGGCGTCGCCGGGGGAAATGGCCAGCGTTTCGGCAGGTTCGATGCCCGCCAGCGATATCATCAGGGATGCGGTCAGATATGTTCCACTGTTCTCGACCCCGATGGCTACACGCTTGCCGTCCAGTCCGCGAAAGTCCTCGATGTCGCGGCGCGCCAGGATATGAACCTCCTCTTCATAAAGGGGAAAGGCGATCCGCACACCGGCAATGGCGCGCGCGACCCCGGGATCATCGCCTGCGAAAGTCTGCATGTATTCCAGAACGTCATTCTGCACGATGCCGAACTGGGTGTTCGGGCGCTGCCGGACACCAAGGAAGTTTTCCAGCGAACCCGCGGATTCGATGACCTCCAGGTTTTGGCCGCATTGCTGCATCAACCCGTTCAAGTCTCGACCGATCTGGATATAGGTTCCGGTCGGTGATCCGGTCATGATGCTCATATCGGCGTTCTGGGCATGGCCGGCGACGGCCAAACCGGAGACCACGCAGAACCCAAGACCAAGGCGTTGAAGCAGCTGGGAAATTCGCATTGTTGTCTCTTTTCATGTAAGGGGCGTCAGCATCCGTCCAGCCCGGCCAGCAGGACCAGCAGCGCCTGGCGGTTGATGGGATCCTGCACCTGACGCAGCGCATCGATCGTGCATTCGCCATCGACCAGCAGGTTGCGCAATCGGTCCCGTGCCGCAGGCGCTTGGGGAAGACCGGGCGTCGTCGCCAGAATGGCGCTGACCTGGGCCGGGTCACGCCGCTGGCGCGTCTCGCCTTCTTCGGCAGCCACGGTCGGAGCCGGGGCTGTCGGAGCAGCCTCAGGTTGGGGTTGGGGTTCGGCCTCCGGCTCGGCTTCCGGAACCTGCTCAGGTTCGGCCGCAGGCTCGGGTTCCTGAACCGGAGCAGGATCGGGCTCCTGAACGGCAACCGGCACCGGTTCGGAGGCTGCAGCCTCGCGCTGCCGTGTCAGGGCCTCCAATTCAGCGGACAGCGTCTGAACCTGTTCTGCCAAGGCACCCGCGCGCGTCTCCTGCGCCTTGATCTGGGCAGACAACTCCTCAGACCTTGCCAGTTCGGCTTGCATGGCATCGCGTTGCGCCGCCACCTCATCCCGTTGGGCGGCCATTTCATCGCGTTCAGCAGCCACCGCATCGCGCTCTGCCAGCACTGCTTCGCGTTCGGCCTGCATCGCGTCGCGCTGCTCTGCCAGGTCCGCCAGTTCGCCGCGCACCCGCTCAAGCTCGGCTCGAGCCTCCTCCACATCCGTCTGCTGCGTGGAAAGCTGATCTTCCCGCCCGGCTGTCGCCTCGGTTATTTCGGCCTCCAAGGTCGCCAGGCGATCCACCTGCTCCTGTTCGGTGGCCCTCAGATTGTCCAGGCGTTGGGTCAACTGGTCGGATTCAATATGACGCGCCTCGATGCTTGCGGTCAGTTCTGCAAGTTCCGACGATGCAGCCTCGATCCGGGCCTGCAGGGCGGTTTCCTGGGCCTGGGCCTGGTCGATCTCTGCACGGATGCTGTCTTCTTCGTTTCTCAGGTCGGCAAGGCTGCCCCGCTCCTGTTCAAGCTGGCCGGTCGCCGATTCAATCCTGGTGGTCAGATCACGCAGCTCGGAACGCGCCGCCTCAACCTGAGGCTCAAGTTCAGCTGCCTCCATCTCCATGGCAGCAATGATCTGACGCAGGGAGTGGGCTTGGGATGACAGGTCATCTTGCGATGCCTGCGCCCATGCAGGATCGTGTGAACCTAAAAAACCGACCGCTGCCAAAGTGGTCCAGGAAAGGCGACGGGATACTTGCACAATCATTGCTCCTCCGGAGGTTAATAATGATGGCACAAAAGGGTTTGTCAAGTTTGGCCGAGCCGCCCTGCCTGCGCAACGTGAAGGGGCATCCTTGGAGCCAGATGGCCGATTTGGGAAGGACAATGACAATGATGCACTGCAGGGGTTGATGTCTCCGTAAAGGAAACTGCGGTTTGCGTAATCAAGGCAGTTGTGGCCCTTGTGTGGCAGGGGAAGGTTCGCACGCGGATCGAGGCGATCGCGGCGGCGCTTGCACGTCATGCGCCCAAGCTTGAGCGCGCGGGGACGGGGCCGGTCAGGGTTGGCTCTGGCATGGCTTGCGTGATGCGGCTGTGCCTCTGAATTGCCTTCATGCCCGTCGGGCAGCAGCGGTGATCAGGCTTCAGGTCAACAAGACCGACAGGAGCGACGCCCGTGGCCTGGCGCAGCTTGTGCGATCGGGGTGGGATGAGCCGGTTCCCACCAAGTCGATGGCAGGCCACCGGTTGCGCACCATTCTTGTGGCCCCGCAACAGGTCGTCGGCACATGCACGGCGCTGGTCAACGGGATCAGGGATTTGGCAAAGACATTCGGGATCATCGTCGCTCCGGGCAAAGGCGCGACTTTCGATCGTGCGGTGAGGACGAAGCTGCCGGATGATCCGCTGGTGAGAGCCGCAGCAGAACGCCTGAAGCAAGCCGCCGCGCCAAATGTCACAGCACTTCGCGTGGCCTCACAAAAACGGATCTTTAAAAGAGTTCGCGAATGGAGAATTTTTACCATGATAGAAACAGCTTGCCTGATGAAAGCCCGTCGCTGCATCCAAGCATAAGCGCATGCCACCTGAACGATATTCACACCAATGCAGTGTCCTGCCATTCCTTTGCGCAGGACGTGTCCAAATTGTATGACGGGCGGAAGGTTGCGCTATCGCCCGCTTCTTCACATTCCGACACGAAGCAGGCCGCAGTCTTCCCGCAGAGAAGATACGCCTTCTCAGAGCCTTGACGTCCAAAGGAGCGCAGCTGGTTGAAACGCGCAAACGGCTTCTGGCCCAAATCCGCGCGCATCAGAAACTGCGCACTGCCGCTATGTCCGAGCACATCGACACCGAGCTGAGGCAACGGATCGACAGCTTGATCAAGGAACTGGAGGACCGGATCACCCGGGCCATTGCCAGTGACGATCGCCTTCCGGAGACCGCCATCGTCCTTCGCTCCATCCCGGGGATCGGCCGGTTGCCAGCGCGATGCTGATCGCCGAAATGCCCGAAATCGGCACAATCAGCGGCGAAGAGGCTGCGGCACTTACGGGATTGGCTCCGGTCGCGCATGACAGCGGAACCCTTCGTGGGAAACGGGCCATCGCTGGAGGTCGCCGGGCCTTGCGGCACGTGTTGTTCCAGGCGGCACTGGTCGCGGCACATCATAACCCAAGCCTGAAATCCTTCGCAGATCGCCTCCGCAAGGCAGGAAAACCGCACAAGGTCATCATCACCGCCGTTGCCAGAAAGCTCGTCACCATCGCGAAAGCCTTGTGCAAGAGCCGCCAGAAATGGACCGCCGCGACGGCCTGAGAGATACAGTTGCTAAAGCTTTTCTGCAAAACCCGGAGTCAGGGGATTCCAAGGGCGGTCCGTATGTGATTCATCCCTTCTGGAAGGATAGATCATTTCAGCACCTTTACCGGAAGCGCTGCGTGCGCTGTTTAAGGCTTGTATCGAAGAGGGTCTGAGCGGGCGTGCCGCGGCGGCGCGGCTGAAGCTTTCGCCTGCAACGGGTTCGCGTTGGGTCCGGGCGATCCGGCAACAAGGGGATGCAGCGCCTGCGCCGCAGGGGCGGCCACGCAGACGCGGGAAGCTTGCGCCGCATCAGGCTTTTCTCGAAGAGCTGGTCGCCCAGGATCCGGATATCACGCTCTATGAATTGCGCGATGCGCTGGCCATGGCCGAGGGTGTGAAGGTGCATCACTCCTCGATTGCGGCCCTGCTCAAGCGGGCTTGTCGCGCCTTGGGTGATAAAGGGGGCGATGAACGGCCCCGCCTTCGCGCCCTATGTCCGCAATGTCCTGGCCCCGGAACTGACCCCCGGCACGGTCGTCATCCTCGACAACCTTGCGACCCACCGCAATGTCGAGGCCGCCGAAGCCATCCGCGCCGCCAAATGCTGGTTCCTGTATCTGCCGACCTATTCGCCCGACCTGAATCCCATCGAGCAGGCATTCTCGAAGCTGAAGGCGCACCTCCGCAAAATGGGCTCACGAACCTTCGATGACCTGTTCAAAGCGCTTGGTGACATCTGCACCATGTTCTCACCTCAGGAGTGCTGGAACCACTTCCACGCAGCAGGATATGTATCAGGATAAAACCGAAACGCTCTAATATGTGGGTTTGGAGGCAATCCACGGTGGCACGTGCCAAACAGCAAACGTCCTGCCGGAGGTGCTGACAAGCTCCCGCTGCTCAACAGGGCGGCCATGAAGGAGTTTGTCGACCACACCAAGACGCTTGTGGGCGCGCTCGGATGGGATCTGTTCCGCGAGATGCGCGGCAGGGCAGCTTAACCGCTGGAGTAACTGACTACGACCGCAGACGATCCGAGCACGGTTTTTTTAGGGGGAAGGCTTCTCTGCGGAAATGATGATCTCTCAACCGGACGACTTTTCGTGAGGGCAGGTTCCAAGGCCCGCGCAGGTACTACGCCCACTATTCCAAGGGCACCCTCGCACTTTGGGAGACGCTTCTAAAATCGAGGGTCCTTCGTGCAGACGCCAGCACGTTGGTCTTCGCCAGCGACTACAGTTTCACATCAGCGTCTGCCACAGCTGCAACGGTCATCGGAGCCAGCGCGAACGGACGCATCCTGTGGAAGATTGCGGACGGACGATACTACGCGGACTGGGAAGCGGAGGTCACGCCGCCCCAAGGCAAACCTGAGACGAATGGATGAAGCAGGGTTGGATCACGCTCCGCTTTGCATGCGATGGAGTTCGAGAGCGCATGCCGCGCAATAAGCTTTTAAGGTATATGAAATCATCGTATTATCCCGCTAGAATATACAGGCTTGGTTGACAGATCCAGAGAATAACTGCTGTGAGAGACCAACTTCAGCAATGCTGGCACTTGGGCCGGTTGACAGCCCCACCCGCATAAACCCCGAACAACAACGGAAAAATCCAGCCGCCGCCGGATCGGGAGAACGCTTTCGTGGGGGCAAGTGGCGGAGAGGGTGGGATTCGAACCCACGGAACCCTTGCAGGCTCAACGGTTTTCGAGACCGCCCCGTTCGACCACTCCGGCACCTCTCCGCGCTTTTGGGTGGTGAGGCGGGAATTAGATGGGCGGGGGTTGAAGCGCAAGGGGGTTTCAACGAAAAAAAGCGGGCTATCGAATTTTTCCACGAAAGGTGCGGGCGATGCTGACGATTCTCGGTCTGGTGGGGGCGCTTGCCCTGCCCGCGACACCCTTTGCCCCTGCAGTATCGAACCCGATGCAGCCGCATCCTGATCGTCTGATGCGGATCGCGGCGGAGGTCGCGCCCAAGGGGGATCTTATGGCAGCGATCGTGACCGTGGCGGGACATGAGGCTCTGGACGAACGCATCTGGCAGAGACTGGATCTTGCAGGCATGATGCCGATCCTGCGCGACGAGGCGGTGCGCGAGGCGGGCCGGCTTGAGGAGGAGGGACTTATCCAAGGCAACGGGCCGCCTTGGCCTGAAGTCGTTGCGCAGATCCACGACATCCGCCGGCTGGAGGAGATGTTCCGGATGGCGGTTGCGGAGGCCCTGCCGCGCGTCGACAACGAGCGCCTGGACCGGGGGCTGCGCTTTTACGAGCAGGGCCTGGGGCGGCGGCTTGTTGTGCTGGAAACCGACGCGCGGCGTGCGCTTTTGACCGAGGATACCGAAAACGAAGCCCGCCAGGCCTTTGAACGTGCACTGGACCAAGATGCCCCGCGCGCCGAGCAGATCCTGCGGCTGATCGACCGGGCCGATCTGGTCGCGCCGAACGTGGCAAGCGGCCTCAACGCCTCCTTGGCCTTTTCCCGCGGCTTTGCCGATGGCGGCGGCTTCGACATGCCGCTGACGGACGAACAAGCCATGGCCGAGGCTTGGGCGCAGCAGGAGCAGATCGAGGTGGATGCGACCGAATGGTTGCAGGGCTTCCTGATGCCGGCCTATGCGCCGCTGACCGATGCCGAGATGGAAGCCTATATCGCCTATGCCAGTTCGCGCGAAGGTCAGGCGCTGGCACAGGTCCTGTTTGCAGCTTTCGACAAGGTGTTTGCACAAACCTCTTATGACATGGGTCTGGCGGCGGCCTTGCGCCTTCAGGGTCGTCAGTTGTGAGGCTGGTCCTGACGGGGCCGATTGCCTCACCCCGGATGTTGCAGGTGCTGGGCTTGCAGGGGACTGCGGTCCAGCTTTGCGGGCGTCTTCTGGGGGGCGCACGGGCCGGTCTGGAACGTGACGGATGGCCCGGCCTTGCGCCGGGATCTGAGCCGCTGGTGGGGGTCGAGGTGACGGCCAACGGCGCCTTGGATCGCTATGCGGCAGTCATGGGGCTGCGGCCATTGGTCCATGACGGTTACCCGGTCATCGGTGTCGCACCCCAGCCTTGTGAAGCGCGCTGGTTCCCAGACGACATGCGGGACGCGTTGGCGGCCGAGATCGCGGCCCAGATCCTGGCGGCGCCTTTGGATGCGGGCGCCGATCACCTGGCTTGGCGCCTGCCCATGATGGGCATCTGGGCGGGCAGCCGGTTGCGGGCGCGATCCATGAATTGGTCGGGCGGCGGCGTAGTGGCCCGGCGCCCGACGGATGCGGTGACGATGTTACGCCGCAAGCAAACTTTTTCGGGCTTCTTTGCGGTCGAGGAACGCCAGCTGACCCATGCCCTGCACGCCGGCGGCGAAAGCCGGCCAATGACCCGCGAGGGGTTCATGATGGGCGATGCCGTTGTGGTGCTGCCCTGGGATCCGGTCCGTGACCGGGTAATGGTGATCGAGCAGTTCCGTTTTGCGCCCGCCCTGCGCGGCGATCCCCAGCCGTGGCTGCTGGAGCCCGTCGCGGGACGCATCGACGCGGGCGAGACGGTCGAGGAGGCCGCCCGCCGCGAGGCGCTGGAGGAGGCCGATCTGCATCTGGACCGCCTCGTGCCCTGCGTTCACGGCTATCCCAGTCCGGGTGCCGTTTGCGAGTTTCTGTACCAGTTCATCGGCATGGCGGACCTGCCTGACGGTTGCGCGGGCATCCACGGGCTGGACGGCGAGGCCGAGGATATCCGCGGGCACCTGATGCCCCGGGCCCAATTGTCGGCAATGGTCGATGCCGGGGCGATCACGAACGGACCGCTGGCTACGCTGTCGCTGTGGCTGGATAGATGGGCAGATCGGCTGCGGGCGGAACCAGCGGACCTGTAAACCCGTTGCCGCCCCACAGCCCCTGCGGGGTCGCGGGGTTGCCCCCCAACACCCTGCATGTGTAGGTATTCGGGACTGTGAACTCACCCGGAAAGAAGGTCGATCGCCATGCGAATCTGTTCTGATCTGGCCGACGCGATCGGCAACACCCCGCTGATCCGCCTGAATCGCGCCAGCGACGAGACCGGCTGCGAAATCCTTGGCAAGGCCGAATTCATGAATCCTGGCCAGTCCGTCAAGGACCGCGCCGCGCTTTACATCATCAAGGACGCGGTGGCGCGCGGTGAACTGCGGCCTGGCGGAACCATCGTCGAGGGCACGGCCGGTAATACAGGCATCGGCCTTGCCCTGGTCGGCGCTTCGATGGGCTTCAAGAGCGTCATCGTGATCCCCGAAACCCAAAGCCAGGAAAAGAAGGACATGCTGCGGCTGGCCGGTGCGATCCTGGTCGAGGTGCCCGCCGCGCCCTACAAGAATCCCAACAACTACGTCCGCTATTCCGGCCGCCTGGCTGCGGAACTGGCCAAGACCGAGCCGAATGGGGCCATCTGGGCCAACCAGTTCGACAACACCGCAAATCGCCGCGCACATCTGGAAACAACAGGTCCCGAGATCTGGGACCAGACCGGCGGCAAGGTGAACGGCTTTGTCTGTGCCGTGGGTTCGGGCGGGACGCTGGCCGGCGTGGCCGATGCCTTGCAGCACCGGGGCGTCAGGATGGGGCTGGCCGATCCGGAAGGGGCGGCACTTCATTCTTTTTACACCACCGGTGAATTCGACAGTCCCGGCAGCTCGATCACGGAAGGCATCGGGCAGGGCCGCATCACCGCGAACCTTGAAGGCTTCACCCCGGATTTCAGCTGGCGCATCTCGGACCAGGAGGCGCTGCCCGTCGTGTTCGACCTTCTGAAGGACGAGGGATTGTGCCTGGGCGGATCTTCGGGGATCAACGTAGCGGGGGCGATCCGCATGGCCCGCGAAATGGGACCCGGTCACACCATCGTGACAATCCTGTGCGACTATGGCACCCGGTATCAGACAAAGCTGTTCAACCCGGAATTCTTGCGGGCCAAGGGCCTGCCGGTGCCCGAGTGGTTGACCAAGGCGCCGCCGCAGCTTCCCGAAGTCTTCGAGGGCTGACCTGATCCATGCGTCATTTCATTGCCTGCCTGCTGGCCGTCCTGCTGGCAGTCACCGCTGTTCCCGTCATGGCTCAACAGGCCGAGGGACCGAACTATCAAACATGGGAACTGGTGGCCGAGCGGGCTGAGGGCCTGACCACCAGCGCCCAGGCCACGGACGAGGAACTGGCCCAGACGCGCGCCCGGATCGTCGAATGGCGTGACCGCCTTCAGGCCGGGCAGAACGTGAATGCCGACCGCATTGCCACGCTGCGCAACCAGATCGAGGCGTTGGGTCCCGCGCCGGCCGAGGGCGAGACCGAGGATGCCGACGTGGCCGCGCGCCGGGCCGAGCTGAACCAGCAGCTGTCCACCGCCCAGGCCCCCCGGCTTGCCGCAACCGAAGCCGCCAGCCGCGCCAACTCCATCATCGCGCAGATCGACGAGATCATGCGCCAGCGGCAGGCGCTGGAACTTGCCAAGCAATCTCCCTCGCCGCTGCTGCCGGGCAGCTGGGGGGACGCGGCCCGGGACGGCCTGACCCTGGTGGAGGGGGTCGCCGCCGAGATATCCGGCAGGGACGCCACGCCCGAGGCGTGGCAGAACCTGCGCGGGCAGATGCTGCTGGTCAGCTTCTACCTGGTCGCGGCGCTGCTGCTGCTGACCTATGGGCGGGCATGGATCGGCAGCCTGCCGTCGCGCCTTTCCGCACGCGCAACGGCGCATTCGCGGGCCGTTCTGGCCTTTGTTGTCTCGCTTGGGCAGATCGCCATTCCCATGGTGGGGATCTTCCTTGCCATCAGCGCGGTAAAGGCGACCGAACTGCCCGGCCCCTGGACGATGCCCTTCCTGAACGCCCTGCCGGTCGCGGGGGTGATCCTGTTCGGCGGCATCTGGCTGGCGCGGGCGCTGTTTCCGCGGACGGCCATCGCCTATACGTCGCTGCACATGGGCGAGGGGGCCCGTGTTTCGGCCGCCACGATGGTTCGCGCGCTGGCGCTGATCATGGCGGTGCACCACGTCCTGGCACGCGCCGTGCTGCCGTTGTCCGGCCTCTACGAGCAGGGCGAGGCGCAGGTCGGTCGCGTGCCCGTGCAGTTTTCGGAAGCCTCGGCAGGGGTCTGGCATCTGGTCCTGATCACGCTGGCGGCCTTGTGCATGGTGCGGCTTGGCAACATCCTGCGCCGCCTGACGCACGACGCCGTGACGCAGGACCTGTCCTATCGCCACTGGATCGTGGCCTGGGCCGGACAATTGACGCGCTTTCTGGCCCCGGCTGCGGTTGTGGTCACGGCCACCGGCTTTATCAACCTGGGCAACCTGATGGTCTGGCCCTGGCTTCTGTCGCTGGCGCTGGTCGGTCTGCTGATCCTTCTTCAGGACTTCATTGCCGACCTGTTCAACATGCTGCAGCGCGGGGCCGAGGGTGCCCGCGAAGGGCTGGCGCCGTTGCTGTCAGGCTTTGCGCTGGTGCTGCTGTCGGTGCCGCTGTTCCTGATCATCTGGGGCGCCACCCAGGAAGAGCTGGGGGAATACTGGCTGCGCTTCCGCACCGGGATCAGCCTGGGCGGCGTCAACCTGTCGCCGGGCGCCATCCTGACCTTCCTGATCATCTTCGCGATCGGCTATGTCCTGACGCGCGGTCTGCAGGGGGCGTTCCGGAACTCGATCCTGCCCAAGACCAAGCTGGATTCTGGGGGACAGAATGCCGTCGTTTCGGGGATCGGCTATATCGGGATCGTGCTGGCCGCGCTGATGGCGATCACGTCGGCGGGGATCGACCTGTCGGCCTTTGCCATCGTTGCGGGGGCGCTGTCGGTCGGCATCGGCTTTGGCTTGCAGAACATCGTGTCGAACTTTGTCAGTGGCATCATCCTGCTGATCGAGCGTCCGGTCAGCGTTGGCGACTGGATCAGCGCCGGTGGCCAGCAGGGGATCGTCAAGCGGATTTCGGTCCGTTCGACGCAGGTCGAGACCTTTGACAAGACCGAGGTGATCGTCCCGAACAGCGACCTGATCAGCCAGCCTGTCATCAACTGGACGCGGCACAACAAGGTCGGCCGCATCATCATCCCCGTGGGCGTTGCCTATGGCAGCGACACCCGCAAGGTCGAGCGCATCCTGCGCGAACTGACCGAGGATCATCCCCTGGTCTCGATCGACCCCGCACCGGCCATCCTGTTCCGGGGCCTCGGCGCGGACTCGCTGGACTTCGAGATCAGGGCCATCCTGGCCGATGTGGGAACCGGGTTAAGCGTCACCTCGGACCTGCTGCACGAAATCGTCCGCCGCCTGTCGGACGAAGGGATCGAGATTCCTTTTGCGCAGCGCGACATCTGGCTGCGCAACCCCGAGGTCCTGCACGGCGCCCAACCCAAGGAAGACGCACCGCGCGAACCTGCTCCGCCTTTAAAGATCCCCGATCCGCGTCTGACCCGGGACGAAGGGTCGGGCGCGCCGGGGCTTCCAGACAGCGCAGGCGACAGCGAAGCTCGGTGACAAAAGGCGCGTCCCCGGTTGGGGATGCGCTGCACGTCTTCGCGTCAGGCTGCCATTTGCGCATCGTCGGGATCTTCGCTGCCATCATCGGGAAGCCCCTCGCGCGACAGCATCACCGCTGCGGGACGTAACCACGGGATATGCGCACAAACGATCATCAGCGCGACCATGATCGGCACCGCCAGGAACATCCCCGGCACCCCCCAGACCGCCCCCCAGAAGGCCAGCGACAGGATGATGCCAAAGCTGGACAGGCGCAGCGTCTGGCCCAGCAGCATCGGATCCAGGATGTTGCCGATGACAAATTGAACCACTGTTATCGCGATGCCGATGACCACGGTCAGGGTGGTGTCGCCGGTCAGAACAAAGACCAGGATCGTGCTGATCACCGTTGCCACGATCGAGCCGACCGACGGAACAAAGTTCAGAACGAAGGTCAGGATGGCCACGGCGGTCGCAAGTTCCAGCCCCGCGATGTTGAAGATCCCCCAGACCAGACCCGAGGTGACGGCACTGACGCCGGTCTTCACCACCAGATACCGGTTCACCCGGTGCATGATCGAGGCGATGATCCGGCGCACCTGCACCGCACGTTCGGCATCGCCGGTCAGCCGTTCCACCTTGACCGGAAACCAGACCTGTTCGGCGAACATGAAGCCCACGAAAAGGATCACCAGCACGCTGCCCGACAGGATGCCTGAGGCTTGTCCCGCCAGCGACCTGATCCATCCGGTGATGTTGAAGTTCGTCAGCGCGGTGATGATGCGCTCCTGCGCCTCGGCGCCAAGCCGTTCGGTCAGGACGGGCAGGGCGGCCTGCGCCTGTTCGGCATAGCTGATGGCCAGGAACACGATCTCGTTGACCTGCGCCAGGATCGTGGTCGAGATCCACAGCAGCCCAAGCGCGATGCCGATCAGCGCCAGGGTTGTCGCCAGCCAGTTCGGAACCTTGAGCCGGGTCGAGATCGCGTGGATCGCATCCGATGTCAGAGAAAACAGGATGATCGCGATCGCCAGCGAAATCAGGATGAAGCGTGCCTGCACCAGCATGAACATCAGCAGAGAAAACGCGATGATCCCCAGAAAGCCGGTCTGCAACCGCTCGCGCAGGACCGAGTCGTTTGTTTGCTCCAAGTCTGCACTCCGCAAGCAGGTGGAAAAAACCCGGTCCTGCGTCGCAGGGCCGGGTTATGATGGTGTCAGCCTTGATCCTCGTCGGTCAATGCCTCGGCATCGCCTTGTTCGGCGATCCTGGCCACCGAAACGACCACCTCGCCATTGCTTGTGTTGAAGATCCTGACCCCTCCGGCGTTGCGTGACCGGAAGCTGATCCCTTCGACAGGCACGCGGATCGACTGACCGGTGGACGTGGCCAGCATGATCTGGTTGTCGCCCTCGACCGGGAAGCTGGCGACCAGCGGTCCGCCCCGCATTCCGCGGTCCATCGCCATCACGCCCTGGCCCCCGCGTCCCCGCACCGGATAGTCGTGGCTGGAGCTGATCTTGCCCGTCCCCTTGGCGGTGATGGTCAGGATCAGGTCCTCGGCCGCCGACATCTCGATGTAGCGTTCCTGGGTGATGACGCCCTCGACCGGCGCATCCTCGTCCTCGTCCGCCTCGGCCCCGTCGTCCAGCGCGCCTGCAACCGCGCGGCGCATCTTCAGATAAGCGACGCGTTCCGACGGATCGGCCTCGAAGTGGCGGATCACGGCCATGCTGACGACACGGTCGCCCGCAGCCAGCCGGATGCCCCGCACCCCGGTCGAATCGCGGCCCTTGAAGACCCGGACGGCGGTTGTGGGAAAGCGGATTGCCCGGCCCTGGGCCGTCAGCAGCATCACGTCATCCTCGGTCGTGGCCATTCGCACCCCGATCAGGCTCACGCCTTCGGGCAACTTCATGGCGATCTTGCCGTTCGACCGCACACTGCCGAAATCCGACAACGCGTTGCGCCGTACGTCGCCGTCCGACGTGGCGAAGATCACCTGATAGCTGTCCCATTCGGTTTCTGGCGCGTCCACGGGCATCAGGGCCGCGATGCTGACCCCGGCGTCGATCGGCAGGATGTTGACAATGGCCTTGCCCTTGGACGTCCGCCCGCCAAGCGGCAGGCGCCAGGTCTTGAGGCGATAGACCATGCCATCGGTCGTGAAGAACAGCAGTTCCGTGTGGGTGTTGGCCACGAACAGCGTGGTGACCACGTCGTCTTCCTTGGTCGCCATGCCTGACAGGCCCTTGCCGCCCCGGCGCTGCGCCCTGAATTCAGCCAGCGCGGTGCGCTTGATATAGCCGCCCGAGGTGATGGTCACGACCATGTCCTCGCGCTCGATCAGGTCCTCGTCCAGCATGTCGCCGGCCCAATCGGTGATCTCGGTCCGGCGCGGCACGGCGAACAGCGTCTTCACCTCGGTCAGTTCGTCCGAGATGATCGCCATGATCCGCTCACGCGAGGCCAGGATCGCCAGATAGTCCCGGATGCTGTCGGCCAAGGATTGCAATTCATCCGTGACCTCCTTGACGCCGATCTGCGTCAGGCGCTGCAGGCGCAGGTCCAGGATGGCGCGGGCCTGCACCTCGGAAAGATTGTAGGTGCCATCCTCGTTCACCGGGTGCAGCGGATCGTCGATCAGCCGCAGGTATTCCACGATGTCATGCGCCGGCCAGCGGCGTTCCATCAAACGTTCGCGCGCCTCGGCGGCATCGGCACTGCTGCGGATCGTGGCCACGACCTCGTCCACGTTGCTGACCGCGACGGCCAGGCCGCAAAGAACATGGCTGCGCTCTCGCGCCTTACGCAGCTCAAAGGCCGTGCGGCGGGCCACGACCTCCTCGCGGAAGGCGATGAAGTAGGTCAGGAAATCACGCAGCGCCAGCTGTTCTGGCTTGCCGCCGTTCAGCGCCAACATGTTGCAGCCGAAAGTGGTCTGCAATTGGGTGAAACGGAACAGCTGGTTCAGCACCACGTCGGGCGTTGCGTCGCGGCGCAGTTCCACCACGACCCGGACGCCCTGCCGGTCCGATTCGTCCTGGACCGATGCGATCCCCTCGACCCGCTTTTCCTTGGCCAGTTCGGCGATCCGCTCGATCAGGGTGGACTTGTTCACCTGATAGGGGATCTCGTCCACGACAATGGCAAAGCGGTCCTTGCGCGGCTCCTCGATATGGGTCCTGGCGCGGATGATGACGCTGCCGCGTCCTTCAAGATAGGCTTTGCGCGCACCCGACCGGCCCAGGATCATCGCGCCCGTCGGAAAGTCGGGGCCGGGGATCATCTCCAGCAGGCGTTCGGTCGGCAGGTCGGGATCCGCGATCAGGGCCAGCGTGGCGTCGATCACCTCGCCCAGGTTGTGGGGCGGGATGTTCGTGGCCATGCCGACTGCGATGCCGCCCGCGCCATTGACCAGCATGTTCGGAAACCGCGCCGGCAGTACCGTGGGTTCCCGATCCTTGCCGTCATAGTTGTCCTGGAAATCGACGGTGTCCTTGTCGATGTCCATCAGCAGGTAGTTCGCAGGCTTGTCCATGCGGACTTCGGTATAACGCATGGCGGCCGCGGGATCGCCATCCATGCTGCCGAAATTGCCCTGGCCGTCCAGAAGCGGCAGCGACATCGAAAAGGTCTGCGCCATCCGCACCAGGGCATCATAGATCGCGATGTCACCATGCGGATGATACTTGCCCATCACGTCCCCGACCGAACGCGCCGATTTTCGATAGGGCTTGTCCGCGGTGTTGCCGCTTTCGTCCATCGCGTAAAGGATGCGGCGGTGGACCGGCTTCAGACCGTCCCGCAGGTCGGGGATCGCGCGGCTGACAATCACCGACATCGCATAGTCCAGATACGATGTCCGCATCTCGGAGCTGATGTCGATGACGGGCCCGTCGTGATGCATCACCACGCGGGTCCCGGCGTCGCCTTCCTCGCCGGTCTCGGGGGTTTCGGGCAGATCGTCTTCTGGGGTGTCGGCCACGGGTATTCCTCAACATCTAGTTGGTGTTCGGTATAGCCGAGCCGCCGGCGCGGGGCAATCGCGCCCCCGCCCCAGAGGCAGGAAAACCGCCGTTCTGACGTTCAGTTGCCCTTGCGCGCCGCAATCACCCAGAGGCCCGCAAGCCCTGCCGACAAGAGTGCGTTCCATCCTGCCATCGAAATGCCAAGAAAGCTCCAGGCGATCTCGTCGCAACGAACGACGGGGGCCGCCTGCAGGCGGGTCATCAGGTCCTGCGTGGTCAGGCGCGCCAAGTCACCGACACCGCCCGAACAATGCGACGGTCCCGCCCACCAAGCCAGTTCGACCCCAACGTGATAGACGGCCAGGCCCGTGGCCGTGGCCGCTGCGATCAGCCCCAGGACCGCCAAGGCGCGGGTGCGCCCGGTCAGCCAGATCAGGCCCGCGATGACGACGGCGGCGACATGCGGCCAACGCTGCAGGATGCACAGCTCGCACGGGGCATAGCCCGCGGCCTGGAAACCAAGCGCGGCGATCAGCAACAGGGCCGAACCTGCGGCAGCCGCATAGGAAAGCTGCTGGCCCGTCACAGGAACCTCACCGCTGCCAGACCGCCGACCAGGCAGACCATGAAGATCGTGAATACCAGCCCCAAACGACGCTCGATAAAGTCGCGGATGGGCGGGCCATAGCGCCACAGAAGTCCGGCAACCACGAAGAACCGTCCCGCGCGCCCAAGGATCGAGGTCAGCACGAACACCGGCAGCGACAGGCCAACGGCGCCCGAAAAGATGGTGATGACCTTGAAGGGGAAGGGCGTCAGGGCCGCGATCAGCACCGCCCAACCTCCATATGCCGCAAAGCGTTCCGCAAGCTGCTGATACGCAGCCTCTTTTCCATAGACGGTCAAAACCCATTGCCCCACCGTGTCCATCAGCACGGCCCCGATCCAGTAGCCAAGAAGCGCCCCCAGGACCGACCCGATCGTGGCGATGGAAGCGATGATCCAGGCCCGCGCCCTTTGCGCCAGAACCATCGGGATCATCAGCACATCCGGCGGGATCGGAAACACCGAGCTTTCGACGAAGCTGATGGCGAACAGCGACGAATCCGCGTGCTTGTGACCTGCAAGGCCCATCGTCCAGTCGTAAAGCCTGCGCAGCATGTCGGTCCCTTCGATCGTTGTTCCGTGCATCCCCGCTTCGCGATGCAAGGTCAAGCCTCTTGCGGGTTGGTCGCAGCGCTGTGAAGCCGGGTGGAACCGGTTGTTCTTCCGGACGTTCGGCGCCACAGGTCGGGTCGGGAAAAGGGTGCCGAACATGAAATGGCGGGGCAGGCGGGGCAGCAGCAATGTGGAAGACCGGCGCGGCATGGGTGCAGCGGGTGGCGTTGGCATCGTGGGAACGTTGGTTGTGCTGGCCGTCGGCTATTTCTTCGGCGTGGATGTCAGCCCCATCGTGCGCGAACTGGACCAGCAGGGTGGCAGCACCGAACTGAGCCAGCGTGACGAGGAATGGGGCCAGTTCGTCTCGGTCGTGCTGGCCGACACAGAGGAGGTCTGGGACCCGCTCTTGCGCGAACAGGCGGGCCTTGTTTATCGGGACCCGACGCTGGTCCTGTTCCGCGGCACGGTGCAGTCGGCCTGTGGGGGTGCCTCCGCGGCGATGGGTCCCTTCTACTGCCCGGGTGATCAGCGCGTGTATCTGGACACCGACTTCTTCGACATGATGGCCGATCGCATGGGGGCGGGCGGCGACTTTGCGGCCGCCTATGTGATTGCACACGAGGTCGGCCACCACGTCCAGAACCTGACAGGCGTGCTGGGCGCGGTCCATGATCAGCGCGGTCGGATAGCAGAGGTGGAAGCAAACCGCCTGTCGGTGGCAACCGAATTGCAGGCGGACTGTTATGCCGGCATCTGGGCGCGACATGCGCAGGAACGTTTCGGCACTTTGGACGTTGGCGACCTGGAAGAGGCGATGCGGGCTGCCGAAGCAGTGGGCGATGACGTGATCCAGGCCAGCGCGGGGCAGACCCCGATGCCGGACAGTTTCACCCATGGCTCGGCCGCGCAGCGCCAGGAATGGCTGGAGCGCGGCTTCCGCTCTGGCGACCTGGCTCAATGCGACACTTTCTCCGCGCAAGAACTTTGACGGGGTTTACCCCAACGAGACAGAGGACAGGATGACGACCATCGCGATGCTGCTTGGACTTGTGACGGCCTTCGCCATTACCCTGCGTTTGGGTGCGCCCAAAAGCCGCGCGCCTACGACCAAGGACTAGATCCTAGCGCGGCAGGCCCGGGTTGCGGCGAGGGTCAAGCGTCGCCCAATCTGGCCAAAACCCCAATTTTTCAAGCAGCACAACCGCCAGTCCCACCGCGACGATCCCAAGAACCAGCTTGGCCATTTGGGCACTGGGGGGACGCCGCGCCCATCTGGCAGCCCGCAAAAGCCAGATCATATTGTTCATTGCGCGCCCCGCCTGCTAAGTGCTGGCGCGACTCGACCAGACGCCGCGCCGAAACTCAAGAGCTTGCCCTTGCCCAATCATCACGACAGCCGAAACCTGCCCTACTCTGCGCGCCAGATGTACGACCTTGTGGCCGATATCGAAAGCTACCCGCAGTTCCTGCCTTGGAACAGCGCGGCCCGGATCAGGTCGCAGGAAACCCGCCCCGATGGCGCCGAAGAAATTGCGGCCGATCTGGTCATCAGCTTCAAGGTGTTCCGCGAACGGTTCGGCAGCACTGTCGTGCTGTGGCCGCAGGATGATCAGGGACGGCTCAAGATCGACACGGAATACTTGGACGGCCCATTCAAGCACATGCGCAGCGGATGGACCTTCACCGACCGCCCCGAGGGTGGATGCCATGTCGATTTCTTCGTCGATTTCGAATTTCGCAACGCCATCCTGCAGCGCCTCATCGGAGTGGTCTTCCACGAGGCGATGTCGCGGATCGTGCGTGCCTTTGAAGATCGCGCGCGCAAGCTTTATGGCACGCCGCCGCAGGGATGATGACGAAAGGGCCACCCGATGGGGTGGCCCTTGTTGTTTCAGCTCAGCGCGGCCTTGAGTGCTTCGGCCTTGTCGGTGCGTTCCCAGCTGAAGGCAGTCGCGCCGTTCAGCGGATGGGGCGCACGACCGAAATGGCCATAGCTGGCCGTGGGGCGATAGATCGGGTGCAGCAGGTCCAGTTCGCGAATAATGGCGAAGGGGCGCAGGTCAAAAACCTCTCGGATCGCCGCCACGATCTTTTCGACGGGCACTGTCTCGGTGCCAAAGCAGTTGAGGCTGATCGAGGTCGGTTCGGCTACACCAATGGCATAGCTGACCTGGATCTCGCAGCGGCTGGCCAGTCCTGCCGCCACGATGTTCTTGGCCACCCAACGACCGGCATAGGCCGCCGAACGGTCGACCTTGGACGGGTCCTTGCCCGAAAACGCGCCGCCACCGTGACGCGCCATGCCGCCATAGCTGTCGACGATGATCTTGCGGCCGGTCAGGCCGCAATCGCCGACCGGGCCGCCGATCACGAACTTGCCGGTGGGGTTGATGAAATACTTGGTCTGATCCGACAGCCACTCGGCCGGCAGGACCGGCTTGATGATTTCCTCGATCACCGCCTCGCGCAGGTCGGCCAGTGAAATTTCAGGGTTGTGCTGCGTGGACAGCACGACCGCGTCAATCCCTGACGGGCGACCCTCCGCGTCATAGCGCAGAGTGACCTGCGATTTCGCATCGGGGCGCAGCCAGTCCAGCGTGCCGTCGCGGCGGACCTTGGACTGGCGCTCCACCAGCCGGTGGGCATAGGTGATCGGCGCGGGCATCAGCACGTCGGTTTCGTTGCTGGCATAGCCGAACATCAGGCCCTGATCGCCCGCGCCCTGATCCTCCAGGTTTTCGCGGTCGACGCCCTGGTTGATTTCAGGGGATTGCTTGCCGATGATGTTGATGACCGAGCAGGTCGCCCCGTCAAAGCCCACATCCGACGAAGTATAGCCGATATCGTTGATCACGCCGCGCACGATGGATTCCAAGTCCACCCATGCGCTTGTCGTGATCTCGCCCGAGATGATGGCGACGCCGGTCTTGACCATGGTCTCGCAGGCGACACGGGCGCGCGGGTCCTCGGCCAGGATGGCGTCAAGGATCGCGTCGCTGATCTGGTCGGCGATCTTGTCGGGATGGCCCTCGGAAACGGATTCCGAGGTGAAAAGCGAATATTCGGTCATTTTACTCAGTACCGGTAATGATCGGATTTGAAGGGCCCTTCGGGGGTCACCCCGATGTAGGCGGCCTGTTCCGGCGACAGCGTGGACAGTTTTGCGCCCACCTTGTCCAGATGCAGGCGTGCCACCTTTTCGTCCAGCGCCTTGGGCAGGATATAGACTCCGGGCTTGTAATCCTCGCCCTTGGTCCACAGCTCGATCTGCGCCAGGACCTGATTGGTAAAGCTGGCCGACATCACGAAGGAGGGGTGGCCCGTGGCGTTCCCCAGGTTCAGCAGGCGGCCTTGCGACAGCAGGATGATGCGGCTGCCCGAAGGCATCTCGATCATGTCCACCTGGTCCTTGATGTTCGTCCACTTGTGATTGCGCAGGGCGGCGACCTGGATCTCGTTGTCGAAATGGCCGATATTGCCGACGATGGCCATGTCCTTCATCTGGCGCATATGCTCCAGCCGGATCACGTCCCGGTTGCCGGTGGTGGTGATGAAGATGTCGGCACTGTCGGCCACATCCTCTAGCGTCACGACCTCGAACCCGTCCATCGCCGCCTGCAGCGCGCAGATCGGATCGACCTCCGTCACCTTCACGCGGGCGCCGGCGCCCTGAAGGCTGGCGGCCGAGCCCTTGCCGACGTCACCATAGCCGCAGACAACGGCGACCTTGCCCGCCATCATCACATCGGTCGCGCGGCGGATGCCGTCAACAAGCGATTCCTTGCAACCGTACTTGTTGTCGAACTTGGACTTCGTGACGCTGTCGTTGACGTTGATCGCGGGGAAAGGCAGTTGGCCGTTCTTCTGCAGGTCGTAAAGACGATGAACGCCGGTCGTGGTTTCCTCGGAAACGCCCAGGATCTGGTCGCGGGTGCGCGTGAACCAGCCCGGCGACTGCGCCATGCGCTTGGCGATTTGGGCCTTGATCACTGCTTCTTCGTCCGATTGCGGCACCGGAATGATCTCCTCACCCGCTTCGGCGCGCGCGCCCAGCAGGACATAGAGCGTGGCATCGCCGCCATCGTCCAGGATCAGGTTCGCACCTTGTTCGAACTGGAACGAGCGGTCCAGGTAATCCCAATGCTCGGCCAGGCTCTGGCCTTTGATCGCGAATACCGGGATGCCCGCGGCGGCAATCGCGGCCGCCGCATGGTCTTGGGTCGAATAGATGTTGCAGGATGCCCACCGCACATCGGCCCCCAGTTCCACCAGCGTCTCGATCAGCACGGCGGTCTGGATGGTCATGTGCAGGCTGCCGACGATGCGCGCGCCTTTCAGCGGGCGAGCCTCGCCGTATTCGGCGCGCAGGGCCATCAGGCCCGGCATCTCGGTCTCGGCAATATCCAGTTCCTTGCGGCCGAATTCCGCCAGCGCCAGGTCCTTGATGATGTAATCGGTCACGTGATGTCTTTCGTCATACCCAATTTGTCTTGGGGATAGCGCATGCCCCCCACGTTCGAAAGGGTCTATTCTGTCACGCCGCCCTGTTCATGCGGGTAGGGGCTGGCTGCTGCGCGCGACACGCAGGATGAAATCCCGCGTCAGCATCTTGGCTGTCCCGACCGGATCTTCGCCCAGCATGCTGTCGCGCGTCTGGTCCTCGACGATCATGCGGGCCAGCCCATAGGCATAGCTGCGCGCAGAAAGAACCAGCACCGCGATATCCTCCTTCGGATGCAGCAAACCTTCGGACTTCGCGCGCGTCAGCATGCGCGTCATCAGGTCGGTGACCGAAACGACATAGCGGCGCAGGTTGGGAATGTTCATGACCTCCAGCAGCCGCTGGTCAGACATCAGGCGGAACTGGGCCCGATGGCGGTCGGCCCAATCCAGGTACGCGTCGCCCAAGGCGATGAACTGGGCCATCGGGTTGCGCGGATCGACGCGAACCACCGCCTTGGTGCAGGTGTCCATCAGGATGATCAGCGCCTGCTCGACGGCAGCGGTCAGCAGCGCCCTGTCGTCGGCGAAAAGCCGGGTGATGACATCCGTTTCAACGCCCAAGGCATCGGCAACGCTGTCACGCGTGGGCGCGCGCGACTGGCTTTCCTCAACAAGGGAAAGGGTCACATGAACGGCGCGTTCATGAGTTCTCAGGGCTTCAATATCTGGATTGGAGTGGCTCATTTCTTCTGGCCCCTGTTTCGTTGGCAGCATGAGGCGAAGCAAAACAGCTCAATCGGAAATGTATCCCAAGTCGCAAATGACCAGTGCCGTCCCGGAATGGACGGATAATAACCTTTGATTAGATCACCATAGCACGAGCAAAAGTGTTCGTGATCTACCTAAAAAGACAGGTTCGGAAGCCCAAAGTCAATTCACGGCCCCGAAGGACCGCGAATTAATTTGCACAAATTGTAAGTTAAGCGTCGGCGCGGGCTTGGCGCTTGCGCTCGTGCGGGTCCAGATGCCGCTTGCGCAGGCGTATGTTTTTTGGCGTGACCTCGACCAGCTCGTCGTCGTTGATATAGGCGATGGCCTCTTCCAGCGACAGGCGGACCGGCGGCGTCAGGCGCACCGCCTCGTCCGTGCCCGAGGCGCGGACGTTTGTCAGCTGCTTGCCCTTCAGCGGGTTCACTTCCAGGTCGTTGTCGCGGGTATGTTCGCCGATGATCATGCCCTGGTAGAGCTGTTCCTGAGCGCCGATGAAGAACTTGCCGCGATCCTCCAGCTTCCACAGCGCATAAGACACGGACACGCCGTTCTCCATGCTGATCAGGACGCCCTGGCGGCGGCCTTGGATCGCGCCCTTGTGCGGGGCCCAACCATGGAAGATGCGGTTCAGCACGCCGTTGCCGCGCGTGTCGGTCATGAACTCGCCCTGATAGCCGATCAGGCCGCGGGCCGGAACATGTGCCAGGATGCGCGTCTTGCCGACGCCGGCGGGGCGCATGTCGACCAGATCGCCCTTGCGTTCCCCGGTCAGCTTTTCGATGACCACGCCGGTATATTCGTCATCGACGTCGATGATGACTTCCTCGATCGGCTCAAGGCGCTGGCCGTTCTCTTCCTTGTAGATCACGCGCGGACGGCTGATCGACAGTTCAAAGCCCTCGCGGCGCATGTTCTCGATCAGGACGCCCATCTGCAGTTCGCCGCGGCCCGAGACGACGAAAGCCTCGCCGCCCGGCGTGTCCTCGACCTTGATGGCGACGTTGATCTCGGCTTCCTTCATCAGGCGCTGGCGGATGACGCGCGACTGGACCTTCTTGCCGTCCTGGCCGGCCAGCGGGCTGTCGTTGATGCCAAAGGTCACGCTGATGGTCGGCGGATCGATCGGCTGCGAGGGCAGGGCATCCATCACATCCGGATGGCACAGCGTATCGGCGACGGTGGCCTTGGCCATTCCCGCGATGGTGACAATGTCGCCGGCCTCGGCCAGGTCGATCGGGGTCTGGGTCAGGCCGCGGAAGGCCATGATCTTGCTGATGCGGAACTGCTCCAGCCGCTCGCCGTCACGCGACAGGGCCTTCAGCGTGTCGCCCGCCTTCGCGGTGCCGGATTCCACGCGGCCGGTCAGCAGGCGGCCCAGGAAGGGGTCAGCGCCCAGCGTCGTGGCCAGCATCTGGAACGGCTCGTTGGCGCGCGCGATCTGCTTGGGCGGCTGGACGTGCTTCAGGATCAGGTCGAATAGCGCGTCCATGTTCTTGCGCTCGCCGTCCAGCGTCGCATCCGCCCAACCGCCGATGCCCGAGGCATAGACATGCGGAAAGTCCAGCTGCTCGTCGCTGGCGCCCAGGTTGGCAAACAGGTCGAAGACGTCGTTCAGCACGTCGTCGGGCTCGGCCGCCGGCTTGTCGACCTTGTTCAGGACCACGATCGGACGCAGGCCCAGGGCCAGTGCCTTCGAAGTCACGAACTTTGTTTGCGGCATCGGGCCTTCGGCGGCATCGACCAGCAGGCAGACGCCATCGACCATCGACAGGATGCGCTCGACCTCGCCACCGAAATCGGCGTGGCCCGGCGTGTCGACGATGTTGATGCGGGTGCCCTTCCATTCCACCGAGGTCGCTTTGGCCAGGATGGTGATCCCGCGTTCGCGTTCGATGTCGTTGCTGTCCATCGCGCGTTCCGCGACGGCCTGGTTTTCGCGGAAGGCGCCCGACTGACGCAGCAGCTGATCCACCAGGGTGGTCTTGCCGTGGTCGACGTGGGCGATGATGGCGATGTTGCGGATATCCATGACGGCCTTAATCATTAGGTTTCGCGGCTGCCCTAACGGATAAGGGCCGCGAAGGCTAGCCCGCAAATGGCACGGGCCCCCGCCGTGACGGCGAGGGCCCGTATTCCGTCGCGTTCCTGTTACGGCCCTTGTGGGGCCGCCTGTCCTCAGCGCAGGCCGAGGAAGGACAGGACCAGCAGGACGACGACGACAAGTCCAACGATGTAGATGATCGAGTTCATGATGTATTCCCTTATGCTCAGGTGCCGCCGTTGGACTGGTGTCCGCGGACATTCGGCACGTCCCTTTCGCAACGGTGTCCAACAGCAACAGGTTCCGGCCAAAACGGAAAAAATCGCGCCCGCGCAGATAGCTGCACCAATCCCGCGTCGTCAGCCGGCCTTGGCCCCTGTTGCACGGCGCAGCCAGTCCAGCCCCGACAGGCTATGCCGCGCGGGGTGGTATTCGGCGCTGACCCAGCCGCGATAACCCCAATTGTCCAGCTCTCCGAAGAAAGCGGGATAGTCCAGTTGGCCCTCGTCCGGCTCGTGGCGACCCGGATGACCCGCGATCTGGATGTGGCGCACCAGCGGGGCCATCTTCCGCCAGCAGGCCATCATGTCGCCGGTGATGATCTGCGCGTGATAGCAGTCCAGTTGCAGCCCCAGGTTCGGCGCACCGATGCCTTGGATGATATCGACGGCCAGGTCGTAGTCGGCAAGGAAATACCCCGGCATGTCAGTCCTGTTGATCGGCTCGATCGTCAGGCTGGCATGTGGCGCGCGTTCGGCCGCCCAAGCCAGGTTGCGGCGGAACGTGTCCAGCGCCTCGGGTCCCTCGGCCGCGCCGGCCATGACGTGGATGTGCCGGACCCGCAGCGCCTGAGCCACGCGCAGGCTGCGTTCGAAATCCCGCTGGAACCGCTCCTCCAGACCCGGCAGGGCGGCAAAGCCGCGCGGCCCGCCGGCCCAGTTTGGCGGCGGCGTGTTCAGCAGCACCATCTCAAGTCCGGCCGCCACGGCGTTGCGATAGATCTCGGCCGCCGCGATGTCATAGGGAAACAGGATCTCGACCCCCTGAAAGCCGGCTTCGGCCGCCGCTGCGAAGCGCTCGCGCATCGGAAGCTCGGTGAACAGCATTGTCAGGTTTGCGGCGAAACGGGGCATTCAGGGCTCCAACACGAAAAACTGCCCATCCGACACGATCCCGATCTGCCCGTCCGGCCCGATATCGGCCGCATCCGCCAGCCGGTAAAAGGTCTTGCGGTCGATCAGCGCCTCCAGCCCCGCCCGAACATGGACATAGGGCCGCGGTTCGCCCGCATCGCCCCGAACCGTGATGGGGTGATCGGGACCCGCCGTGACCTGGTCCCCCACATTCGTGGTGAAGGTCACGGTGCCGCCCGCGATCTCGGCATCGACGGCCAGGAAAGGCGCGTCCTGCACCCGGATGCCGACCTTTTCGACCGGGGTTACCAGAAAGAAGCTGTCCCCCTCGCGCTTGAGGATGGTCGAGAAGAGCCGCACCATCGCCGGGCGCCCGATGGGGGTGCCTTCGTGGAACCACGTGCCGTCGGTGCGGATCTCGATGTCCAGTTCGCCGCAATAGGGCGGGTTCCACAGATGGACCGGCGGCAGGCCGCCCTTTGCCGCCTTGCTGGCCGCTGCAGCCAAGCCCTCGGCACTCACGTTTTTGTCACCGTTTTCCGCCATTGGATCTGGTCGCCTCCACTTCGACTGCCTATGCTTTGATTTAGAGCAGCAGAAGGGCATTGTCATGACGTCGGACGAAATTCTGGTGCAAGAGGTTCAGGCCCTGGCCGCCCGCCTGGCCGAGGCCCGTCTGAGCGTCGAGCAGCGGTTTGTCGGACAGCACGAAGTCGTCGAACAGGTGCTGGCCGCGATCCTGGCGGGCGGCCACGCGCTCTTGGTCGGGCAGCCCGGCATGGGCAAGACGATGCTGGTGGCGACCCTGGCCACGGTCATGGGGCTGGACAGCCAGCGCATCCAGTTCACCCCCGACCTGATGCCCGCCGATATCCTGGGGTCCGAGGTTCTGGACGCGCTTGCCGACGGCAGCCGCGCCTTCCGCTTCATCGAGGGGCCGGTCTTTACCCAGCTGCTGATGGCCGATGAGATCAACCGCGCCAGCCCGCGCACGCAATCCGCCCTCTTGCAGGCCATGCAGGAGCGCGAGGTGACGATCAGCGGCCAGCACCGCCCGCTTGGCCGGCCCTTTCATGTGCTGGCCACCCAGAACCCGATCGAGCAGGAGGGCACCTATCCGCTGCCCGAGGCGCAGCTGGACCGTTTCCTGTTGCAGATCGACGTGGATTATCCGGACCGCGACACTGAACGCCAGATCCTGCTGACCACGACCGGCCTGGACGAAGGCGCCCCCCATGCCGCCTTTGCGGCCCAGGACCTGATCGCCGCACAGCGCCTGATCCGCCAAATGCCGGTGGGCGAGGCCGTGGTCGAGGCGATCCTGGACCTGGTGCGTTCCTGCCGCCCCGGTGCCGCCGAGGCTGCGCCCTTTGTCACCGATGCGCTGGTCTGGGGACCGGGGCCCCGCGCGGCGCAGGCACTGATGCTTGTCACGCGCGCACGCGCGGTCCTGAATGGGCGATATGCCCCCACGTTGGACGATGTGCAGGCCATGGCGGCACCTGTCCTGCGCCACCGGATGTCGCTGTCCTTCGCGGCGCGGGCGCGCGGAGAAACCGTGGATGCGGTCATCGCGCGGCTGCTGGACGACCGGATCGGCGGCCGTCGCGCGGCATGACCCGATTGCCCACCGATCTGCGGGCCGGGGCCGAGGCGGCGGGCGGGCATCTGCCCGCGCTGGTGCTGTCAGCCGAGCGTCTGGCCGCGCTGATCGCGCCGGGCGCCCACGGCTTGCGCCGCGCCGGGCCGGGCGAGGATTTCTGGCAATACCGCCCCGCCGCCAGCGGCGACGAGATGCGCAGCATCGACTGGCGACGCTCGGCCCGGTCGGACCAGGAGTTCGTGCGCGACCGAGAGGCGCAAAGCGCGCAGGCGGCAGCGATCTGGGTGTCGAACGGGCAGGGGATGAACTATTCCGGCGCCGGGGACCGGCCCACCAAGGCCGACCGCGCCCGGCTGCTGGGGCTTGCGCTGGCGATGCTGCTGCTGCGGGGCGGGGAAAAGGTCGGCCTGCTGGGCCAGCCTGCGCGTGCCGGACGCATTCAGGCCGACCGACTGGCCGAAGCACTTGCCCCTGCGGGCACCGCCGAAGAGGACGCCGCGCCGGCTGAAGGACTGCGCCCCAACCAGCGCGTCATCGTTTTGTCCGATTTCCTGGCTGATCCGGAGTGGGTTCAGGTGCTGCTTGCCCGCGCGGCGGGCCTTGGCGTGACCGGGCTGCTGTTCCAGATCCTGGACCCGGACGAGGCGCATTTCCCGTATGAGGGCGCGGTCGAGTTCCGCTCGGTCGGCGGTGGCCTGCGTCATCACAGCCGCGACGCCGGCGGGTTGCGTGCTGCATATCTGGCGCGGCTGGACGAACGCCGCGCCTGGCTTCGGACCCGGTGCGACGAAGCCGGCTGGCAGTTCGGCCAGCACCTGACCGACGCCGCGCCCGCAGCCGCCTTGGGATGGATGTGGTCGGCCCTTGGCCGAGAGGCCGGACGCTGATGCTGCTGCTGGGGCCTTTCGGATTTGCCGCGCCTTGGGTGCTGGCGGCACTGGTGGCCCTGCCTGTCCTGTGGGTGATCCTGCGCGCGATGCCGCCTGCACCCCGGCGGATCGTCTTTCCAGGTGTCGCGCTGCTGGCGGGTCTGGCCGACCGCACCCCGGTCGCGCGGCGCACGCCGTGGTGGCTGTTGCTGCTGCGCCTTGCCGCTGTCGCGGCCATGATCCTGGCCTTTGCCGGCCCGGTCTGGCGGCCGGTTTTGCAGGACCCGGCGGACGGGCCGCTGCTGGTGGTGATGGACGGGGGATGGGCGGCGGCCCCTGACTGGGCCGTCCGGCAAAGTCGCGCTGAAAGGGCGCTGGTCGACGCCGCCGCGGCCGGCCGCCCGGCCGCGCTGATCCTGGCGGATGGGCGCGACGGGGAAACAGGGGCGTTGGCCTTCCAGGCGCCCGGCAGTCTGGTCGCGGGCCTGCGCGCTGCGCAGCCGGTGGCCTGGGCGTCGACGCTGCCCGACGATCCCGAAGCCGCCCTGGCCGGCGCTCCGTCCGGCCGGCTGTCGACCCTGTGGCTGACGGACGGGACCGAACACGCCAACCGCAAGGCATGGCTTGCGGCGCTGACCGCGCGCGGGCCTGTCACGGTCGTGCCTCCGTCGCGCCCGCTGCGGACGCTGGCCCTGGCGCCGGGCGATGCGCCGTCGTTGACCTTGGCGGCAACCGACGATGCGGTTCCAGCAGTTCTGGCGATCGGCCCCGACCCGCAGGGGATCGAGCGGGAGCTGGCCCGGCTGGTTCCCGGCGAGGCGACGGACCAGGAAGGCGCTTGGGTCCGCCCCGTCGCAATCGACCTGCCGCCCGAGTTGCGCAACCGCATTACCCGCTTTCGGATCGAGAACGAGGCCCATGCCGGCGCCGTTGTTCTTGCGGATGACCGGGTGCGCCGGCGCAAGGTGGCGCTTGTAGGCAACCCCGTGGGCCAGGCCGAAGGGCAGGTGCTGCTGGCCCAGACCCATTACCTGCGGCAGGCGCTGGCCCCTTCCGCCGATCTGGTCGAGGGCTCGCTTGGCGACGTGCTGGACAGCGCTCCCGATGTCATCATCCTGGCCGACCAGGTGCAGCTGGCCGAAATCGGCGAGCTGGCGGAATGGGTGGATGCAGGCGGGTTGCTGATCCGCTTTGCCGGGCCGCGCATGGCCGGGTTCGAGCGATTGATGGACGAGCCCTTGCTGCCCGTCATGCCGCGCCAAGGCGGGCGCGACATTGGCGGTGCGCTCAGTTGGGGCGATCCGCGCGGCCTGGCACCTTTTGCCGGCGACGGCCCCTTTGCGGGTCTGACCGTGCCGGAGGATGTCACCGTGCGCGCGCAACTGATGGCCCAGCCTGCGCCCGACCTGCAGGCAAGGACCATCGCCGCGCTGTCGGACGGTACGCCGCTGATCACCCGCGACAGGCTGGGCGAAGGTCAGGTGGTGCTGGTCCATGTGACCGCCAATGCCGAATGGTCGAACCTGCCGCTGTCCGGGCTGTTCGTCCAGATGATGGAGCGGCTGGTCGCCACTGCCCGGCTTAGCCCTGCGGACGAGGCCGGGGACGACCGCCAGCAACCCTTCTGGACGCCCGAAACTGTTCTGGACGGTTTTGGCAACGTCGGCACGGCCGAAGGGCTGGCACCCGTTGCCGCCGAGGATCTGGCGCGGGGAGTTGGTCCTGGCCGACCGGCCGGCATCTATGCCGCGGGCGAGCGGCGCCAGGCATTGAACGCGGGCGGCCCGATCCTGCGGGCCCAATGGCCCGGTGCCACGGTCGAGGCCGCGCAGGCAACGACGGGCCGTGACCTCAAGGGCCTGTTGCTGGCGGCTGCGGCGCTGCTGCTGGCGCTGGATGCGCTTGGGTCTGCATGGCTTGCGCGCGGCGGACGGGCGGCTGCGGCGGTACTGTTCCTTGCGCTGGCGCTGATGCCGCGTCCGCAGGCAGCTTTGGCGCAGGATCTGGACGCAGAACTGATGCGTGCGGCAACCGAGGTGGCTCTGGCCTATGTTGTCACCGGCCAGCCCGAGGTCGACCGTGCATCGGAACAGGGCCTTTGGGGTTTGTCGCTGGCCCTGCGCCAGCGCACCTCGGTCGAACCCGGCCGGCCGATCGCCATCGACCTGGATCAAGATGACTTGTCGCTGCTGACATTTCTTTACTGGCCCGTGACCGAAGGGCAGGCGCCGCCCTCGCCCCAGGCTTATCTGCGGCTGAACGCCTTTCTGCGTTCGGGGGGGATGATCCTTTTCGACACGCGCGACGGGGACATCGCCGGGATCGGCGGTCCCGACATGTCCGAGGCGCTGCGCCGGCTTGCGGCGCCGCTGGACATTCCCCCGTTGGCCCCGGTGCCCGAGGATCACGTCCTGACCCGCAGCTTCTATCTTCTCGGCGACTTTCCCGGCCGCTGGCAGGGCAACCCGGTCTGGGTCGAAGCCCCGCCCGTAGGCGCCGAGGCCGAGGCAGGCGTTCCCTTCCGGCAACTGAACGACGGGGTCACTCCGGTCGTGATTGGCGGCAACAGCTGGGCCGAAGCCTGGGCCGTAGACGAAAACGGCTATCCCACCTTTCCCATTGGCCGGGGATGGGAGGGAGAGCAGCAGCGCGAGATCGCCTTCCGCTTTGGCATCAACCTGATCATGTATGTGCTGACAGGGAACTACAAATCCGATCAGGTTCATGTTCCGGCCCTGCTGGACCGCCTGCGGACCGAGGAGATGCTGGCCCCATGACGGCAATCCGTTTCGATCCCGCGCTGCCCTGGTGGGCCATTGGTGCCCTGGCGGTGCTGGCTTTGCTGGTGGCGGCCTTTGCGCTGTGGCGTGGCTTGCGGGGCTGGGCCTGGCGCGGACTTGCCGGGCTTGCGGCCGCCTTGGCCCTGGCCGGTCCCGCGCTGGAGATCGGCACCCGCGCCGGGTTGTCCGACATCGTGATCCTGCTGGACGACCGTTCGGCCAGTCAGGAACTGCCTGAACGCGCCGCACAATCAGACGCGGCGGTCGAGCGGCTGTCAGCCCAGCTGACGGCACTGCCGAACACCGAGCTGCGACGCGTGACGGTCGGCGACGATCCCGATGGCACGCTGCTTGCCACCGCGATCAGCCGTGCCGCCGCCGCCGAGCCCGAGGCGCGGCTGGCGGGTATCATCGCCGTCACCGACGGCCGGATTCACGATCCGGCCATGCTGCCAGCCGATCTGCCCGCGCCCGTCCATGTTCTGCTGACTGGCAGGTCGCAGGACTGGGACCGCCGCCTGGTCATCGAAGAAGCCCCCGCCTTTGGCCTGATCGACCAGGAGGTGACGATCCGCCTAAGGGTCGAGGATCAGGGCGCGCTGCCTGACGGCTTGTCCCAGGGCAGTGTCAACCTGCGCCTGTCAGTTGATGGTGAGGAGGCGCAGAGCGTCGCGGTGCCCTTGAACACCAGCCTGGACCTGCCGGTCATTCCCAGCCATGCCGGGCAGAACGTGGTCCAGATCGCCGTCGACCCGGTGCTGGGCGAGCTGACCGACCGCAACAACGCCGCCGCCATCAGCATCAACGGGGTCCGCGACAGGCTGCGCGTGCTGCTGGTGTCGGGCGAGCCGCATGCCGGCGAACGCACCTGGCGCAACCTGTTGAAATCGGATGCGGCGGTGGACCTGATCCACTTCACCATCCTGCGCCCGCCCGACAAGTCCGACGGCGTGCCCGTCAGCGAGCTGTCGCTGATCGCGTTTCCCACGCGTGAGCTGTTCCTGGAACGGATCGACGATTTCGACCTGATCATCTTTGACCGCTACAGCGTGCAGGGCATCCTGCCGGCCGAGTATTACATGAACATCGTCCGCTATGTCCGCGAAGGCGGCGCGGTTCTTGTTTCGGCGGGTCCCGAGATGGCTTCGGTCGAGAGCCTGAACCTGTCGCCCTTGGGCGAGATCCTGCCCGCGCGCCCGACCGGCCGGGTGGTTACACAACCCTTCCTGCCGCGCCTGACCGAAGATGGTCAGCGCCATCCCGTGACGGCCGCACTGCCCGGCGGTGGCGGTCAGGACGGTGTGCCAGAGTGGGGCCGCTGGCTGCGCATGACCGAGGTGATGCCCGATCCGCAGGCGCAGGTGGCCCTGACCGGCGCCGACGACCTGCCGTTGCTGATCCTCGATCGGGTGGACGACGGGCGCGTGGCGCTGCTGACGTCGGACCAGGTCTGGCTATGGGGGCGCGGCTTCGAGGGGGGCGGGCCGCAACTGGAGTTGCTGCGGCGCATCGCACACTGGTCGATGAAGGAACCCGAACTGGAGGAGGAGACGCTGATTTCGGACATCAGCGACGGGCTGTCGGTGCGCTTTACCCGCCGCACCATGGGCGACGGCGCGGGCCCCTTGGTCATCACGCGCCCTGACGGCAGCACCGAGGAGGTTCCCCTCATCCCAGACGGTCCGGGCCGCTTCATTGCGGACTGGACGGCGCCAGAGCCGGGCCTCTACCGGCTGCAGGATGGCAATCTGCGCCGTGTTCTGGCCCTCGGTCCCTCGGCCCCCCGCGAATTCGAGCAGACGGTCGCGGATGCAGCCCTGCTGGCACCCTTGGTCGAGGCGACGGGCGGTGGCATCCACCGCCTGTCCGACGGCGTGCCGGACCTGCGCCAGACCCGCGCGGGACGCGCCGCCAGCGGAACCGGCCTGGGCGGCGGCTGGATCGGCATCACCCCGCGCGAGGCGGCGACGGTTACGGGCCTCGAACGCCGGCCGGTCCTGCCGGGCTGGGCCTGGCTTGCTCTGGTGGCCGGCCTTATCCTAACGGGCTGGCTGGCCGAAGGCCGCCGCGGGCGGGCGGTCTGACGCCGATGGCCCGCCGGTCCGTCCGCCCGACGCGCTTGCCAAGCCAATCTCCGGTTGGTAACCGGATCGAAACTGCCCGAAGGAATGGAAATGGCTGACGATACGCGCAATCCCGCCCCCTATACCGAGGCCGACCTGGCGCTGATCAAGCGGATCATCCCGCACCGCTACCCGTTCCTGTTCATCGACAAGGTGCGCGACATCGTTCCCTTCGAGGGCGCGGTGGGCATCAAGAACGTGACCAGCAACGAGCCGCATTTCCAGGGCCACTTTCCCGATCACCCGATCATGCCGGGCGTCACCATCGTCGAGGCGATGGCCCAGACCGCCGCTATCGTCGTGGGCATCAGCATGAACGTGGTCGACAAGGAAATGCAGACCTATTTCATGGGCATCGACGGCTGCAAGTTCCGCCGTATGGTTGTTCCCGGCGATGTGCTGGAGCTGCATTGCCGGGCCATCCGCGGCGGCGGAAAGATCTGGAAATTCGAAGGACGGGCGATGGTCGACGGCCAGCTTTGCGCCTCGGCCGAATTCACTGCCATGATGGCGCCCAAGACTGATGGCTGAAGCGCGCATCCACCCTTCGGCCGTGATCGAGGAGGGCGCCCGGATCGCGCCGGGGGTCGAGATCGGGCCGTTCTGCGTCGTCGGATCCCAGGTCCGGCTGGCCGAGGGCGTGGTGCTGAAATCGCATGTCGTGATCGCGGGCGACACGTCCATCGGACCTGAAACCACTGTCTTCCCCTTCGCCTCGATCGGCGAGGTGCCGCAGGACCTGAAATTCCGCGGTGAACACGTGCGCCTGGAGATCGGCGCCCGCAACCGCATCCGCGAATACGTGACCATGAACCCCGGCACCGAGGGCGGCGGTGGCGTCACGGTCGTGGGCGACGACGGGCTGTTCATGGCCGGGGCGCATGTGGCCCATGACTGCCGCATCGGCGACCGCGTGATCCTGGTGAACAATGCCTCGGTCGCCGGGCATTGCGTGCTGGAGGATGACGTGATCGTGGGCGGCCTGTCGGGCGTGCACCAATGGGTTCGTATCGGTCGTGGCGCCATGATTGGCGCCGTTACCATGGTGACGGCCGACGTGATCCCCTATGGCCTGGTGCAGGGGCCGCGCGGGCATCTGGACGGGTTGAACCTGGTCGGCCTTAAGCGCCGGGGCGCCACCCGGGCCGAGATTTTGGCGCTGCGCGACCTTCTGGGCGCTTTGGGCCAAGGGTCGTTCCGCGACACGGCGCGCAATCGCGCCGGCGGCGACGTGACGGGGATGGAGCGCGACGTGCTCGACTTTATCCTGGGGCCTTCGGACCGAAGCTTCCTTGCGCCGCGCCCTGCATGAGCAGGGTTGCGATCATCGCAGGCCAGGGACGTCTGCCCGCTGTCGTTGCGCAGGGATTGGAAGATCCTGCCATCTTCGCGCTGGAAGGTTTCAGACCTGAAGGGTTGGACGCGGCCCCTTTTCGGCTGGAACGGCTGGTGCCTTTCCTAGACGACCTGATCCGGCAGGACATACGGAAGGTAGTCTTTGCCGGCGCCATCCGCCGGCCGCGCCTTGACCCCGAAATTTTTGATCCGCGCACGGCCCAACTGGTGCCGCGCATCTTGGCAGCGATGCAGTCGGGGGATGACGCAGCCCTTAGAGCGGTGCTCGACATCTTCGAGGAAAACGACCTAACTATATGCTCTATATCTGAAATACGGCCTGATTTGATGCCCTCCGAAGGTATCTTGGCAGGCGAGGTTTCCGATGCCGATCGCCGCGACGCAGCCCGCGGCGCAGCGATCCTGGCGCAGACGGGAACATTGGACCTGGGACAGGGCACCGTCGTGGCGCAGGGCCTTTGTCTTGCGCTGGAAACCCTTCCGGGTACGGCCGCGATGCTTGATTTCGCAGCCCGGTACAGAGATCTTCGGGCAGACCCGCGCGGTGCCAAAGGCGTCTTTTACAAAGCGCCGAAGCCTGGGCAGGACCTGCGGATCGACCTGCCGACGCTTGGTCCCGACAGCGTGGATCAGGCAGCGGCCGCGGGATTGGCGGGCATCGCCTGGCAGGCGGGCGGTGTCATCCTGATCGATCAGGCCGAGATGATCCGCAGGGCGGAGGCGGCGTGCATCTTTCTTTGGGCGGCAGGGCGGCTGGACTGACGGCAGGGCGCGGCCGGAAAGGGCTGGCCACAGCACTCTGACCAACATACCCATGACCCGACAGCAGCAAGGCGGAGCGGCATGAAATACTTCCTGATCGCGGGCGAACCTTCGGGCGACCAGCTGGGAATGTCGCTGATGCAGGGTTTGCGCCAGCTGGACCCCGAAGCCAGCTTTCACGGCGTGGGAGGCGAGGCGATGGCCGGGCAGGGGCTGCAGAGCCTTTTTCCCATGGACGAGTTGAGCCTGATGGGCATCTGGGAGGTGCTGCCCAAGTACCGCCACCTGAAACGCCGCGTCGCGCAGACGGCGCAGGCGGTCATTGACGCGGCACCCGACGTGCTGATCGGCATCGACAGCCCGGATTTCTGCCTGCGCGTGACGCGGCTGGTGCGGGCGCAGCGGCCCGACCTGCGAACCGTGCATTACGTGGCGCCCTCGGTCTGGGCCTGGCGACCCAAACGGGCGCAGAAGATGGCGCAGGTCATCGACCATGTCCTGGCGATCCTGCCTTTCGAGCCGCCACTGATGGAGGCGGCAGGCATGACCTGCGACTTTGTGGGACATCCGGTCGCGACGTCCGGGGTTGCGGGTCCCGACGACGGCGCGCTGTTTAGAAATGCTCATGGAATAGCCCCCGATGCCCCGGTTGTCCTGTGCCTTCCAGGGTCGCGACGGTCCGAGGTGTCGCGCCTTGGTGCCCGCTTTGACGAGGCGTTGATGCGGCTGCGCGACCGCGTGCCCGAGATCCGCGTGGTGCTGCCCACCGTGCCCGGCGTAGCGCAAATGGTCCGCGACATGACCCGCCGCTGGCCCACCGTACCCATCGTCATTGAGGAGGCGGACGAAAAACGCGCGGCCTTTGCCGCCGCCGACCTGGCGCTGGCGGCATCCGGCACAGTCAGCCTGGAGCTGGCGGCGAACCGCATCCCCATGGTGATCGGCTATGACATGGCGCCGCTCAGCCGGGTCATCGTGGGGATGCTGCTGCGCACCGACACGGTCACGCTGGTCAACTTGGTCAGCGACACGCGGGCAGTCCCGGAGTTCCTGGGGCGCAACTGTCAGCCAGGTCCGCTGGCGCAGGCCCTGCAGACCGCGCTGGAGGACCCGCTGGCCCGCAAGGCCCAGCTGGATGCCATGGACCTGACCATGGACCGCTTGGGCAAGGGTGGAGAGGCGCCGGGCCTTCGCGCGGCGCGCTCGGTCATCCGGGCCGTTACAGAACCGCGGTGACGATGATCTCGACCTTGTAGTCAGGGGTGGCAAGCGCCGATTCGCCGGTCGCGCGGGCAGGGGCGTGGCCCTGCGGCACCCAGGCATCCCAGACCGCGTTCATCTCGGCGAAATCGGCCATGTCGGCCATCCAGACCTGGGCCGAGACGATCCGCGTCTTGTCCGTGCCGGCACGCGTCAGAAGATCTTCGATCTGGGCCAGGATCGCGGTCGTCTGCGCCGCAACCGAGGTGCCGGGTTCGCCCACCTGGCCGGCCAGGAAGACGAAGCCATTGGCAATGACGGCCTGGCTCATGCGCGCGCCGGGTTCGATGCGGGTGATGTCGCTCATTCAGGATGCTCCTTGAAACACAAGAGGATCGGCGGTGGACCACCCCCCGCGCGATGCCGCGGCGACGCTATACGCGCCATGGGGCCGCAGCAAGGCAGCTTGCGGCTGTTTCCGCTTCGTTCTAATCTGCGCCGTATGACTGCCCAGCCTCTTCCCCTGCCACCCATGCCCGGCCAGCGCCTTGCCCGCGGCACGGGCCGGATGCTGCGCAGCATGGACCACGCCGTTCTGACCGAGTTCGTTCCCGCCCGGGGGCTGCGGGTTGACGTGATCAGCCTGGGCCCCAAGGGCGAGCTGTGGATTGTCGAATGCAAAAGCGGCCGGGCCGATTTCCGGTCGGACCGCAAGTGGCAGGGCTATCTGGAATGGTGCGATCGCTATTTCTGGGCCGTGGACGGTGATTTCCCTGTGGACCTGCTGCCCGAGGACACGGGCCTGATCCGCGCCGATGCCTTTGGCGCCGAGATCCTGCGCATGGCCCCCGAGAACCGGCTGGCTGGTGCGCGGCGGGTCAAGGTGCAGCGCGACTTTGCCCGCGCCGCAGCCCTGCGACTTCAGGGTCTGTGCGACCCCGATGCCTTTATCGCCGGGGCTTTTTAGTGCTGCCCGACTTGCCGCCCATGCTGCGGGCGGCGTCCGCTGCGGCCAGCAGCTCCTCGGCGATTTCGACCGCCTCATCGGGATCGAAATCCATCGGCAGATCGACGCTCTCCCCCTGGATGTAGATGCGGACCATGCCCTGGTCCGTCGGCCCGATCTGCAGGTTGGCCGTGATGTCGCTTTCGCTGTTGATACCCATCGGATGTCCTTTCCCAATCAGAACTTTCTGTAGCGCGGTGACATTTTCGCAGCAAGCAGGGCTTGCAACCAAGCGCGAGCAGGGCTAAAGAACCGCCCTGTGCCGCCTTAGCTCAGTTGGTTAGAGCGCTAGATTGTGGATCTAGAGGTCGCCCGTTCGAGACGGGCAGGCGGTACCACCTTCCCACTTGTTGGATAGCCCGCCTCTCCCGCCGTGATTTGTGTAGGATGCCGGTGTTCAATGGCGAAAGAAGTGGACCATGAGCAAAGTGATCCTTGGCATTGATCTGGTCGGCTGTGTTGCAAAAATCCAGGAAGGACCCATGTCGTGGATGCAATTGTGTAGCTGGCGATGGGCCTCGCGCTTTGGTGCGGGCCGAACTGGTCAGCCGCGCTGCGCAGCAGGCAGGCTGCCCATGAGATCTGAGGTGCTCCCCATCTCTTGGACAGGATCTGGCGCTTTTTAAGCTCTGGGTTTCTCCTGTTGATCGGGTTGCGTGACTTCGATTTGCAGTGAGTAGAC
>QKYL01000199.1 GCA_003255745.1 Paracoccus saliphilus
AGATGCCGTCGGGGGGCGGTCACATCATCAAGGTCCACCCAAAGGCGTATCGACGTGATGTCGATGAAGCCCAGGAAGCTCTCCGCGGTCTTGTCGTAACGAGTGGCGACACGGCGCTCAAAGAACGCCCATTCCTCGTCCGACATCAGGTCTCGTGCCAAGCTGGTCTCCATCGCAGATACCAGCTTGAATCACGCTTGCCGCGCAGTGTTAATCCCTTTTGTCAACGCGCCCTAGAAAACTGTTTATTTCTTTGTTTCTAATGGGCCTAAACTTACAGCGAGCCAATATAGAGCCTGCACGCAGCTTTCAATCTGGCGCTGCAGGAGGTTCCGTTCTGCTTGAGGCAGTACTTGAAGACACTCATTGTCTAATGCGGCCTTATCTCTGGTGGCAATCAGAGTTTGGGTAAGGTCTTCCAAAATATTATCTATATGCATTTCTCTATTCACTCAAAATTGCTGTCTTAGTGAACATGAACTTTGGGTATCGAGTAACGATTTGCAGCGTAGCTCCTGTCACCAAAGCACGATCCTTGGTTGATTCGTTTGACATGCTCAAAGTACCAGTTGAAAGTTACCAATAAGCGAAAAATTGCCTATAAGAATAGAATGACTGTTTTTAAAAAAATTTTGTGGGATTTTTGATACACTGAGTACGGGCGGGCAGCCGCTAGATGCTAGGCTCCAGACCCATCGATTTCAGGCTTGTGGCGTGATTCAGGCGCCGCAAGGAGACCTGATCGATGAGCAAACTGTTTTGGCTGACCGACACACAGATGGCGCGCCTCCGCCCCTTCTTTTCCAAAAGCCATGGCCGCCCGCGCATTGACGATCTGCGTGTGGCTCAAGCAGCATTATCCTCGTCAATCGCAATGGCTTGCGGTGGTGCGATGCGCCGAAGGAATACAGGTTCGTTAAAACGCTCTACAATCATTGGAAGCGCTGGAGCGATAACAGGTTTTCGCCCGGATCATGGCTGGTCTGGCCGCCGATCTAAACACGATCATGATTGCAAAACTGCCGGTTTTATCTGCATAATCTCGTTTATCCCGTCGTTTGGAGGGCCTGAGAAAGCTGCGGAGATGACGGCATTCAAATCGAGGCCCGCCGCTCCAGCAGGCATTGGTAAAGGTCAACAATCCGAGCGGCTTTATTATCCCATGTGAACTCGGTCTGGACTTTAGTTCGCGCTGCCGCGGCTTTTGTGGTCAGGACGGAAGGGTCCTTCAGCACCCGCTCTAGTGTGGCGGTCATGCCTGCAGTGATCTCTGCGCGGGTGCCGAGGGGGATGGCAAAGCCGATTTGGTCCGTCACCAGATCTCCAGGCCCGGCATAGTCTACGACCATTGGCACCACCCCCAAGGCCATCGCCTCTACGACCACGCCCCCGCCAAATTCACGGATCGAGGGGAAGGTCAGCAAATTCGCCCCCGATAGGACTTCCTGCACCTGGGAATGGGGCAATGCGCCGTGAAAAACCACCTTGTCGTCGATCCCAAGCTGGGCAGCCTGCTCGCGCAGTTCGTCCAGCATCGGTCCGTCGCCCACTATATCCAGCACCATCCGCCCGTCCCGCGCAAAGGACGCAACGGCGTCCAGCAGAATCTGCGGTCCCTTGTAAGGGACCAGCCGCCCGACGAAGCAAGCCCGTAGTGGGAGGCTTAGATCCTGCCGGGCAACCAGGTTGAAGCGCGACGGGTCGATGGCGTTCTCAGGCAGCCAGACGACCTTGTCGTGGAAGACCGCTGGAACTTCGCTGGCGGTGTGGCGCGAACCTGCGATGATCAGTGATGCGGCGTCTAGGGTCCGGCGGATCTGCGGGTTCAGTTTGTAGACCCCGCGAACGTAGGACAACCACTCGCGTTCACGCCGGCGCTCGGCGTCGAAGCCCTTGGGCCAGGGCACACCGCCGTTCAGCGGCCCCAGGACAAAGGGTACCCCCGCCGCAGCGACCTTGGCGGCCACCGGAGAAGATGCCGTGGGCGACAGCGGTGTGATGCGGTGGACAATGTCATAGCGCCCGGCGCGGATGTCTGGGCCGAACCGCTGCCATAAAAGCCGTTCGAAATAAAGATAGCTAAGCGCCGCGATGGCCGACACCGTTGTCCAGCCCCTGCCCTTGCCCATGCGCAGCACCTCGGCCAGCCGGTACAGGGGTGCGGCCACGGCCTCGCTGTCGATGGCGGTGAAATCCCGATCCTCGACCAGGCTCGCCCGCAAAAAGGCGTCACGGTTGCGCACTTGGGTCACGATATGCACGTCAGCCCGCTGCCGCAAAGCCGAAGCCAGCGACCAGCCCACCAGCGGCACCGACACCCATTCCGGATTGGCGGCTTCCGCTATGACAAGAACGCGGGGTCGAAACGAGGACATGAACAACGCTTTCCGAAGGTGCGTGATACTGTCGGGCCAAACCCCGACAATCAGCGCGACAGTAGCCCAGCCCGCGGGTCGAGACCATGTTCATGATTTCCGGCCCGTGCCGCCTGTCAGATTTGCACATGGAGAGGCGCCGGCCCGTGGGCCGCGGCTGTCGAAGGAACCATCGGTGACACTTGGATACTTGGTTCTGGAATTTCCCGGCCAGACGCATGCCTTTTTCTGGCGCGAGATTAGCCTATCGAAAACCAGGGAACGCCGGTCAGGATCTAATCGACCCGTCGTCCCGTCCTGGGCTCCTGCCCACATCCTTTCGCCGCCAAGGCTGTGGCGTGCACGACCTATGTTCTTCCGACCGACGCCCGTGCGACCCTGCGGCTTTTGATCCACCCCCGGCGGATGATGCGGGCAATGCGCTATGTCAGATCACTGAACCGAACCTCTACCAAGGACAGGGGAAAGCTGATTGCACTGATCCCCTCTGCGGCGGCACTGGTCCTGGATGCGCGGCACAACGAGGTTTCGCATCTTCACATCCATTCCTGCGCCAATGCCGCCCATCTTGGGTCGCTGGCCCAAATTATGGGGATCTGGTCTATGGCACCGACCATGCAGCCAAGGCGGCGCGCGCTTTTAGTGGCCGCTACGCGACTTTTGGCGCAGCAAATCGCCACAGTCAGCCCCAGAACGGCTGCCCTGGTCATCCGGATGGGCGTCGACTGAGATCGATTCAAGCCTGCCGCGCGTCCGGCGAACCCGGTTTTCACCATCGCGACCGTCGCACGCTTGAACCACATGAAAGGCCACCGCTAAGCTTGGTACGGTGACGATGCTGCGGGATCAGGGGATCAGCGTCCACTAACGGATTGCGGGAAACGGTCCCGACCGGGCCCAGATCGAGGCAGAGGTCGCGCGGCTGCGCTTGGCCAACCAGGTCCAGATAACCAGCGCTTTGGTAGAGGCTGATATCCTGACCATGCTGCACGCCGCGGTTGCCTTGGTCCTCACTTCCTTCGGCCAAGGCGAAGCTGCGCCCGTGACGGTCCTGGAAGCCATGGCCTGCGGCCTGCCTGTTGTCTGCTCGCGCATCGGCGGCACCCCGGACATGATCACCGACGGCGTGGACGGCTTTCTGGTGGATCAGCACGACATCGTGGGCATCGCCGCCTGCATGTCGCAGTTGATCGCGGACCCTGACCTGGCTCAGCGAATAGGTCAGCCCGCTCGGGAAACTGCCCTTGCGCGCATCAACCGGCGGCTGAATGCCCACGCTCTGCTGGACAGGATTCGACGCCGCCGATGAACATTTTCGGCTTTGTGGAAAACGCGCCGGCGCGGCTGATGGAAGCCATGTTAAGGAAAAAGATCGGCAACCGAAGCCTATATTGTTCGCTCAAATGCTGACTATCGCTTGGCTATCCAGTTGTTCGTGCGATTATCCGCGCATTGGTCCAGGACGGATAGATTTTTAACGCTCCCCTAGGCAGTGTTGACACAAGGGGCTCACAGGGCGGCTGGTGGTTATTGAAGCTGGTATTTGCGACGGAGACCAGCTTGGGCACGAGATCTCATGTCGGACGAGGAATGTTCGTTTCATAAGTGCTGCACCCGTTCGGCGCCGATATCGTCGTGATCTTTGACCGCTTTCTTTGGTCCAAGATGCATTGATTGTCGTGGTGCTGCGTGGTTCCACGGCCTTGAAAACGGAGCGGTGACATGAGCGATCTTTTCTGGCTGAGGGATGAGCAGGTGGCGCGTCTGAAGCCCTTCCTTCCAAAGTCGCACGGAAAGCCCCGGGTTGATGACAAGCGCGTGCTGAGCGGGATTATCTTCATCAACCGCAATGGCTTGCGCTGGCGAGACGCTCCTGCGGCCTGTGGCCCGCACAAGACGCTCTACAGCCGCTGGAAGCGGTGGAGCGAGAAAGGCGTGTTCCCACGGACAATAACGGGCCTGGCGGCTGAACACCGCAAAAGGAAGACCGTGATGATCGACGCGACTTATCTGAAAGCACAGCGCATCGCGACCCGCATGGCCCTGGAAAAGGGGGCGCGGTCGCTTGATCGGTCGCACCAAGGGTGGGATGAACACCAGACTGCATGCCATAGGCGACAGCCAAGGGCGACCGATCGACCTGTTCGTCACCGCCGGCCAGGTCAGCGACCACATCGGTGCGCGGGCGCTCCTCGGCAGCCTGCCAAAGGTCAAATGGCTGCTCGGGGACCGCGGCTACGACGCCGATCGGTTCCGGGAAGCATTGCAGAACAAAGGAAGACGCGCCCGTATCCCTGGTGGAAAGCAACGCAGGGCACCCGTCGGATACGACAAGCGCCGATACAAACGCCGCAACCGCATCGGGATCATGTTCGGCAGGCTCAAGGGCTGGAGGCGCGTGGCAACACGATACGACAGATGCCCAAAGGTCTTCCTCTCCGCTGTCGCCCTCGCCGCAGCCGTCATCTACTGGTCATGAATCCTGACCCTTAGAGAGCCAGAACCATCGAATTCAGGCCTTTGGCCGATACGGTCATTACAAGCGTGCCTTCAGAAGCTTGGGATCAGCAAGTTCAGCCAGCTTCTGCCGCGATTATCCGTCAACGGCGGATGCAACCGGTCCGCCCTTAGGCCCAACGATGCGCGTCAGCCCGCGTTCAAAGGCGGGCGCGTCTTCCCCTAACAGGTCGCGCAGTTCCTGCTGGAAGCCCTCTGCGACACCGGCCAGCCGATCCATCAGCGCCCGGCCGTGGGGCGTCAATTCCAGCACAATCAGCCGCCGGTCCTCCTCATGATCCGACTTGGCCACCAGCCCCGCTTCTTGCAGGCGCGAGGCAGCGCGGCTGACGACCGACTTGTCAAGGTGCACCCGCTGCGTGATGTCACGGACGCTGACCGCGCCCGAATGTCCCAGATGCGCCAACACGCGCCATTCCGGGATGCTCAGCCCCGCCTCGGCGGCGTAGCGGGCCGAAAAGCGGTGACTGACCTCAGCCGCGGCGAGGGACAGGCGATAGGGCAGGAACTGATCCAGGTGAAAGGGCATCAAGGTCTCCTTGCCGGGAGATCATCAGAAAATCGTTGCGGACGCAACATGTCTTGACCTTGCGCCGGCTTCGAGGCTAACGTCGTTGCAAGTTCAACGAATTCGAGGGAGGAGCGTCATGGCCACCCAAGATCTGCCACGCGGCATGACCCGGGCCAGCGGAGCGACAGGCACATATGAAGGCTACATGCCCGGCTTCGGCAACGACTTTGAAACCGAAGCCCTGCCAAACGCCCTGCCCCAAGGCCAGAACAGCCCGCAGAAATGCAACTATGGCCTTTATGCCGAACAGCTCTCAGGCACCGCCTTCACCGCGCCCCGTGGCCAGAACGAGCGGACCTGGTGCTATCGCATCCGCCCCTCGGTCCAGCACACCGGCCGCTTCACCCCGATCCAGATGCCCCACTGGAAGACCGCGCCGAACGTGCTGCCCAACGTCACCAGCCTAGGGCAGTACCGGTGGGACCCGATCCCCGTCCCGGAACAGGACCTGACATGGATCACCGGCATGCGCACGATCACCACGGCAGGGGACGTGAACATCCAGGTCGGCATGGCCAGCCACGTCTATCTGGTGACTCGCTCGATGCGGGACGAATATTTCTTTTCCGCCGACAGCGAGTTGCTGGTCGTGCCGCAGGAGGGGCGGCTGCGCTTCTGCACCGAACTGGGCGTCATCGATCTGGAGCCGAAGGAGATCGCCATCCTGCCCCGCGGCCTGGTCTATCGCGTCGAGGTGCTGGAGGGCCCCGCCCGCGGCTTTGTCTGCGAGAACTATGGCCAGAAGTTCGATCTGCCGGGACGCGGTCCCATCGGGGCCAACTGCATGGCGAACCCGCGCGACTTCAAGTGCCCCGTCGCGGCTTTCGAGGACCGCGAGGTGCCAAGCCGGGTCGTCATCAAGTGGTGCGGCCAGTTCCACGAAACCCGGATCGGCCACAGCCCACTGGATGTGGTGGCATGGCATGGCAACTATTGCGCCTACAAGTACGATTTGCAGACTTATTCCCCGGTGGGTGCGATCCTGTTCGATCATCCCGACCCGTCGATCTTTACAGTGCTGACCGCGCCTTCGGGTCAGGAAGGCACTGCGAACATCGACTTCGTGCTGTTCCGCGAACGCTGGATGGTGGCGGAACACAGCTTCCGCCCGCCATGGTACCACAAGAACATCATGTCGGAACTGATGGGCAATATCTATGGCATCTATGACGCCAAGCCACAGGGCTTTCAGCCGGGCGGGATCAGCCTGCACAACTGCATGCTGCCTCACGGTCCCGACCGGGACGCCTTTGAAGGCGCCAGCAATGCCGAGCTCAAGCCCCACAAACTGGACAACACGATGTCCTTCATGTTCGAAACCCGCTTTCCCCAGCACCTGACCGAATTCGCCGCGCATGAAGCGCCGCTGCAGGAGGAATATACCGAGGTCTGGAACCAGCTTGAAAAGAAGTTCGACGGCACGCCCGGTGAAAAATGAATCTCTGGCGATGCGGTAACCGGCATCGCCTGCCATGACTGCAGCCGCCCGCTTCTTCCCGTCCTTTAACAAAGCTGGCGGCAAACATGCACTGCGACCAAAGCAGATTGCAGCGATTTGACAGCCCAAGCGGGCGGCACCACCAGAAAGGTCCCCATGTCCAACCAACAGCTGCGCAGCTGGGTGGCTGCTGCCAACAAGGCCGAATGCGACTTTCCGATTCAGAACCTGCCCTATGGCGTGTTTTCAGTGGCAGGCCGGACGCCGCGCTGCGGGGTCGCCATCGGGGACATGATCCTGGACCTTGCGGAATGCGAGGCGCGGGGGCTGCTGGACGCAAAAGGCACCTTTGCGCAGCCGGTCCTGAACGACTTCATCGAGCTCGGGCGCGAGATTTGGGACCGGACACGGGTTTGCCTGACAGCACTGCTGGCTGAGGACGGCGATCGCGCCCTGCCCTTGGTGCCGATGTCATCGGCCAGTCTGCACCTTCCGATCCGGGTGACCGAGTTCACGGACTTCTATGCATCCAGAAACCACGCCTTCAACGTCGGTGTGCTGTTCCGGGGTCCGGAAAACGCCCTGCCCCCGCAATGGACCCACATGCCGATCGGCTACAACGGGCGGGCGTCCTCGGTCGTCGTGTCCGGCACGCCGATCCGCCGACCGATGGGGCAGATCAAGGGCGAGGACGGACCCGTCTGGACGGCCAGTCGCCGCCTGGATCTGGAACTGGAACTGGGCGCGGTCGTCGGCGCGAACAGCAGGATGGGCCAGCGCATCAGCGTCGACGAGGCCGAGGACATGATCTTCGGCTATGTTCTTCTGAACGACTGGTCGGCACGCGACATCCAGACTTGGGAATACCAGCCCCTCGGTCCGTTCCAGGCCAAGGCTTTTGGCACCACGATCAGCCCCTGGATCGTGACGCAGGCGGCGCTGGAGCCCTTTCGCAGCACGGGCGCCGTACGGGTGAACCCCCTGCTGCCCTATCTTCAAGAGCAGCGGCCCGGATTCTACGACATGGTCCTGGGCTGGACGATGAATGGTCAGACGATGGCGCAGACAAATTACAATGTGATGTATTATTCCTCGGCCCAGCAACTGGCGCATCACACGGCGTCGGGCTGTCCGATGCGGGTGGGTGACCTGCTGGGCAGCGGAACCGTCTCGGGGTCAGCGCGGGACCAGACCGGCGCGCTTTTGGAAATGACGCAGGGCGGCAAGACGCCGGTTCAGGTGGCCGGCCAACCGCGCACGTTCATCCAGGACGGTGACAAGATTGAACTGTTCGGCTATGCCTTGGCCAACGGCTACCGCATTGGATTCGGCCCCTGCACAGGCACGATCCTTCCAGCGCAGGAATGACGGCGGTGCCTGCCCGCCCTGCGAAACGGCCGGTCCTGTACCTCCACAGGGGATTGTCCGCATCCTAGCAGGTGCAAATGCCCTTGGACCTCAAGGGGCATCCCATCCGACCGGGTCCCGGCGCATATTTGCTAGGTTCAGGTCTCGTTCTTGATCGCAACCAGAACAAGACTGTTGCGGCCAAAGCGATG
>QKYL01000200.1 GCA_003255745.1 Paracoccus saliphilus
CGGTGAATCATGTTCCTCGGAGAAGCCAAAGAATCGACCTCTTCAGCGGCCTGCTAGTGAAGTACGTGTGCTTCCATTTTTTCTCCCGTTATGACAAAAGGCAAGCGGTAGCGCGTGCAAGCAAAGCAGAATGGACGCCTGATTTCTTCGGATACAGTGCAACCGGTCATCTGCAGTACTGGGGCCGCCTTGATGCGTCAGGCCACATGGCGGTCCCATTGACGTAAGATGTTCAAGGCCATGATCATGATTGCGGAAACGGGTCGATGCACTGAAGGCGCAAGTTCCGTGTTTTGGAATGTTTTAACCCAGTGGAAAGAGCAATGAGTGTCTTGGTTCCCTGCCCCATCGTGTTCGACCTCGACGGGACCCTGATCGACAGTGCCCCCGACATCCACGCTTGTGTGAATGTCGTCCTGCGACAAAACGGGATTTCACCGCTCAGTTTGGACCGGGTGCGTAGCTTCATCGGCGGCGGAGTTGATCTTCTGTGGACGCGCGTTATCGCCGCAACTGGGGTTGATCCTGTTCATCGGCCTGATCTTGTGGCAGCGTTCATGGCCCGCTACCACGACGCGACGGCTTTAACCCGGGTTTTTCCTGGCGTTGCTGAGGTTCTGGGGCGTCTTGCCGATGCAGGCCATCCTTTGGGGATCTGCACGAACAAACCTCTGGGGCCCACCTTCGTGATCCTGGAGCATTTCGGCCTGGCGTCAATGATGTCAGCGGTAATCGGTGGGGATTCGCTGCCTCAGAAGAAGCCGGACCCTGCGCCGCTGCGCGCCGCGCTTGATCTTCTAGGCGCCACGGGCGCTGCACCAAACGCCATCTATGTCGGAGACAGCGAGTTTGATGCCGATTGCGCCGCTGCCGTTCCAGTGCCCTTTCTAATCTACACGCGCGGATACAGGCTGCGCCCCCTGAGCGAACTGCCGTATCTGGCTTCCTTTGACAGCTTCGACGACCTGCCCCGCATAATCATCGACTCTGTCGCTGCCTGAACCGCCGACCTGCAGGCTCCGGACGACGCCAGCTTGACAACCGTGCCTCAAACCCGGCAGGTCCCGAATGTCACTTTGCAGGAAGGCCGCCTTATGGATCTGCGTCAACTCAGCCCTACTCTTGCCGTCTCTCCGCAGATCATGCCCGAGGACGTACCCGCATTGGCCGAAGCCGGCTTCAAGGTCCTTGTCAACAACCGGCCCGATGACGAGGTCGGCCCTGAAGTCGACCACGAGGTGATGGCACAGGCGGCGGCCGATGCTGGGATGAGCTATCACTATCTGCCCTTCCATCCCGGACAGGTCACGCCGCAACTGATATCTGAATTCGAGGCCGCCACAGTGGGGCGCGGGCCGGTCATCGCATATTGCCGATCAGGTAACCGCTGCACCGTCCTCTGGGCGCTGAACCAAGCCGGCAAGCTGCCCGAGGATGAGATTCTCGAAACAGCCGCCAAGGCAGGCTATGACCTGACCGGGGTGCGCCCGCTGCTGGCCTCGCTGGCCAGCCGCAGGGGCTGATCTTCAGGCGGGCACGTCCAATGCCCGCTTTACATTCGCTGTCCAACCCAGCAGCGCCTTGTCGGCGGCTCTGATGGCGGGGCGTTTCATGACGCTTGGCTTATCAGCCATCATTGTCACAGGATCGGCTCCGCGCTGATCCTCGGACATTCCGCGCCAGGTCAGGCTGGCCCGGTTGATGATTTTCTCGCCGAAATCCTTTACCAAGGCTTGGCGTTCATCCTGCGACAGCGGCTCTTGCTGAACGTCGCGGAACTCGACCGTCCAGCCGTGTGCCTCAAGCTCTGCCTGCGCCTTCTGGCAGGTTGAGCAATGGGCCAGGCCGAACATCGTCAGCGTCTTGGACATGAAAGCCTCTTAGATGAAGGGAACAAAGGGAACACCGCAGGCGGACAGGGTCAGGATGGCCAACAAGGCAAAGGTCAGTCGCATGTAAGGGCTCCGTATGATGCGTGTATGGGCTTATCACGTCGCCATCTCCGCATCACAAGCTACAAATCGCCGCTGTCATGCTCGGCCCCGTGCAGGCTCTGCCGCACCCGGCGCATGCCCCACCAGACGAGCAGAACGACCAGCGGCGTCAACGCCGCGATCAGATAGGTTTTGTCCAGCCTGGCCAGTCCGGCCACAGGTCCCAAGGCATAGCCCAGCAGCCCGACCGCGTAATAGCTGATGGCCACGACCGACAAGCCCTCGACCGTGTGCTGCAGGCGCAGCTGCAGGTCGGCACGGCGATCCATGCGCTCCATGATATTCTGGTTTTGCGCGCTGCGCTCCACATCCACCCGAGTGCGCAACAGCTCGGCGGCCCGGGCCGCGCGTTCCAGCATCGTGTCCAGGCGGTTCTCGGCCGATTTCACCGTCCGCATCGCAGGTTGATAGCGGCGGCGCATGAATTCGGTCAGCATCTGGAGGTCCAGAAGCCGCGTTTCGCGCAGCGCGCCGATCCGGTCGCGCACTATTGCTTCATAGGCCGATGTGGCGCCGAAGCGGAACGAATGCTGGACCGCCTGTGCCTCAAGTTCAGTCGAGACGGCAAGCAATTCGTGCAGCATCTGTTCGGCGGGCTGGGCCTCGTCGTTCATCGAGTCCAGGATCGCAGTCAGCCGTGGCTCCAGTTCGTTCAGCCGACGGCTGAGGCTGCGGGCCCGGCCCAGACCCAGCATCGACATGGCACGATAAGTTTCCAGTTCCACGATCCGGTGGGCCAATCGGCCGATCCGTCCCGTCGATGTGCCGGGGCGCACAAAGATCGCAAAGCGCATCCAGCCATCCGCATCGATGCGAAAGTCGCCTGCCACAACCGCGGCCTCGTCCAAGACCCAAATCGCGGCCAGACTGTCGGGGGCGAACCATCCGCCGATCCGGGAAAGGGCCTCCGCCGGGTCATCCGGCAGCAGATCCACCTGCACGATGACGGCGGCCACGCGCTTGCCGGGTGCCGCCATCTGCCACCCCTCGGGGAAGATCGACGCGGCAGACGGATCAAACGGTCGGATCGGCAGGCCCGGCGTTGTTGCCATGTAGCTGACAAACTCGGTATGGCTTTCCCACTTCAGGTCATGGCGCCCCAGCCTGCCCTGATAATGGCTGTCATCAGGGTCCGGACGCGGGCCCCCGTGGCGCGACACCAGTTCCTGAAGATGGGCAGCGTCCAGCCCCCGGTCGCGATTGGCGGCGTCCTTTGGTTCCTTGAAGGCGACAAAGACGGTCGTCGATGGGACCGGCATCTGCGGCGAAGGCCGCGCGTGCAGTTCGTTCACAAGCGCATAGCGCAGCGGATGTTCGGTCGCCGGACCCATTGTTATCCCTCAAGCTTATCGGCGGGCAGAGGCCCCCTGCCCCAGTTGTGCGCAGCCCCGGGTCCAGCGCAACCCCATATCAGGTCCCGCACCATCATCAAAAATGCCCGCCGGAATGATCCGGCGGGCGCAAATGGCCAAAAGCCAGGTTTCAAAGGGCCGATCAGTCGACCATCGGCAGCAGCTTGTTGATGCTGTCCTTGGCATCGCCATAGAACATGCGCGTGTTCTCTTTGAAGAACAGCGGGTTCTCGATCCCGGAATAGCCGGTGCCCTGGCCGCGCTTGGACACGAACACCTGCTTGGCGCGCCACACCTCCAGCACCGGCATGCCGGCGATGGGGCTGTTCGGATCGTCCTGGGCGGCCGGGTTCACGATGTCGTTCGAGCCGATGATGATCACCACGTCGGTCGAGGGGAAATCGTCGTTGATCTCGTCCATTTCCAGCACGATGTCATAGGGCACCTTCGCCTCGGCCAAGAGCACGTTCATGTGGCCCGGCAGGCGACCCGCAACGGGGTGGATCGCGAAACGCACCTCCTTGCCGGCGGCGCGCAGCTTGCGGGTCAGTTCGCTGACCGCGCCCTGCGCCTGCGCCACGGCCATGCCGTAGCCCGGCACGATCACCACGCTGTCGGCATCGTTCAGCGCGGCCGCCACGCCATCGGCGTCGATGGCAATCTGCTCGCCCTCGATGGCCGCCGCAGGTCCTGTGTCGCCGCCAAAGCCGCCCAGGATCACGCTGACAAAGTTGCGGTTCATCGCCTTGCACATGATGTAGGATAGGATCGCGCCCGAACTGCCGACCAGCGCGCCCGTAACGATCAGCAGGTCGTTTCCAAGCGTGAAGCCGATCGCCGCCGCCGCCCAGCCAGAATAGCTGTTCAGCATCGACACGACGACCGGCATGTCCGCACCGCCGATACCCATGATCAGGTGATAACCGATAAAGAAGGCCAGTGCCGTGATCAGGATCAGCCAGAAGACGCCGGACCCGACCCCGGTGAAGTAAAGGATGCCGAACAGGATCGACAGCGCCAGCGCGCCGGCGTTCAGCATGTGGCCGCCCGGCAGCTTCTTGGGTTTGCCGTCAACCCGGCCGGAAAGCTTGCCAAATGCCACAACAGATCCGGTAAAGGTGACTGCGCCGATGAAGACGCCCAGGAAGACCTCGATCTTCAGCATGGCAATCTCGGCCGAGGTCTTGTGCGCCAGCAGTGCGGCAAACCCGTAGAAAACCTCGGGGATGCCTTCGGCGCGGGCGTGCATGACGCGGGCCAGTTCGATCTGAGCGTTAAAGCCGACGAAGACGGCGGCAAGGCCGACCAGCGAATGCATGGCCGCGACCAACTGCGGCATCTCGGTCATCTGGACGCGCTTGGCGACGATCCAGCCCACGGTGCCGCCGATGGCGATCATGATCAGCGACAGGAACCAGTTGCCTGCCCCCGGCCCGATCAGCGTCGCAAGCACCGCCAGCGCCATGCCAACGATGCCGTACCAGATGGCGCGCTTGGCGCTTTCCTGTCCCGACAGCCCGCCAAGCGACAGGATGAACAGGACCGAGGCGACCACATAGGCCGCGGTGGTGAATCCGTATTCCATTCCTGCCCCCTTACGACTTCTGGAACATGGCGAGCATGCGCCGGGTGACCATGAAGCCACCGAAGATATTGACGCCCGCCATCAGCACGGCCAGCGCCCCCAGCAGAACCACCCACCAGGATTCGCTGCCGATCTGCATCAGGGCACCCAGGATGATGATCGAGCTGATGGCGTTGGTGATCGCCATCAGCGGCGTGTGCAGCGAATGAGCGACGTTCCAGATGACCCGGAAGCCAACAAAGCAGGCCAGCACAAAAACAATGAAGTGCGACATGAAGCTGGCCGGTGCGACCAGGCCGATCAGCAGCAGCAGCAGGCCCCCGCCGACCAGCAGCCGGACCTGATTGCGGGTGTCGGCCTTGAAGGCCGCGGCCTCGGCGGCGCGACGCTCTTCCGGTGTCGGGTCCTTTTTCCGAACCTTTGGCTGCTGCACCGCAATGGCCGCGACTTTGGGCGGCGGCGGTGGCCAGGTGACGTCATGATCATGTGCGACAGTGGCGCCGCGGATCACGTCATCCTCCATGTTGTGATGGATGACGCCATCTTTCTTGGGGGTCAGATCGGTCACGAAATGGCGGATGTTGTTGCCGTAAAGCTCGGACGCCTGCGCCCCCATGCGCGACGGAAAGTCCGTGTAGCCGACAACAACGACGCCGTTTTCAGTGACGATCCGCTCATCCGGGATGGTCAGGTCGCAGTTGCCGCCTTTTTCGGCGGCAAGGTCGATGATCACGCTGCCCTGCTTCATGGCCGCAACCATGTCAGCGGTCCACAGCTTGGGGGCGTCCCGTCCGGGGATCAGCGCCGTGGTGATCACGATGTCCATCTGCGGGGCCAGTTCGCGGAACTTGGCCAACTGCTTTTCCCGGAATTCCGGAGAGGAAGGCGCGGCATAGCCGCCCGTTGCGGCCCCGTCTTGTGCCGGTTGGTCGAATTCCAGGAACACGAACTCTGCGCCCATGGATTCAATCTGCTCGGCGACCTCGGGGCGCACATCGAATGCATAGACCTGCGCGCCCAGACTGACCGAGGTGCCGATCGCGGCAAGTCCCGCGACGCCTGCACCCACGACCAGCACCTTGGCCGGCGGCACCTTGCCTGCGGCGGTGACCTGCCCCGTGAAGAACCGGCCAAAGTTGTTGGCGGCTTCGATCACGGCGCGATAGCCGGCGATGTTGGCCATCGACGACAACGCGTCCATCTTTTGCGCGCGGCTGATCCGGGGCACCATGTCCATGGCGATCGCGGTGATGCCCTGCTCTTTGGCAAGGGCCAGCAGTTCGGCGTTTTGCGCCGGATAGAAGAACGAGATCAGCGTCTGACCCGCGCGCATCTGCCGGATCTCGGCTTCGGTCGGCTGGCGGACCTTGGCCACCAGATCGACGGCAGCGATCAGTTCGGCCGGGGTCTGACACACCGTGACGCCGGCGGCGCGATAATCGTCATCCGAAAAGCCGGCGCGTTGGCCTGCCCCGCTTTCAACGTGGACGTCATGTCCCAGCTTGCCAAGATGCCCGGCCGACGACGGGGTGATGGCCACCCGCGCTTCGCCGTCAAAGCTTTCTTTCAACGCGCCAATCTTCATGGCTTCATTGCCCCCGCCCTTGTTCCGTTCGCAGTTGCCAGAGTCATAGCATCGCGAAATAATCTTTCACAAGGCCGTGGGAACACGACGCGTGCGGAAAGCGACATGACTGCCACAGGAAACGACGCAACGTTCTTGCAGGTCCAAACATGAAAAAACCCGGCGCCGAAAGGCTGCCGGGTTTGCGATTCTGTGATATTGAAGCGATCAGTTTAGGGGCGCGGGCTCGATCTCTTCGGCCTCGTCGGGCAGCGGCGTGGTGGTCGGCTCGGCGGGGATCTCTTCTTCGGTCGCCGGGGCGTCCGTGGTCAGGGTGCCGGTTGGGGCAGGCTCGGTCGCGATCGGATCGACAGCAGGCTCTTCGGCGATTTCGGGCTCGGCAACAAGCGTGTCGTCCGTGGCCGGCTCTTCAACGATCTCGGGTTCGGCAACAAGCGTATCATCCGTCGCCGGAACGGTTGCGGTTTCCTCGACCTCAACCGCGTCTGCCTCGACCTCAACCGCGGGCTCCTCCACAGGCTCGGTCACAACAACCGTGTCGGCCGGATCGGCAATCTCGGGTTCGGTTGTGATCACGGTGGTGGTGTCACCTTCGACCGCGACGGTATCGTCGGCCATGAACCGCTGCAGAACGAAATAGGCCAGAGCCAAAGCCAGAAGAACACCGATGATCAGCGGCAGCGCCGACGAACGGCGCTCGACCGGCTCGACATAGGTTTCCTTATGGTCGCGCGTGCCGGTCTTCGGGCGGTTCGGATCGTTCGGGTCATAGCTCATGATGGCCTCCAGTTCAGACTTTGATTTCGCCGGGTTAGGCCGCGAACCTCTGGTTCAGTCCGTACCGGCTGTCAATCCTAAGGTGTGGACCCCGGCTTGCGACCCGGGCTTCATGCGATTAACACAACTGGTAAGCGTGGGTTCCAGTCGCCGCTGCAATATTTCAGGAAAGGTTGCCCTTCGATGCCCCAGACGAAACCGCAGCCTGTCCAGTATCTTGCCGATTACCGGCCCTACCCGTTCGCCTTGGCCGAAACGCGCCTGGACGTGACGCTGGCCGCACGAGACACCCGCGTCCAGGCCGAGCTTGACCTGGTGCCGGCGGCGCCAGACAAGCCCCAGGATCTGGTGCTGGATGGCGGGGCTGGACTTCGGCTGCTGGCGCTGACCATCGACGGAATTGCGCCCTCGGAAGATCATGTCGTGCGGAATGAAGAACAACTGACCATCCTGGCCGCTGCCCTGCCCCGCGGCCCCTTTACGCTGGCAACCGAGGTGGGGATCGATCCCGCAGAGAACACCGCCTTTGAGGGCCTCTACCTGTCCGGCGGCATCTTCTGCACCCAGTGCGAGGCAGAAGGTTTCCGCCACATCACCTTTTATCCTGATCGCCCGGACGTGATGACAACTTTTCGGGTGACGGTAAGAAGCGATTTGCCGGTGCTGCTGTCGAACGGAAATCCTGTCGCCTCGGGCGCAGGTTGGGCCGAATGGCACGACCCCTGGCCCAAGCCCAGCTATCTGTTTGCGCTGGTGGCCGGGGACTTGGTGGCGGTCAGCGACCGTTTTAACACAGGCTCGGGCCAGGCTGTCGATCTGAATGTCTGGGTGCGGCCGGGCGATCAGGATCGCGCGGGCTTTGCCATGGAATCCCTCATCAAGTCGATGAAATGGGACGAGGATGTTTATGGCCGTGAATACGACCTGAATGTGTTCAACATCGTCGCCGTTGAAGATTTCAACATGGGTGCCATGGAAAACAAGGGGTTGAACATATTCAACTCGAAACTTGTCCTGGCCTCGCCGGAAACTGCCACCGACAGTGACTATGAGCGGATCGAGGCGGTCATCGCGCACGAATATTTTCACAACTGGACCGGCAACCGGATCACCTGCCGCGACTGGTTCCAGCTGTGCCTGAAGGAAGGGCTGACGGTCTTTCGCGACCAGCAGTTCACCAGCGACATGCGCAGCGCGGCGGTCAAGCGGATCGAGGATGTCCAGACCCTGCGCGCCCGCCAGTTCCGAGAGGATCAGGGTCCCCTAGCCCATCCTCCGCGCCCCAACCGCTATGAAGAGATCAACAATTTCTACACCGCCACCGTCTATGAAAAGGGTGCCGAGGTCATTGGCATGCTGAAGACTCTGGTGGGCGAGGAAGGATACGCAAAGGCGCTGGACCTTTATTTCGACCGCCATGACGGCGACGCGGCCACCATCGAGGACTGGCTGAAGGTCTTCGAGGACGCGACCGGGCGCGACCTGTCGCAGTTTTCCCGCTGGTACACCGATGCAGGCACCCCCGTCCTGGAAATGTCCGAGACATGGCAGGACGGCACCCTGACGCTGTTCTTTGCGCAATCGACGCCGCCCACGCCGGGTCAGCCTGACAAGCCGGCGCGCGTCATTCCCATCGCGGTCGGCCTGATCGGTCCCAATGGAGACGAGGTGGTGCCCACCCGCATCCTGGAAATGACCGAGGCGCAGCAGAGCTTTGCCTTTAACGGCTTGGGCGCACGCCCGGTGGTTTCGGTGCTGCGCGGCTTTTCCGCGCCTGTCATGCTGCGCCGGGAGATGGATGACGCGACGCGCGCCTTTCTTCTTGCCCATGACACCGATCCCTTTGCCCGGTGGGAGGCCGGGCGCGAGCTGGCGCTGTCCGCGCTGACGGATCTGGCGCAGGGGCGGGATGCAGGAGCGGACTATGTGGACGCCATTGGCGCACTGGTTGCGGACACCGCTGCCGATCCGGCCTTCCGCGCCCTGTGCCTGAACCTGCCCGGCGAGGAGGAAATCGCGACCCGGCTGGCTGCGCAGGGCATTACCCCTGATCCCGACGCAATCCATGCCGCCCGCGGCGACCTGGCGCGGCGCATGGCGCTGACGCATCAGGACCTGCTGTCCGGCATCTATGACGAAATGGCCGTCACTGGCCCCTATTCGCCGGATGCCGACGCGGCCGCGTGCCGGTCGCTGCGGATCGCGGCGCTGGGCCTGCTGGGCCGGATCGACGGGGGCAAACGGGCCGAGGTTCTGTTCGGCATCGCCGGCAACATGACCGAACGCATGGCGGCGCTGGCGGTGCTTCTGCGGCTTGGACGGGGGGATGCTGCCCTGCAGGTCCTGCTGGATCAGTTCGGTGGCAACCGTCTGGTCATGGACAAGTGGTTCAGCATTCAGGTCATGGCGGCACCGCCCGCAGACGCGGTGCGGATCGCCCGTGACCTGGCAGGGCGCGACGACTTTGACTGGAAGAACCCCAACCGCTTCCGGGCGCTGCTGGGCGGGCTGGCCGCCAATCACGCGGGCTTCCACGCAGCCGACGGGTCGGGGTACGATTTCACTGCTGACTGGCTGATCCGCATGGACGCGGCCAATCCGCAGATCGCGGCCCGCATGTCCACTGCCTTCGAGACCTGGCCCCGCTATGACGGCGGGCGGCGGACCCATGCCCGCGCCGCGCTGGAACGGATCGCAAGCCTTGAGGGTTTGAGCCGCAACACGCGAGAGATGGTGTCGCGCATGATCGCGGCGGGCCGTTGAAGGCCGCGAAGGAGAAGCGTTTGACCGCCACTGATGAAATCAGCGCCGAGATGCAGGCGCGTCTTGACCCGCTGATTGCTGAACGCGCGCCTTGGCTGTTCTCGGGGCGGGTACATCACCGGGTGGCACGGCGTGTGATGATGCACCTGTTGCGCTATCCCCGCACCGTCGAGCTGGGGACCCAGTTCCGCGACCTGCCTTCGGCCGAGATATTCCGGCGCATGTGCGATCTGGTCGTCCGTGACCTGCGCGTCGAGGGGATCGAACACCTGCCGGCCACGGGACCTGCGCTGATCGTGGCGAACCATCCGACGGGCATCGCTGACGGGATTTTCCTGAACGCAATCATTTCTCAGCTGCGCGACGACCTGTTCATCTATGCCAACCATGACATGATCCGCGTGCTGCCGCAGATGTTCGAGATGATCGCCCCCGTGGAATGGCGGATCGAGAAACGCAGCCATGCCAAGACACGCGCAACGATGGATTACACGCGCGACGCGCTTGGCGCAGGTCGCATCGGCCTGATTTTTCCTTCGGGCCGGCTGGCCAAGCGGCGCGGGCTGACCCTGCACGAAAGGCCGTGGATGGCCAGTGCGGCCATGATCGCGCGCAAATTCGACGTTCCCGTGATCCCGCTGCGCATCCGGGCGCGCAACTCGGCGCTGTTCTACCTGTTCGACCGGATTCATCCCACGCTGCGTGACGTGACCCTGTTCAACGAAGTGCTGAACAAGACCCGTCAATCCTATCGCGTGACCATCGGCGCGCCAATCGCCGCCACGCACCTGCCCCGCAGCAGCGAGGACGCGATCGAGTTGCTGCGCGAGGCGGTGTTGTCGCTGCCGGAACCCGGAGCGGGTGCGATCCGCATGGTCCGCGCGCGCAACACGTCGCTTCCGGCGGGCAGCGGCAAGCCGGTGGGCGGCTGATTCCGCTCTGAGAGGCGGATCCGAAACTGGTTGGATGGATTCAGCCAGTTATGTTTCTGTTCGGTTACGAAGCTGAACGGAGATCCCGATGGCTTGGACCGAACTCACCCGGAAGCGGTATGAGCGCAGCGGTGGCAGATACGCAAGCGATGCGAGCGATGCTGAATGGAGGCTGATCGCGCCGCTGCTGCCTGCTCCCCGGCGGATTGGTCGCCCCCGGACAACGGATCTTCGGGACGTTTTCGATGCCATCCTGTACATCGCGACCACGGGCTGCCAGTGGCGGATGTTGCCGAACGACTTTCCACCGGTTTCGACGGTGCGGCGCTATTTCTATGACTGGCGCAGCAATGGCCTGCTCCATGAGATGAACCGCCATCTCGTTGCCGCAGCACGTCGGGCCGAAGGACGCGCGGTCGACCCGTCGGCGGGGGTGATCGACAGTCAGAGCGTGAAAACCACAGAGAGTGGAGGGATTAGAGGGTATGACGCCGCCAAGCGCATCAATGGGCGCAAGCGCCACATCGTCACCGATACCATCGGCCTTCTGGTCGGGCTTGCCGTTCATGGGGCCAACATTCAGGACCGAGACGGTGCGCCGGACCTGCTGACATCGGTCTCCGTTGCCTACCCGTTGCTGCGTCATGTGTTCGCCGATGGCGGCTACGCCGGGCCAAAGCTGAACGGCGCTCTGGAAAAGATCGGGCGCTGGACGTTGCAGATCGTCAAACGCTCCGACACGGCCCAGGGCTTCGAGGTGATCCCGCGCCGATGGGTGATCGAGCGCACGCTCGCATGGCTTGGACGGTGCCGCCGAATGGCAAAGGACTGGGAAAAAACCATCGCCAGCGCCGAAGCCTGGCTTCTCATCGCCCACATCAGGCGCGTCACCCGACTGTTGGCAAGGCCATGATCGCTCAGTGAGTTTGGAATCAGCCTCTGAGGGGCTGTCAAAGCACCATGTCGTCGCGGTGAACAAGCGCCGCGCGGCCGGGATACCCAAGGATCGTCTCGATCTGCGCGGAATGATGACCGGCGATCTGGCGCGCCTCGGCTGCCGTGTAACGGATCAGGCCGGTGGCCAGCCGTTGTCCACCGGGACCCGAAATCGCCACCGGATCTCCGCGGCCAAAGCTGCCTTCGACCGCGATCACGCCAGCGGGCAGCAGAGATTTACCGCGCCCAAGCGCCTGCACCGCGCCCGCGTCGATGCTGACCGTGCCCTTTGGTTTCATCGCCGCGATCCACCGCTTGCGCGCCAGCTGCGGGTCGGCTTCGGGCAGGAACCAGCTTGCACGGGCGCCGTCAGCCACCGCAGTCAGGGGGCGCAGAACCGAACCTTCGGCAATCGCCATCGCGCAGCCGCCTGCGACCGCCGTTCGCGCGGCCATCAGCTTGGTCTTCATGCCGCCCTTGGACAGGCCGGAAACCGGATCGCCCCCCATCGCCTCGATTTCGGGCGTGATCGCTTCTATCAGCGGCAGGTGCTGGGCATCCGGGTCGGTCTTGGGATTTGACGTGTAAAGGCCGTCCACGTCCGACAGCAGCAGCAGCTGGTCGGCCCCGCAGGTGACGGCGATCTGGGCGGCCAAGCGGTCGTTGTCGCCAAAGCGGATTTCGTCCGTGGCGACCGTGTCGTTTTCGTTCACGATGGGCACAACGCCCAGGGCCAACAGAGTCTGCATTGTAGCGCGGCTGTTCAGGTAACGGCGGCGGTCGGCGCTGTCCTCCAGCGTCAGCAGGACCTGGGCCGTGGTGACACCATGCGGGGCCAGCGCCTCCTCATAGGCTCGCGCGAGACGGATCTGGCCCACAGCCGCAGCGGCCTGCGCCTGTTCCAGCGGCAAGGCTCCCGGCGGCAGACCCAGAACCCGCCGTCCCAAGGCGATCGAGCCCGAGGACACCAGCACCACGTCGCAGCCGCGCGCGCGCCAGTCCGCCACATCGTCGCACAACCCGCGCAGCCATTCGCCGCGCAGCCCGTCCGGGCCGACCAGAAGCGCCGAGCCGACCTTGACGACCAGCCGCCGCGCCTGTGCCAGCGCCGGCGACATCACGGCTGCCATGTCCCCTCGGTGTCGTCGGATTTTGGTGTCCGCGTTGGCTCGATCTGCGTCCACAGCGCGCGCAGCACATCCGTCACGCCCGTCCCCGCAACGCCAGACATCAGCAGTACGGGGTGGCCCAGTTCGGCTTCCAACTCGGCGCGGCGCTGGGCCAGGACCTCGTCCTCCAGCGCGTCGATCTTGTTCAGGGCAGTGACGCGGGGCTTTTGCATCAGGACGGGGGAATAGGCTGCAAGTTCGGTCAGAATGGTACGCGCATCCTCGGCCACGGTCTCGGACGTGCCGTCGACCAGGTGCAACAACACGTTGCTGCGTTCGACATGGCCCAAAAACTGGTCGCCCAGGCCCCTGCCCTCGCTGGCGCCTTCGATCAGGCCGGGGATGTCGGCCATGACAAACTCATGCCCGTCCACGCCCACGACCCCCAGGTTCGGGTGCAGCGTGGTAAAAGGATAGTCGGCGATCTTCGGGCGGGCGTTCGACACCGCGGCCAGGAAGGTCGACTTGCCGGCGTTGGGCAGACCGACCAGTCCGCTGTCGGCAATCAGCTTCAGCCGCAGCCAGATCGTACGCTCGACACCTTCAAGCCCCGGGTTGGCCGTACGAGGCGAACGATTGGTCGACGACTTGAAATGCAGGTTGCCCCAGCCTCCGTTGCCGCCCTTGGCCAGCAACACGCGCTGGCCCACATGGGTCAGGTCGGCGATGACGGTTTCCTCGTCCTCCTCCAGGATCTCGGTTCCGACAGGCACGCGCAGAACAACATCGTCGGCGGATTTTCCGGTCATCTGGCTGCCCATGCCGTGCTGTCCGGACTTGGCAAAGAAATGCTGCTGATAGCGGAAATCGATCAGCGTGTTCAGGCCCTCGACCGCCTCGGCCCAGACATCGCCGCCCTTGCCGCCGTCGCCGCCGTCCGGCCCGCCGTATTCGATGAACTTCTCGCGCCGGAAGGAGACGCAGCCCGCGCCACCGCCGCCCGAGCGGATGTAGACTTTGGCGAGGTCGAGAAATTTCATCTGAAGGCTCCTTTTGCGGTCAGGCGATACGCCCTTGCGTGACCTCGCGCAAGGGTCGCGGGGTGGCAATGGCCTGCGCATCTCCTATGTAATGCTGAAAGGAGACCGCGATGATCCGTTTCGACAACAGCTATGCCCGGATGCCCGAGGGCTTCTTCGCCCGCGTCAACCCTACCCCCGTCTCCGCTCCCAAGCTTCTGGCGCTGAATGGGCCGCTGGCGGACAGACTGGGGCTGGACAGGGGACTGCTGGCCTCGCGCCAAGGGGTCGAGATGCTGGCGGGCAACGCGCTGCCGCCGGGGGCCGAGCCGATCGCGCAGGCCTATGCGGGGCACCAGTTCGGCGGCTTTGTCCCGCAGCTGGGCGATGGGCGCGCGGTGCTGTTGGGAGAGGTCGTGGCCCCCGACGGCGCGCGCTTTGACCTGCAATTGAAGGGATCGGGGCCAACGCCGTTTTCGCGCCGTGGCGACGGGCGGGCCTGGATGGGCCCGGTGCTGCGCGAATATGCGGTCAGCGAATTCATGGCGGCCATGGACGTGCCGACGACCCGCGCCCTTGCGGCGGTGGCCACCGGCGAAATGGTCTGGCGCGAACAGGGTGGGCTGCCCGGTGCGGTCCTGACGCGCGTAGCCTCCAGCCACATCCGCGTCGGGACGTTCCAGTATTTCGCGGTTCGCGACCGCCAGGACGCCCTGGCTGCCTTGACGGATCATGTGATCGCCCGCCATTATCCCGATGCCTCTGGCCCACTGGACCTTCTGGACCGGGTCGTTGCGCGGCAGGCCGAAACGATCGCCCACTGGATGTCCCTAGGCTTTATCCACGGGGTGATGAACACGGACAACATGGCCATTTCGGGCGAGACGATCGATTATGGTCCGTGCGCCTTTATGGATGTCTATCACCCAGACACCGTCTTTTCGTCGATCGACCGGACGGGCCGCTATGCCTGGGCGAACCAGCCACAGATTGCGGTGTGGAACCTGGCGCAGTTCGCGACCTGCCTGATCCCGTTGATGGGGGACGAAGATGCGGCAGTCGAGGCCGCGACCGCTTCGGTTCATCGCTTTGCGCCGCTTTATCAGGCGGCCTGGCTGCGGCGCTTTGGGGCCAAGCTGGGTATCGACGGGCAGCCGAACCAGGCGATGATCGAAAGCCTGCTGTCGTTGATGGCGCAGCAGCGTGCCGATTTCACGCGCGTGTTTGCCGGGCTGTCGGATGGGTCGGCGCGGGACGAATTCACCGACCGTGCCGCATTCGATGCCTGGGCGCGCGACTGGCAGGCGCTGTCGCCCGACCAGGCGATGATGCTGCAGGCCAATCCGCGCCGCATCCCGCGCAACCACCGGATCGAGGCTGCCATCGAAGCGGCCGTGTCCGGCGACCTTGCCCCCTTCCAGCGCCTTTTCGAAGCGGTCACCCACCCGCGCGAACAGCGCGACGAATGGGCTGACCTGTCCCATGCCCCGCTGGCCGAACAGGTGGTTCATCATACCTTCTGCGGAACCTGAGGCCGGAAAAGCGCGATCCCTCTTGCAGGTTTCGCCGAAGGCGCAAGGATCAGGTGACATGACGGCAGGACGAACACCCGGACGATGCTGAAGTTGGCCAGTTACAATCTGCACAAATGCCGAGGGGTCACTGGCCCCCATGCGCCGGAACGCAATCTGGCCGTGATCCGCGCGCTGGACCCCGACATCATCGCCCTGCAGGAGGTCGATTTCCGCTATGGCGTCCGCCCCGAGGCTCTGCCCCGCAAGCTGATCCAGGCCGAGACGGGGCTGGTGCCGGCCCGGATCACGGGGACCACCGACAGCAGCTTGGGCTGGCACGGGCAGACGATCCTGATGCGTCCCCATCTGGCCCAGCTCGCGGTCCTACGCCGCCTGCCCCTGCCGGGGCTGGAGCCGCGCGGCGCGGTGGCGCTGCGCCTGCCGGGCCTGACCGTTATCGGCGTCCATCTGGGGCTGGCGCGGTCGTCGCGTCGGGCACAGCTGGCGCGGATCACCGCACAGGCGGCCCGCATTTCAGAAGATCACATCGTTATGATGGGCGATTTCAACGAATGGCGCGACGATCGCGGCCTGGAATCGCTGGCGGGGTTCCGGATCATCGCGCCGGGCCCCTCCTATCCGGCGCCGCTGCCGCAGCTGCGGCTGGACCGGATGGCAATGTCGCGCAACCTGGACCTGATCGAGACGGGCGTCTTCAACACGCCCGAGGCGCGCGACGCCTCGGACCACCTGCCGATCTGGGCGCGGATCAAGTTGCCTTGAATATTGCGACTTTCGGATAGACCCCCGGCCCGCTATGAAGTCCGCGACGCAGATCAACGGAGGGCTTCATGACTGCCATCATCGACATTTTCGCCCGTGAAATCCTGGACAGCCGGGGCAACCCGACCGTCGAGGTTGACGTGACGCTGGAAGACGGAACGATGGGCCGCGCTGCGGTCCCGTCGGGTGCATCCACGGGCGCGCATGAGGCGGTCGAGAAGCGCGACGGCGACAAGGCCCGCTACATGGGCAAGGGCGTGCTGGAGGCCGTGGCCGCCGTGAACGGCGAGATCGCCGAGTCCCTCATCGGCGAAGATTCCACCGAACAGCGCGCCATCGACGCCATGATGATCGAGCTGGACGGCACCCCGAACAAGGGCCGGCTTGGCGCCAACGCGATTCTGGGCGTGTCGATGGCGGTGGCCAAGGCCGCGGCCGAGGCCACGAACCAGCCGCTATACCGCTATGTCGGCGGAACGGCCGCGCGCATCCTGCCGGTGCCGATGATGAACATCATCAATGGCGGCGAACATGCCGACAACCCGATCGACATCCAGGAATTCATGATCATGCCCGTCGCGGCGGAGAACATCCGCGAAGCCGTGCGCATGGGGTCGGAAATCTTCCACACCCTGAAGAAGGAGCTGTCGGCGGCGGGCCTGTCCACCGGCATCGGCGACGAAGGCGGATTTGCCCCCAACCTGAGCAGCACCCGCGACGCGCTGGACTTTATCCTGAAGGCCATCGAGAAGGCCGGCTACAAGCCCGGCGACGACATCATGCTGGCCCTGGACTGCGCCTCGACCGAATACTTCAAGGGCGGCAAGTACGAGATGAAGGGCGAAGGGAAATCCCTGTCGCCGTCCGAAAACGTCGACTACCTGGCCGCGCTCTGCGATGCTTATCCGATCCTGTCGATCGAGGATGGCTGCGCCGAGGATGACTGGGACGGCTGGAAAATGCTGACCGACAAGCTGGGCGACCGCATCCAGCTGGTCGGCGACGACCTGTTCGTGACCAACCCCAAGCGCCTGGCCGAGGGCATCGCCAAGGGCTGCGGCAACAGCCTGCTGGTCAAGGTGAACCAGATCGGCACCCTGTCGGAAACCCTGGACGCCGTGCGCATGGCCGACCGGGCCGGGTTCACCAGCGTGATGTCGCACCGTTCGGGCGAGACCGAGGACGCGACCATCGCCGATCTGGCGGTGGCCACCAACTGCGGCCAGATCAAGACCGGCTCGCTGGCGCGATCGGACCGGCTGGCCAAGTACAACCAGCTGATCCGCATCGAGGAAATGCTGTGCGCGACCGCCGAATACGCCGGCCGCAGCATCCTGCGCTGACCCTTCCGCGCGACCGGTTCCGGCCGGTCGCGCACCCCTTCAGGCGGGGCAGACCTGCGGTCCCGCCGCAGCCATCTGACCCAGCAGGGACAGGGCTTCTGCCAGCCTGTCGCGCGGCATCCGGCAGTTCAGCGCGATCCGCACGCCTTCCACCCCTGCGGCATCGGCACCCGAGGCGGCGAAATCGCCTGCCGGCCGCACATAAACGCCCGCCGCCGCCGCCCGCGCCACCAGATCCTCGGCCCGCCAGGGCGCAGGCAGCGGCAGCCACAGCATCGGCACGCCCGGCTGGCTGACCGGCCGCAGTTCGCCAAGCTGCTGCAGGGCCAGCAGCCGGCGATCCTCGACCTGATCCTTGACCTTGTCCGCGATCCGCACCGCATCGCCCGAGGTCATCAGCCGCGTCACCAGCCCCGTGATCGGCAGCGACAGGCCCATGTGGCTGTGCTGGGCCGCGACGCGCCCGGACTGCCCCATTCCTTCGGGACAGATCAGCATGCCGAAACGCAGGCCCGCCGCGATGATCTTGGACAGACTGGACACGTGCCAGACCCTTTCGGGCGCAAGGCTGCGAAGGGTCGGCGGCGCGTCCGGGCGCGGGTTCGCCGCATAGCATTCATCCTCCAGGATCTGCAGGTCGTGGCGACGCGCCACCTCCACGATCGCCAGCCGTCGATCAGTGTCCATCGCGGCCAGGGTCGGGTTCTGGGCCGAGGGCGTCAGGCACACCAGCCGCGCACCGGACTGGCGGGCCACCCGGTCCAAGTCGTCCGGCCGCAAGCCCTGGTCATCCATCGTCACCGGCAGGGTTTCGGCCCGCATCAGGCGGGCGGCGTGACGCATGCCGGGATAGGTCAGCGCTTCTGCCATCACCTTGGCGGGCCGGTCCGCCAGGCACAGCGCCATCACCAACGTGATCGCGTGCTGTCCGCCCTGCGTCAGCACCAGATCGGACGCCTCGACCGGTCCCAATGGCCGGGGCGACAGCCAGTCCAGCAGCGCCTGGCGGCAGTCCATGTCCCGGCTCAGCGGCGTATAGTCCAGCACCGACGAACCCAGGTCGCCGGCGACGGCCGTCAGGTGGGCGCCAATGATCGCGGGCTGACCGCAGTCCGGCAACTGGGGGATGCGCAGATCCACCGGCCCGTCGGCGCGCGACGGGGCGTCAAGGCTTTCGTAGAGCAGCGGCTGCGGGGACGGCTGCCGGGGGCGCGGCACGGCGATGAAGCTGCCGCGGCCGACATGGCTTTCGATGACCCCTTCGGACGCCGCGACCTGGTAGGCGCGCGCCACTGTTCCGGTCGTGATCTTCAGCCGCCACGCCAGGTCGCGCATCGGCGGCAGGCGCGTTCCCGGCACCAGCTGCCCTGATCGTGCCGCCTCGCGCAGCGCGTTGGCCAGCGCCCGAAACTTGGGACCGCCCAGTCCCTCAAGGTCGGGCTGCCAATCCTCGATCCCCATGCGGCTTTCTCCTTGGACAACTGCCCTGAAAACCGATTGTTAGCCGCGCGCGGCAGGGCCGACAATCGGCCAGATGCGACCGCCGCGGCGCGGTCGCATCTGGTATGACAATAATTAGCGACCGTGGGGCGCAGGACACTCGACAGCCTGTGAACTGGGGCTAAACTGCGCAGCATGCCGGGCGGGTTCTTCTGGACCAATGGGGCCACCGACCCGAGCAGAGGGAGAGATACATGAGCCAATCCAAAAACTTGGGCCGCAGGTCCTTTCTGGCACAGGCCACCGTCGGCGGCGCGGCGGCCGCGGCGGGAACCGTGCTGGCAGCACCAGCCATCGCGCAAGAGGCCCCCCAGGTGAACTGGCGGCTGGCTTCGTCCTTCCCCAAGTCGCTGGACACGATCTATGGCGGTGCGGAAGAGCTGTCGCAGCGCCTGTCCGAAGCCACCGATGGCCGCTTCCAGATCCAGGTCTTTTCGGCCGGAGAGATCGTTCCGGGTCTTGACGCGATCAATGCGACAACCGATGGCACCGTCGAATGTTCGCATTCTGTCGGCTACTACAACTGGGGCAAGGACCCGGCCTTCGCCTGCGGCGCCGACCTGCCTTTCACCTTCTCGGCCCGTGCCAAGGCGGCCTACAACTATCAGGGCGGCGGTATCGAGAACTACAACAACTTCCTGGAACAGTATGACCTGGTCAGCTATCCGGGCGGCAATACCGGCGTGCAGATGGGGGGCTGGTACCGCAAGGAGATCAACTCGCTTGCCGACCTGCAGGGCCTGAAGATGCGCATTTCGGGTCTGGCGGGCCGGGTCGTCGAAAAGCTGGGCGTGGTACCGCAGCAGATCGCCGGCGGCGACATCTATCCCTCGCTGGAACGCGGCACCATCGATGCGGCCGAATGGGTCGGCCCTTATGACGACAGCAAGCTGGGCTTCCAGAAGGTCGCGCCCTATTACTACTATCCCGGTTTCTGGGAAGGCGGGCCGACGGTCAGCTTCTTCGTGAACAAGGGCCAGTGGGACGGACTGCCCGACAGCTACAAGTCGCTGTTCCGCACTGCCGCGCAGGCGACCGATCAGAACATGCTGGCGAAATACGACTATCTGAACCCGACCGCCCTGAAGGAGCTGGTCGGATCGGGCGCGCAGCTGCGGTCCTTCAGCGAGGAGATCCTGACGGCCTCCTTCGCTGCCGCGAACGAGGTCTATGACGAGATCTCGGCCGAGAACGAGGCGTTCAAGACGCAGTACGAGGCGATGATGCAATTCCGCGACGACTGGTACCTGTACCAGCAGACCGCGGAATACACCTTCGACACCTTTATGATGATCCAGCAGCGCAACGGTGGACTGGCGCCCAAGAGCTGAGCTGTCCGAATAAGGAAGCCGCCGCGATTCTGTCGCGGCGGCTTTTTCATGTCCGGCATGCGGCCGAGGATCAGTTGCCGGACAAGCCCGGCGGCGGACCCCCCAGGCCCAGGCCCATGCCGCCCGGTGCCGCGCCCCCGTTCTGCGGCGCGGGCGTTTCGCCAGGGGCCGCGGCATCCGGCCCGGGCTGTGCCGGGGCCGGCTGTTGTTGGCCGAAAGGCGATCCGCCAAGGCCGCCAAGCGACCCAAAGCCGCTGTCCCCTTGTTGGCCCGACTGGCCCAGTCCGCCGCCCAGACCGCCGCCGAAGCCACCTTCACCCATGGGAATTTCAATTCGCACGTTCGACATGTCTACGACCGGGCCTTTGTAGTGCATGACCATCGCCGGAAAGGCGATCACGGCACCGATCATCAGGATCTGCAGCCCTACGAAAGGCGCGGCTCCGCGATAGATGTCCAGTGTCGACACCTCGGACATCATCTTTCCGGTGACCTTGTCTCGATAAGGTTTCCGCGGTGCCACGGATCGCAGATAAAACAACGCGAAGCCCACCGGAGGCGTCAGGAACGAAGTTTGCATCGTCACCGCCAGGATCACGCCGAACCACACCAAGTCGATGTTCAGCGCGTTCGCGGCCGGGATCAGCAGCGGCACGATGACAAAGGCCAGTTCAAAAAAGTCCAGGAAGAATGCCAGGAAAAAGATGATCGCGCAGACCGCAATCAGGAAGCCGTATTCGCCCCCCGGCAGCGCGGTCAGCAGATCCCTGACCCAGATATGGCCGTTGATCGAGTAATAGGTCAGCGAAAAGACCGTGGCCCCGATCAGGATGAACATCACAAAGGCCGACAGGCGCACGGTGGACAGCAATGCCTGGTTCACGACGCCAAAGGACAGCCGTCCCTTGAGTCCCGCCAGGATCAGTGCACCCATCGCCCCCATCGCGCCCCCCTCGGTCGGGGTGGCGATGCCCAGGAAGATCGTGCCCAGCACCAGGAAGACCAGGGCCAGTGGCGGGATCATCACGATGATGACCTCTCGGGTCATGGGCGACATCACGTTCAGCTTCAGGCTGCGGTCGATCATCGCCAGCGCCAGCATGATCAGCACGGTTAGTGCGGCCGCCCAGATGGCGCTGTCGTCGCCCAGGGACTCACCAAGCCAGTGTTCCGTCAGCCAATAGATCACGCCGGACGCAACCAGCGCCAGGATCAGCGACACGCCGCCTGAACCCAGGGGCCGCGCCTCGCGCGGCAGGGCCGGCATCGAATGCGGCCGGATCACCGACATGACCATCACATAGACGATATAGACGCCGGTCAGCGCCAGCGCCGGCACCATTGCGGCCTTGTACATGTCACCCACCGAACGGCCCAGCTGGTCGGCCAGCACGATCAGCACCAGCGAGGGCGGGATGATCTGCGCCAGCGTGCCGGACGCCGTGATGACCCCCGACGCCAGCCGCTTGTCATAGCCATAGCGCATCATGATCGGCAGCGAGATCAGGCCCATCGAGATCACCGAAGCCGCGACGACGCCGGTCGTCGCCGCCAGCAGCGCGCCGACCAGGATCACCGCATAAGCCAGTCCCCCGCGGATCGGGCCGAACAACTGGCCGATCGTGTCCAGCAGTTCCTCGGCCATGCGCGATCGTTCCAGCACGATGCCCATGAAGGTGAAGAACGGAATGGCCAGCAGGGTGTCGTTGCGCATCACCCCGAACACGCGGTCGCCAAGTGCGCCAAGCAGGTTCCAGCCCAGGTTCACCTGGTCGCTGAGCGGTGTCAGAAAGACCCCGAAGAAAAAGAACAGAAGGCCGTTCGCTGCCAGCGCAAAGGCGATCGGATATCCGAACAGCAGAAACGCCACCATCGAGAAGAACATGATGGGGGCCAGGTTGTGGGCGATAAGGTCGATCACGCGCGGTTCTCCGGGTCGGAGGGCGGCGTGTCAGCCGCCTCGTCTTGGACATGGTCCGATGTCATCAGGCCGGCTTCTTTCAGCCCGGCCTCGTGGGGCGAGACGTGATGATGGGGATCAGGCATCATGCCGCGGATGATGGCGATCTTCTTGATCAGCTCCGAGATGCCCTGCGCGAACAGCAGGCCAAAGCCAAGCACCAGAATGCCGCGCGCGGGCCACAAAGCCAGACCGCCCGCGTTCATCGAAACCTCGCCGTTGAACCAGCTGCGGGTGAAGGCGGGCCAGGTCAGCCACAGCATGATGCCCGTGAAGGGCAGCAGGAACAGCAGTGTGCCCAGAAGGTCGATCCAGTGCTGCGCCCTGCGCGACCAGCGGCCATAGATGATGTCGATGCGGATATGCTCGTTCTCCAGCAGCGTATAGGCCGCGGCCAGCATGAAGGCGCCGCCATAAAGGTACCACTGCAGCTCCAGCCACGCGTTGGAGGACATGCTGAAGACCTTGCGGACGATGGCATTGACCGCGCTGACGACGATTGCCAGCAGGATCAGCCAAGCCACGCTGCGGCCGATCACGGTGGTGACGCGGTCGATGCCGCGCGACAGGGCCAGAAGGCCGCCCATGATATCTCTCTCCCTCAAGGCGCTGCCCGTGCCGGGGCAGGGTTCCCGGTTGATCCGGTGGTTCTGCGCATCCGGGGTATGGGGCATTCCGGCCCGACCGGTCAAGTTTTTCGACCGGATGTCGCTACGTCAAGATGGCCATTCCCAAAAGGGCTGCAGTTTCGGCCAGGCTGGCGGATGCGCCAAGAACATCGCCAGTCTGTCCGCCCAGCAGACGGCAGGCGCGGCGGGACACGGCAATCACGGCGGCGCCTGCGAGCAGCAGCGCCAAAAGCCCGGAGCCTGCCGAGGGCGCGGTCAGGATCAGCAGGCTCACGCCGATCATCGCAGCAACCGCGACACCGCGGCGCGACGGCTGGCCGGCACCCTGCCCCAGCCCGTCGGCCCGCGCGGGCGGCAGGCTGCGCATCAGCAGCACCGGCGCAAGTCGCCCAAGCGCCGCCGCGCCCACCAAAGCCAGCGGCCCCAGCAGCGCCAGCGCCGCGACGCGCGTCAGGCTGATGCAGACCAACGCCATCGCGCCATAGCTGCCGATGGTGGAATCGCGCATGATCCGCAGGCGGTCGGCGCGGTCCCGACCGCCGCCGGCATCCGCAAAGTCGGCCAGCGCATCTTCGTGCAGCGCGCCTGTCAGCCAAACGGCCAGCGTCACGGACAGCACGGGCGGCAGCAGGCCCGGCTCCAAAAGCCACAGGGGCAGGCCCGCCAGGGCGCCCACGACCGCCCCGGCCACTGGAAAGGCCCACGCGGCCTCCGACAGCGGCAGCAGGCGGGGCGGCAGCAAGCGGCCAAGCGGCAGCCGCGTCAGGAAGACCAGCGCCAGCAGCAACTGGTGGAGCCTAGGCAATTCCGGCCTCGGCAAAGGTGGCCATGCCGTTGTGGCAGTCCAGCGCCGCCCGCAGCACCATCAGGGCCAAGGCTGCCCCGGACCCTTCGCCAAGGCGCATGTCCAGCGACAGGACCGGCTGCATCGCCAGCGCGGCGATCAGGCGCCTGTGGCCGGGTTCCGCGCTTTCATGCCCGATCAGGCAATGGGCCAGCGCGTCGGGATCGTCCCGCGTCAGCACCGCCGCAGCCGCTGTGCAGATAAAGCCGTCCAGAATGACCGGGATGCGCAATTCGCGTGCGCGCCTGATCGCCCCACAGATCGCTGCCTGTTCCCGACCGCCGAAGGCCGCGAGGGTTTCAACCGTGGTCGTAGGACCGTGCAGGGTCAGCCCTTCGGTTACGACACGCACCTTGGCCGCCAGCATGGCGCCCTGCGCGCCGGTGCCGGGGCCGACCCAATCTTCGGCCCGGCCGCCACAGGTCGCGGCCGCCAGCGCCGCCGAGACGGTCGAATTGCCGATGCCCATTTCCCCCAGGATCAGGACCTGCGCCTGCGGGTCAACGGCGTCGGCACCGCGGGACATGGCGTCTTGCACCTCGGCCGGGCTCATTGCCGCGCCTTGGGTGAAATCGCGCGTCGGATGGTCAAGGTCCAGCGCCACGACCCGCAGGTCCGCACCGGCCGTGCGGCACAGCTGATTGATCGCCGCGCCGCCCGCGCTGAAATTCGCGACCATGGCCGCCGTAACCGCGGCCGGAAAGGGCGTGATCCCCTGCGCCACGACCCCGTGGTTGCCCGCAAAAACCAGCGCCTGCGCGCGGTCCAGCCGGGGCCGTTCGCTGCCCTGCCAGCCGGCCATGAAGATGGCCAGATCCTCCAGCCGGCCAAGCGATCCGGGCGGTTTCGTCAGCTGCGCCTGACGCGCACGGGCAGCCTTGGCGGCGGTTTCGTCAAAGTCGCGCATCAATCGCCTCCCGTGCAGGTTTCAGCCGCAAGGGCTGCCCGCTGACGGCCATCCAGACCTCGTCCGCCAGTCCGGCGACCGCCTGATTCATCCGGCCATGATCATCGCGAAACCGGCGCGCCAGCGCGTTGTCGGGAACGATGCCTTGGCCCAGTTCATTGGTCACCAGCACAACAGGACAGCTTTGCTGACGTAACGTCACAAGAAGCCCGTCGATATCTGCCGCCCCCATGCAGTTCGACATCCACAGCGTCAGACAATCAACCAGCCGGACACCCTGCCCGTCCGACGCCGCCAGCGCGGCCGCCAGGTTCAGCGGCTCCTCGACCGTGATCCAGCCCTCGCCGCGACTGGTCTGATGTTGCAGAATTCTTTCGCCCATTTCTCCGTCGCGCGCCTCGGCGGTGGCGATGTAGATGCGCGGCATTGCATGGCGTGCAACCAGCCGCTCGGCCAGTGCCGACTTTCCCGACCGCGCGCCGCCGGTAACCAGCGTGATATGTCCCATCTCCGTCATGCGGGCATCTTTTCCACAGGGCGGGCAGCTTTGAAAGCCGCAATCGCCGCTTGTTCACGCCGGGGCTTTGCGTAACGTCGGCGCATTCCGGTGCACAAAATGCCGACACACAACTTGGAGGAGTTGGGATGACCAAGCTTTTCGCAACGACCGCCCTTATCGCCACGCTGGCGATGCCGGCCTATGCCATTCAGCCCGCCGAAGGCGAGACGCTGGCCGAAAACCAGACCTATACCTATTGGCTGCTGGACGCGATCAAGTCGCTGGACCCGGCCAAGAACACGGATGTCGAGGGTTCCGACGCGCTCCGCTCGCTGTTCGAGGGGCTGATGATCGAGGATGCCTCGGGCGCGATGGTGCCCGGCATGGCCGAAAGCCACGAGATCAGCGACGACCAGCTGACCTACACATTCAAGCTGCGCGACGCCAACTGGTCGAACGGAGAGCCTGTGACGGCCGAGGACTTCGTCTATGCCTGGCAGCGCGTCGTGAACCCCGAGACGGCGTCCGAATACGCTTGGTACATGGAGCTGATGAACATCGAGAACGCCAGCGCCGTCGTCGCGGGCGAGATGGCGCCAGACCAGTTGGGCGTCCGGGCGATCGACGACAAGACGCTGGAAGTGACGCTGTCCAAGCCCACCCCCTATTTCCTGAACACGCTGTCCCACACCACCGCCTATCCCGTGCCGCGCGCCGTGGTCGAGGAACATGGCGATGCCTGGACGCAGCCCCAGAACCTGGTCGGCAACGGCGCCTATACCCTGGCCAGCCACAACCTGGGCGTCGAGATCGTCTTTCAGAAGAACCCCGAATACTGGGATGCAGAAAACGTCCTGATGGAGACCGTCCGCGGCGTCACCGTCAACGACAACAACGTCGCCCTGACCCGCTATCAGGCCGGAGAACTGGACCGCGTGCAGATCCCCGCAGGCCAGTTCCCGCGCCTGTCGGAACAGTTCCCTGACCAGGCCGTGTCGGTGCCCTATGGCTGTTCCTATGCCTATGTCCTGAACCTGTCGGAAAAGGGACCCGAGGCGCTGAAGGACCAGCGCGTCCGCGAGGCCCTGGCCCTTGGCCTGAACCGCGAGGTGATCGTGGACCAGGTGCTGCAGGGCGGACAGCGTCCGGCCTATAGCTGGACCCATTGGGCCATCAACGGCTTTGCCGCGCCCGAGGGCGGGATGGCCGGGATGAGCCAGGAAGAGCGCATGGCCCGCGCGCGCGAACTGCTGGCCGAGGCCGGATACGGTCCCGACAACCCGCTCAAGCTGCAGCTGCAGTACAACACCGACGACAGCCACCGCCTGCTGGCCATCGCCGCCCAGCAGTTCTGGCGCCCCCTGGGCATCGAGATCGAGCTGAACAACGTCGAATGGAAGGTCCATACCGACCGGCTACAGAACCAGGACTTCGAGGTCGCGCGCTATGCCTGGTGCGCCGACTATAACGAAGCCTCGACCTTCCTGGACTGGTTCCGCACCGACGGCTATAACAGCGGCAAGTGGTCGAACGAGGAATACGACCGCCTGCTGGCCGAGGCTGCCACGGCCGAGGACACGACGCCCCTGTATCAGCGCGCCGAGGAGATCCTGGCCGAAGAGGTTCCGGCCGTCTTCGTCTATCACTATGCCAAGGTCGACATGATCAATCCCGCGATCAAGGGCCTCCCGCGCGAGAACCTGCTGAACACCTGGTATGCCAAGGACCTGTATCGCACCGCCGAGTGACGATCCTGACGTGCTAGCATGGGCCGGGGCGGGCTTACCCGCCTCGGCCTTCCGATTCATCGATTCCGCAGGAAAGTCCCTTTGCGATGTTCGCATTCGTCTTGCGACGACTGGCGGTGGCGGTTCCCACGCTGCTGTTGCTGATCGTCTTTTCCTTTGTCCTGATGCATATGGCGCCCGGCGGTCCCTTCACCGGCGAACGCGCCCTGCCCCCGCAGGTCCTGGCCAACCTTGAGGCGCAGTACGGGTTGAACGACCCGCTGTGGCAGCAGATCTGGAACTATCTCTACGGGATCGTCGTCCATTTCGACTTCGGCCCCAGCTTCGTCTATCCCGACCGCAGCGTGAACCAGCTGATCGCGGCGGGCTTTCCCGTGACCCTGACCTATGGCGGGCTGTCCTTCGTGGCGGCGGTCGTCCTGGGCGTCTCCCTGGGCGTGGTGGCGGCAATCTGGCACAACAGCTGGGTCGACTACATGGCCGTCGGCATCTCGATCGGCGCGCAGGTGCTGCCGAACTTCGTCATGGCGCCGCTGCTGGTGCTGGTCTTCACGCTCTGGTACCGGCTGCTGCCCGGCGGCGGCTGGAGCTTTACCGATCCCAGCTTCTGGATCATGCCGGTGATCGCGCTGGCGACCAGCTACATGGCCTCTATCGCCCGCATCACCCGGTCGTCGATGCTGGAGGTGCTGGGGTCGAACCACATCCGCACCGCCCGCGCCAAGGGCATGCCCGAACACCGCGTCATCATCCGCCACGCGCTGAAGCCCGCGATGCTGCCTGTGATCAGCTATCTGGGTCCGGTCTTCGTGTCGATGATCACCGGGTCGGTGGTGATCGACATCTATTTCTCGACCGGCGGCATCGGCAAGGCCTTCGTGGATAGTGCGCTGAACCGCGACTATGCCGTGATGATGGGCGTCACCATCCTGGTCGGCGCCCTGACCATCCTCTTCAATCTCATCGTCGATGTGCTTTACGCGTGGATCGACCCCAAGATCAGGTACTGAGGTCATGGTGATCGATCAGACAAAGATGCAGTCCCTGTCCGACCGGCTGGTCCAGGACGAGGTCAAGGGCCGCAGCCCCTGGGCCGATGCGCGCCGCCGCTTCTGGAAGAACAGGGCCGCGATGCTGGGCCTGTCCATCCTGGTCCTGGTGGCGCTTTTCGCGATCCTGGGCGGGCAATTCGCGCAGTGGTCGAACGAAGAGCTGGATTTCAGCGTCATGGGCCAGGTCGCAACGATGGGCGCGCCCTCGCTGGAGAACGGGCATTACTTCGGCACCGACAATCTGGGCCGGGACCTTTATGCGCGCGTCGTTCAGGGCACCCAGATCAGCCTGATGGTCGGCATCGTCGGCGCCGGCATCGCGGTCATCGTCGGCACGCTTTACGGCGCAACGGCCGGCTATGTGGGCGGCCGCACCGACCAGATCATGATGCGCACTGTCGATATCCTGATGTCGATCCCCTACATGTTCGTGCTGATCCTGCTGCTGGTGATGTTCGGGCGGTCGATGTCGATGCTGTTCCTGGGCATTGGCCTGATCTCCTGGCTGGACATGAGCCGCATCGTGCGCGGCCAGACCCTATCGCTGAAGAACCGCGAATTCATCGAGGCCGCGCGCGCCACGGGCGTGTCGTCATTCCGCATCATCATCCGCCACATCGTCCCGAACCTGCTGGGCGTGGTTGCCGTCTATGCGACGCTTCTGGTGCCGCTGATGATCCTGACCGAAAGCTTCATCAGCTTCCTGGGCCTGGGGGTCCAGGAACCGCTGACCAGCTGGGGGGCGCTGATCTCGGAAGGGGCGGGCACGATGAACTATGGCACGCTGTGGCAGTTGCTGTTCCCGCTGTTCTTCTTCGTCATCACCCTGTTCGGGTTCTTCTTCGTGGGCGACGGCCTGCGCGATGCCCTCGACCCGAAGGAGCGCTGAGATGGCCCTGTTGAACATCACCGACCTTTCGGTGCGCTTTCAGACCAACGATGCCGAAGTGCGGGCGGTCAACAACGTCAACCTGACCGTGGACCAGGGCGAAACCCTGGGCATCGTCGGCGAATCCGGCAGCGGCAAATCGCAGCTGTCCTTCGCGATCATGGGGCTGCTGGCCCGGAACGGCCGCGCCAGCGGCAGCGTGACCTTTGACGGGCAGGAGATCCTGAACGCCCGCCCCAAGGTCCTGAACAGGATCCGCGCCGAACAGATGGCAATGATCTTTCAGGACCCGATGACCTCGCTGAACCCCTACATGCGCGTGGCCGACCAGATGGCCGAGGTGCTGACCCTGCACAAGGACATGTCCAAGCGTGACGCCGTCACCGAGGCCGTGCGCATGCTGGACGCGGTCAAGATCCCCGATGCCAAGGGCCGCGTGCGGCTGTATCCGCATGAGTTCAGCGGCGGCATGCGCCAGCGGGTGATGATCGCGATGGCGCTGCTGTGCCGGCCGAAACTGCTGATCGCGGACGAACCCACGACCGCGTTGGACGTGACGGTGCAGGCGCAGATCATGCAGCTGCTTTCGGACCTGCAGCGCGACTTCGGCATGGCGATGATGCTGATCACCCATGATCTGGGCGTTGTCGCCGGTTCCTGCGAACGCGTGGCGGTCATGTATGGCGGCCGCATCCGCGAAACCGGCCCCGTCCGCCCAATCTTTGCCGAACCGACGTTGCCCTATACGCAGGGCCTTCTGGACGCGATCCCGCGTGTGGACCAGAACGACGACGAGCTGCGCGCGATCCCCGGCCAGCCGCCGAACATGAGCCGCCCGCCCTCGGGCTGCGCGTTCCAGCCCCGCTGCCCTTATCGGCGCGACATCTGCATCAGTGACGACCCGCCGCTGGCCGAGTTCGCGCCTCTGCGCGCCCGTGCCTGCCACGCCCCGGTGGCCGAGGTCCTGGCACGCCAGACCCTGCGCGATCCCGGCGACGACCAACCCGCCGCGCATCCCGGTGCGGGCCACGTCGCGCCGATCCCGCGCGGTGCCGTGGCCGGCGCCGGTGCCGCCGGAACCCCCAGCACCGTGGAGGGACAGAAATGAGCAACCTGCTTGACGTGCGCGACCTGCGCGTGACCTTCCAGATCCGGCGCGAGGGCGACCTGCCCTGGGCCAAGCCCCATCCGCTGCACGCGGTCGCGGGCGTGGACTTCACCCTCCGGCCCGGCGAAACCCTGGGCGTGGTGGGCGAATCCGGTTGCGGCAAATCCACTCTGGCGCGCGCCCTGATCGGGCTGGTCCCCGCGACGGGCAAGGCGCAGTGGGTGGACGGGCGCGACCTGCTGGCGCTGACCCCGCGCCAGATGATGGCCTATCGCCAGGACATCCAGATGGTGTTCCAGGACCCGCTGGCCAGCCTGAACCCGCGCATGACCGTGGGCCAGATCATCGCCGAACCCCTGACGACGCACCGCCCGGACCTGGGGCGCGCCGAAGTGCGCGACCGCGTCAAGGCGATGATGGACAAGGTCGGCCTGCTGTCCAACCAGATCAACCGCTATCCCCACGAATTCAGCGGCGGACAATGCCAGCGTATCGGCATTGCCCGCGCCCTGATCGTGGAACCGCGGCTGATCATCTGCGACGAACCAGTCAGCGCGCTGGACGTGTCGATCCAGGCGCAGGTCATCAACCTGCTGATCCGGTTGCAGAAGGATCTGGGCCTGTCGCTGATCTTCATTGCGCATGACCTGAGTGTCGTGAAACATATCAGCGACCGCGTGATGGTCCTGTATCTGGGCAAGGTGATGGAAATCGCATCCTCGCACGACCTTTATGGCGCCCCCCAGCACCCCTATACGCAGGCGCTGCTGTCGGCCGTGCCGGTCCCCGACCCCACGATCGAAACGGCCAAGACCATCGTGCCGCTGACGGGCGACCTGCCCTCGCCCATGAGCCCGCCGTCGGGCTGCGTCTTCCGCACCCGCTGCCCGCGTGCGCAGGCGCGTTGCGCCGCCGAGGTTCCGGCGCTGCTGGGCGGGGATCACGCCGTGGCCTGTCATTTCCCCGGGCCCCTGACACAGGCCGAGATTGACCGCGCGCGGAGTGCCGATGCCGCCTGACCTGGGTTCGCCCGCCACGCCCGGCTATGCGGCGCGGTGGGCCGCCCTGAAGAATATCCCGCCCTTCCTGGCGATGGTCTGGCGCGCCAGCCCCGCCTTGACGCTGGCGATGATCGCGCTGCGGCTGATGCGTGCGCTGATCCCGGTGGCGATGCTTTGGGTCGGCAAGCTGATCATCGACCAGGTCGTGGCGCTGTCGGCGCTGCCGCAGGCACCTTCGACCCTGTCGGGCTGGTGGGACAGCGGCCTGGCCGACCCGGTGATCACGCTGGTGGCGCTGGAACTGGGCCTGGCGCTGGCGCAGGATATCCTGGGGCGGCTGGTCAGCTATGCCGATGCGCTGCTTCAGGAAAAACTGGTGATCGACATCTCGATCCGGCTGATGGACCACGCGGCGGGGCTGGACCTGGCCAGCTTCGAGGATGCGTCCTTCCAGGACCGCCTTGACCGTGCGCGTCGCCAGACGATGGGGCGCATCCCGCTGTTGAACCAGATCATGCAGCAGTTGCAGGACGTGGTGACGGTGGCCAGCTTTGCCATCGGCCTGCTGATCTACAACCCCTGGCTGGTTCTGCTGCTGGGGCTGGCGCTGATCCCGTCCCTGCTGGGCGAGATGCACTTCAACGCCCGCACCTATGCGCTAAACCATGCCCGCGCGCCGGACCGGCGCGAGCGCGACTATCTGCGCATGATCGCGGCCACCGCCGAAACCGCGAAAGAGGTGAAGATATTCGGCCTAAGCCCTTGGCTGCGCGACCGGTATCTGACGCTGGCCCGGCGCTTTTACATCGAGAACCGGGCCATCCAGCGCCGCCAGCTGTCGGTCATGGCGCTGCTGACGGCGCTTGGCACACTGGCCTATTACGGCGCCTTTCTTTGGATCATCGCGCGGACCCTGACCGGCACCCTGACGATCGGCGACCTGACCTTCCTGTCGGGCAGCTTCCTGCGGCTGCGCAGCCTGTTGGAGGGCCTTTTGTCCAGCTTTTCCAGCATGGCGGGACAGGCGATGTATCTGGACGACCTTTTTGATTTCTTCACCGCCACGCCGGTCATCGCCTCGCCCGCCGATCCCCTGCCGGTGCCGCAGCCGATCCGGCAGGGCTTTCGCTTTGAAAATGTCGGCTTCCGCTATCCGGGGCGCGAGGATTGGGCGGTCCGGGGCATGACGCTGGACCTGCGCGCCGGAGAAACCGTGGCGCTGGTGGGCGAGAATGGAGCCGGTAAAACAACCATCGTCAAGCTGCTGGCGCGGCTATATGACCCTGATGAAGGGCGCATCACGCTGGATGGACGCGACCTGCGCGACTATGACCTGGACCAGCTGCGCGGCACGGTGGGTGTGATATTCCAGGACTTCGTACGCTATGCCGTCACCGCCGCGGAAAACATCGCCATCGGCCGGATCGAGGCGCGCGATGATCGTCCGCGGATCGTGGCCTCGGCCGAACGCGCGCTGGCCGACCAGGTGATCGCCAAGCTGCCGCAGGGCTATGACCAGATGGTTGGCAAGCGTTTTGCACGCGGTTTGGACCTGTCGGGCGGCGAATGGCAGAAACTGGCCATCGCCCGCGCTTATATGCGGGACGCGCAGCTGCTGGTGCTGGACGAACCAACAGCGGCGCTGGACGCGCGGGCCGAATACGAGGTGTTCCTGCGATTCCGCGACCTGACGCAGGGGCGGACGGCGCTGCTGATCTCTCACCGCTTTTCATCGGTGCGGATGGCCGACCGGATCATCGTGCTGGAAGGCGGACAGGTCCAGGACCAGGGCAGCCACGAGGAGCTGCTGTCCCGCCCCGGCCGCTACAAGGAACTGTTCGAGTTGCAGGCCCAAGGCTATCGCTAAAAGATCGTCCCCAGCACGATTACCGTGACCAGCGACACCAGCGGGATCGCCACGGCGACGACAAAGATGTCGGCATAGCTTTTCTTGTGGGTCAGTCCGGTGATGGCCAGCAGGGTGATCACCGCGCCATTGTGCGGCAGCGCGTCGAACCCGCCCGAGGACAGGGCCGTGACGCGGTGCATCAACTCCATGCTGATGCCCTGCGCCTGCCCCATCGCGGCAAACTGCTCTCCAAGCGTGTTCAGCGCGATGGACATGCCGCCCGACGCGGAACCGGTGATGCCCGCCAGCACGTTGACCGCCACCGCCAGCGAGGCGACCGGGTTGCCCGGAAACAGGCCCAGCACCACGTCGCGGATCAGCGCAAAGGCCGGCAGCGAGGCAATGACGGCGCCGTAGCCGACCTCGGACGCGGTGTTGAAGATCGGCAGCAGCGATCCCATCGTGCCGGCATTCACGCTTTCGCGCAAACTGCCAAAGCGGCGCAGGTTCAGCGCAATGGCCAGCAGGATGGACAGGACCAGCGACACGATGATCGCCCAGATGCCGGCGACTGCGGCCAACTCGGTTTCGCCATATTCGGGCAGCGCCAGATAGCCGGCGGTCATGGTGGGAAAGACCAGCCAGGTCAGCACCGCGTTGATGACAATGACCGACAGGACCGGCAGGATCGCCAGCGCAAAGGGCGGCAGGTCGGCATCGTCGGGCAGGCTGGCATCGGCCGAGGTCGCTTCGTGTTGGCCATAGCCCTCGCCGCGGGTCGCCGCGGCCGCCGCGCGCCGGGACAGCCACAGCGTGCCGCCGGCCAGCATGATGATCCCGGCAAGGCTGCCCAGAAGCGGCGCGGCAAAGACATTCGTGCCGAAGAAGGGCATCGGGATCGCGTTCTGGATCGCTGGCGTTCCCGGAAAGGCCGTCATGGTGAAGGTAAAGGACCCAAGCGCGATCGCCGCCGGCAGCAGCCGCTTGGGGATGTCGGCGCGGCGGAAAAGCGCGTTGGCGATGGGATAAACCGCAAAGGCCACGACGAACAGCGACACCCCGCCATAGGTCAGTACCCCGCAGGACAGCACCACGGCCAGGATGGCACGTCCCGCCCCCAGCCTGTCCACGATCCATTCAGCGATGCTGCGCGCGGCCCCGCCATCGGCCATGACCTTGCCAAAGATCGCCCCAAGCATGAACAGTGGAAAATAGGTGATGACATAGCCGCCAAGCGACTGCATGAAGACCTGCGTGTAGGTCGCCAGCACCGGCAACCCGCCCGACATCATCACCGCCATCAGCGACAGCAGCGGCGCCAGGACCAGCACGGTAATGCCGCGATAGGCCAGGTACATCAGCAGGATCAGCGACAGGAAGATGCCCAGCAGGCCCATGGATCCCTCCGTTCCGGATGCAGGGCCAGCCTGTCAGCCGAAGGCGGCTGCCGCAAGATGCTGCAGCGCAGAAAAAAGCCAGTGGGATCTGCGCGCCAAAAACGTATGGCCCGTCCTATCTGCAAGCGGCAATTTCGTGATTGGATGATCAGTCTGCACAAACGTATCCTGCATGTCGGCACAGTGAGCGCCGCCAAGATGAAGATTGCGCGTCGCGATCCTCATAAAGGGGCCGGCCTCCATGGGCCATTTTACGCCGGAGGTTCCCGCAACGCCGATCGACCTTCAGGCTATCTTTGCCATCACCCGCAGCCTGTCGCCATGTCGGGTCCAGGACGGGCGCGTATTTCTCAACCGACCGTTCGCGGCACGGGTTTGTAGTTCCGCCCGTGCCGCAAAAGCGCCCAAACGGTGCAGGCCATCCTTGCGGCAAGGGCGGCAACAGTGACGTTAAGGTGTCCGGCCTGAACCACTCCATCATGCGCTCACTCCGACGCACTGACGGTGCCTTTCGCGCAGGATGACGGCGTTGATCAGGTAAAGCAGCAAACACCAGAAAGCCCGGAGATGGGCGAGGATCTTGCGGATATTGTGGCCGCAGGCGCAGAGGACGGCATAGATTGCGTCGCCGATGCGGGCCTTCAGCGGGCACCTGGCGAGCCGCCCGTCGGACTTCATGTGCCCGATCTCGGACTCGATGGCGCTCCGCCTCCGGGGGAGCTTTGCCAGAAGCGGTGTCATGCCGCGTCTCGTGCCGCTGATCAGGACCCTGGTCGTCTCCACGCCATGGCCGCGATAGCCGCG
>QKYL01000201.1 GCA_003255745.1 Paracoccus saliphilus
CGTAAGCGGTGTCCTCGCCCCACCTTCCTGCTGAATCCGTAAGCTGCGATGCGGCTTCTTGTGGAGATTTGCACGGGAGGTGTCATTGGGAGTCCATCGTGAGCGCCCTATGGAGGCCGTTGGGTTTGTGGAGCTTTTGGCGGCTCCGGCCGGCAAGAGGCATTGGTCTGACGAGGCAAAGGGCCGGATTGTGGCCGAGACGCTGGTGGCGGGAGTGTCGGTGAACGAGGTGGCGCGACGCCATTCGTTGAAGGCGAACCATTTGTCCGCATGGCGCACGCTGGCCCGGCAAGGCAAGCTGGTCGTGCCCGAGATTGCAGGAGCGGAGTTTGGCGCGCCTTCGGCCTTGCCAGAGCCGTCCGAAACGCCGGTCACGACGCCGATCGATCTGATCATTGGCCCTGTCATGCTGCGTCTGGATCCGGCAACGTCCGCAGCCCGGATTGCGGAACTGGTCTTGGCGCTGCAGGCCCGCACGTGATCTTCCCGTCGAACCGGGTTCGGATCATGGTGGCGACGAAGCCCATCGACTTTCGCAAGGGCCATGACAGCCTGGCCACGATGGTGAAGAACGAGCTGCGCAAGGACCCGTTCACCGGCACTGTCTTCGTGTTCCGTGCGAAGAAGGCGGACCGGCTGAAGCTGCTCTACTGGGACGGCACCGGCCTGGTGATGGCCTATAAGCGCTTGGAAGAGCATACGTTCACCTGGCCGGCGGTGAAGGACGGGCTGCTGACGATGAACCACGCTCAGTTCGAAGCCTTGTTTGCCGGGTTGGATTGGCGACGGGTTCGTGCCGTCGAAGCAAGGGCACCGGAAGCGGTGGAATAGTCCTGTTTTTGTTGCTCTGCAGCACTTTGTGCGGGTGTTGGCCGTGGCGGGTGATAGACTGTGGCCATGCCGGAAACCGCTGAACTGCTTGAGGAAATTGCCACGCTGAAGGCGATGCTGATCGCCTCGGAGGCGCACAACCTGCGCAAGGACGAGCGTATCGAACGGCTGGAGAAGCTGGTCGCGGC
>KZ836059.1:0-2500 GCA_003255745.1 Paracoccus saliphilus
TGGTTGCGGGGGCAGGATTTGAACCTGCGGCCTTCAGGTTATGAGCCTGACGAGCTACCGGGCTGCTCTACCCCGCGCCATTTTTGTCCTGATCGGGTTTTGATCGTTTCAGAGAGATATTTGCATGTCTTACCAGGTCTGGCGGTGACCTACTCTCCCACGTCTTGAGACGCAGTACCATTGGCGCAGCGGCACTTAACGGCCGAGTTCGGGATGGGATCGGGTGTTTTGCTCGCGCTAGGGCCACCAGACCGGGAAAGACACGCTCAGCGTCGGATCCGTTTCGGGATCATTTGTTGTCCAAGGATGCATGGGAGGAAGACAGTCTGTCTTCTTCCGGATCAAATCAAGCCTATCGAGCCATTAGTACCGGTCAACTGAATGCATTGCTGCACTTACATCTCCGGCCTATCGACGTGGTGGTCTTCCACGGCTCTCAAGGGAGACCTTGTTTTGAGGGGGGCTTCACGCTTAGATGCCTTCAGCGTTTATCCTGTCCGTTCATAGCTACCCAGCACTGCCGTTGGCACGACAACTGGTCCACCAGTGGAACGTCCACCCCGGTCCTCTCGTACTAGGGGCAGCTCCTCTCAAGTCTCCAACACCCACGGCAGATAGGGACCGAACTGTCTCACGACGTTCTAAACCCAGCTCACGTACCTCTTTAAATGGCGAACAGCCATACCCTTGGGACCTGCTCCAGCCCCAGGATGAGATGAGCCGACATCGAGGTGCCAAACGATGCCGTCGATATGGACTCTTGGGCATCATCAGCCTGTTATCCCCAGCGTACCTTTTATCCGTTGAGCGATGGCCCTTCCACTCGGGACCACCGGATCACTATGGCCGACTTTCGTCTCTGCTCGACTTGTCAGTCTTGCAGTCAGGCTGGCTTCTGCCATTGCACTCAACGACCGATTTCCGACCGGTCTGAGCCAACCTTCGCGCGCCTCCGTTACTGTTTGGGAGGCGACCGCCCCAGTCAAACTACCCACCACGCAGGGTCCCGGACCCGGATAACGGGCCGCGGTTAGACATCAAGAGTGCGAAGGGCGGTATCTCAAGGATGGCTCCACGAGGACTAGCGTCCCCGCTTCAAAGCCTACCGCCTATCCTGCACATCGCAATCCTGATGCCAGTGCGAAGTTGTAGTAAAGGTGCATGGGGTCTTTCCGTCTAACCGCGGGAAGTCTGCATCTTCACAGACAATTCAATTTCGCTGAGTCCACATTTGAGACAGCGGGGAAGTCGTTACGCCATTCGTGCAGGTCGGAACTTACCCGACAAGGAATTTCGCTACCTTAGGACCGTTATAGTTACGGCCGCCGTTTACCGGGGCTTCAATTCAATGCTTGCACATCTCCTTTTAACCTTCCGGCACCGGGCAGGCGTCAGACCCTATACGTCGCCTTACGGCTTCGCAGAGCCCTGTGTTTTTAGTAAACAGTCGCCACCCCCTGGTTTGTGCCCCCGGCCTCTGCTTGCGCAAAAACCGGGCCTCCTTCTCGCGAACTTACGGAGGTATTTTGCCGAGTTCCTTAAATGTGGTTCTCTCAAGCGCCTTGGTATTCTCTACCAGTCCACCTGTGTCGGTTTCGGGTACGGTCTTGTGGAGGGCTATTTCCAGGGACCCCTAAGCAGCCCGATCAATCCGTTAAGATCGAACTACCCTCGGGATCCGTCACCATCTCCTGGCCCAGGAATATTAACCTGGTTCCCATCGACTACGCCTTTCGGCCTCGCCTTAGGGGCCGGCTTACCCTGCTCAGATTAGCTTTAAGCAGGAACCCTTGGACTTTCGGCGACAGGGTCTCTCACCCTGTTTGTCGCTACTCATGTCAACATTCTCACTTCTGATCACTCCACCGGATGCCTCACGGCCCGGCTTCACAGTCAGAACATTGCCTCCGTTACCCTTTGCAGGGCAAAAGAGGCAGCGTTCTATATCACAGAACGCTCCGCTACCACGCACCCTAAGGTGCATCCAAAGCTTCGGCTCGTGGCTTGAGCCCCGTTACATCTTCGCCGCAAGACCTCTTGATTAGACCAGTGAGCTGTTACGCTATCTTTAAAGGATGGCTGCTTCTAAGCCAACCTCCTGGTTGTTTTGGAAGTCTCACATGCTTTCCCACTTAGCCACGAATTGGGGGCCTTAGCTGTTGGTCAGGGTTGTTTCCCTCTCCACGACGGACGTTAGCACCCGCCGTGTGTCTCCCGGACAGTTCTCTTGGGTATTCGGAGTTTGCTTAGACTCAGTAAGGCTGTGGGCCCCCATCATCCATGCAGTGCTCTACCCCCCAAGGAATACATCCGAGGCGCTACCTAAATAGCTTTCGCGGAGAACCAGCTATCTCCGAGTTTGATTGGCCTTTCACCCCTAGGCACAAGTCATCCCGACCTTTTTCAACAGGTGTGGGTTCGGACCTCCAGTACGTGTTACCGTACCTTCATCCTGCTCATGCCTAGATCACTCGGTTTCGGGTCTGATCCGTCTAACTGA
>KZ836059.1:7500-40186 GCA_003255745.1 Paracoccus saliphilus
ATGAAAAGGCCCGGATCAGGTCCGGGCCTTTGAAAGCGACTCGAGTCGGAATGGTGTGCCCTTAGTCCAGGGAACCGGGACGCAGGTCGCGCGCCATGTGATCCAGAACGGCATTCACGAACTTGCCTTCCCGTCCCCCCGGGAAAAAAGCCAAGGTGAGGCGGACGTATTCTGTGATCACCACCTTGCCCGGCGCGCGACCGGCCAGAATCTCGGCCCCGGCGGCACGGAATATGGCACGCAGCACGGGATCAATCCGGTCGATCGGCCACTTTGCCACCAGACCACGGTCGGTGGCCCGGTCGATCCGCGATTGCCACATCACCACCTCGTCCAGGATGCGGGCAAACAGCGCTTCGTCCGCCTCGGCAGTGGGTCCATCACGATCGTCAAAAGCGATCCGAAAGTTCTGGAACTCGCGCGTCACCCGATCTGCCGACTGGCCCGCAGCCTCCATCTGAAACAGCGCCTGCACCGCGTATAGACGCGCCGCGCTGCTGAGGGTGCGACGGTCAGGCTGCTTTTCCTGCTCGATCCCGCTCATGCCTTGCCCTGCCCTTCCAGTTCGCCCGCCAGGCGGATCACGTCATGCGCGGGCGCCGCATCCCGCGGCGCTTGCGACCATCGGCGCGCAAGCGCAATCAGGTGCAGGGCCGCAGCGGCCGCGCCGCCCCCCTTGTTCTGGCCCGCGGGGTCGGCGCGCACCTGAGCCTGTCTCAGGTTTTCCACCGTCAGGATGCCGTTGCCCAGGCACACGCCCTGCAGGCCCAGCAGGGTCAACCCGCGCGAACTGTCGTTGCACACCGTGTCGTAATGCGTCGTTTCGCCCCGGATCACGCAGCCCAGTGCAACATAGCCGTCATATCGGCCGCTGCGCGCGGCCAATGCCACGGCCGTAGGAATTTCCAGTGCGCCGGGCACCTCGATGACCTCCAGGCTGGCACCCGCCGCATCAACGGTCGCGCGCGCCCCGGCCAGAAGACCGTCCGCAATTTCTCGGTAATAGGGGGCCACGATGGCCAGCAGGCGGACCGGCGCCTCCAGGCGAGGCAGCGGCAATTCGTGATGTTCGGCAAGCGAGGCCATCTTTCAATCCTTCGCGATAGGCCGGGTGGAATGGATCGAAAGCCCGTAGGCGTCAAGTCCAACCACCTTCACCGGCACAGAATTGGTCAGCAGGATCAGTTGCGACAGCCCCAATGCCGACAGGATCTGCGCGCCCAGCCCATAGTGGCGCAGGGTATGCGGCCCGGCTTCGTCCGCTTCCGCAATGGCTTCGGAAATATCCCGGATCAGCACCACGACCCCCCGCCCCTGCGCCGCGATATCGCGCATGGCAGCCGGAAGGCTGCCGGACTCCTCCCGCCCGATACCCAGAACGTCATGCAGCGGGTCCAGGGCATGCATCCGCACCAAGACCGGATCGTCACCGGTCAGATCGCCCTTGGTCAAAACGATATGTTCAATGCCTTGGGTTTCATCGGCGAATATCCGCATCATCCAGTCACCGCCATGCTGTGAATGAACCTGGCGCTGCGCCCGTTCAGCGATCAGGTTGTCATAGCGGCGGCGATAGCGGATCAGGTCGCTGATGGTGCCGATCTTCAGACCGTGCCGTTTTGCAAAAACAACCAGGTCGGGAAGGCGCGCCATGCTGCCGTCCTCGTTCATGATCTCGCAGATCACGCCTGAAGGATTGAGCCCCGCCAGGCGCGAGATGTCGACTGCGGCCTCGGTATGTCCTGCGCGGACCAGCACGCCGCCGTCCCGCGCGCGCAGCGGAAAGATGTGGCCCGGCGTCGCGATATCGGCGGCGCCTTTCATCGGATCAATCGCTACGCTGATCGTGCGGGCGCGATCCTGGGCGCTGATGCCAGTGGTGACGCCTTCGCGGGCCTCTATCGACATGGTGAAGGCCGTTTCGTGACGGCTGGAGTTTTTGGGACTCATCAGCGACAGGCCCAGCGTCTCGATCCGCTCTGCCGTCAGCGACAGGCAGATCAACCCGCGCCCGTGGGTCGCCATGAAGTTGATCGCGTCGGGCGTGGCCATCTGGGCGGGAATGCACAGATCGCCCTCGTTCTCGCGGTCCTCGTGATCGACCAGGATGTACATCCGACCGTTGCGGGCCTCGTTGATGATGTCCTCGATCGGAGAGATCGCGGCCGACAGGTCGCGCTCGACAGGGCCGGGCTGTTCAAACTGCATGAGGTCGTCCTTTGAAGTGACGCGCCCCGCTGACGTTGTCCGCCAGCAGGCCCGCAGCCATGATCCGTTTCTTTCCCCGAAATGCGCCAGCAATGCGGTGCGGGACCTGTCCTGCCGCGAAACAGGCAAACAGGATGGCGATCCCCGCCTTCCGGTGATGCCCGATCGCCGCGCTTGCCATCCCCGCGCCTAATGTCCCAGGCTTCCGGCCTCGGCCAGTCGGGCAACATAGCGGGCCATCGTGTCGATCTCCAGGTTCACCATGTCGCCCGTCGCCGCGTCGCCCCAGGTTGTCACCTGCTGCGTGTGCGGGATCAGGTTGATCCCGAAGCGGCAGCCATCTACCTCGTTTACCGTCAGCGAGGTGCCGTTCAGCGCGACCGAACCCTTGGGCGCGATAAAACGCGCCAGATGCTGCGGGGCCTCGAACAGCAACCGCAGGCTGTCCCCGTCACGCGTTGCACTGACAATATTGGCCACGCCATCCACATGCCCGCTGACGATATGTCCGCCAAGCTCATCACCGACACGCAGGGCGCGCTCCAGGTTCAGGCGCCTGCCCAGCGGCCAGCCCGCAACGCCGATATTGGTCTTGGAAAGCGTCTCGGCCGATATATCCACGTCGAACCAGTCATCGTCCTTTGCAACCACCGTCAGGCAGACCCCATCACAGGCGATCGAGGCGCCCAGGTCGACGCCCGCCATGTCATAGCCACAGCCGATGCGGGCACGCATGTCGCCGCGAAGTTCGACCGCCTGCACGACGCCAATATCCGTGATGATGCCGGTGAACATCGCCGCCCTTCCCATTGCCGTTTGTTTCGACCTAGGCCATCGCCGCCTTGCGTTCAAGCGGCAAGCCCTGTTGCGGGGCGTCCCTGCACTGCGCGATTTGCACAAAAATCTGGAACAAACGGTTCAGACATGCCATGTCCAAGGCCAAGTCCCCTTCCCGCCCATCATCCCTTTTGTGCACATGTTCCATCCCGGCTCGCCGTCTCTGTCCACAGATCGTCACGGCGACCCTGAAGGGGCGTCCGCAGGGGCCGCGACCGCGCTGCTGCCAGAGCAGCGGGTGTTCCTGATGTTGCAAGGACCGCATGGGCCGTTCTTCGACCGTCTCGCCCGCCTGCTGCGCGCCGCAGGGGCCCAGGTGTGGCGCTGCGGCTTCAATGCAGGGGATGAGTTCTTCTGGACCGACAAGCCGCACTTCATCCGCCACACGGGCGGCGTGGCGGATCGGCCCGACCGCCTTCGGGGCATCCTGGATCAGCAGGGGGTCACTGACATCGTTCTTTACGGTGATGTCCGCTCGATCCATGCCACGGCCCGACAGGAGGCGGCCCGTCGCGGCATCCGGGTGCATGTGTTCGAAGAAGGGTACCTGCGCCCCTACTGGATCAGCTATGAACGACATGGGTCCAACGGCAACTCGGTCCTGCTCCGGATCCCGCTGGCCCAGATGCGCGCCGCGCTGCGCGAACAGATCAATGAGGTCCGCCGCCCTCCCGCACATTGGGGCGACATGCGCCAGCACAAGTTCTATGGCGCCTTCTATCACCTGCTGATCCTGATCGCGAACAGGCGCTATCGGGCCTATGCCGGGCATCGCGCGATCACGGTGATGCAGGAATTTCGCCTGAACCTCCGCCGGCTGGTCCTGTCGCCCGTATACAACATCGGCCGCGCGCTGCAGTGGCGGCACATGCGCATGTCGGGCTGGCCCTACAACCTGGTGCTGATGCAGTTGGAGCATGACTCGAATTTCCTCGGCCACTCCTCGTTCACCCGCAACGCCGAATTCGTCCAGACCGTGATCGAGGCCTTTGCCCGCTCGGCCCCGCGCCATCATCACCTGATCTTCAAGGCCCATCCGCTGGAAGACGGGCGCGCGGGCAACCGGACCGCGATCCGTTCGGCGGCGGCGCAGCACGGTGTGGCGCAGCGGGTCCACTACATCCGCGGCGGCAAGCTGGCCGAGATCCTGTCCCACGCCCGTGCCGTCGTGACGGTCAACTCGACCGGCGCTCAGCAGGCCCTGTGGCGCGGCATCCCCGTCAAGACGCTTGGTCGTGCGGTTTATGAAAAGCCGGGTCTGGTGTCCGAACAGACGCTGGACGAATTTCTGGCGGCACCGGATGCGCCCGATCCCCAGGCCTACCGCACCTTCCGCGATTACCTGCTGCAGACCAGCCAGGTCCCCGGCGGCTTCTATGCCAGCCGGTCGCGCTCGCACGCGTTGCGGCTGGTGGTCGACATGCTACTCTCGGTAGAGGACCCCTATGAGGCGCTCGCCGCCGGGCACATCCTGCCCCGGCAACAATTGGCGGATCGGCGCGACTGAACCCATAAAAATGGCAAGATAAGGTGGCTTAAGAACACATGTATTGCTAGTGTTACGCGTAACTGGCCTCTTGGTGGCCGGATTGGAAAACAGGAGTACCAGAGGTGACAGTTTCCTTCCGCGCGGCAGCCCCGTTCCGGCTGCTTCTGATTGCATCACTGACCTTGCTGGCGGCTTGCGCGCTTCCGCGCTCGGGTCCCAACAAGAACGAGATCTTCGATGGTGCCGTCGAGCGCGGCGGGAACACCCAGGTCATTTATGTGAACGACCACGTGACCCGGGCCTCCAGCTTTGTTCCCGCATATGGCTTTTCGAACAGTTTCCGCGCGGCCGGTCAGGTCGGCGCGGACGAGATCCGTCCCGGCGACGTCCTGGGACTGTCTATCTGGGAAAACGTCGATGACGGGCTGCTGACCTCCCTAGGGGCCAGCTCGACCAGCCTTACCGAAATCCAGGTGGACAGTGACGGCTTCATCTTCGTTCCGTATGCGGGACGGGTCCGTGCCGCCGGCAGCACGCCCGATGAGCTGCGTGAAACGATCACGCAGCGCCTGTCGACCCAGACGCCCGACCCGCAGGTGACGGTGCAGCGCGTGGCAGGCGACGGGGCGACCGTGTCCGTCGTGGGCCGCGTGGGCGCACAGGGCGTTTATCCGATCGAACGGCCGACCCGCTCGCTGTCGGCAATGCTGGCACGTGCCGGCGGCGTCGCCATCGCGCCCGAGGTGGCGGTTGTCACCGTCAAGCGAGGCAGCGACAGCGGCCGTGTCTGGCTGACGGACCTTTATGCCAATCCGGGCAACGACATCGCGCTGCGTCCCGGCGACCTGATCGTGGTCGAGGAGGATCAGCGCTCGTTCACGTCGCTTGGCGCCTTGGGTGGTCAGACGCGCGTTCCCCTGGGCAATGAAATGATCAATGCGGTCGAGGCCATCGCCATGGTGGGCGGTCTTGACTCGTCGCTGGCCGACCCGACCGGCGTCTTTGTTCTGCGGGACGAGCCGGAATCGGTTGCAAGCCGGGTTCTGGGCAAACCCGTGCAGGGCACGCAGCGTTTCGCCTATGTCCTTGACCTGACCCGTCCGAATGGGTTGTTCCTGGCCCGCGACTTCGTGATCCGGGACGGCGACACCGTCTATGTGACCGAAGCCCCCTATGTTCAGTGGCAAAAGACCCTGTCGGCCGTCACCGGCAGCGCGGCCACCGCGGACAGCCTGTCCTCGATCGGCAACTGACGCAGGCATGATCCTGCAGGACCTTCAAGCCGCCGGGACCTCCCGGCGGCTTTGCGTTTTCAATCTAGGCTTCGTGACCAATCCAAGAATCGCCCGCATCCTGACTCTGGCGGGCTACCGTCCGACATTGCGAATGCCTCGCCCCGGAGACGCCGTGGCGATCTGGGGCGCCAGTCCGACCGCTTGGCGCGGACGCAAGGTGGCGCGGCGCTTCGATTGCCCGATTGTCACGGTCGAGGACGCCTTCCTGCGCTCGATCCTGCCTGGACGCGCGGCGGGCCGATTGGCCCGCAGAGGTCCCATCGGCCTGCTGATCGACCCGGAGGGTCTGCATTTCGATCCCTCCCGCCCCTCACTGATCGAAACCCTGATTCAAAAGCCTCTGTCCCCTGAAATGGTGCAGCAGGCCAAGGACGGGCTGGACCGGCTGCGGGCGGCCGATCTGTCCAAGTACAACCTGCACGACAGCGCGTGTCCCGCGCCTGCGCCCGGCTATGTGCTGGTGATCGACCAGACGCGCGGCGACGCTTCATTGCAGGGCGCGGGTCGCCCGCTGTTCCTGCGGATGCTGCAAGCGGCGCGCGACGAAAACCCTGGGTGCCATATCGTGATTCGCACCCATCCCGAAACCGCGGCCGGTCTGCGGCCTGGCCACCTGGGGGCCGGTGACCTGCGGCCGGGGGACCTGATCTGTGACGGTCCGGTCTCTCCCTGGCGCTTGGTGGAAGGCGCCGACGCGGTTTATGCGGTCAGCTCGCAATTGGGTTATGAGGCGCTGCTGGCTGGGCACCGGCCCAGGCTATTCGGTCAACCCTTTTATGCGGGATGGGAACTGAGCCGGGACGAAAGCCCGTTGCCTCGGGGCCGCCGCGGCAGTGCCACGGCCGAGGCGCTGTTTGCGGCCAGTCATCTGCTAGCGCCCACCTGGTATGACCCCTGCCGTGACCGCCTGACGGGCTTCGCAGGCGCCTTGGACCAGATGGAGGCAGAGGCCCGCACCTTTCGCCAGGATCGGCACGGGCATCTGGCCTATGGAATGCGGCTGTGGAAACGGCGCTTTCTGTCGCGGGAATTCGGTGATGCAGTGCCGCTGCGGTTCACGGGCAGGCCTTCAGACAAGGTCACCCTGGCTTGGGCCAATGCCGCCCACGTCATCCCAAACGTGACCCATGTTGAGGATGGCTTCCTGCGATCACGCGGATTGGGGGCTGCCTTGACCCCTCCGCTCTCGGTGGTGGCGGATGATCTGGGGATCTATTTCGACCCGACCGCCCCTTCGCGGCTGGAAGCACTGGTGTCGGCCGGTCCGCCGCCGGGCGGGCGGGTTCGGGCACAGCAGCTGATCGACGCCCTGATTGCGGCGCGGGCGACAAAATACAACACGGGCAGTGCTGTCCGATTGCCGCCCGCCAATGGCCGCCGCCGCATCCTGGTTCCAGGCCAGGTGGAGGACGACGCATCGATCCGAAAGGGCGCGGGGCTCGAACGAACGAACCTGGCGCTGCTGCAACGGGTGCGGGCCGCCCATCCCGACGCGTTGATCATCTACAAGCCGCATCCCGATGTCGAAGCCGGCCTGCGTCCGGGATCAATTCCGCAGGACGTCTTGGCTGGCCTGGCCGATCATGTGGCCCGCCATGCCGATCCCGTCGCGCTGATCGAGGCGGTGGACGAGGTCTGGACCATCACCTCGACCTTGGGATTCGAAGCCCTGCTGCGCGGCACTCCGGTCACGACCTTGGGGGCGCCATTTTATGCGGGCTGGGGCCTGACCTGCGACCTGGGACCCGTGCCACAGCGGCGCCGGGCCCGGCCGGATCTGGCTGCCTTGGTGCATGCCTGTCTGATTGCCTATCCGCGATATCGGGACCCGGTCAGCGGCCTGCCCTGCCCCGCCGAGGTCGCGCTGCAACGTCTGGTCGAAGGTCAGATTGGGCAGCCGCCGGCATTGCGGCTGCTGGCCAAGGCACAGGGCGCGCTGGCCGGTCACGCTTGGCTGTGGCGCCGTTAGTGCACGCGCCAGCGATGGAACAGGTCGGGTCCGATGGGCCTGCTTTCCACCAGGCGGAAGCGCGGCGCCTCGGCCAGTCGGGACCAGCCGGTCGCACCCAGAAAGGGTCGCGCTTCCGACCCCAAGGCCAGTCCTGCCGTATAGCCGATGACTTGATCGACAAGCCCGGCGGACAGGAAACTGGCCGCCAAGGACCCGCCCCCTTCGCAAAAGATCCGCGTCAGGCCGCGTTGCGCCAAGTTGGCCAGGATTGCCACCGGCTCGCCCTCGACACGCCAGAGCGGGCCGTGGTCGTCGTCCTGCGGGGCAAGGGGCGGCAGCGCCTGCGCCGAAACGACGATGCGCACTGGCTGTTGTGGCGTCTGGATGCCGCGTACATTCAGTTGTGGCAGATCCGCCCGCGCGGTCGCGCCGCCAACCATGACCGCATCATGCTGGGCCCGCAGCGCGTGAACATGCGCCCGCGCAGCCGGGCCGGTGATCCACCGGCTTTCACCGCTGGCCATGGCAATGCGACCATCAAGGCTGCTGGCCAGCTTGAGGGTGACAAATGGCCTGCCCCGCGTGATCCGGCTGAGAAAGCCAGCCTGAAGCTCGGCTGCCTCGGCGGCCAGCACATTTTCGGTCAAGGATACTCCGGCTTCACGCAGCATCTGGTGCCCGCGACCTGCAACGCGCGGATCGGGATCAGTCAGGGCGGTGACCACCCGCGCCACACCCGCCTGCACCAGCCCGTCAGCGCAGGGTGGGGTGCGGCCATGATGGGCACAGGGTTCCAGCGTCACATAGGCCGTCGCCCCGAAAGCCAGCGGCCCCGCCGCGTCCAGGGCCATCCGTTCCGCATGGGGGCGGCCGCCGGGCTGGGTCCAGCCCCGGCCCACAACACGCCCCTGTCGGACCAGCACGCAGCCCACGGCCGGGTTCGGCCAGACATTGCCCAAGCCGCGCCGGGCAAGGCGCAGCGCATGGGCCATGTGCCAGGCATCATCTGTTGGTTCGCCGGTCAATCGTTGGCGGCGCCGGGGCGCAGTTCCGATACGAACTTGTCGAAATCGTCCGCATCCTGGAAGTTCTTGTACACGCTGGCAAAGCGGACATAGCCCACGTTGTCGATACGCGACAGCGCCTCCATCACGATCTCTCCGATCATCTTTGAGGGGATGTCGGTCTCGCCGGTGCTTTCCAGGCGGCGGACGATGCCGCTGATCATCTGCTCGATGCGCTCGGGCTCGACCGGGCGCTTCTGCATGGCAATCCGGATTGAGCGGGCCATCTTGTCGCGGTCGAAATCCTCGCGCTTGCCGCTGGATTTCACGACCACCAAGTCGCGCAGTTGGACACGTTCATAGGTGGTGAAACGCCCCCCGCAGGACGGGCAGAAGCGGCGCCGGCGAATAGCCACGTTGTCTTCGGCCGGACGCGAATCCTTGACCTGTGTGTCGACGTTTCCGCAAAATGGGCAGCGCATCCCGTTGTCCCTATCCTCGGTCGATCCGCAGCCACTATAGGCAGCTTGGCAGGGGTTGGGTAGTGTTATCCACAGCCCACAAGATAGGCGGTCCGGAACCTGTGTCCCGAAAGCCGCGTTGGCAGGTCAGCTTTTCCGCAAATCACGGATGATTGGAGAGATCATGGCCAAGACCCTGTTCATCACCGGGGCCTCCTCGGGTATCGGCGCGGCAACGGCGCGCGCGGCAGTTGGCGACGGCTGGAACGTGGCACTTTTCGCGCGCTCGGCCGACAAACTGTCCGAACTGGCCAACGAACTTTGCGACCGCGCGCTGGTTGTTACGGGCGATGCCACCAACATCGATGATCTGGAGCAGGCGGTCGCCCGGACCGCAGACCGGTTCGGCGGCATTGATGCGGCTTTTGCCAATGCGGGGCGCGGGCTGGACAAGCCTGGCACCGAGGCCGGCGATCTGGACGACATCCGTGGCATGGTCGACCTGAACGTGATGGGCGTGATCCTGACCGCGCGGGCGGTCCTGCCGCAACTGCGCAAGACCAAGGGCACGCTGGTCATGACCGGATCAGCCGCGGGACGACGCCACATTTCTGGATCGATCTATGGCGCGACCAAGTGGTTCGTGCACGGCTATGCCGGCAACCTGGCCGAGGAGATGCGCGAATGGGGCGGCCGCTGTTCGGTCGTGGCGCCGGGGATGGTGGACACGGCCTTCTTCGACAAAGGCGCCCCCGACAAGCTGCAGCCAGAAGATGTCGCGGCGGCAGTGCTGCACATGATCTCGGCCCCGGAAAGGGCGGCGATCCGCGAGATTTTCCTGATGCCTCAGTCCTGAACCGTCTGGAACAGCGCCGTGACCTGCCGCTGATGCGGCGCGCGGCGATGTTCGACCAGATAGACCCCCTGCCAGCGGCCCAGCATCATTCGACCGCCGGCGACCGGGATCTGCAGGCTGACCGGCAGGATGGCAGCCTTCAGATGCGCCGGCATGTCGTCCGGCCCTTCATGGCGGTGCCTGATCCAGCCCATCGAGGGATGATCCGCCGGCGGTGCCAGCCGGTCAAGCCAAGCCAGCAGATCGTCCTGAACCTCGGGGGCGGCATTTTCCTGGATCAGCAGCGAAGCCGAGGTATGGCGAATCATCAGCGTCAGCAGGCCGTCCCGCACCCTGCGCCCCTCCAGCCAAGCGGCCAGTTGGCCCGTGATCTCATGGCAGGCGGGGCCTTGGGTGTCGACAGTCAGCTGGTGGATCACTCGGCCGCCTCCGGCCCCTGCAGCGCGGGGGGCAGATCGTCGTCCCGGTCGTGGTCCAGTTCGATCTGCTTGCTGGCCCGCGCGCCCAGGCTGCGCAGCATCTCGACCTGCCGGATCACGTTGCCCGAACCGCGGGTCAGGCGGTCCATAGCCTGACCATGCGCACGGTTGGCCTGATCCAGCGCCTTTCCGACGCCCTCCATAGCATCCACAAAGCCGGCAACTTTGTCGTAAAGCTGCCCCGCACGGCGCGCGATCTCCATCGCATTGCTTTCGCGCCGCTCGACGGCCCAGATATGCTCGACCGTACGCAGCGTCAGCATTAGGGTGGTGGGCGTGGTCAGCCCGACGCGCCGCTCCATCGCAAAGGCGGCAAGCGTCGGATCGGCGCGCAGCGCGTCCGAAAATGCGCCCTCGATGGGAATGAACATCAGCACGTAATCGACCGATGCGTCGTCCATCCGGTGATAGCCCTTGCCGGACAGGGTCTGGATATGATTGCGGATCGCGGTGACGTGGCGGCGCAGCGCGGCTTCGGCCTCGGCCGGGTCTTCCGAAGTGACCGAGACCTCGTAATCGTTCAGCGAAACCTTGCTGTCGACCACCATGACCTTGCCGCGCGGCATCTTCACCACGACGTCGGGGCGCCACAGCTTTCCGTTTTCGTCGCGCCAGCTGCTTTGCAGATCGTAATGAGTTCCGGACAGCAGCCCCGATTCCTCAAGTATGCGCTCCAGCACCATCTCGCCCCAGGCTCCCTGACGCTGCTTGTCGCCTTTAAGCGCCCGCGTCAGGTTTACCGCCTCGCGCGATATCTGCTCCGAACGGTTGTGCAGCGACAGGATCTGCTCGCGCAGACGTGCGGATTCCTCGTCCAGGATCTTGTTGCGGGCCTGCAGCTCTGTGTGAAAGCGGCTGACCTGATCGCGGAAAGGGTTGAGCAGCGCGTTCAGATTGTCCTGATGCGCCTGCTGCAGGTCCGCCTGCTGGACGCGCAGCGTTTCGGCCGACAGCAGTTTGAAATGCCCCGTCATTTCGGTGCGCAATTCCCGCAGGGTGGCCACTTCGCGCGCATTGGCCTCGGCATCCTTCTGCGCCCGCAGCCGTGCCTCGGCCAGTTGCGTCTCCAGCCCCGCAGCCTGCTGCCGGGCGCGGTGCAAGGCATCGGTCAAGCCATCGCGTTCTTCCGTCAGGTCGGACATCCGCGCCACATGTGCATCAAGCCGGGCCTGAAGCTGCCCCAGGTCCAACTCCTTTTCATGCAGGCGGGACTGGGCCTCGATCCGGTCGTGCGAGATACGCTCCGACAGCTGGCGCGCCTCGGCCTGCGCGGCGTGCAGGGCCGCCCGCCACCGCTGCCCCAGAACCAGTGCCGCCAGCAACGCCAGCGTCAGACAGACCAGCAGCAACGACACCATTACTGCATCCAAAAAAAAGCCTGTCCCGTTCACGTCCTGCACCTTCGGAGGTTCTACCGGGGTCAGTGTTCATATTTTGTGCCCGGTGCGCAAGCGCGGGGATCAGGCTGACAGCGACATCATGAACGACACGACGCCGCCCGCATAATCGCCGCGATCCACGGTCGAATTGTCCGAACCCGCAAACCAGTCCATCAATGATGCCCCGCGCCGATCGGAAAAGCGCATCCGCCAATCTTGGAACAGGCGATGCTCCAGCGCACCCTGATCCAGGAAGGTGATCTCCTGGTGGCGTCTGTCGCGCAGGATCAGATTGCCGACCTGCACCAGCGCAGGCGCCGGCCCCTCCAGCCACTGAAAGAACATGCCGTCCTCGTGGTGCAGGCAGCCTGTCAGACCAAGCGCCTGGTTACGGCGACGCGCAGCCTCAAGGATGTCCTGCATGTCGCTGCCGTCCAGCCAAGGCTGGGCGGCGCTGCGATAAAGAAAGAAGCCTAGCCCTTCGACAGCCTCAAGCCTATTGATCAAGGAAGGACCGCAGCTTCCTGCTCCGCGACGGGTGCTTCAGCTTGCGCAGCGCCTTGGCCTCGATCTGGCGGATACGCTCGCGGGTAACGCTGAACTGTTGGCCGACCTCTTCCAATGTATGGTCGGTGTTCATGCCGATGCCGAAACGCATCCGCAAAACCCTTTCCTCTCGCGGGGTCAGGCTGGCCAGGACGCGGGTCGTGGTCTCCTTGAGGTTTTCCTGGATTGCACTATCCAGCGGCAGGACAGCGTTCTTGTCCTCGATGAAGTCGCCAAGCTGGCTGTCCTCCTCGTCCCCGATCGGGGTTTCGAGGGAGATCGGTTCCTTGGCGATCTTCATCACCTTGCGGACCTTCTCCAGCGGCATCTGCAGCTTTTCTGCCAGTTCTTCCGGGGTCGGTTCGCGGCCGATCTCGTGCAGCATCTGGCGGCCGGTGCGGACCAGCTTGTTGATCGTCTCGATCATGTGAACCGGGATGCGGATCGTGCGGGCCTGGTCCGCGATGGAGCGGGTGATTGCCTGGCGGATCCACCAGGTCGCATAGGTCGAGAACTTGTAACCGCGCCGATACTCGAACTTGTCCACGGCTTTCATCAGGCCGATGTTGCCTTCCTGGATCAGGTCCAGGAACTGCAAGCCGCGGTTGGTGTATTTCTTCGCGATCGAGATCACCAGGCGCAGGTTGGCCTCGACCATTTCCTTCTTGGCTTGGCGCGCCTCTTTCTCGCCGCGCTGGACCTGCGCCACGATGCGGCGGAATTCCTCGATGTCGACGCCGACATACTGGCCGACCTCGGCCATATCGGCGCGCAGCTTCTCGACCTGGTCGCGCGACCGGTCGAACAGTGCCTGCCAGCCGCGCCCGGCCTGCCCCGCCATGCGGTCGACCCAGCTGGGGTCAAGCTCGGCGCCGCGATAAGCGTCGATGAATTCACGCCGGTTGATCCGCGCGGCATCGGCCAGCTTGACCATGCCGCTGTCGATCGTGACGATCCGCCGGTTGATGCCGTAAAGCTGGTCGACCAGCGCCTCGATCCGGCCGTTGTTCAGGTGCAGAGAGTTCACCAGCACAACGATCTCGGAACGCAGGATCTGGTAGTCGCTTTCCGCGCTGGCCGAAAAGGTGTTGTCCTCGTTCATGGTCGCGGACATGCGCTGGTCCTGCATGTCGGCCAGACGCTCATAATAGTTGGCGATGGCCTCCAGCGTCTCCAGGACCTTGGGCTTGAGCGAGGCCTCCATTGCGGCCAGGGACAAATTGGCCCCTTCGTCCTCGTCCTCGTCCTCGTCGTTGCGCAGCGGGTTGCCGTCAGCGTCGAACTCCTCGCCCTTGGGCGCGGCGGTGCCGGTCTCACCTTCGACGGTCAGTTCTTCCTCTTCACCCTCTTCGCCGTCCATGGACTGGCCGAATGTGGTTTCAAGATCGATCACGTCGCGCAGCAGGATCTCCTCGTCCAGCAGCTCCTCGCGCCACAGCGTGATGGCCTTGAAGGTCAGCGGGCTTTCGCACAAACCCGCGATCATCGTGTTGCGGCCGGCCTCGATGCGCTTGGCGATGGCGATCTCGCCCTCGCGGGACAGCAGTTCGACCGAGCCCATCTCGCGCAGGTACATCCGCACGGGGTCGTCGGTCCGGTCCAGCTTTTCCGTCTCGGTCGAGGCTACGGCAAGTTCGCGCGATCCGGAACCCGTGGTGACCAGCGCGCCACCCTCGGCCTCCTCGGCTCCTTCCTCGTCCTCGATGACGTTGATGCCCATCTCGGACAGCATCGACATCACATCCTCGATCTGCTCGCTGCTGACCTGCTCGGGCGGCAGGACAGAGTTCAGCTGATCATAGGTGATGTAACCACGCTCACGCGCCTCGGCGATCATCTTCTTGACCGCCGCCTGGCTCATGTCCAGCGTGTGGGCATTGTCGTCCTTGTCGGTCTTGTCGTGGTCGTCGTCTTTGGCGGCCATCCAGGGCTCCTTCTCGGCGCGGTCTTGGGCAGTCGATTCGCGCGAATCAGCGAGTCGCCGCAAAATTATCTCGGTTCTAGCGCGCTTCACGACCGAATCAAAGGTCGGGGCGGGCCAATGATTCGCAACCTCTTGCGGATGCGATTCGTTCTTAACGGCGCGGAGGCTTGCGCCAGATCTGCCCCGACAGCCAGTCCGACAGTTGCGCCGAAAGGGCGTCACGGTCCTCGTTCAGATCGCTGGTCGTTTCCATCTCGGGCCGTTCGGCGCGGTGACGGGCACGGGCGATCTGGCTGATACGCCATGTCAGCCCCTCGTCCGCCTCGCCCTGGATCTCGGATTCCGCACGCGCCAGTTCGTGGCTGGCGGCACGGGCGGCTTCGAGGCGATCCAGCAGGTTGCCAAGAATTGCGGCGGCGGCCTCGTCCTCCTGCTGCTCGACCACGGTGGGGGTCAGGCCCAGATGGGCGTCGCGCCGCAGCGTTTCAAGCCCACGCCGCCCGGCAGGACTGTCGTCCCGGGTCAGCAGGTCATGCAGCAGGGCCGCCCGGTCGGCATCGCGGGGGATCAGGCGTTCCAAGCGCGCTTCCACTGCGGGGATCATCGCGGGCCGCAGTGCACAGATCAACAGCGCCGCACCTTCCAGCAGATCTGGCCCCTGTTCAGGCATATTGAGCACCACGGGGGGGATCGGCGCGCGCGGGGCCGTCGAGGCCCCGCCGCGCCGGGCCGGGCTGCGCCCGCCCGCGCCGCCCCGCGCGNCCGCCCGCGCCGCCCCGCGCGCCCTGCCCGGCCTGACGCTGCCGGTTCGCGCCGCCGAACAGCTCCCACCGCTTGCGCCGGATCTCCTCGGTGTAGTGATTGCGGGTCAGTTCGTCGGGAATGCGGGCAACGGCTTCTTTCAAACGCCGATCCAGCGCCGCCTTTCGTTCGGGACTGTCAAAGACCTGCCCCTCGATCTCGCGCGCCCAGAGCAGGTCCAGAAGCGGTCGCGCCTGGCCCAGCAGCGCGCCCATCGCGCCGGGACCTGCCGCCTTTATCAGGTCGTCAGGATCCTGTCCCGCCGGAAGGATCACGAAACGCAGCGCCTGGCCCGGGCCGGTCAACGGCAGCGCCAGGTCGATCAGCCGCTGCGCCGCGCGCTGTCCGGCCGCGTCCCCGTCCAGGGCGATGACCGGTTCCGGCGATACGCGCCACATCAGGCGCAGTTGTTCTTCGGTGATGGCAGTGCCCAAAGGCGCCACGGCGCCTTCGAAGCCCGCGCGGACCAACGCGATCACGTCCATGTAGCCTTCGGCCACGATCAGGCACTGACCCTTGGAGACGGCCGCCCGGGCAGGGCCGAGATGATAAAGGTTGCGCCCCTTGTCGAACAGCGGCGTTTCCGGGCTGTTGAGATACTTGGCCCGCGCGTTCGGGTCCATGGCCCGGCCGCCGAAGCCTATGCAGCGGCCCTGTCCATCCCGAATTGGAAAGATGATCCGCCCGCGGAACCGGTCATAGGCCGCGCCGCCGCCTTCGGGGTGGGCGGACATGCCGGCCTCGACGATCTGCGCCTCGTCGAAGCCCTTGTCGCGCAGGGCCGAGGTCAGGGCCTGGCGGCTGTCGGGGGCAAAGCCAATCTCGAACTGGTCCTCGGCCGTCTTGTCCAGGCCACGGCGGGCCAGATAGTCGCGCGCATCGGCGGCGGCCCCGGTCTGCAGCTGCAGGCGGAACCAGCGGCACGCGGCCTCGGTCACCTCCAGCAGCTTGCTGCGGCGGTCGGTACGCTCACGCGCCCGGGGGTCGGGTTCGGGCATGGTCAGCCCCGCCTCGACCGCCAACAGCTTGACGGCCTCCATGAACTCCATCCCGTCATGCTCGCGCAGAAAGGTCAGGGCGTCGCCCTTGGCCTGGCAGCCAAAGCAGTAATAGAAGCCCTTCTGGTCATCGCAGTGAAAACTGGCGGACTTTTCCTGGTGGAACGGGCATGGCGCCCACCAGTCGCCCCGCGCCTGGTTCGACTTGCGCAAATCCCATGTCACTTTCTTCCCGATCACGCGGCTGATCGGAACGCGGTTGCGAATCTCATCAAGAAAGCCGGGGGGCAGGGACATGGGGCGATTATCCGGAATGGCGCGGCAAGCGGCAAGCGCGGGATTGGATTGCGGTGACGCAGAGGCTGCTATGCCGCGCCGACCGCACCCCGCGCAAGACCCCAGTAAATGTCGGCGATCCGCGCCCGGTCCAGGCGCCCGCCTTCACGATACCAGTTGGTGACGCCGGTCAGCATGGCGATCAGCGCCAGCGTCGTCAGTTTGGGATCCTCGATCCGCATCAGTCCCGTGTCGATGCCGTCGCGCAGGATGCCCTCCAGCAGCGCCTCATACCTGCCGCGCAGCTCTGCAATGCGGGCGAAATTACCGGGCGTCAGGTTACGCAGCTCCATATAGGACAGGAACACCGCGTCCGGGTGATCCAGGCTGAAGCCGATATGAAAGCGCACAAATCGTTCCAGGCGCGCCAGCGCGTCGGCCTGCGGGTCGTCGATCCATGCCGCCAGCAGGTCCTGCATATGCCTTTCCAGCAGGTCGTGCAGCAGGGCCTGCTTGTCGGGCGTATAGGCGTAGAGCGCGCCCGCCTGCACACCGACGGCCGCCGCGATCTGGCGCATCGAGACGGCTGCATAACCCTGTCGCGCGAACAGGCGACGGGCCTCGTCGCGAAGCAGGGGGCCGGTGATCTCGGCGCGGGAACCTTGGGTGCGGGCCATGCGGTCTTCTAGCGCGCGGGTGCAGGCCAGGGAAGCGCCAAGGAGCACGTTGCCGCCGCAGCCGCGGCCCCGTAAGCTGGGCGTCATGAGAGTTTATGTTGTTCTGACCTTTGCCCTGCTGGCCGGCTGTGCCGGAGGGGACGCCTACCCTGACCTGGTACCAACCGACCGGATCCTGGCCGAACCGCCGCTGCCGGCCCATGCCGCCCCTGCGGCGGCCGGCGCCGCGCCCGTGGCCGCTGCAACGACCGGGCGCGCCGATGCACTGCGCGCCCGTGCCGACGCGCTGCGGGGTCCGGTAGTCGATCCGGCCCTGCGGCGTCGCGCCGGAGGATGATTGCGCGACGGGGGCCTGACTGGTAATAACTTCTGACCAGTTTTTGGAAGGCTATCCCATGCCGGTGATCACCTCGATCGACGACCTCAAGGCGCTGCATCGCGCGCGCACGCCCAAGATGTTCTACGACTATGCTGAATCGGGCAGCTATACCGAGCAGACGTTTCGCGAAAACACGACCGACTTTGCCAAGGTGAAGCTGCGCCAGAAGGTCGCCGTCGACATGTCGAACCGCACCCTGGCCAGCACCATGGTCGGGCTGCCGGTGACGATGCCGGTGGCGCTGGCGCCTGTTGGACTGACGGGGATGCAGCACGCCGATGGCGAGATCCACGCCGCCCGCGCGGCCGAAAAGTTCGGCGTCCCCTTCTGCCTGTCCACGATGTCGATCTGTTCGATCGAGGATGTGGCGGCGCATACAAGCCAACCCTTCATGTTCCAGCTGTACGTCATGAAGGACCAGGATTTTCTGGCGGCCATCATCGAACGCGCGAAGGCCGCCCGGTGCAGTGCGCTGGTCCTGACGCTGGACCTGCAGATCCTGGGCCAGCGGCACAAGGATCTGAAGAACGGGCTGTCGGCCCCGCCCAAGATGACCCTGCCCACCATGCTGGATCTGGCCACGCGCTGGCGGTGGGGCATGGGGATGCTGCGCACCAAGCGGCGCTTCTTCGGCAATATCGTGGGTCATGCCAAGGGCGTCGGCGACACGTCGAGCCTGATGAGCTGGACGGCCGAGCAGTTCGACGAGCGGCTGGACTGGGACAAGATCGCCCGCATCCGCGACATGTGGGGGGGCAAGCTGATCCTGAAGGGCATCCTGGACCCAGAAGACGCGCGCATCGCGGCCGATTTCGGGGCGGATGCGATCGTTGTCAGCAACCACGGCGGCCGGCAGCTGGACGGGGCGCTGTCCTCGATCCGGATGCTGCCGCATATCGTGAAGGCGGTGGGCGACCAGGTCGAAATCCACATGGACAGCGGCATCCGGTCCGGCCAGGACGTGCTGAAGGCGCTGGCGCTGGGGGCGCATGCGACCTGGATCGGGCGGGCCTGGCTGCATGGTCTGGGCGCTATGGGCGAGGCAGGCGTCACCACGGCGCTGGAGGTCATCCGCAAGGAGCTGGACATCAGCATGGCCCTGTGCGGCGAACGTGACCTGCACAAGGTCGGACCGCAGAACCTGCTGATCCCGCGCGGCTTTCTGGACGAATACCAGCCGGGCTGACGGCGGCCTCAGCTGGGCGCGGCGGGGCTGTTGACCCATTTGCCGCCCAGCCGCCCCACTGACGGCAAGTGCGGCAGGGCCAAGGCCGCCAGGAATGGAAGCAAAAGCGAGGTGGCAAAGACCAGCCAGATCTGGGTGATCCCGAACGTGACAAAGGCGATGATGATGCCCATGTGCATCAGGTAGATCAGCACCGACGCACAGGTCAGGTTCACGCGGCTGGCCGGCAGAGCGATCCGCAGCGTGGCCAGCACGATCACCAGCGGCGCCAGATACAGCAGCAGCGGAAATTCGGGCAGGTCCTTCAGCGGGGCCGATCCTGCCGCGGTCACCCACCGCACCTCGATCATCCGCAGCCCCAGCAGGATCGGCACCAGCGCCCAAAGGGTCCCGGCACTCGGCAGGGCGTCGGGTCCGCGCCGGGCCAGCCAGCGTGCAAGCACATACCCTTGCACCACGAAGGGCAGAAGATACAGCGGACCCGCGCGCCGTGCCGTGAATTGCGGCCCCAGGAAGCCGTAATGGAGGTTGTACTGCGTCAACGTGGCCGCCATCGCACCAACAACCGCGACACCGACAAGCGTCGGAATTTCCCAGGACGCGGGAACCAGATGGCGTACCACCCACAGGATGGCGACAATCTGCGTCAGCGCCACGATGTACCACAGGTGCATAGGACCCTTGAGCATTTCGGACAGGAACGCCACTGCATCGGGCATCTGGCGTCCCCACACCGGCAAATAGATCGCGGCCCAGATCCCGTAAAGCACGACCAAGCCGCGCAGCCAGGTTGACAGGCGTCCCCGGACAGCAGTGTGAAACAGTCCGAACCCCGACAGCAGCGCAAATGCCGGCACCACCAGACGCAGGACCCCGTAACCGATCTCTGCCTTCCAGCGGAACTCGTACCCCGTCATCAACACGGAATGGGCAAAGACGACCCCTGCGGCCAGCACCACGCGAAGATAATCGAGCGAAGGGTATCGCGTCACGGGTGGTGACATCGCGCAACGGTCCACATGAAAACATCCACTTGGCACAGGAACGTGGCGGGCGCCGCCAGCGTGGTCTTCACCTAGTCCGCGCCGGGGGCGCTGCGTCAAGAAAAAATGATCAGGACCATCTTTCAAATTGGCCGGACTTGCAGTATGGGACCAGCCTGCCGTCACGCACCCTTGGAGGGTGGCGGCATCAACGCCAATGTAAGGAATAGTATCATGGCCAAAGAGATCCCGGATCTGGTGGCCGAGGCACGCGCGGGGACAGGCAAGGGGGCCGCCCGCCAAGCTCGCCGCGAAGGCAAGGTGCCCGGTATCGTGTATGGTGACGGCAAGGAGCCCGTCGCGGTCGCGTTCGACTTCAACAAGCTGCTGACCAAGCTGCGGGCAGGCCGCTTCCTGTCCACGCTGTGGAACCTGAAGGTCGAAGGCCAGGAGGACGTCCGCGTCGTCTGCCGCGGCGTGCAGCGCGACGTGGTCAAGGACCTGCCGATCCACATCGATTTCATGCGCCTGCGTCGCACCTCGAAGGTGAACCTGTTCATCCCGGTGGAATTCGTGAACCACGAGAAGTGCCCGGGCCTGAAAAAGGGCGGCACGCTTGTGACGGTCCGTCCCGAAGTCGAGCTGGTCGTGACCGCGGGCGACATCCCCGATCACGTGACGGTGGACCTGGAAGGCCGCGAGATCGGCGCCACGATCCACATCAGCGACGTGACCCTGCCGGCCGGCGCCAAGCCGACCATCGACCGCGACTTCGTGATCGCCAACCTGGCCGCGCCTTCGGCGCTGCGCTCGGGCGGTGACGACGAAGAGGCCGAGGCCGACGCAGCGGCGGAATGATCCCGCGCGCTTCGGTCGCATGACCCTGGGGGCGGTGCCGATGGCGCCGCCCCTTTCCATTCCGCCCTTCCCTTGCTAGCCCAGCCACATGGAGACACGCATGGAACCCGTCCACATCGTAGGCGCCGGCCTGGCCGGTTCCGAAGCCGCCTGGCAGATTGCACGCGCGGGGGTTCCCGTCGTGCTGCACGAAATGCGCCCCCAGGTCGAGACCTTCGCCCACAAGACCGGCGACTGCGCCGAGATGGTCTGCTCGAACAGTTTCCGCTCGGACGATGACGTGATGAACGCGGTGGGGCAGCTGCATTGGGAAATGCGTGCGGCGGGCGGGCTGATCATGCAGATGGCGGGCCGCCATCGCCTGCCCGCGGGCGGTGCCTTGGCCGTGGACCGCGAGGCATTCTCGGCCTCGGTGACCGAGGCGTTGCGAGCCGAGCCGCTGATCACGATTGTTCCCGGAGAGGTGACCGAACTGCCCGCCGACGGCAACTGGATCGTGGCAACGGGGCCGCTGACCTCGGACGCACTGGCAGGGGCCATCCGTTGCGTGACCGGCACCGAGGCGCTGGCCTTCTTCGATGCCATTGCCCCCATCGTCCATGCCGAGACGATCGACATGTCGGTGGCTTGGGAACAATCTCGATACGACAAGGGCGAGACCCTGGCCGAGCAGAAGGCATATATCAACTGTCCGATGACCAAGGCAGACTACGAGGCCTTCATCGACGCGCTACTGGCTGCCGACAAGACCGAGTTTCACGAAGGCGAGACGGCGGGCTATTTTGACGGCTGCCTGCCCATCGAGGTCATGGCCGAACGCGGCCGCGAAACGCTGCGCCACGGCCCGATGAAGCCGGTTGGCCTGACGAATACGCACAAGCCCGAGGAAAAGGCCTATGCCGTGGTCCAGCTGCGCCGTGACAACGCCTTGGGAACCCTTTATAATATCGTGGGCTTCCAGACCAAGATGAAATACGGCGCGCAGACCCAGGTGTTCCGGATGATCCCGGGCCTGCAGAATGCCAGCTTTGCCCGGCTCGGCGGCATCCATCGCAACAGCTTCCTCAACTCGCCCACGCTTCTGGACGACCGCATGCGCCTGCGTCTGGCGCCGAACCTGCGTTTTGCCGGCCAGGTCACGGGGGTCGAGGGCTATGTCGAAAGCGCCGCGATGGGCCTGCTGGCGGGGCGCATGGCCGCGGCGCAGGCCCTGGGCCGCGATCTGCCGCCGCCGCCCTTCACCACGGCCATGGGGGCCTTGGTCAACCACATCACCGGCGGCGCCGAGGCAAAGACCTTCCAGCCGATGAACGTGAACTTCGGCCTTTTCCCGCCGCTGGAAGAGGCCCGCAGCGGCCGCCGTGGCCGCAAGGACCGCTATCCGGCCTACACGCAGCGCGCCAAGGACGATTTCAGCGCATGGCTGGCGGCCCAATAGGCGCGGGTACGGTCACCCGATTTGCGCCATCGCCTACGGGGCTTCTGCACCTGGGCCACGCCTTCTCGGCCCTGACGGCCGCGGCGCAGGGCCGGTTCCACCTCCGCATCGAGGATATCGACCGCGACCGCTGCCGCCCTGACTACGAGGCCGCGATTTATGAAGACCTGGCATGGCTTGGCCTCGACTGGCCCCAGCCGGTCATGCGCCAGTCGGACCGGATGCCCGCCTATGCGGCGGCGCTGGCGCGGCTGGCGCCCCTCACCTATCCCTGCCGCTGCCGCCGGGGCGATATCCGTGCGGCCCTGTCGGCCCCGCAGGAAGGCGTCCTGCCCGCAGGACCGGACGGCCTTATTTATCCCGGAACATGCCGCAGCCGCGACCTGCGCGATGCCGGCCCCGATGACGTCATCCGGCTGGACGTCGGCCGGGTCTTCGACAGTCTGGGCCTCGACCGCATCGGCTTTCACGACCGCACCATCATGCCCGACCAGACGCACAGCCTGACAGCGGCCGAATTCCTGGAGGGCATCGGCGATGTGATCCTGTCGCGCCGCGGCATGGGCACGTCCTACCACTTGGCCGTCGTCGTGGACGATGCCGCGCAAGGGATCACGCTGGTCACGCGCGGCAAGGACCTGTTCGATTCCACCTGGATCCACGTCCTGCTGCAGCGGCTGCTGGACCTGCCGACGCCAGACTATGCCCATCACCGGCTGATCCGGGACGCCGAAGGCCGGCGGTTGGCCAAGCGCGACGATGCCCGCGCCATCCGCCACTATCGCAGCGAAGGCGCAACGCCGGCCGACATTCGGCGAATGATCGGCCTCTGACCCTTCCGCGTTGCGGAAATACCCCGGAGAGTCGCCTCTCAGGCGACGGGGGCAGCGTCTCCCTGCCCCGCCATGGGCTCCATGATGACCTCCTCGGCGCCGTCCCGGATGGCGGTATAGAAGCAACTGCGACGGTTGGTGTGGCAGGCCGGCCCCTCCTGCCGGACCAGGACCAGAAGACAGTCCCGATCGCAGTCGACGCGCATCTCGACCAGCGTCTGCAGGTGGCCCGAGCTTTCGCCCTTGACCCAGAAAGCCTGGCGCGAGCGCGACCAGTAAGTGACGCTGCCCGTCTCCAGCGTCCGGGCCACCGCATCGGCGTTCATCCAAGCCATCATCAGCACCTCGCCGGAGGCGGCATCCTGCGCGATAACCGGGAGCAATCCGTTGGCGTCGTATTTCAGGCTGAGAGGGTCAAACATCGGGTTTCCTTTCGCAGGGCGCGTCCCTATCTAGACCCGACGGATGCCGCGGAAAAGACCGCCAAGGAGGATTGATGGCTGACAGCGATCTCATGCAGCTCTACTCGCGCCGCATCCTGGCGCTGACCACCCATATTCCCCACCAGGGGCAGCTGGAGGCACCGCAGGCCTCGGCCATGCGCCGCTCACCGCAATGCGGCTCGTCCGTGACGGTCCATGTGGCCCTTGCGGAGGGTCGAGTCGCCGATTTCGCTCAGGAGGTGCGGGCCTGCGCCTTGGGCCAAGCCTCGGCCTCGGTGCTGGGCCAGTCGGTGATCGGCCTGGACCGGGCGCAGATCAGCGCGGCGCGCGACCAGTTGCGCGCCATGCTGAAAGAGGATGGCGCAGCCCCTGCGCAGCCTTTTGCGGAACTGGAGGCGCTTTTGCCGGCGCGCGCCTATCCCAACCGGCATGCCTCGATTCTTCTGGCATGGGACGCGACATTGGACGCGATGGATCAGGCCGGCGCCTGAACCTGCAGCGTAAATTAGTGTGATAAAAAAGGCCGGCCCCTGCCAGGGCCGGCCAAGTTGCGCGTGCTTTGACAGAGGCGGCGCACAGGCGAGCGCCAGCCTTGCAACGCGGGGCAGAACGAAGACCTAGGCTTGCAGGATCGCAGGCAGCCACAGGACGATGACAGTGGTGACGGTCAGGGCGGCGATGCCGACAAGGTCGTGGATGAATTCGCGGGTCATGGGCAGCAACTCCTCTCTGTTGCTGCTTTGTTCTCATATTCTCTCGATTCGGTAAAGAACTTTTTAAGAACATTCCGCTGTTCACCCGACTTGGATCAGTCGAATCGCTTGGTCCTGTTGCATCAGCCACATCAGCAGGCGCACCATTTGGCCGCGCGGGCTGTCCAACGCCGGATCGCGCTCCAGCAGGCTGCGGGCATCTTGCCGGGCCACCGACATCAACCCGGCCTGGTGTTCCAGATCCGCGATGCGGAATCGCGGCAGGCCGGATTGCGCCGTGCCGATGACATCGCCGGCGCCGCGCATCTCCAGGTCGACCTCGGCGATGCGAAATCCGTCCTCGGTGTCGCGCAGGGTAGTCAATCGGCGCGCACCGGTTTCGTTCAGGGGCGGGTGGTACATCAGCAGGCAGGTCGAGGCGCCCTGCCCCCGGCCGACCCGTCCGCGCAACTGGTGCAACTGCGCCAGGCCAAAGCTTTCCGCGCGTTCGATCACCATGATCGTCGCCTCGGGCACGTCAACGCCGACCTCGATCACGGTTGTGGCCACCAGCAGCTGCGCCCGCCCTGACGAAAAATCCGCCATCGCGGCATCGCGCTGGTCGGGCGGCATCTGGCCATGCACCATCCGCACCTGTTCGCCGAACAATGCGCGCAAATGGGTGAAGCGCGCCTCGGCCGCGGTCAAGTCTGTCACCTCGCTTTCATCGACCAGGGGGCAGACCCAATAGGCGCGCGCACCCTGTTCCAGCGCGGCGCGAAGTCGTGCGGTCACCTGCTCCAGCCGCTCGTCGCTGATCATCACGGTGGTGATCGGCTGGCGGCCGGGCGGCTTTTCATCCAGCACCGACAGGTCCAGATCGCCATATTGCGACAGCGCCAGCGACCGGGGAATAGGCGTTGCCGTCATGATCAGCATGTCGGGCGGCACGTCGCCCTTGGCCGACAGCTGCAATCGCTGCGCAACACCGAAACGGTGCTGTTCGTCGATGATGGCCAGCCGCAGGTCACAGAATTCGACATCCTTCTGAAAGACCGCATGGGTGCCCACCAGGATGTCGATGCGTCCCTTTGCCAGGTCCTCCAAGATCTGGGTGCGCAGGGTTTGCTTGTCGCGACCGGTCAGTGCGGCAAGCCGCACCCCGGCGGCGCGGGCCAGAGGCTCCAGCGCGCGGGCATGCTGGCGGGCCAGAATCTCGGTCGGGGCCATCAGGACCGCCTGCCCCCCCGCCTCGACCGCCACCAGTGCCGACAGCATGGCAACCAGCGTCTTGCCGGCACCCACATCGCCTTGCAGAAGGCGGTTCATGCGCCGGTCACTGGCCATGTCGGCGGCGATTTCCTCGACCGCACGGATTTGGGCACCCGTCGGCGGCCAAGGCAGGCTGTCCAGCACCTTCCGCCGCAGCGTGCCGCTGTCTTGGCTGGCGCGGCCCTTCAACCGTCGCCTTTCGCGCCGCACCAGCGCCAGCGTCATCTGGTGCGCCAGGAATTCGTCATAGGCCAGCCGCGCACGAGCCGGACTGTCTGGCGACAGGGCGGCAGCCGAGGCCGGCGCATGGGCCTGCGCCAGCCCATCCGCGAACGAGGGCCAGCCGCGCGTCGCCTTCAGTTGCGGGTCGATCCACTCGTCCAGTTCGGGCAGGCGCGACATCGCGGCATCAACCGCCTTGGATATTCCCTTTTGCGTCAGCCCGGCCGACAGCGGATAGACCGGCTCGAATGACGGGGGCTGCGCCTCGTCCTCGCGCAGGATGTGGTCGGGATGGACCATCTGCGCCAGCCCGTCGAACAGCTCCAGCTTGCCGCTGAGGACGCGGCGACTGCCGGCGGGCAGTTGCGCCTCAAGCCAAGCCTCGCGCGGGCGGAAAAAGACCAGCGTCAGGTCACTTGCGCCGTCGGTGCAATGCACGCGCCACGGCCGGCCCCGGACCTGCGGCGGATGATGGCGCAGGACCGTGACGGCCAGCGTCACGATCTCGGGGGCGCGGGCGTCGGCGATGCGGTCGATGCGGCGGCGGGTGATGCCGCTGGCTGGCAGCGTCAGGATCAGGTCGCGCGGCTTGTCGATGCCCATCTGTTCCAGCGCCGCCCGACCCTTCGGACCGATGCCGGGCAGGGTATCGATCCCTGCGAACAGCGGGAACAGGGCCGGAGGGCGTCCTTTGGGCTGGGTCATCCAGCCCCCGCGATGCGCAGCCACTCATCCTCGTCGATTACGGTGACGCCCAGTTCGGTTGCCTTTGCGGCCTTGGACCCTGCCCCCGGTCCGGCGATCAACAGATCGGTCTTGGCGCTGACCGATCCGGCGACCTTCGCCCCCATCGCCTCGGCCCGGGCCTTGGCTTCGGCGCGCGTCATGCGCTCCAGCGTGCCGGTGAAGACCAGCGTCTTGCCTGAAATCTCAGTCTGTTGCGCCCCCAGGTTCTGCACGGGCAGCACGGTCAACTGCGCCACCAGCCGGTCGATGCCCTGCCGCTCGGCCGGCTGCGCCAAGGTCGTGACCAGCGAATTGACCAGCACGACGCCGATCCCGTCGATGCCGGTCAAACCGGCCCAGTGCGGGCTGTCGCCAAGAACGGCGCGGCGGGCCTTGTCATGCGGCGCAACAAAGGCGGGTTCGCGGGCCGCGCCGTCGATGGCCGCAACCAGCGCCTCCCAGGTGCCGAAATGGCGTGCCAGCGTGGCCGAGGCAACCTCGCCCACATGCCTGATGCCCAAGGCAAAGATCAGCCGGGCCAGCGGTATGCGACGCTTGTCCTCGATCGCGGCAAACAGCTTTTCGACCGAGCGGTCACCAAAGCCTTCGCGGTTCTTCAGGCGGGCGAGGTTCCTGCTGTCGCGCGCGGCAAGGGTGAAGATGTCGGCAGGTTCGCGGATCGGCAGGACCGGATCGGCAAAGAACATCTCGATTTGGCGGGCGCCCAGGCCGTCGATGTCAAAGGCCGCGCGGCTGACGAAGTGCTTCAGCTTTTCAACCGCCTGCGCCGGGCAGATCAGCCCCCCGGTGCAGCGGCGCACGGAATCGCCCGGTTCGCGAATGGCCTCGGACCCGCATTCCGGGCACAGGGTAGGAAACGCAAAGGGCCGGCTGTCACCGGGCCGTCGCGACAGGTCCACATCCGCAATCTTGGGGATGACGTCGCCCGCGCGATAAACCTTGACCCAATCGCCCTCGCGGATGTCGCGCCCCTGGCGAATGGGCGCACCGGCGTTGTCGCGCCCGGCAATGTAATCTTCGTTGTGCAGCGTCGCGTTTGACACGACCACCCCGCCCACGGTCACCGGCTCCAGCCGCGCGACGGGAGAGAGAGCGCCCGTGCGCCCCACTTGGATCTCGATCCGGTCAAGCCGGGTCCAAGCGGTTTCGGCGGGGAATTTGTGCGCCAGGGCCCAACGTGGCGTGGTCGAACGGAAGCCCAGGCGACGCTGAAAGGCCAGGTCGTTGACCTTGTAGACCACACCGTCGATGTCATAGCCCAGGGTGGCACGCTGCTGCTCGACCTCGGTCCAGACGGCAATCATTTCGGGCGTGCTGCGGCACAGGCGGGTCAGGGGATTGGTCCGGAAGCCCAGATCCCTCAGCCGCTCGACCGATTGCATTTGGGTGGGCGCCAAGGGTTGGGTCAGCTCACCCCAGCCATAGGCGAAATAGCGCAAGGGTCGGCGGGCCGTCACGCCGGGGTCGATCTGGCGCAGGGAACCTGCTGCCGCGTTTCGCGGATTGGCAAAGACCCGCCCCCCTTCCGCGGCGTTCAGCGCCGCGAAATCCTGATGGCTCATATAGACCTCGCCCCTGACCTCCAGGATCCGGGGAACGTCGCCCGCCAGGATCTGGGGGATGTCAGCGATCGTGCGGGCGTTGGCCGTGACGTTTTCGCCCACCGCCCCGTCGCCTCGCGTCGCCGCCTGCACCAGCACCCCATCCTCGTAGCGCAGCGACAGCGACAAGCCGTCGATCTTGGGTTCGGCCGTGATCTCAAGAACCCTGTCGGCCGGCAGGTTCAGGAAGCTGCGGACGCGCGTGGTGAAATCCTGCACATCCTCCTCGGTGAAGGCGTTGCCCAGCGACATCATCCGCTGCGCGTGGGTGACCTTGCCAAAGCCCTCGGCCGGAGCCGCCCCCACCTGACGGCTGGGGCTGTCGGGCTGGGCCAGATCGGGGAAATCAGCCTCCAGCGCGATCAGCCGAGCCTTAAGCGCGTCATACTCGGCATCCGAAATTTCAGGCGCATCCTGCGTATGATAGGCTTGATTTGCTTGAGCGACACGGGCCGACAGATCCGCCATTTCGGCCGCCGCCTGTTCGCGGTCCGGCTTTTCGACCGGCTGCCCGTCGGACTGTGTCTGCGCCATCTTCGCCCTCTCTGCTTTCGGCGGTCCGATCACGCGGGCCGCTGTCAGATGCGGGTATCGCCCAAGGCTGCGCGATCGTCCAGAAGGCGCGATGGCAGATCAGGCACCGATGGCCAGGCGTTCGTCCTGGGCCGGCCCCGGATCGCGCAGCACATAGCCGCGCCCCCAGACCGTTTCAATGTGACTCTCGCCGCCCAGCGCCTCTGACAGCTTCTTGCGAAGCTTGCAGATGAAGACGTCGATGATCTTCAGCTCGGGCTCATCCATTCCGCCATAAAGGTGGTTCAGGAACATCTCCTTGGTCAGCGTCGTCCCCTTGCGCAGGCTCAGCAGCTCCAGGATCTGGTATTCCTTCCCGGTCAGGTTCACCGGCTTGCCGCGCACCTCGACAGAACGCGCGTCCAGGTTCACGACGATCTCGCCTGTCCGAATCAACGCCTGGCTGTGGCCTTTGGACCTGCGGATGATCGCCTGGATGCGGGCCTGCAACTCCTCGCGGTTGAAGGGTTTGGTCATGTAGTCGTCTGCACCGAACCCAAAGCCGCGCAACTTGCTTTCAGTGTCGTCCGAACCCGTCAGGATCAGGATCGGCGTATCGATGCGGGCAAGCCGCAGGTGGCGCAGAACCTCCATTCCGTGCATGTCCGGCAGATCAAGGTCCAGCAGGATCAGGTCATAATCGTAAAGCTTGGCCAGATCGATTCCTTCCTCCCCCATGTCGGTCAGGAACACGTTATAGCTGGCTGCGGTCAGCATCAGCTCGATCGCGCGTGCGGTGCTTGGGTCGTCTTCTACCAGGAGGATTCGCATGGCTAGGTCTATTCCCCGATTCGCCGAATGGATATGTCGTGACCATCTCTCGAACAGGTTAATATGATGTTACCTGCCGCCCGCCCGTTCTGGCCTATTCAACTTGGGGTTGTCTATATTTTTGTAGTGCCGTGACCTTCAAAGCGGCCTTTCCGTGGCGTGACACGGCTTGGCACCAGCTGTCGAACTCCTCCTCCGACAGGCCGTATCTGCGCAATGCCTCCTCGCGTTTGATCAGCCCGTGCAGCACGGCCAGCACCACGGTCTGTTTGCGGCTGGCCACCCAGCGCGTATCGGCGGCAGGCAAGTCCGCCACGCTGAGAATGCGGCCGCCGTCCAAGGTCACGATACGCGGACCAAGGGATTTTTTCACGAACATTGCAGACGTCCTTCGTTCAGGTTCTGCAAGTTCTGCGGGAAACCGTTTAAGTCACGGTTAGCTGGACCTCGATTCCCGCCCTTCCTGGGGTTGAGAATGTGCGGCATTTGCTTATATTTTGACACAGTTCAGCTGTGCCGGCCCAGGCCCCGAGGGCGAAAGATCACCCATGACCCTGCTTGCCCCCCATCGCGCCTCCGCGCGCGAGACCGAATTGAACAGCTTGGGCTTTGCCAAGCCGCCCGCGCAGACGCGGGTGGTCGTGGCGATGTCGGGGGGCGTCGACAGTTCGGTGGTGGCAGCCAAGCTGAAAACCGAAGGCTATGACGTGATCGGCGTCACGCTGCAGCTTTACGACCACGGCGCGGCCTTGGCCAAGAAGGGTGCCTGCTGCGCGGGCCAGGACATCCACGATGCCCGCCGCGTGGCTGAACGCATGGGCTTTCCCCATTACGTTCTGGATTACGAAAACAAGTTCCGGGAATCGGTCATCGACGAATTCGCTGATGCCTATCTGTCGGGTGCCACCCCGGTGCCCTGCATCCGCTGCAACGAGCGGGTCAAGTTCCGCGACCTGTTGGAAACGGCGCGGGATCTGGATGCCGACTGCATGGCGACAGGGCATTACATCCAGCGCAAGGACGGCCCCCACCGGGCAGAGTTGCACATGGCAGCCGATCCGAACCGCGACCAAAGCTATTTCCTGTTCTCGACGACACAAGAACAGCTGGATTACCTGCGCTTCCCCTTGGGCCACCTGGTCAGCAAGGCGGAAACGCGGGCATTGGCGGCAGAATACGGGCTGGCGGTCGCGGACAAGCCCGACAGCCAGGACATCTGCTTCGTGCCCAACGGCGATTATGCCGCAGTGATCGAGAAGCTGCGCCCGGGCGCCGCCGACCCGGGCGAGATCGTGGACATGGACGGCAAGGGGCTGGGCCGCCATCGCGGCGTCATCCACTATACGATCGGGCAGCGGCGGGGGTTGGGGATCGGTGGCTTGGGCGACCCCCTTTATGTTGTCCGGCTTGAGCCTGACACTCGCCGTGTGGTGGTTGGCCCCCGGACCGCGCTGTCCACGGCCACGGTCAACGTAACCGATGTGAACTGGCTGGGGGACGAGCCTTTTGAGGGCGAGATCGCCTGTCTGGTGCGCATCCGATCCACCCGGCCACCGCGCCCTGCAATCCTGCGCCCCCTGCCCGGCCGCCGGGCCGAGGTCGAGCTGCTGGATCCCGAGGAAGGCGTCAGTCCCGGCCAGGCCTGCGTGTTTTATGCCGCCGAGGGCACCCGGGTGCTGGGCGGCGGCTGGATCAGCCTGCGTCGGCGGCCAGCTGCCTGATCCGCTGCACCATCGCGCGCACGCCGTTCGACCGCTGCGCCGACAGGTGTTCGTCCAGACCCAGACGTGCCAAGGCGGCCTGCGCGTCGATCGCCTGGACCTCTCCAGTCTTTACGCCTGAATACAACGCGTGCAGCACCGCGATCAGTCCACGCACGATCAGCGCATCGCTTTCGCCCTGAAAATCGAACCTGTCGCCTTCGATCCGTGGTAAGATCCAGACTTGGCTGGCGCAGCCATCCACCTTCGTGGCCGGCACCTGAAAGGCCGGGTCCAGTGGCGGCATGGCCTTGCCCAGTTCGATGACATGGCGGTAACGCTCTTCCCAATCGTCAAGGAAGTCGAAGGTTTCGGCAATGTCTTCGAATGCGGGGGTTGCCATGGGTTTCTCCTGTTGCGAGGCAAAGGGGTAGCGCGCCCCGGCCCTGAGGTCAAAGAGGCTTTTCCGCGCGGTCCCTTTCGCCTATCACCAAGTGGAAATGCCCGAGGATTGGACCATGACCCGACTGACCATGCCGCTGCTGATCGGCGCCCTGATCCTGTCCGGATGCGGCCGCATCGGAGACAGCGGCTGGAATCCCCTGCGATGGCGCGGGAGCCCTTCGACACCCGAGACACTGGCGCCCGAGGGTGGATACAACGCCACGGCCGATGCCCGCCCCGGCGTCCCGCACATCGCCTCGGCCAATTGGGAGCCTTTGGCCGAGGGGCGGCTCCTGGTGGCGCGAGGCGTTGGACCCACCAAGGGTTATCATTCTGCCGCCCTTGTGACAGCGCGCTCGCAGCCCGAGGGTCGCTTTGGTCCCGACGAGGACGGCATCCTGCGCCTGCGCTTCGTGGCCCTGCCGCCCGCCGCGGGCAGCCCTGCCGCACGCATGGCCGCCGACCCCCTGGCGGACCAGATCGTGGTGGCCCTCCCCCTCAGCTTCCGGCAACTGTCGCGGATCTCCGGCGTCGAGATCAGCGGCGCAGGCGATATCGTGACGCTGCGAAAGTAACCAGCTTGCACGACCGCCACAGCCGCGCTACGTCGCATCTGTCGGAGGCGTGGCAGAGTGGTTGATTGCACCGGTCTTGAAAACCGACGTGGGTGAAAGCCCACCGTGGGTTCGAATCCCACCGCCTCCGCCATATCGGCGCGCAAACCATTGAGATACTGTATAATATTCCTGCACAGCGCTGTTCACCCATCATCATACCCATCAATTGGATTGCAGCTTATTACTACTGGCTGCGACAGATCATCAAACTGTGCGCGTAACCTGACAGTCGCGCACCAACATTTTACGTTGTGGTGACGAAAACCCTCGCACGATGCCATTCCAGAAAGGCCTGATGCCTATCGGTCAGATTGATTGGTCGATCAAAATAAAGACGCGCGCGCGCCTGTTCGCTGAGGTTCGCCGAATAGATCGGAACGCCGTCATCGCCGAAGGTAATCAGACCGCCATCGAACACAGCATCCCAAAGAGCCGACAGAAGCAGGCCGTTATGAACATCTAGACGCTCTGCGTCGTTTTCACAGTCCCGCCATGGTTTGATATGCGAGGCACGGAGAAGCGGCTTGTCGACAATCCCGGTCAAAGGGCATCGCCCCCTCCAGTATTTGATCAGACGCTCACGAAGGATGTTCTGGCCGACGCGCTGGACCACAAGGCGTTCCGCCTCCGTCGTCTTCGGCAAGTTCTTAGTGCGGTGAACAAACTCCTGAAGTGGTGCGTCGGGCAGGCTTGCGGCAAGCTCGTAAACTCTTGGCTGTTGGATGTCACCCAGAACTGACCCAGCA
>QKYL01000204.1 GCA_003255745.1 Paracoccus saliphilus
AGCCAGAAAATCCATAAGACAAGCTCCGCCACATTCAGCAATTCTGTCAGCTCGCGGCCTGAAGCCGGCGAAGTCGCTGATTCCCTGTCGCACGGCGAGTGGTTTGCGACGCCACCGCTCAGTGCTGCAGCGCAACCGTCTTTACGCGGGTGAAGCCATAGAGCGCCTCGAAGCCTTTCTCTCGGCCGTGACCGGACTTCCCTACTCCGCCGAAAGGCAGCTCGACCCCGCCCCCGGCTCCGTAGTTGTTCACGAACACCTGCCCGCAACGGAGTCTGCCGGCCATCCGCAACTGTCGTCCGCCGTCGCGCGTCCAGAGACCAGCCACTAGTCCATAGTCGGTCCCGTTGGCAATCCGCAGGGCCTCGTCGTCGTCGTCGAATGGGATCAGCACCTGCACTGGCCCAAAGATTTCCTGGCAAGCAAGGGGGTGGTCTGGCGGAACCTCAGCGAACAGGGTTGGCAGGACGTAGTTCCCCCCGGCCGTCGCACTGGGATGAAGCTCCCCCTGCGCCGCAAGCGTCAGCTCTCGCCGCCCCAGTTCAATGAAATCTTGTACAATCCGCTGCTGCTTGCGAGACACCACCGGGCCGAGGTCATGATTGTCCCGGGCGGGCCCAACCACCAGCGTCCGGTAGATCTCGATCATCCGGTGGCGCACCTCGTCATAGATACCGCGCTGCACCAGCACGCGTGAGGCAGCGGAACAGGTTTGCCCCGCGTTCTGCATGCAAGCGCCCACCAGTACCGGCATGGCACGATCCAGGTCTGCGTCGTCGAAAACGATGTGGGGTGACTTGCCGCCCAGCTCCAGCGTGACGGGAACCGCGTTCCGTGCGGCGGCTTCCTGGACCCGCATGCCGGTTTCCACCGACCCCGTGAAGGACAGGTGGTCAACGCCAGCGTGCCCCGACAATGCGGCACCCACATCGGCGCCAAGACCCGTCACTACGTTCAGCGCGCCTGCCGGCAACCCTGCCTTTGCCGCGATGGCGGCAAAGACCAGCGCCGAAACGGAGGCATCCTCGGCCGGTTTCAGCACAACGGAGTTGCCGGTCGCAAGGGCGGCAGCAACAGCCCGTCCCAGGATCTGCATCGGATAGTTCCAGGGAATGATTATGCCGCAGACACCATGTGGCTCGCGCAACGTGAAGACCGTGAAGCCCTGCTGATAGGGGATCGTGGTGCCCATCAACTTGTCCGCGGCGCCGGCATAAAACTCCAGGTACCGCGCGAGCGCGACTGCATCCCGGCGAGACTGGTCCAGCGGCTTGCCGACGTCCAGCGTCTCGATCATCGCCAGATCCTCGGCCCGTTCCAGCACCAGTTCCGACATGCGCATGAGGATGCGGCCTCGTTCGGTTGCCGTCAGGCCGCCCCACTCACCCTCCAGGGCCCATCGCGCCGCGCCCACCGCCTGATCAACATCTTCTGCCGTGCCGCGCCCGATCTGGGCGATCACGGTTCCGGTCGAAGGATCCTCCACCGGAATCGTCCCGGCCCCCGCGGATGCCACCCACGTGCCATTCAGGAAGATAAGGCGCGTGTCGATCCGCGTCAGCTTGTCGAGGGTCATGTCTCGTCCTGTCATCGTCTGGAAAATGTCGCCGCGGCGTCTCCCGGCATCTTGTGGCCATGCCCGTCAGCCGCCAAGCTTCCGCAACAAGGCGCCAGCCTGCGTCGGTCACAACGCAAGAGGAACGGATGAACGGCATGATAGTGGGCATGGTGGGGGTGGGCCTGATGGGCCACGGGATCGCCCGTAACCTTGCGGCAAAGGGCTGGCCCCTGCGATTCCTGGACCATCCCGGCAACCAGCCGGTCGACGACCTTCTGGCGCTCGGCGCAAGCCGCGTCGACAGGCTGCCCGACTTGGCGGAGTGCCAAGTCGTCATTCTCTGCGTCTCTGGCACCCCTCAGGTCGAGGCGGTGCTGCTGGGCTCTCAAGGTCTGCTGGCGTCGATCCAGCCGGGCACGGTGATCGTCGATTGCTCGACTGCGGTCCCCAGTTCGACACTGCGCCTGGCAGCGTTGGCACGGGAGTCCGGCTGCGGGTTCATGGACGCGGCCATGACCCGTACTCCGCAAGAAGCAGAACAGGGCCGCCTGAACCTGCTGGTCGGCGCGGATGATGACCTGTTCGACCGCATGCGTCCGCTGCTGGCCGCCTTTGCGGAAAACATCTTCCATACGGGCGATGTCGGCACGGGACATACGCTGAAACTGCTGCACAACTATGTTTCGATCGGCTGCGCAACCCTGATCAGCGAAGCAGCCGCCTGCGCCCGCAAGAGCGGCATTGCTGATGCGGTCTTCGTCGATGCGCTGGCCAAGGGCGGCGGGCACGGCGCGGCGCTGGACCGGATCGCGCCCTTCCTGCTGTCGGGCGACCCCTCGGGGATGAAGTTCTCGATCGCGAACGCCGCCAAGGACCTGTCCTATTATCTGCGCCTGTCCCAGGATGTCGGCGCCGCGCATCACGCCGCCGGGGGCGTGGACGCGGCGCTGCAGTCTCTGGCCCATGGCGGCTTCGCCGACAGCTACCTGTCCGAAGCCCCCGCCTTGTTCGCCGCGCAGGACAAGCTGCCCCACGATTAGCACACGACCGCCGGCCAGGGGCGTGCAAGTGGGGCGATCCGTTCCCACGCCCGCGCGGCGCGCAAGACCCCGATGTCGTCGAAGCGGCGGCCTGCGATCTGCAGCCCGATGGGCACGCCCCTGCGGTCATGGCCGCAAGGGACACTGATCGCCGGCTGTTCGCCGATGTTGAAGGGCGCGGTGAAGCCGATATGCTGCATCGCGCGGGCCACGTCGTTGTCCGCCGGATACGCCCAGTCCGCCGGAAATCCGACATTGGGAGAGACCGGCGACAGGATCAGGGCCAGATCGGCCGTCGCCTGCGCGGTGCGGCGGCGGATCTCCACCGTGACGCCATAGCTGCGCCAGACGTCTTCTCCGGACCGGCCCAGACCCGATTCCGCCCATTCGCGCACCAGCGGCAGGATCGCCGCACGCTGTGCAGGGTCCAGCGCCAGCACGTCCAATCCGGCCCGCGTACGCCAGAAATCGTCGAGGCCCTGCAGCAGGTCGGGGGTCATCCACGGGTCGATGGGCTGGACGATGGCACCGGCCTGTTCGAAGAGCGCGGTCGCGGCGGTGACGGCGTCGTGCACCTGCGGGTCGACCGCCATGCCGCAGCCCGCATCCAAAAGCAGGCCCACGCGCAGGCCCGTCAGGTCGCGGTCCAGGTCGAGCCAGTCGATCGTCGCGGGCGGCAAGGACATGTGGTCGCGCGCGTCCGGCTGCGACAGCACCGCCATGGCCATCGCGGCGTCGCGCGTCGTCCGCGTCATCGGTCCCGCCGCGCGGCCCATGAAGGGCGGGTCGATCGGCACCCGGCCCAGGCTGGGTTTCAGCCCCACGAGCCCGCACCAGGCCGCAGGCAGGCGGATCGAGCCGCCGATATCGGTCCCCAATTGGATCGGCCCGTAGCCCGCCGCCCCCGCGGCCCCGGCGCCAGCGCTGGACCCGCCGGGGTTCATGTCGGTGTTCCACGGGTTGCGTGCCAGCCGGTGAAAACTGGACAGACCCGACGACAACATCCCGAAATCGGGCATTGTCGTGCGGCCCAGAAAGACTGCTCCGGCCTCGCGCATGCGGGCGGCGGGGGGCGCATCCTCGGCCCGCGGGGTCATGTCGCTGACCACGGTGCCAAGGGGCATGGGCACGCCGCGTGTCGCGATGTTCTCCTTGATGGTAATCGGCACGCCGTCCAGCGACACGCCGTTCACCGTCACTGGGTCGCCCCGCCGCCAGCGGCCCTCTGATGCGCGGGCGGCCTCCAGCGCCAGGTCGTGATCGACGGTCCACATCGCGTTCAGCACCGGCTCGCAGGCGTCGATTCGGTCCAGGACGGCGCGGGTCACCTCGACCGGCGACAGTCTGCGGGCGGCAAAGCCTGCGGTCATCGCGGCGGCGGTCAGGTCGTGGAGTGCTGTCATGGGGTCCTCAGGTGATCTGGGTCAGCAGGCCCGCCGCCAGGCGCGCACGCTCAGACAGGCTGGAGACCTGGATATGTTCGTCCAGCGTGTGCAGGCCGCGGCCCCGCACGCCGATGCTGTCCAGCGTGGGCACCCCCATCGCGCCGGTGAAATTTCCGTCCGATCCGCCTCCAGACCGGTCCGACGACAGGTCGAACCCGATCTGCGCCGACAGGTCGCGCGCCAGGTCGTAGAGCGCCATCGTGCCCGGCTGCGGCTCCCAGACCGGGCGGGTGACGCCGCGGGTGACGGTGAAGTCGACCCCGTCCCGTTCGCCCTGCAGGGCCAGCATGGCCGCGACTCCGCGGTCGAGGTCGGCTTGCGTCTTGGCCATGGACAGAACCTCGGCCCGGCATTCGGACGGGACGCAGTTGACCCATTGGCCGGAGTGGATGACGCCGACCGAAAACGTGCAATCCTCGGTGGTCATCGCCTCGACCTCCAGGACGCGGCGGGCCATCGCGGCGATGGCCGACCGCCCGTCCTTCAGCGCCCAGCCCGCGTGGCTGGGGCGTCCGTGCGTCAGCAGGTCGAACCGCGCGATGGCGTACCGGCCCACGACCGCGCCCCCGTCGGGCAGCGCGGGTTCGGGGACCAGCACGGCGCGCTGCCCGCGGGCGGCATCCTCGATCAGGCTGCGGGTGGCGGGGGTGCCGACCTCTTCGTCAGGCGTGAACAGGAAGGTCACCGGCAGCGGCGTGGTCAGGCCCGCGCGCGCGATCTGGCGCATCGCCTCCAGGAAGACGTAATTGCCGCCCTTCATGTCCATGATGCCCGGACCCCAAGCCTTGCCGTCCTGCACCCGGAAGGGCAGCTTTTCCAAGGTCCCGATCGGGTGGACCGTATCCATGTGCCCCGACACCAAGATGCCCGGCTTGCCCTGATCGGCATGCGGAAAAGTCGCGCGGATGGAGGTGCCTAAACCCTTGATCCCACGCACCGTTTCCACCGTGGCCCCGATGGCCGACAGGTCACGCGCGGCCAGGTCCATCATCCGGTTGACGGCGGCAGCATCCCAGGTCGGGCTTTCGCATTCGATCCATGGGCGCAGGCCCGTCAGCATTGCGTCGTCGTCAAAAGGCAGGTTCACCGCGCTCATGCGGCCACCGGCAGGCGGCGTTCGATCAGCCGGGCATAGATGGACGCACCGACCGGCAGGATCCCCTCGTCCAGCACAAATCCCGGATTGTGCAGCGGCACGGTGCCCGCATGGCCCACGTTGCCATAGGCGCCGGAGACCTGCTGCAGCATGTCGGCGAAATCCTCGGACCCGGTGAAGGGCTGGGAATCGCCGCAGACATTGTCCGCCCCCAGCACATCGGCGGCAGCTTGGGTCCAGGCGTCCGACAGGTCGGCGTCGTTCACCAGCACGTCGAAGATCTCGCGGAAGTCGCAGGTGATATCCAGATCGAAGGCCTGCGCGGCGCCGTCGCAGATGGCGCGCATCCGGGCCTGCATCAGGTCGCGGACCTCGGGCTTGAAGAAGCGGATCGTGCCGGCCAGAGTCGCGGTTTCGGGCACCACATTATAGGCGCTGCCCGCATGGATCTGGGTCACGGACAGAACGGCCTGATCCAGCGGCGCGACGTTCCGGCCCAGGATCGTCTGGAACTGCCCGACCAGCCCCGATGCCGCGACCAGCGCGTCGCGCGACTGCTGCGGCATCGCCGCATGGCTGCCCTTGCCCGTCACGGTGATGTCGAAAAAAGACGCCCCCGCCATCGCCGGACCCTTGCACAGCGTCGCCTTGCCCGGATGCCCGGTCGGCTGGTTGTGCATGCCGTAGACCTCATCGACTGGAAAGCGCTGGAACAGCCCATCCGCGATCATCGCGCGGGCGCCGCCCAGACCCTCCTCGGCGGGCTGGAAGATCAGGACGGCGGTGCCGTCGAAGTTCCGGGTCCGGGCCAGGTACTGCGCCGCGCCCAGCAACATCGTGGTATGCCCGTCATGGCCGCAGGCATGCATCTTGCCTGCCTGGGTTGAGGCATGCGGCAGGCCGGTGGCCTCTTGGATCGGCAACGCGTCCATGTCAGCGCGCAGGCCGATGCGGCGGTTGCCCTGGCCGCGGCCATGCACGATGCCCACGACACCGGTCTTGCCGACGCCCTCGTGAACCTCGTCCACGCCCCATTCGCGCAGTTTGGCGGCGACGACGGCGCTGGTGCGGACCTCCTCCATGCCGATCTCGGGATGGGCGTGCAGGTCGCGGAAGATGGCCCTCAGGTCCGGGACGGCGGCGTCGATCTCAGGCAGGTTCGGCATGTCTCACCTCTGGCATTTCACGGAAGTTCTGAAAGTCCCAGGACCGGCCGGGGGCGGCCTCGATCAGGGCACGGGTATAAGGGTGGGCGGGCGCCGCCAGTACCTGGTCAGCGGGCCCGTGCTCGACGACAGCGCCGCGCTGCATGACGATCACCTCGTCGCAGATTTGAGCGGCAACGCGCAGGTCGTGGGTGATGAAGACGATGCCGATGCTCAAGTCGCGCTGCAACTGGTCCAGCAGGTCCAGCACCTGCGCCTGCACCGACACGTCCAGCGCCGACACGGCCTCGTCAGCAACCAGCACGTCGGGGCGCATCATCACCGCGCGGGCGATTGCGATCCGCTGCCGCTGCCCGCCCGAGAACTGGTGCGGATACCGGGCCAGCGCGTCGGCGGGCAGGCCCACGACGCCCATCAGGCGCGCGGCCTCGGCCATCGCGTCCGCGCGGGTGGTGCCATAGTTCAGCGGCCCTTCGATCAGGCTCTCGCCGATGGTCCAGCGGGGATTCAGCGACCGCATGGGGTCCTGGAACACCACTTGCAGCTTCTGGCGGTGCGGGCGCAGGGCGCTGCGCGACAGGCCGGCGATATCAGCCTCTTCCAGCAGGATCCGCCCCGATGTCGGGTCGATCAGCCGCATGATGCAGCGTGCGACGGTGGACTTGCCCGACCCGCTCTCGCCCACGATGCCCAGGGTGCGGCCGCGGGACAGGGCAAAGCTCACGTCCTTGGCGGCATGGGCCTGCGGCAGCTTGCGCAGGATGCCGCCGCCGCCATAGATCTTGTTCAACCGTTCGACCCGCAGGACCGCATCGTCGGCTGCGGGCCGGGCGTCACGTGGTGACAGGCTGGGCACGGCCTTCAGCAGCTTGCGCGTGTAATCCGCCTGCGGCGCGCGCAGCAGCGTCTCGACCGCGCCATGTTCGACGATCTCTCCCTGCTTCATGACATAGACGGTGTCGGCGATCTCGGCGACGACGCCCATGTCATGGGTGATGAACAGCACTGCCGTGCCGTGGTCACGCTGCAATTCGTCGATCAGCGCCAGGATCTGCTTTTGCGTGGTCACGTCCAGCGCGGTCGTGGGTTCATCCGCGATCAGCAGCACCGGTTCCAGAACCAGCGCCATCGCAATCATGATGCGCTGGCGCTGACCGCCTGACAGCTGGTGGGGATAGGATTTGAAGATGCGTTCAACGTCGGGCAGATGCACCTGTTCCATGATTGCCACGGCGCGCCTGCGGCGTTCAGTGGTGGAAAGGCTCGTGTGCAGCTCCATCACCTCCATGATTTGGTCGCCCACGCGCAGGACCGGGTTCAGTGCAGTCATGGGTTCTTGAAAGATCATCGCGACGCGGGCCGCGCGCAGTTCGCGCATCTGCGCCTGCGTCAGGGGCAGCAGGTCGCGGCTCTGCAGCTGGATCGTGCCGCTGGCGACGCGCAGCGCCTGCGGCAGCAGCCCCATGATTGCCAGCGAGGTGACCGATTTCCCCGACCCGGATTCGCCTACCAGGCAGACGGTCTCGCCCGCGCGGATGGTCACGTCGATGGATTTCAGGACGCTCGGGTTGCCCGGCGTGTCGGGCAGGGTCACGGTCAGGTTGCATGTCTGCAGCACCACGTCAGCTGCGTCGAAATTGCGTGTCTTGAACAGCATGGACCTACCCCGCCCGTTTCTTCAGCCGCGGGTCCAGCATGTCGCGCGCCGCGTCGCCCAGAAGGTTGATCGACAGGATGCACAGCGACAGCGCGATGCCCGGATACAGGATCAATTCCGGCTTGATGCGGAAGAATAGCCGGCCCTCGGCCATGATGTTGCCCCAGGTGGGGGTCTCGGTGCTGACGCCCGCGCCCAGAAAGGACAGGATCGCCTCGGTCAGGATGGCGGAGGCCAGGATGTAGGTGCCCTGCACGATCAGCGGCGCGGTGGTGTTGGGGACCAGGTGCCGCACCAGGATCTTGCGCATCGGCGTGCCGAGCGCGATCGCGGCCTCGACATAGGGTTCCTCGCGCGCGGACAGGACCACGGCGCGGACCAGCCGCACGACCCGGGGGATCTCAGGGATGGTGATCGCGGCGATGACCGATCCGACTGACGGCCCGTTCAGCGCCACCAGCGCGATGGCCAGCAGGATCGACGGGATCGCCATCAGCGCGTCCATCATCCGCATGATGATGGCATCCGCCGTGCGGAAGAAGCCTGCGACCATGCCGATGACCAGGCCCAGCAGGACCGATACCACCGCCGTGGCGATGCCAATGATCAGCGACAGCTGTCCCCCGACCAGCACCCGGCTGAAGATGTCGCGGCCAAAATTGTCGGTGCCAAGCGGGTGACCCTCGGCCGGACCCTGCAGGCGGGCCATGGGATTCATGGTCAGCGGGTCGTGCGGCGCGATCCAACCCGCCAGCAGTGTCAGCGCGACAATGATCGCCAGCACCAGCGCTGCGATCCTGCTGCCCGGGCCGAATTGCGGGAGGCGCAACGCGCGCAGGACCGGCTGCATCGCCGAAGTCGGTTGCGGTACCTGTGCCATCAGTAGCGGATCCTTGGGTCAAAGAGGCTGTAGCTGAGGTCGATCAACAGGTTCACCAGGACATACAGAAAACTGGTCAGCAGGATCATTGCCTGGATGACCGGATAGTCCCGCGCCAGGATCGCATCGACCGTCAGGCGGCCCACGCCGGGAATGTTGAAGACGGTTTCCGTCACCACCACGCCCCCGATCAGCAGCGCGAAGCCCGTCCCGATCACGGTCAGAATCGGCACGGCGGCGTTCTTCAGCGCGTGGCGGAACAGGACGGTGCGTTCGGGGGCGCCCTTGGCGCGGGCGGTGCGGATGTAATCCTCGCCCAGCACCTCCAGCATGTTGGCGCGGGTCATGCGGGCGATCAGTGCGACATAGATCGTGGACAACGTCAGCGCGGGCAGGAAGGCGTTCGACAGGAACCCTCCCAGGCCCGCCGACATGGGCGTATAGCCTTGGACCGGGAACCAGCCCAACTGCAGCGAGAAGATCAGGATGAACAGATAGCCGATCACGAAGACCGGAACCGAGAAGCCCAGCACCGAGAATGTCATCACCGCGTAATCGGCGGCGCTGCGATGCTTCCACGCGGCCAGCACACCCATCGGCACGGCCAGGGCCACCGACATGATGATCGTCAGCACCGCGATGGACAGCGTCGGCGCGACACGGTCGGCGACCATCGTGGCAACCGGCGTGTTCGAGATCAGCGACACGCCCAAGTCGCCCTGCAGCAACCGCCCCACCCAGGACATGAACTGCACGTGCAGCGGGTCGTTCAGCCCCATTGCCTCGCGGATGCGCTCCAACTGGGCGGGGGTGGCCATGTCGCCCGCAATGATGGCCGCGGGGTCACCGGGCGTCAGACGCAGCAGCAGGAAGACAAAGACGGCGACCAGCAGCATCACCGGAATGACGGCAAGGCACCGCCGTAGGATATACCCCAGCATCAGGTTCCTCCGATCGGGTGGATTGGGGGCGGCGGCACCGCCCCCCACAGGATCACTCGGACTTCTTCAGGCTCCAGAAGACCGGCACGGGCGAGTTGATCATCTCGGTGATCGTGGTGCGGCGGGCCTGCGGCAGGGTGTACTGTCCCAAGGGGATCAGCAGGCCGTTCTCGAGCGCGTGGGCCTGAATCTTTTCGGCGACCGCAGCTTGGGTGGCGGCATCGGGGGCGTCGATGAACTCCTCCTTGAGGCCCTCGATGGTCTCGTCCGTGGGCCAGCCGAACCAGGCGTCGTCGCCTCGTCCGTTCAGCATCGGGTTCGAGATCGGGTTCGAGATTTCCGGCACCATCCAGTTGGTAATGAACACGTTCCAGCCGCCCTCGGCAGGGGCCGCTTGGCTGGCGCGGCGGGTGACCAGCGTCTGCCAGTCCATCGGCTGCAGCTCGACCTCGAACCCGGCCTCCCGCAGCATCTGCGACACGACGACAGGCTGGGTAGCCAGCGCGACCATGTCGGTCGGAGCCATCAGCACGACGGGCGTGCCGTCATAACCCGCCTGTTCCAGCAGCGACCGCGCCTCCTCGGCGCCCCCGCCTTGGGTCAGGGTCTCGGTGCCCGTCGCGTTCTCCAGCGGGGTGCCGCAGCCCAGAATGGCGCCGCAGACCGAATAATATTCGGGGTTGCCGACCATTGCGGCCAGCACCGGTTCCTGTGTGATCGCCTTGATGGCGGCCTGACGAACCTGGACGTTGTCGAAGGGCGGGTGCAGGAAGTTCATCCGCGTCATCGTCTGCATGCCGGTCGGCTCTCGCGTCTCGACGACGATGTTCGGATCGCCCTCCAGCAGCGGGATCAGGTCAACCTGCATCGCTTCGATATAATCGATCTCTCCGCCGGACAGGGCGTTCACGGCGGTCTGGACGTCGGGCATGTTTACCCATTCGACCCGGTCGACATTCACGACCTTGCCGCCCGCCATCCAGTCGGAGGGCTCGTCGCGCGGTACGTAATCGTCGAACTTCTCATAGACGACCATCAGGCCCGGCTGGAATTCAGATTCGACAAAGCGGAACGGCCCCGATCCCACATATTCGGTAATCGCCTCGTCGGCGGAGGTCTCGGCCACGCGGGCCGGCATGATGAAGGGCGGCAGCGCCGACTGCTTGGACAGCACGTCCAGCATCGGCACGAAGGGTTCGGTCAGGGTCCAGGTGATCGTCTTGTCGTCGGTTGCCTCCAGGCTGGCGGTGCGGTCCATGATGACCTGTCCGCCCGCGTCCTTCTGTCCCCACCGCTGCAACGAGGCCACGGCGTCGGCCGCCGTCACCGGCGCGCCGTCATGGAAGGTCAGCCCGTCGCGCAGCGTGAACGTATAAGTCAGCTGATCGTCCGAGATGGTCCAGTCGGCCATCTGGGGCTGCGGCTGGAATTCCGAATCCTGCGCAATCAGCACGTCATAGATCATGTAGGCGTGGTTGCGCGTGATGTGGGCCGTGGTGATCACCGGGTCCAGCACGCGCAGGCCGGAATGCATCACGGCCTTGATAGTGGTCTCGGCCCAGGCCGCGCCTGTCAGCATGGTCGAGGCCAGGAGGGTGGCGGTCATCTGCTTGAGCATGGTGTCCTCTCTGTTGAACGGGTCCGCTGGCTGATCTTGGCGTCAGCCTTGTGCGGGGGTGTAAAGGGGGCGCCGCCCGGCTCCAGCCGGATGCCGGGGGCAAGATGGCGGAACGGCAGGCTGGCCGGGCTGACGGGCATCGGCCCGGGCGCGGCGCAGGTCAGGATCGCCGCCGCGATCGGGGTGAAATCGGCCCGGAAGTGGTTCGAGCTTTTGACGACCAGGATCTTCTGAGCCTCGGGGACGATACCCAAGAAGCGGAACATCTGCCGATCGGCCATCTGCGCCTTTTCGGACGCGACCGCGACCCGCACTCCCCCGATGCGCAGGCAGGCTGACAGGCCAAGCGCCAGATGCGCGCCACCGTAATAGGGGCCTGTGGCGTGGCAGGATCCGTCGGACAGCGCGTCGATTGTGAAGCGGCCTTGGAACGGCCCGTCGCCCTTGATGCCCGACCGTCCGCCCAACGACAGGTCAACCGTTGCGCCCACCCCGGCGGCATGGGCCGCCGCCGCCGCCGCAGGGTCGGTGATCAGCCCGATGGCCGCGTCCTGTGCATCAGCCTGGACCAACGCCCGCAGCATTCCGGTCGTGTCGGAATTGCCGCCCGCTCCGGGATTGTCCTGCGTATCGACTAGAATCACGGGCTTGTCGGCTGCCCGGCGCATCGCGTCGGCCACGCCGTCGGCGGGAGTGAAACAGGTGCCGCAGAAAGCCGGCTCTGCGGCACGCAGCGCCCTTGACAGGCGGTCGGCCACGGCGTCGGCCTGTGCCTGTGTATCGGCATAGGCGATGACCGAGGGGCGGCAATCCGCGAAATCCGCTGCCGGAAAGCCCATGAACAGCGATGGGCAGCTCCGGTCGTCGCATCCAGCGAGCATGTCGTACAACCCCTTCGCAGGCTGGACATCGGTCGCCTGCCACGCGATGGGGATCAGGAAATCCAGCTGCCGAAACGCCTTGGCATTCGGCGCGCCGTCCATCAGACGGTCTAGATGCTGCGCCGCGCGATGCCCGGTCAGGGCCATGTCGACATGTGGATAGGTTCGAAAGCCCACCATCAGGTCGGCACTGTCCACCATCCGCTTACTGATGTTGCCATGCAGGTCCAACGCCGCGACTACCGGTATATCAGGGCCCACGACCTGCCGCACGCGGCCCAGCAGCGTGCCTTCCCCATCGGGGGTGCCGTCGGCCACCATTGCACCGTGCAGGTCCAGGAAAACGCCGTCCAGCGGCCCCGCTTCGCGCAGGCCCTGCACGATTTCGTCCGTGAGGGTACGATAGCAGTCGGCCGTCACCGGAGCGGATGGCACCGCCCCGGCCCAGACCAGCGGCACCATGTCCCAGCCCTGCCGTTCGCCATGCGCAATGGCGCCGGCGATGGGCAGGTTTACGTCCCGTGCACGCTGCAGGATCTCGGCTCCTCGGCTCAGCGGCAGATAGCCCCCTCCCTGTTCGAATGCCGCCATGCCGGCGGGGCTGGGCGCGAATGAATTGCTCTCGTGGACAAAGCCTGCGAAGGCGATGCGCAGAGGCCGGTCCCGAGTGGTTGCGCTCAGCAATGTATTGCCATCCGATACAGTTGCATTGTACTGCGAGTTTATTAACCTAAAATTCGTCCTGTCAACGTCGGAGATTGTATGCCGCGCAAAAACTACGCCTCGAACGGCCTGCAGGCAGAGGACGCCTTGTTTGTTCAGTCCCTTGCCCGCGGAATGAGCGTTCTGGAGGCGTTTCGGGGTGCCGACGGGGCGCTGTCGTTGGCACAGATCGCCGCACGCACTGGGCTGACCCGCAGCGCGGCGCAGCGACTGGTCCATACCTTCCGCAAGCTGGGCTATCTGACCCCGGCCGAGGACGGGCGCGGCTTTCGCCTGGACCTGCCGATCCTGGACCTGACGCATGACTATCTGCGGCTGAACCCGTTGGTACGCCGTGCGAACCCGATCCTGCTGGAGTTGCGGCGCAACGTGCGCGAACGCGTGGACCTGTCGCTGTTCGACGGCCAGCGTATGGTCTATGCCGCCCGGTTGCAGAGCAAGCGCGAGACGTTCTTTGCTACTTTGGTGGGCAACTGCGTGCCGACAACATGCACTTCCGGCGGATGGGCCGTGATGTCGATGCTACCGTCAGACGAGGTCGATGCGCTTCTGGCCAAAGCCGAGCTCCGACCGCTGACGCCCCGGACACTGACCGATCCACACGCCATCCGTGCGCAGATTGAGATGTGTCGCCAAGCTGGCCATGCGCTGGCGCTCGAACAGATCCTGATGGGTGAGGTCGCGCTTGGGGTGGCAATTCCCGGCGCCGATGGCCGGCCCGTGGCCGCCATCCACATCGCCGGGTCGCTGTCGGAATGGGACCCCGAGGAGTTTCGCCGCAGCGTCGCACCACTCGCCGCCGAGGCAGTTCGCAGCATCATCTCCGGGTGACCCGCTGATCCGGCAAGACGCGCTACGACAGCGGTCGTAGGCCTGATAACTGACCACGCAACACCTTCTCCGAACATCGGTCGCAGGTGAACTGCGTACGGCGATCGAACGAACCGCCGTAGCTATATACAGGTCTTGCGGCGCCAAGCTGCTGAACTGTTTCGTCCACTTCGGCCATATATCTGTGCAGGGCATTTATCGCGTGCGTCCGGTGACAGATCAGCAGCTCGTGCTCCCTAAGCACCTCAGCCGGGCTGTGTCGCAAACTTTGCTGATGTTCCAGCCTGAGCTACGCTCGGTCGAGTGGAGCGACAGGATGGGAAGGATGTGATGACGATTTCGTTGAAGGGCGCCCGCTTCCCTAATGACATCATTCTAATTGCTGTGTTCTTTTACCTGCGCTACAGAGTGTCTTGTCGTGATCTTGAGGAGCTCATGGCCGAACGCGGTGTTACGGCCTATCATGCCACGCGCACTCGATGAGTGGAACGATATGCCGGTCAAGTCGCCGCGGATGCGCATCGCCGCAAGCGGCTCACCGACAGGTCTTGGCGGAAGGACCAGACGTACATCAGGTTCGCAGGCCAGTGGGTCGATCTCTATCGGGACGTCGACAAGTTCGGGAAGACGCTGGACTTCCTGCTGTCGAAGCGCAGAACAAGCCGGCTGCCATCAAGTTCCTTGCCCATGCGAGGGAGGTGAACGGCCTGCCGCGAAAGATCGTCATCGACAAGAGCGCCGCCAATAGCAAAGGCATCAAGGACATCGGCCGGATGTTGAAGCGCTTCGGCTGCGCAATCCCCATCGAGATGACCCGGATCAAGTGCCTCAACAACAGGGTCGAGCAGGACCATCGCTTGATCAAGCGCCGGGTGAAGTCGATGCTGGGCTTCAGGAGCTTCACCTCAGCGGCGTCCGCCATCGCAGGGATCGAGTTGTCAACATGATCCGCAAGGACCAGTTCAGGCCCAGGCTCCGTCCCTTACAGCAGTTCCGTCTGCTGGCTGCCTAAAGGGCGACAGACCAATTCATGCCGACACTGTAAGAGAAGTGCCGTCGATAAGGGACTAAGGTTGCTCAAACGCTCAACTTCTCCGGGTTTGATCAGATGCAGCGCCAAGATGAAGCTTGGCCCGCTCGTCAACGACGCGATGGTCGGGAAGCCGTCTGGTAGCTGCACGGCAGAGCAGCTGCAGCGTTCACCCAACTCCTCGTCAGATGATCTGTCTCAAGCTCCGCGACAGATCCGCTTGGACGGTGGCCACAGCCGCGCCACCGCAGGAACCTCCGCCGGACTTGCTTGTTGGCAACGTGGCAGCAGGAAGTCCGGACATGGCCGAGCCAGAGGTTTCAGGCAGCTCAGAGAGTGCAAGTAGCTTGGTTGCGCGCCACGCGCACCCTTTGGCCTCGCCCGAGGATGTTGACAGGGCCCTCGACCGCTGGAGCGGTTGCCGCATCATGATGCTCGGCGAGGCCACCCTTGGCACGGCCGGATTCTACAGCGCGCCTACGTCACCTTGGAAGTGGATGCGCTCGACCACCCGATGGCGCCAGGCACAGGAACTCTGAAACTCGGTGGTCTCACCACTCGTGAAGCCCAGCAGATGCTGCGGCTGCTTTCTGGCCTGAACATCGCCGGAGCCGCCGAGGTCGAGTTTTGGCCCCTTCGACCTCAGCGGGATGATGGCTCTCGTCGGCGCGAACGCCATGTTCGAGCTGCCCTGCATCATCACCGAACAAGTGAAACGCGAGCGACCGGTCTGAAGCGGATGCTCGGATGCTGGCTCTACTTGGATCTGGTGGAGCACCTGAGAGGATGGGGGTGTGACGCAGCTTACCGGCGCAAGACCTAGGTCGGAGGAGGTGCAGTCCTAGTAGCGGCGCGAAAGCAAGAGTCATGTTAAGCGCTCTGGGAGCCGCTGCCTCGTGATGCAGCTGCGGCTATCTAAGCAATCATCATTGGCAAGGGCGGGCCTTGTCGCTGCCCACGTCCCACCAGAGCCCCGCCATGACGCGGAGGGCATCTCTGCACACCGGCTTCAACACGTGCTCGTTTGGCGCATGTTGCGAACAACCGCGATAGGAATGCGGCACCCAGACCGTCGGAAGGCCGAGGATGTCGGTAAAGCTGTCATTGGGCAGGGAGCCCGCGAGGTTGGGGAGGATGTGGAGCGGCTTGCCTGCCGTTTCCTCAATCGACGCTACTGTGAAACGAACCCATTCGTGGTCGGGATCAAGGCGTGTGGCTCGGAAGAAGCCGCGGTCGTGCGGAATGATTTGCACATCCTCGAAGCCGTTCGAGTCAAGATGGCGACGCAGTGCCGGCAGAATGTCCTCGGGGTCGGTACCCACCACGTAGCGCAGCTGGCAAGTCGCACGCGCCTTTGCCGCAATTGCGTTGACAGGCGCTTCAGGCACTCCGGCCGTCATTGCAAGGATGGCAAAGCTGTTCCAGCCATAGGCGCGCTCGGCGGGGCTCAGGTTCTCCTCGCCCCAGTCATGATCAACGGAAGGGCCGTTCAGGTCCTCGATGGGCAGCCCCTTCAGGGCCTCGCGGACAGGCGGTGTCAGGCTGTCGGGGCGCCATTCCGGAACCCCGATTTGTCCGCGCCGGTCACAGATCGTGGTCAGCGCATGGGTCAGGATCATCGCCGGATCCGCCAGAAGACCGCCCCAATTACCGGAATGGTGGGCTCCGTCACGCAGATTTAAAAGCAGATCAAAGGTCACGCCACCGCGCGATCCCATGAAGATCGTCGGCACGTCAGGCTGCAGCCGAGGGCCGTCGGACGCGATCAGGACATCCGCCGCCAGATCATGCTTGTGCGCCTCGAAGAACTCCGGCAGTCCCGAGGAGCCGGTTTCCTCGGACATCTCGATCACGATCTTGACGTTGAAGCCCAGCTTGCCTCGGGCGCTGATGACGGCCTCCATCCCCGCGATGTTGATGAGATGCTGCACCTTGTTGTCCGCGGTGCCCCGGCCATATAGGCGGTCGCCTTCCTCGATCAGCCGAAAGGGATGAAGCCCTTGACGCCATTGATCGGTCTGCGCGCGAATGACGTCGCCGTGCCCATAGGTCAGGACCGTGGTCAAAGCAGTGTCCTCGATGCGCTTGCCCACCAGCAGCGGCCCGCCTCGAGGATCGGGGTTGTCGTGGATCACGCAGACGAACCCCAGAGCCTCGAGGCGTGGCAGCATGGCTTGCTCAAGATACCTATAGAGTTCCGGCCGCTGATCCGGATTCTGGCTTTCGGTGGGATATTCCACCAAAGATGCAAGCTCGGTCTGAAACGCCCCGCTGTCAAAATAACGTTCGGCGGCGGCAAGGGCGGCATCACGGGTCATGAAAGGATCTCCGGTTCGGCAATGGCGTCGCCCCACGGCGACATGATCTCGGTACAGCCAGTGTTCGTGACGCCGTCGCGCATCACACCGGCCGGGCAGGCAAAGGCATAGGGAAATACGGTGCGGCGAAAGCGCGTCGTCGGATGATGTTCAGCCAGCGCCGCATGGACGGCTTCAGGCAGCGCATCGTCGACCGTGACGGCATCGCCGCCCGACATGTCGATGCGCCCATGATGAAAGGCGCCTTCCAGATCCATGCCGAAATCGGTGACAAAGGAAGACAGCTGTGCAACCGCCCCGAGGATCTTGCGTCCGCCCGAGGCGCCGAAGGCAAAGCGGCGATCACCGACTTCACCGATGACCGGGCAGACGTTCATCAGGCAGCGCTTTCCGGGTGCCAAAGAATTCGCACGGCCGGGCACCGGATCAAACCACATGATGCCGTTGTTCAGCAGCAGTCCTGTGGACGGAGAGACCACATGCGCCCCAAAGGCCGACAGCAATGTCTGCGTCATCGACACCATGTTCCCGTCGCGGTCAACGATCGAGAAATGCGTGGTGCAGCCAGGCTGCGACGGAGACTCGCCATCGTCCCCCATCCCTTCCAGCCGTTTGGCATAGGCATCCCGCAGCGCATCGGCATAGGCCACGAACGCAGTTCCACCGGGCTGACCCGCCAGCGGGGGCAGCATTGTCAGAACATCGCGAAAGGTGGGTCCGGCCGTCAGACGCGGCGTGACATGGAGTGTCGCCTGCCCGCGCGAGAAGCTGAGCGGCGTTTGAAGCTCGGCTCGGTAGGCGCGCAGGTCGTCACGGCTTAAGCTGCCACCCTTCGCCTGTACGTCTGCCACCAGCGCCGCACCAACGTCGCCATCATAGAACTCTCGTGCGCCCTTGGCAGCCAGTTCGGCCAAGGTTGTGGCCATGGCGTCCATCGGCAAGGTCTTGGCGACGGTGCTGGTCCAACCGGCCACAGGAGGCCACTGCCCCTCTTCGAGAAACAGGCCCGCCGCGTCCGGATCGGCGGCCAGTCCACGTGTGGCCGAGGCGATCATCAGCGCCGCATACCAATCGACCTGCAGACCTTCTCGTGCCAGTTCGACGGCTGGCGCCAGCAGATCGCGCCACGGCATGCGACCATAACGGGCATGAGCCTGCCCGACGCCATCTATGACGCCCGGCACCGCGACTGCGGTCGCGCCGCGAAGGTTGCGGTCATCCTTGACCGCGTCCCAAGGGAACAAATCGTCGGCCTTGCCCGTACCTGCCAGCGGGTAATCAGCCGGATCCAGGGCACCCGGCGCACGCATGCCATAGAAGACCGCTTCGGCACGCGCGGCCTCGGCGTGCCACAGCATCATTGCGCCGCCGCCGGCGGGGCCACTCATCCAAGGCTCCAGCACTCCAATGGCGAAGGACACCGCAACGGCCGCATCGACCGCATTGCCGCCGGCTGCCAACACCTCTGCGCCGACCTGCGCTGCGCGCGAGTTCTGGGCCGCGACCACGCCCCGTGTGGTTCCTCTTACAGACTTGCGCACGACCTGTGTGCGCGACAGTGACGACATCATGACTGGTCCCTCAGCTGGCGGCCTGTAGGGGCTGCTGGTCATAAAGGTGACACTCGACATGCCCGTCGGATGTTGGCACCGGCCAAGGTGCGATCCGGGAACAATGCGGCATCACCTTGGCGCAGCGCGGATGGAAGGCGCACCCGGAAGGCGGGGCGATCGGGTTGGGGTATGCTGCGCCAAGCTGCGTGTCCGGCACTCCCATGTCGGGGTCAGGCGTCAGAACGGAGGCCAGCAACGCCCGCGAGTAGGGGTGGCGCGCCGTTTCGAATAGGGTGGCGACGTCAGCTTCTTCCACAATGCGGCCGAGATACATCACGGCCACACGCGTCGCGAGATGCTCCACCACGGCGAGGTTGTGGCTGATGAACAGGTAGGTCAGGCCGAACTCGGCTCGCAGGTCGGCCAGCAGGTTCAGGATCTGCGACTGAACCGAGACATCCAGCGCCGAGGTCGGCTCGTCGCAGATGACGATCTCGGGCTTCATGATGAGGGCCCGCGCGATGGCGACTCGCTGCCGCTGGCCGCCGGACATCTGGCTGGGATAGCTGCGGGCAACGCGCGCAGGAAGACCGACGATGTCCAGCATCTTGTGCAGCTCCCGGTCACGGCTGGCGCTGTCGCCGATGCCGTGGACGCGGAGAGGCAGAGTGATGATGTCCTCAATGCTCTTGCGCGGGTTCAGCGAGGAGTAGGGATCCTGGAAGATCGGCTGGATGCGGCGCGACAGCGCGATCCGGTCCTGTCCCGCCAACGCCTGGCCGTCGACCAGAACCTGCCCCTCGCTTGGGGCCTCCAGTCCCAGCAGGATCTTGGCAAGGGTGGATTTGCCGCAACCGGACTCCCCCACCAGCCCAAGCACCTCCCCGTGCTGCAGGTTGAGCGAGACATCGTTCAACGCGCGCAAAGGCTTTGGCTTGCCGAACAACCCCTGCTTGATGGTGTAGGTCTTGGAGACGTTCTTCAGCTCCAGAACAGGCTTGTTCGTCATGCCGTCACCTCTTCGTGGCGATGTCCGTCAGGATGGACGCAGCGGAATTCATGTCCGTCCGGCAGCCGGCGCAGCGGGGCTGCAGTGTCGCAGATCGCAACACGCTGATCACACCGTCCGCGGAACGGACAGCCTGTGACCTCACCCACCAGCGATGGGACAATACCTGGAATGGTCCCAAGCCGCGCGCCACGTTCGTTGCGTCCGGGAACGGGAATGCAATTGATCAGCCCGCGCGTATAAGGATGTGCAGGGTTGCGGAAGATGGCGCTGGCAGGGCCTGTCTCGACCAACTCGCCTGCATACATAACGGCAACCTTGTCGGCGACACGGGCCACCACGCCCAGATCATGGGTGATCAGGATGAGCGCCATGTTCATCTCGCGCTGCAGATCCACCAGCAGCCGCAGGATCTGCGCCTGAATGGTCACGTCCAGCGCCGTGGTGGGCTCGTCAGCGATGATCAGTTCAGGTTCGCACATCAAGGCCATTGCGATCATCACGCGCTGACGCAAGCCGCCCGACAGCTGGTGCGGATACTGCGACAGACGGCTTTCCGCGGCAGTAATGCCCACCTTTTCCAGCAACTCGATGGCCCGGGCACGGGCTTTGGCGCGGCTGACCTTCTTGTGCAGCAAAAGCGTCTCGGTCAGCTGGTCGCCGATCGTATAGGCTGGGTTCAGCGAGGTCATCGGTTCCTGGAAGATCATCGACATTCGGTCGCCCCGCAGCTGGCGCAACTGTCGCCTTGAGGCTTTCTGCAGATCCGTGCCGTCAAAGGTCATCCGGACTGCTGTGCGGCGGATTTTGGGGGCCAGCAACCCCATCAGAGCAAGCGAGGTGAGGGATTTGCCCGACCCGGACTCGCCCACAATACACAGCGTCTCTCCGCGGTTTAGGTCGAAGTCGATGCCGCGCACAGCGTGCAGCGTACCGCCGGAGGTCGGAATATCCAACGTCAAGCCACGAACCGACAAGAGGGGGGCGTCGTTCATTGGAGACCTCATCAATTGCGGTTCTCGGGAGCGGTGACATCGCGCAGCCCGTCGCCCATCAGGTTGATCGCCAGCACCAGAACGAACAGCACGGCACCCGGGATCAAGACCAGCCACGGCTCGAACAGCATCATGTTCTTGCCCTCGGACACCATCAATCCCCAGCTGGGCGTGGGTGGCTGCACGCCGACTCCCAGGAAGGACAGCGCAGCCTCCAGCAGGATCGCGTGCGCCATCTCCAGCGTGACGACCACGATCAGGTTGTTGACAATGTTGGGCATGATCTCGGACAGCAGGATGCGCGGCGTCGAGCAGCCGACCGCGCGCGCCGCCGCCACGAACTCACGGCCGCGGATCTGCAGGGTCGAGGCGCGCATGACCACGGCAAAGCGATCCCACAGCAGCAACCCAAGAACCCCGATCACCACGCTGAGCGAGCCACCCAAGATGGCCACGACTGCGAGGGCGACCAGCACCACCGGCATCGCCAGACGCACGTTGATCAGGAACGTCACGACAGCATCGACACGTCCGCCGAAATACCCGGCGGCAACGCCCAGGGCCGTGCCGATCGTACCTGATATGAGTGCGGCGACAGCACCGATCATCAGCGAGACTCGTGCACCATAGATCAGCCGCGACAGGTAGTCCCGGCCCAAGTGGTCCGTGCCGAGAGGATGCTCCCATGTGCCGCCCATGAACACAGGGCGGACCATGCGGTTGCTTAGGCTTTGCGCATACGGGTCATGGGGGGCCAGAACCGGGGCGAGAAGGGCGATGATTACCAGCAGGACCAGAAATACCGCTCCGATCATGAACCCCTGATGACCGAACATGCGCCGGCGCAACTGCTGGCCGGGGGTGGGGCCGGTGATCTCGAGGGCGTCGGGAAAGGCTGTCATTTCAGGCGCTCCGCATCCTGGGGTCCAGCCAAGCGTTCAGCACGTCGGCCAGAAAGGTGAAGACGATATAGAAGAGCGCAAAGACCAGGATCAGCGCCTGCACCGTGGGCAGATCGTTTCGCCCGATGGATTCCCATGCCAGATAGCCTGCGCCGTGGAGGGCAAAGACCGACTCCACCACGATCGAGCCGCCTAGCATGAAGCCCATCTGCACCGCTGCCAGCGACACCACGGGGATGATCGCGTTGCGTAAGGCGTGCTTGAACAGCACACGTCCTTCGGAGGCACCCTTGGCGCGTGCTGTGCGGATATAGTCGGCCGACAGCACCTCGAGCATGCCGGCACGGGTCAGGCGCATGATGGCCGGCATGGCGTAATAGCCCAGCACAATCGTCGGCATGATAAAATGCTGCCAGGTGTCGGCGCCCGAGGCGGGCAGGATACGCAGTTGGATGGCGAAGATCACGATCAGGATCAGCCCGAACCAGAAGCTGGGCATGGCCTGCCCGGCCACCGACAGGAACAGCGCGATCCGGTCGATCAACGAGTTCGGGCGGATTGCGGCGATCACGCCCAAGGGCACGGCTATCAGCAGCGCAAAGACAATGCCGCAGACCCCCAGAGTCATGGTGACCGACAGGCGTTCGGCGATCAGGTCCGCGACCGGCAACCGGAAGTAATAACTTACGCCGAAGTCAAACTGCAGCGCGTGCCACAGCCAGTCGCCGTACTGCACCATCATCGGCCGGTCAAAGCCGTAAAGGGCGCGAATGGCCGCCACGTCCTCAGCATTGGCGCTTTCGCCGGCGATGGCGATGGCCGGATCGCCTGACAGGAACAGCAGGCTGAAGCTGATGAAGGACACGGTCAAGGCGACAAGCAGGGCTAGCCCCAATCGTTTGAGGATAAAGCGAAGCATGAATTGTCAGATCCTTGCGGGCTGGGGGGATGGCCCTAAGGCCATCCCGCGGCAGGCTGGGAGAGGTGGCAGCCCGTCAGTTCCAGGTCATGGTGTGGAAGCGCAGAACCTCGTCGGCGGTCGGCGTGTAGGAGACCTCGGCCGTGGACACGTAGTTCGTGTTGTAGGAGAACATCGGCGCCCAGTAGGCCTGATCGGCAATGCGCTGCAGGGCCGTGCGATAATGCTCCTTCCGAACCTCGGGGTCGGTCGAGCTGTCGGCGATGTCAAGTTCTGCCAGAACCGCGTCATCGCGTGCGTCGTCCAGTTCGCCATGCTTGAAGTACTGGCTGACCATGGCCGAGGCATCATTGACCGAGAAGGACCCCCAGGTCTGGAAGGACAGCGGCGTTTCCCCCTTCATGTTCAGGTCACGCAGCGCGGAATACTGCAGCATCTTGAAGTCGGTGCGGATCCCGACCGCGTTCAGGTAGCTGGTGATCGCCTCGGCCAGTTCACGGTCGCGATAAGCATAGAATTCGGTTGCAAACCCATCCGGATAGCCGGCCTGAGCCAGCAGTTCCCGTGCCTTTTCCGGATCGTATTCGTATTCCTTCACATCCTGTGCACAGCCGAATTGGCTGGGGAAGCAGGCAGTATGGACTGGAATCGACTTGCCCTTCAGCAGTTCGCCAACCAACTCTTCGCGGTTGATCGCGTGGTTGACCGCCTGGCGCACTTCCAGCTTGGTGAACGGGTTGTTCGGGTCCGACCGGCCCGCGGCATCCATTGCCAAATAGCCGACGCGCATCGTGCTTTCGTTGGCGACCGTGAACTGCCCCATCTGCTCCAGCCGTTCGGCCTGATCCGAGGGCACCTGCCAGATCAGGTCGAGCTGCCCGCTGAACAGTTCAGCGATCTGTGTGTTCACGTCAGGAATGGTGCGGATATCCACGTTGCCGATCTGGGCCTGCCCCTTCGGACCGTCGAAGTAGTTCTCGTTCCGCTCCAGCACGAAACGCTTGCCGGGCTCGACGCTGACGACCTTGTAGGGGCCTGTGCCGATGGGCTTCAGGCCCATGCCTGTGGGGCCAGCCTCGGCATAGTAGTCGGACGGATAGATGGAGACCGGCCCGGACAAGTATTCGAGCGCTGCAGGAAAGGGTTCTTTTGTAATGATGCGGACGGTATGTTCATCGACCTTCTTGGCGTGGTCCATCCAATTGACATTGCGCTGCGTCACGGCGCCATTCGCCTCGTTCGCGACGAAATCCACGGTGTAGACTACATCATCGGCAGTAAAAGGGCTGCCATCATGGAAGGTCACTCCCTCACGCAGCTTCAGTTCCAGCGTCGTGTCGTCGATCCAGGTCCAGTCGGTCGCAAGGTTGCCCGAATACTCTCCTGTTTGAGGATCTGCATAGATCAGCCCGTCCCAGATCGCGCGTTGCAAGACTACGCCCTCACGCGCCGAGTTGAAGTAGCTGTCGACGCTTTCAAGCTCCTTGGTGAAGGCAACGCGCAGCGTGTCGTTGCTTTTGTCGGCATGAGCCATGCCTGCTGAAAAAAGGGCGAGCGCAGCTACGCTGCCGGTCAGGACGCGACGTTTCATTCTGAACCCCTGTTGTTTTCTTTATCTGCTGTATCGCAATGCAATACTGTTTATTGCATTTAGATAAGCAGCGGAATCACGGATCCGTCAAGCGCGCTGTCACAACCGGAGGAAATGTTTTGCCTGATGCCGAGAAACGTGACTCGCTGTTTGTAGGTGCCTTGGCCAAAGGGCTCCGCGTGCTGCGCGCCTTCGATGAGACGCATCCCGAACTCAGTCTGGGGGCCTTGGCCCAACGCACGGGCATGGACAAGAGTACGGTACAAAGGCTGGCAAACACCCTGCACCAGGAGGGATGGCTGACCAAGGATCCGGTCACGCGGCGTCTTCGTCCCTCCCATGCATGGCTTGAACTGGCCTATGCCTATTACTGGTCAGACCCGCTGGTCGGAAATGCGATGCCAAAGCTGATCGAGCTGTCGCGGCACCTGGAAGAAACGGTGAACTTTGCGGAAATTTCCGGCGATCACACGATCTACGTCCTGCGACTGCCCTGCCAACGGACCCATTTCGCAGCCTCCATCATTGGGAGGCGTCTCCCGGCTTTGTCCACTTCAGTCGGTCGCGCGATCCTGTCGACTTGGCCAGAGCCAGACCGCGATGCCGCCATCGAGAACTGGCCACTCAAGGAGTTCACTCCACGCACGACCCTCGACCGTGCAAGCATCCGCAACAGCATCGAAGAGGCAGCTGCCCGTGGGTTTGCGATATCGCGCGATGAAATGATCTTGAACGAGCTTGCCGTCGCGGCACCGATCTGCGGTCCCGATGGACGAGCCATTGCGGCGGTGCAGTGCTCGGTATCAGCCTATTCCTGGAACGATGACAGCCTGCTGAAGAAGATAGTTCCGCCCCTATTGGACACAGCCAATGCAATCTCTCCATCGCTCAGGATGTGAGGCGGCGGATGCCAATGGCATGTCGCCAGCCAGGGAAGGTTAGACAAAAGCTCCAGTTTCGAATGGTCCAGTTCTCAGGGGGCAGAGCAGGAGCTTCTTGACGATGAACCCCGTGTGGAACGACTGCGTTGAGCAGCACCAAGCAAGGACGGGCGGCATGGCGTATCTTGGCTTTCATGCATCACACGAGCAGATAGATCCGAAGGCTTTGCTTGATGCCGTGCAGCTGGCGGAACAGGCCGGCTTTGCGGCCGCGATGTGTTCGGACCATTTCTCCCCCTGAAGCGCGCGGCAGGCATAGTCAGGTTTCGCCTGGGTCTGGTTGGGCGCGGCGCTGCAGACAACCTCCCTGCCCTTGGGTGTGGTAAATGCGCCGGGCCAGCGATGTCACCCCGCAGTCATCGCACAGGCCGCCGCAACGCTGTGCCAGATGTATCGCGACCGCTTCTGGATGGCCCTTGGCAGCGGTGAAGCCGCAAACGAACATATCACTGGCGACCGGTGGCCGGAAAAGGCGGTGCGCAACGCGCGACTTAAGGAATGCGTCGATGTGATGCGCGAGTTGTTCGCTGGCGAGACAGTTAGCCATGACGGGCTTATCCGCGTTGACCGCGCCAAGCTGTGGACGCTGCCCCGGACTCCACCGCCCCTGATCGGGCCCGCGGTCAGCGAAAAAACAGCAAGGTGGGTCGGCAGTTGGGCAGATAAACCGATTACGGTCAATCAGCCCCGTGACAAGCTGCGCCGGATGATCGGCGCCTTCCATGAAGGCGGCGGCGAGGGCAAGCCGCTCTATCTGCAAGTGCACCTGTCCTATGCACCCGATAAGGACACGGCCCTGCAGATTGCACACCACCAGTGGCGATCAAACGTGTTCGACCCGCCGCTGTGCTGGGACCTGGATATGGTTGAGCATTTCCATGTGGCCTCGCGCCATGTCCAACCCGAGGACATGCACGACACGGTCCTGAGCTCGTCCGACACGACGCTTTATGTGGATCGTCTGTCGGAGTTTGCCGAGTTGGGGTTTGACGGCATCTACCTGCACCATGTCGGGACCGAACAGCGCAACTTAATTGAAACCTTCGGCATGCATGTGGTTCCAGCATTCACCTCAGCAGGGACATAAACCGCACCAGTGACTTCTGGTCGGAGGCCGCCATCATTAGAACCGTGCGGACGATTCAACTCCAATGAAGTCACGCGCTGCCATAGCCTCTCTGCCTCCGAGGTGGCAGCGGCGCAAGCGTCCCCTCAGGCCGCCCGACCTCCCGGGCAGCTTTTCGGGCAGTCGCACTTGCCGTGACTGGGCCTGCAGCCGAGGAGCATCCAAAGGAAATACAGTACTTCGTGGCACCAGACTTGCATGAAGATTATGCAGATATATTAGTGAACTAAGTGCAATGATCCTCAAAGAATTACGTTGTTGAGGGATACCAGGACGAGCCGATTTTTGCAGACGCCGCAGCTTTTGGTCGTACTGCAGAATGCTCCAGCTGCCCCGGAACGAGTAACCATTTCTCAAGGAAATCACGCTGCGCGAATATCAGCCGAAGCCTTGCTTACGCTTACAAACGGTCGTTTACTAGCGCCTTCCAGAATTGCACGAGGCTTCCTCCCATGCCGCTGATTGGCTATGCCCGCGTCTCGACAGAGGATCAGACCCCCCTGCCCCAGTCAGAGGCGCTGCGGGCCGCCGGCTGCAGCGTGGTCCACGAGGAACAAGCCTCAGGTGCTAGCCGCTCGCGGCCCGTACTCGGTCGCGTGCTGGACAGCATCCGCAAGGGCGACACCCTTGTCGTGGTACGGATCGACCGCCTGGCGCGGTCGCTGTCGCACCTTCTCCAGCTGCTCGAGCAGCTGGAGGCGAAGGGCTCCTTCTTCCGATCACTCCAAGACCCGATCGACACCGCAAGCCCGCAAGGAAAATTCACCCTTCAGGTGCTGGGAGCCGCAGCCGAGTTCGAGCGCGCCCTGATCCGCGAGCGTACCAAGGCAGGTCTCGCCAGCGCACGCGCGAAGGGCCGGATCGGTGGTAATCCGGGTCTTCGGGCCCGCGATCCCTCCGCCATGCGGAAGGTTCGGCTGGCGCGGCATGACGGCTATATGGAGAGGTTAGGCGAGACGGCGCAGGACTGGGTGCCCCAGGTGCGCCGCCTGCGCCCCGACATGCCCTGGGAGGACGTGCTACGCATCGTAAATGCTGCCCTGCCCGCAGACAAGCGCTGGACGCAGCCACGTCTTTTGCGGGCCGTGCGCGCCTATGTCCGCGACGGCTTCCTACCTCCGACCGTGCTGGGTCGCGCGGCTCGGCGCGGAAGCGATGACCGGTTGCCCGCGATCATCGCCGCGATAAAAGGAGCGGATCCTGACATTACCTTGCAAGCCATGTGCGACCGGCTAGAAGCCATGCGCGAACGCACACCCCGCGGTCGGACGAGATGGCAGCCCTCGTCCGTGAAGATGCTGCTGCAACGAGCGGAAAAGCTCGGCATGCTGTAAGGTGCCTTGCGGGTTTCGCGGCTGGTCCAACGGCTGAAGAAGGGCTGCTTTGCCCCCTGAGGTAACCCGCGGGTTACTCTCAGGGGGAGCTTCATAACCCATGGGTTACTCTTCTCGTAGCACCGTTTGAAACGCCTCAATCGCCTTCTGAAGGCGCTTCCTGTCAACGGATGAAAAGTCGGTATTGGCTAAGATGCGGCATTCGCCTTTCCGAGCCGTCACTTTCGCTGATCCCACGTGGAACTCGTACTTCACCGCCTTCTTCTCAGCCGACTTCCGGGGTGCTAATGTTTGAACGGGGGGCGAACTGACGAGGCGCGACAGCACTGCGTTCTGCTCCTCCGATGAAGTCACCGAACCAAGATCATTCCTTAAAATCTCAGAAAGGCTTGGATCCGTTTGAATTCTCCGCGCGACTTCGACCCCAAGATTTCGCGAAACTGCCTTGGGGAAAGGAAGTACATCGCCAAGCTCCTGAAGCAGAAAGACAAAACTGCGGATGTAAGAACGCTTCATTTTGTGAAGAGAAGCATAAATCCTGCCGACAAGCGCATCGGCTTCCTGCCCTTCCATTCCCACATCATGCGCTGCAATTATCGCTACCTGCGCCATCTCCGCGAAGGTTAGATCCTCGCGGATGACGTTCTCTTCGACCATGTCGATGTAGAGGTCAATTCGGCTATGAAGACCGACAGAGACGCGGGCAACTACAGTGGCGAAACGCGCATCTCCCGTCTCTTGCCAAAGCTGCTTAAGCGCGGTCAGGCGTCGCCAGCCCTTCTTCAACTGGAAACCGTTTCCGGTGCTGGAAACCTCAATCGGCTCCCTCTGGCCCCGGGCGCGGATGGAGGCCTTCAACTCCTCCATTTCATCAGAGCTGGCGGCGTCGTCCAGATTGATCCGGTCACGCGGAAGATCATCCGTCCGAATGTCGTCGACCCGCAGCTGTTCCAGCAATCTGCCTTCGCCTTGGGCTGCCCGAAACGCCTTAGCGTCGGCGGCATTCTGCCGGCGTTGCTCAACCAGTGACTCGGTACTTTCAGCAAGGCTTCCCGCCGCTTCACGAACTGCAGCGCCCATCGGTCCGACATCCCGCTTTCGTGGCTTGATGTCCGTCGTCGCAAGCGGTTCAAAGCCGAACTTACCCTTTCCACTCATGCCGCTGCTCCTTCGGTCGTATTCCTCTGTTCCCATGCCTGAAGGACCGTGTCCTTGAACTCGAGATAGGCTGAATCAAAGCTCTGACGTGCTCGCTTCCATGTCTCACGAGTCATCTGGCGGTAATCCTGCTCATAAACAGATTGCTGGAACCGCCCAGACTGCTCGACGGCGCGTGTCATCTCAATCGCGTTCCTACAGACATCGTCGCCAAAGACATTCCGGAACGCATCCATCATCGCGATGTGCAACGGATTAGATGCTTCGAAGCGCGTCATCAGCAGGCGGACGTCATCAAATGTCTTCGGAAGAACGATGCCCGCATCCTGAGCAATAGACGCGAAGCCAGACGAGATATCCTCCATCGCGTCGCCCAACTGACCAAGATAGCTCGTCGTCGAGTCATACTCCCAGTAGCCCGGACCTGAGGGAACATAGAGAATGTCGGCCGCAAATGCGGCATTGAGCGACTGGTACCCGATTGCGGGTGGGCAGTCGAAGATGATCATGTCGTACTGATCGTCCGGCAACTCGTCGAGATACCGTGAAATGCAGCCAAAGAAGCTCCATGCCTTGTGGAGAGCGCGATACTGCGCACTGGCGAACTCGACAAAGGCGGCATTGGCGCAGCTGGGAATAATGTCAATGGTCGACCAAGCTGTTTTTTGTATGAAATCCTGGGCACGTTGTGCACCAATTGACCGTACGTCTTCAGGCAACTCATCGGAAGAAGGATAGGGGCAATCGGAGGGATCGTCATAAGCAGCCACGATCCGATCAGCCTCCCGACAGAGATCACGACACATAATTCCCCAGACCGTATTCCACTCCTTGACCTCAACGAGGCCCATAGAATGCGTAAGGGTGGCTTGCGGATCAAAATCGATGACAAGCACTCGGTAGCCATCAAGTGCCGCTCCATTGGCGAGGTGGTGAGCAACCACCGTCTTCCCGACACCTCCCTTGAAATTCGACACCGCAATCCGCATAGCTCTTCCACGCGGGCGCAGGGGCATCAACGTCTTGCCCCTGAAGCGCAGGCGGCGCCTCAACTCGTTTATTTCATTCAATGTGAACCAGCGCTGGCGACCATCTTCCTCCACAATACCTTGGGGCAGCGAGGGATCATCGGCCAACTTCTTTCGCAGCGTATCAGCCGGTACGTCGAACATGAACTGACTTATTTCCCAGATCGAAAAAGGCCGAAGCGTCTTCTTTTCAGAGGGAGAGAAGGTCGCTTTCCTGACAGCAGCCTGCTGGGCGAGGCTCCTTTCGTTCATGGCCTGAAGATGTTTATGGTTCCGCATGAGGCAACTCTCGTTTTCTGGCGCTGCATCATGAATAACGGGAAACGCTCGAAACGCAAATTGAAGATTTCAGATTTTCGCTTTATTCCCACCTATCCCTGAACAACGGGATTTTTTGCTAAAAGCCACACAATTGGGTGACAAATACACCACTGGACACCCAAGAAGGGTGACACGGTAGATGTGATATGGTGTCAGCCTGTCTGTCCCCCTTAACCTATGTAACCAATAAGTTCCTGAAATTTGCAGCCAACCTGGAAATTCCTGTTCTTACATTCTCGTTGACAGATAGCGGGATGATTGCCACTCTCGGTGCAGAAGGAATCGAGGGCATCCTAGGATCAGTTCAGCCGTGGGAACACAATGAAATCAATGCGATCGACCGGACCACATGCGGGGGTAAAGAAGTATGACTTGCTGACCGCAATGGCGATCGCAGGATTAAACGGTAAGCCGACGTTGCAGACCTCCATGCTGCGTTTGGTCGCCGCTATCACTGCAAGATATAATTGGAAGCTCGATGAACTTTCCGTCGGGCAGCGGGACTTAGCCCGAATGTGGTCCGTTGACGAGCGGACCGTTAAGCGAGAGGTTAAGCGGCTGCTTGACGGCAAGATTCTTTTGCAACTGAGACCTGGCGTACGGGGAAGGGTTGCAGCGTATAGGCTGAACCAGGATGAGGTATATCGCCTCAGTGCCCCATATTGGAAACAAGTCGGCTCAGATTTCCTAGCGCGGATGGAGGATAGTCGCACGATGCTTTCGCTGAGCGACGACAAAGTTGTTCGTGTGGATTTCCGTCCGAGACTTCCGCAGGAGTCTGCATGGGAGCGGACCTTCACCCGTCTGGCTGAAAGTGATCCACACCTTCATCGCAGCTGGTTCGCCACACTGCTGTTTGAGAATTTTGTCGATGACATTTTGAAACTGCGCGCACCGTCGTCGTTTGTGGCGCAGTACATACTTACGCACCACAGCGGGCGGATAAGAGATGTCGCCAGCCTTGAGTTTCCCTCGCTCAAGAGGATCGAGATACTTCAGCAGACGCCTTAAGAGCCCATGCACTTCTGTGGAAGGGAGGGTTGCTGCGGCCCTCTTCACGTCCAACTTAAAGCGGCCGGCAATCGTCCGCGTCTTTTGCCAGTCATCTCAAAAGTTTCCAGGGAGACGGAGCGTTACAGAACAACCTTCGGTTTGTTTAGGAAAGTTCTGGATCTTTATCTTCGGGAAAATAACCCGGCGCAGGAGGAAGAGGGAGCGCGTTCTTGTACCTCGGAGGGAGGATCAACTCGGCGTCTAGGGTCTGTCCCCATAAACATCAGAGCCA
>QKYL01000205.1 GCA_003255745.1 Paracoccus saliphilus
TGGGTCGGCGTCAGACGGCGGGGGCGGAACTCGGGTCCCGTGGACGCGCCGGCCAGCGCCGCGATGGCGACCGGCGTGTATGGCGCGCGATAGATGGTTGTGCCAACCGCAGGGATCGGCTGGCCCGACAGCTCTGCCATGACTGCAAGACCACCCATGTTCGAGGTCTTGCCCTGGTCTGTCGCCATGCCAAGCGTCGTGTACCGCTTCAGATGCTCGACCGAGCGGAAGTTTTCGGCATGGGCAATGGCGATGTCCTTGGTGGTGACATCGTTCTGAAAGTCGACCCAGGAACGGCCTTTGGCGTTGACGTGCCACAATGGCCTGATGCGGACCTGTGCATCTTCTGCCTGCGGCAGATCGGGTAGCGCGGCCGCGATTCCCAATTCCCCCAGGGACTGCTGCGCCCGCGCCGCCCCCGAGGCCAATGCCGCAGCGGTTGAGAATTCGCCCGCCGCGGCACCCGCAACCGACAGAAGCGGCTGCCCTGACAGGTCGGGCACGAAGGCCTGCAGTCCCTCGTCCCATTTCGGGCGTCCCCTCTTGTGGCAGGTCAGGTGCAGGTTGGGGTTCCACCCACCCGACACCCCAAGAACATCGCAGTCAATGGTGCGGCTGGTCCCGTTCGCCTGTCGCACGGTGATCGACGACAGGCCAAGACGGCCACGCGTGCCGGTCACCACCGCCCCCGCGATCAGCGGATAGTCGGCCACGGCACGGGCATCGGGGCGCGCGTCGATGACTGCCGCAACCTCGATCCCCTTCGCCCGCAGATCCCGGGCAGTGCGGTGGGCATCGTCGTTGTTGCAAAAGACCGCGATCCGCCGTCCCGGCGCCACCCCCCATCGGTTCACATAGGCGCGCACCGAGCCAGCCAACATGATGCCGGGCCGGTCGTTGTCGGGAAAGGCGATAGGGCGTTCCAGCCCGCCCGCACAGACGATGGCCCGCGCGGCATAGATGCGCCACAGCGTCTGACGGGGCTGATGCAGATGTGGCACCGGCAGGTGATCGCTGACCCGTTCGACCGCGCCATAGATGCCGTGGTCATACACCCCGAACACCGTCGTCCGGGACATCAGGCGCAGGTTCGGCAGGCTGGCAAGTTCTGCCAGCACCTGCGCGCGCCACTCAGCGGCAGGCTGGTCGCCAAGTCTTTCGGATTCCATGTTCAGACGCCCGCCGGGCAGCATATCTTCGTCGGCCAGGACGACACGGGCGCCGCTGCGGGCGGCGGTCAGCGCGGCGGCAAGGCCGGCCGGGCCGCTGCCGACGATCAGCAGGTCCGCGTGCAGATACCCCTTGTCATAAGTATCGGGGTCCGCCTCCATCGACAGCCGCCCCAGACCAGCCGCGCGGCGGATGATCGGCTCATAGACCTTTTCCCAGAAGGCCTGCGGCCACATGAAGGTCTTGTAATAGAAGCCTGCGGACAGGAACCGCGACCCCAGGTCGTTGATCCCCATTAGGTCCCGGCGCAGCGAAGGCCAGCGGTTCTGGCTGTTGGCGACCAATCCGTCATACAACTCGGCCGTGGTGGCGCGGGTGTTGGGCTCGCGCCGGGCGCCTTCGCGCAGCTCGACCAAGGCGTTGGGCTCCTCGGAGCCGCTGGACAACACACCCCGGGGGCGGTGATACTTGAAGCTGCGGCCCATCAGCCGCACGCCGTTCGCCAAAAGCGCCGAAGCCAGCGTGTCGCCCGGATGTCCGCCATAGGCGACACCGTCGAAGGTAAACGCAAGCCTGCGGTCGCGGTCGATCAGCCCCCCCTGTGACAGGCGGTTCACCTGCGCCACGTCTCTGCGGCTTAGGGCCCGCGTTGTTGCAGCCGCGCCAAGATCTGTTCTTTGCATGTTCACTACGCGGTATCCTTATTGGCGGGCGGAGGTGCCTCGGGGCCACGGCCGCGGCCGACCGCGCGGGCGATGTCGGTGGCCAATTCTGCACCCACAATGTCATGGGTACGGGTGTCCCGGGTGACGACCAGCCAGGACCGGTCGCCCTGTTCGTGGAACCACAGTTCGCGGTGCAGACCGGCCGGGTTCTCGCGTTCGTGCAGATAGACATGAAACGCGTCCAGCGCGGCGCTTGCATCGGTCAGCGGGAACGTGATCTGGGGGCGGTCGATCAGGGCGGCAGGGCCGAGATAGACGAATTCCTGCGCATCGCGCGGGCCAAGCAGCGGGTGGGGGATCAGCATGACGGTCCTCGGCTCAATGCAGGTTGGGTTGGGCGCCCATGCCCTTTTCGTCGACGACATGCCCCGAACGAAACCGGTCCAGTCGGAAGAAGCGGGCGGTGGGATGCGGCTCGCCTGTGGCGATCAGGTGGGCAAAGCAGTATCCCGATGCCGGCGTGGCCTTGAAACCGCCGTAACACCAGCCGCCGTTGAAGAAGAGGCCGTCCACAGGGGTGCGGTCGATGATCGGCGTGCCGTCCTGGGACATGTCCATGATGCCCCCCCACGCCCGCAGCAGGCGCGCGCGGCCGATCATCGGCATCAGCGCCATGCCGCCCTCGCACACGTCCTCTATCACAGGCAGGTTGCCCCGCTGCGCGTAGGAGTTATAGCCATCGATGTCGCCGCCAAAGACCAGGCCGCCCTTGTCGGACTGGCTGACATAGAAATGACCGGCTCCGAAGGTAATGACGCCCGGGATGGTGGGCTTCAGCCCCTCGGACACAAACGCTTGAAGGACGTGGCTTTCCACCGGAAGCTTCATTCCAGCCATGGCCATCACCAGGCCGGAAGACCCCGCGACTGCCACACCCACCTTGCTTGCGGCGATATAGCCGCGCGAGGTTTCGACACCACGCATCATGCCTTTCTCGATACGGAATCCCTTGACCTCGCAGTTCTGGATGATGTCCACGCCCAGTTTGTCGGCACCGTGGGCATAACCCCAGGCCACCGCATCGTGGCGCGCGGTGCCGCCGCTGCGCTGCAACAGACCGCCCTTGATGGGAAAGCGCGCGTTGTCGAAGTTCAGGAACGGCGCCATCTGCCGGACCTGCGCCGCGTCCAGCAGTTCGGCATCGTCGCCCGACATGCGGACGGCGTTGCCGCGGCGGCGATAGGCGTCGCGCTGCGCGTCGGTGTGGCACAGGTTCAGAACGCCGCGCTGGCTGACCATGGCATTGTAATTCAGCTCTTGCTCCAGCCCGGCCCACAACTTCATCGAGAAGGAATAGAAGGGCTGGTTCCCCTCCAGCAAATAATTGCTGCGGATGATGGTGGTGTTGCGGCCGACGTTGCCACCACCCAGCCAGTTCTTTTCCAGTACCGCGATCCGGGCCTGACCATAGACGCGGGCAAGGTAATAGGCAGTGGCAAGCCCGTGCCCGCCGCCACCGACGATGATGATGTCATAGGCGGCCTTCGGGTCCGGGTCGCGCCAGACCGGACGCCACCCCTTGTTGCCGCGCAACCCTTCCCAAAAGACGCGAAAGCCTGAATACGTCACCGCGCTGTCCTTCTTTTCTACCCCGCCAGCTTGACAGACGCGTGCAAAAAGAGATTATCTAAATCGGACATTTTCTTGCTTTTTTCGGACGAAGACCATGGGAAGTCCAACGGCAGGTTCGGCCCACAGCACAGAGGCCCCGGCCCGCCGGATCGGCATTGTTCTAATTCCCGGCTATGCGTTGATGTCCACGGCGGCGGCGGTCGAGCCGCTGCGGGCGGCCAACCTGCTGGCCGGGCGCGATCTTTACGCGCTGCGCTATCTGTCGCCCGGCGGTGGCCGGATCAGCGCCTCGGTCGGAAGTGCCTTCGACACCGACGCCATCGAAACCTGTGCAGGGGACAGCTTTGACCTGGTGTTCGTTGTGGCGGGAGGCGATCCGCTGGCCGTGCACGAGCCTGTTCTTAATGCCTGGCTGCGCCGGCTGGATGCGCGCGGCGTTGCGCTTGGCGGTATTTCGGGCGGGGCTGCGCTGCTGGCCAAAGCTGGGCTGATGACAAACCGCCGTTTCACTGTGCATTGGGAACACGAAGCCGCGGTGCGAAGCCTGTCCGACACGCTGCTGATCGAACGGCGGCTGTTCGTTATCGACCGCGACCGCTATACTTGTGCGGGCGGCGTCGCGCCGCTGGACATGATGCACGCGCTGATTGCCGCCGAGCATGGGGCGGCCTTTGCCCGCAGCGTCAGCGACTGGTTTATCCACACGAATATTCGCGCCCCCGAACAGCCGCAAAAGGCGGGCCTGATCGAGCAGTATGGCACTCACCACCCTGCCCTGCTGGCCGCCTTGGAATTGATGGAATCTCACTTGGCCGATCCGCTGTCGGTTGAACAGCTGGCCCATCTGGCGGGCGTCAGCCCCCGGCAGTTGCAGCGCCTGTTCCAGCAGCAGCTGGGGCGATCAGCCAAGCGGTTCTATCTGGATCGTCGTCTGGCAAAGGCCGACGAATTACTGCGCCGGACGCGGCTGGCCATCCCGGAGGTGGCCGGGCTGTGCGGTTTTGCAAACCCGGCCCATTTCGCCCGCGCCTTTCGCGTCGACACGGGCGAAACCCCCACCGAGCGCCGCCGGCGGGGGTGAGGGGGCCGCGACCCAGCAGCTCTGTCGGGGACGCTGAGGGTCAGGCGCTAGGCGACTGATCCCGATCGCTGCGCCGCATGGGGCCTCCGGACGGAGACTCTGTTCCGGACGGTCAGCCCATCCGTTCGCTGGAGTATGAATTGGGCGATGCCGGGAAAACTACCGTCTTGTTCCCATTCAGAAAGACTCGGTGATGCGCATGGGCGTGGATGGCCCGCGCCAGAACCTGGCTTTCAACGTCGCGGCCGAGGCTGACATAATCCTCGGCCGATTGGGCATGGGTGACGCGGATCGTGTCCTGTTCGATGATCGGACCTTCGTCCAGATCGGCAGTCACGTAATGCGACGTTGCGCCGATCAGCTTCACGCCCCGTTCGTACGCCTGTTTGTAGGGGTTGGCGCCCTTGAAGCTGGGAAGGAAGGAATGGTGAATGTTGATGATGCGCCCCGACATCTTGCGGCACATCTGATCCGACAGCACCTGCATGTATCGCGCCAGCACGATCAATTCGGCTCCCGTTTCCTCGACCACCTCCATGATCCGAGCCTCGGCCTGGGGCTTGTTCTCCTTGGTCACGCGGATGCAGTGAAAGGGGATGTCGTGGTTCACGACTACCTTCTGATAATCCATGTGGTTCGAGATGATGGCCGCGATCTCGATGGGCAGCGCGCCGATGCGGCAGCGGTACAGCAGGTCGTTCAGGCAGTGCCCAAAGCGACTGACCATGATTACGACCTTCATCTTCTGGCAGGGATCGTGGAAGGCATAGTCCATGCCGAAGGGCTGGGCACGGCCGGCAAATTCTTCGCTCAGTTCCTCACGCGACTTGCCCTGCTCGGACATGAAGCTGAGCCGCATGAAAAAGCGGTCGTTTTCAAGGTCGGTGAATTGCGAGCTGTCGTGGATGTTGCAGCCGCGTTCGGCAAGAAAGGTCGAAATCTCTGCAACGATGCCCGTCCGGACGGGGCAAGAGACGGTAAGGATGATCTGTGGCATGAGTTTGTTGGCACCTTTCCAAAGGCTCGGCATGAGGGCAGGCCGCTGCCGACGCTGCCGAATACTGTGACGGGGTCCTGCTGCCGCTTCAGGGCGCGCGGGCATGAGGTGCCGCGGGCGCGGGCCCGGAGAGGGCCGGAAACGGCGGAATTGCGGGGCGCGACGCCCGGAAGGGCGCAGCTGGGATGTCGTCCGACGCAGTTAGCCCCAAGCGCCATTCTGTCGCATGAACGATCGCGACATTCCGATAGGAGATGTGCGCCCGGACCCGCCCCTGCCCTGGAAGTTGCCGCGCGCGTTAATCCGTCACTGGTCCCGCCGTCACATAGGGGTCATCAGGAAGGGATAAAGAACCGCAGACCCTGTTGCAGCGGTTCCGCACTGCGCCATTTCGTCGCGATACTCCTGCGACTGCGTCGCACTCATCCTGCCCAACCAGATGCGATCCGGGAATAACCGCAGGACTGAAAAGTTTGCCTCTCTCATAGCCCAGCCCAGCTCAGCCGCCCCTGCAGAAGCATTGCGACCCGCCCTTGCAGCTTTGCATGCCCCACGCACCCTCCTGCGGGTCGCGGGGGCCGCGCGGCTGCTGCCGCTGCACCACGACAAGACGGAAAACGCATGGCTGGACCACCCTCGGCAGGCAGACGCCAACTCAGGAGGAGAAATTTTGACCTACAATCCGAAGGCGGGCAGTGCCATGCACCAGCCCAGTAGCCCCACGACCGACGGCGTCATCGACACCGAATATCAGGTCGGCCGCGACAACATCGCGGGAACGGTGGGTCCGTTCAACTACAACATCCACAACCCGGTCTTTGCGATCTCGGCCATCAGCGTGATCGCCTTCGTGATCTTCGCCATTGCCATGCCCGAAACCTCGGGCACGATGTTCTCGACCTTGTTCACCGAGGTCACGCAGGGGTTCGACTGGTTCTTCATCGCCGCCGCCGACATCTTCGTGATCCTGTGCCTGGTGCTGGTCGTCAGCCCCTATGGCAAGGTGCGTCTCGGCGGTCGCGACGCGGTGCCCGACTTCAGCTATCTCAGCTGGTTCTCGATGCTGTTCGCGGCAGGCATGGGCATCGGCCTGATGTTCTATGGCGTGTCCGAGCCGCTCAGCCACTTCTCGTCCTCCGTCGGCGGGACGGTTGTCGGGGCGGACGGCGTGCGCACGGACTGGGCCCCGCTTGGTGGCGGAGCGACCGAAGCCGAGGCGATCCGCATCGGCATGGCCGCCACGATCTTCCACTGGGCGCTGCACCCTTGGGCAATCTATGCGGTTGTGGGCCTCAGCCTGGCGCTGTTCAGCTACAACAAGGGCCTGCCGCTGACCATGCGCTCGGCCTTCTACCCGATCTTCGGTGAGCGCGTCTGGGGCTGGCCCGGCCACATCATCGACATCCTGGCGGTCTTTGCCACGCTATTCGGTCTGGCGACCTCTCTGGGTCTGGGTGCGGTGCAGGCCAATGCCGGCTTCAACCGTCTGTTCGGCATGCCCATCAATGAAACTTCGCAGATCATCCTGATCATCGGCATCACCGCCATCGCGACCTTCTCGGTGGTCCGCGGCCTGGAAGCCGGCGTCAAGCTGATGTCGCAGATCAACATGGGCCTGGCTTTCGGCCTGCTGGCCTTCGTGCTGTTCGCAGGTCCGACGCTGCTGCTCTTGACGGACATGGGCGACTTCCTGCTGGCCTACCTGCAGTACCTGCCCGCGCTGTCGAACCCGGTCGGGCGCGAGGACGTGAACTTCATGCAGGGCTGGACCTCGTTCTACTGGGCGTGGTGGATCAGCTGGTCGCCCTTCGTGGGCATGTTCATTGCCCGCGTCTCGCGGGGCCGGACGGTGCGCGAGTTCCTGATCAGCGTCCTGCTGATCCCGTCGCTGGTCTGCGTGGTCTGGATGTCGATCTTTGGCGGCGAGGCGATCAGCCAGGTCGTCCGCGACGGCTATACCACCGTGCGCGATGCCGAACTGCCGCTGCAGCTGTTCACCATGCTGGAGAACCTGCCGCTGTCAAGCATCACCTCGTTTGTCGGCATCGTCCTGGTGATCGTATTCTTCGTCACGTCGTCGGACTCGGGTTCGCTGGTGATCGACACGATCACGGCGGGCGGCAAGGTCGATGCGCCGATGCCGCAGCGGGTTTTCTGGTGCGTCTTCGAGGCGATCGTCGCGATCGTCCTGCTGCTGTCGGTGGGCGGCCTGAAATCGCTTCAGTCCATGGTCATCTCGACCGGCCTGCCGTTCACGGCCCTGCTGCTGATCATGTGCGTCGCCGTCTGGCGGGGCTTGGCCAGCGAGCCGCGCTGATCCTTGCGGCGCCCCGGCGCCGCATCCAAAAACGAAAACCCCCGCGGGACGCGCGCCCCGCGGGGGTTTTTCATTGCTTGGTCAGGTCAGGCGGCGGCGGTCTGCCGCATGGACAGGGGCGTATCGCCAAAGCGGCGGCGGAACATCCGGCTCAGATGAGACGAATCGCAAAAGCCACAATCCACCGCGATCTGAGAGATCGACTTGTCACTGGTGCGGATCAGGTGATGGGCCAGCGACAGGCGGATGCTGAGAAAGGCCGCCTGGGGCGAGGTGTTCAGCGCGTTGCGGAAATGGCGTTCCAGCTGCCGCTTGCTGTGGCCGATGCGGCGGGCCACCTCGGCCACCGAAAAGGGCGCGTCGATGTTCTGCTGCATCAGCAGCAAGGCGCGCAGCACGATCGGGTCGCGGGTCTTGAAGTCCATGGTAATGCCGGGTTGCGGCTTTTCCGCCTGCAGCGCCTCGTCGATGATCATGATGTGCAGGCTCTTGCTGGCCTGCGCCCGCCCAACATGGCGATCCACAAGAAAGGCGGCCAGATGGGCCGAGCTGGCCCCACCCGAACAGGTCAGCCGGTCACGATCCACAACGAAGATCTGGTCCGTGACGGGGTTCAGCCCCTCGAACTGTTCCAGGAAATCGGCGTGGTGGAACCAGCTGACGCAGCAGCGATACCCGTCCAGCAACCCGGCTTGGTGCAGAAGGAAAGCACCGGTGCAGACGCCGACCAGCGGCACGCCCTTCTGCGCGGCCTCGTGCAGAAAGCGGACATAGGGCGCGCGAAGGGTCTTGGTGTCTTCCATCAGCCCGCCGATCACGACGATGTAGTCGAATCGGGTCGGGTCCCCCAGGCGCTCCTTGGGCTGGACGGTGATTCCGCAGCTGGAGGCGACGGCGTCCATGTCGTCCGACAGCACCGTCCACCGACACAGGATCGGACGCGAGCGATCGCCTTCGTCCGCGGCCAGGCGCAGCACGTCCACGAAATTGGCAAAGGCGCAGAGCGTGAACCGCCGCGCCAGAATGAAGCCCACGGACAGGCGGACATCCTCGGCCGGGGCGCGCGGCATGCGGGGACGAAGGGGTGTGGGGGTAAGTGCGGGAATCTGTTCCATTGGTCCTGCCGTTCCTGCGCGCGGGTGACGCATTGTCGTAGCCGTAATCCTGGGATGACGCAAATGTTCTGTCGCGGCCGGATGTAATATTGCATTCATACTTGCGAGAAGGCCGGCGCTACTGCCGATTCACCGGCCCCGCGATGCGCCGCCTGCAAGGTCGGTGCCGGGGGCCGGGGTCGCGTCCGTCCTGTCGCTCGCAGCCGCGGGCAAGGAACCTAAGGCCCGGTTTGCCGGAGCCACGACGAGGAGGAGCTGAAGATGAAAGTTCTAGTCCCTGTGAAGCGGGTGGTGGACTACAACGTCAAGATACGCGTGAAGTCCGACGGAACAGGCGTTGATCTGGCGAACGTGAAAATGTCGATGAACCCCTTTGACGAGATTGCCGTCGAGGAGGCCGTGCGCCTGAAGGAATCAGGCGCCGCCAGCGAGGTCATCGTCGTTTCCGTCGGTCCTGCACAGGCGCAGGAGGTGCTGCGCACCGCCCTGGCCATGGGCGCCGACCGCGCGATCCTGATTGTCGCCGAAGGCACGGTTGAGCCGCTGACTGTCGCAAAGCTTCTGAAGGGCGTGGCCCTGGCGGAAGAGCCGGGTCTGGTCATCCTGGGCAAGCAGGCGATCGACGACGACTGCAACCAGACAGGACAGATGCTGTCGGCCCTGCTGGGCTGGAGCCAGGCCACCTTCGCCTCCAAGCTGGAACTGTCGGGTAACACGGCCAAGGTCACGCGTGAGATCGACGGCGGCCTGCAGGTCATCGACGTGACCCTGCCGGCCATCGTGACGGCCGACCTGCGCCTGAACGAGCCGCGCTATGCCAGCCTTCCCAACATCATGAAGGCCAAGAAAAAGCCGCTGGTCCAGCAGACCCCCGAGGATTACGGCGTCACCCCCGCGGCGCGACTGTCGGTTCTGCGGGTCGAGGAACCTTCCGGGCGTCAGGCCGGCATGCGCGTCTCCAGCGTGGCCGAGCTGCTCGACAAGCTGAAAAACGAAGCTGCGGTCATCTGAGCGGACAGGGAACACAGACATGGCAATTCTTCTTCTTGCAGATCACGACAACGCAACCCTGTTCGAGACCACCGCGCGCGCCCTGACGGCCGCCTCGCGGATCGGCGGAGAGATCGACATCCTGGTGGCCGGCAAGGGTGCCGGCGCCGCTGCCCAGGCCGCGGCCGGGCTGACCGGCGTGCGCCGCGTGCTGCTGGCCGAGGCCGATGCGCTGGAGCACCGCCTGGCCGAGCCGACCGCCGCGCTGATCGTGGCCATCGCCTCCAGCTATGACACCATCATCGCCCCCGCCACCAGCACCGGCAAGAACGTCCTGCCCCGCGTCGCGGCGCTGCTGGACGTGATGCAGATTTCGGATGCGATCGAGGTCGTTTCCTCCGACACGTTCAAGCGCCCGATCTATGCCGGCAACGCCATCGAGGTGGTGCAGTCACGCGAGGCGGTCCGCGTCGTGACCGTCCGCACCTCCAGCTTTGATGCGGCTGCGGCCGGTGCCTCTGCGGCGCCCGTCGAGGCCCTGCCGGCCGGAGCCGAGGGCGCGGAACTGTCGCGCTTTGTCGAGAACCTGCTGTCGCACAGCGACCGCCCCGAACTGGGATCGGCCAAGATTATCGTCTCGGGCGGCCGTGCCCTGGGCTCGCAGGAGCGGTTCAACCAGATCATCAACCCGCTGGCCGACAAGCTGGGCGCCGCCGTGGGCGCCAGCCGCGCGGCTGTCGATGCGGGCTATGCCCCCAACGACTTCCAGGTCGGTCAGACCGGCAAGATTGTCGCCCCCGACCTTTATGTCGCCTGCGGCATCTCGGGCGCCATCCAGCACCTGGCCGGCATGAAGGACAGCAAGATCATCGTCGCCATCAACAATGACGGCGAGGCGCCGATCTTCCAAGTCGCGGATTATGGCCTGGTGGGCGACCTGTTCGAGATCCTGCCCGAGCTCGAGCGTCAGTTGTGATGTCGGCCGAAGCCCAGGTTCAGGACCAGCCGGTGACTGCCCAGATCATCGACGGCAAGGCCTTTGCCGCCAGCCTGGGCGAACGCATCGCGGAACATGCGTCCGCCTTTGCCACCCGGACCGGCCGTGCGCCGGGCCTGGCGGTGGTGCTGGTCGGCACCGACCCCGCCAGCCAGGTCTATGTCCGCAGCAAGGGCCGCATGGCCCGCCAGCTGGGCATGGAAAGCTTTGAACATGTCCTGTCGGAAGATTGCACCCAATCCGAACTGATGGAACTGATCGGGGACCTGAACGTCGACGACACGGTGGACGGGATCCTGGTGCAGCTGCCCCTGCCCGGCCACTTGGACAGCCTAGCGGTCATCAAGGCCATCGATCCCGACAAGGACGTCGATGGCCTGCATCCGGTCAATGCGGGCTATCTGGCCTCGGGCATGCCGGGGCTGGTCTCCTGCACGCCGCTTGGCTGCCTGATGCTGCTCCGCTCCAGCCTGGGCAACCTGTCTGGACTGGACGCGGTCGTCGTCGGCCGCTCGATCCTGGTCGGCAAGCCGATGGCACAGCTGCTGCTGGCCGAGAACTGCACCGTGACAATGGCCCATTCGCGCACCCGCGACCTGCCCGCCAAGCTGGCGCAGGCGGATATCGTCGTCGCCGCCGTCGGCGCGGCCGAGATGATCCAGGGCGACTGGATCAAGCCGGGCGCCACGGTCATCGACGTCGGCACCAGCCGCGTCACCCGCGACGACAAGGCCCGACTGGTCGGCGACGTGCATTTCGCAACCGCCGCCCGCCGCGCCCGCGCGATCACCCCGGTCCCCGGCGGCGTCGGTCCGATGACCATCATGACGCTGATGCACAACACGCTGATCGCAGCCTATCGCCGCGTGGGCCTGCCCGCGCCCGATCTAAAATGACGCACGGCCCCGGGCGCCGCACGCTCTGTTATTCGGCCACCGGACGTGATTGTCTGGCGGCCGCCTTTCCCGTTTCAAACATCTCGAAAACAAGGAATCCGTGATGTCTTCATTCCCAGAGAGGGCCAAGGTCGTCATTGTCGGCCTCGGTGGAATCGTCGGGGCCTCGGTCGCCCATCATCTCATCGAGAACGGGTGGGACGACATCGTGGGCATCGACAAGTCGGGCATCCCGACCGATATCGGCTCGACCGCCCATGCCTCCGACTTCTGCTATGCGACCAGCCATGACCTGCTGTCGTGCTGGACGACCATGTACTCCATGGATTTCTACGAGAAGCTGGGCAACTACAAGCGCATCGGCGGCCTGGAAGTCGCTCGCGTGGGCGACGACGCCCGCATGGCCGAGCTGAAGCGCCGCGTCGACAGCGGCAAGGCCTTCGGCACCAACGTCAAGATCATCTCGGCCGCCGAAGCCAAGGAAAAGTTCCCCCTGCTGGAAGAAGACCAGATCCAGGGCGCGCTGTGGGATCCCGATGCGGGCCTGGTCGTGCCGCGGTCGCAGACGGTCGCCGGCAAGCTGGTCGACATGGGCGTGAACGCCGGCAAGCTGAAGATCTTTGCCAACACCCCCGCGCTGGAACTGATCCATGAAAACGGCCGCATCAAGGGCGTCAAGACCTCGCGCGGCACGATCATGGCGGATTACGTCGTGGTCTGCGCCGGCCTTTGGGGTCGTCTGATTGCCGAGATGGCGGGCGAAGACCTGCCGGTGATGCCGGTCGACCACCCGCTGACCTTCTTCGGTCCCTATGACGAATTCGCCGGCACCGGCCTGGAAATCGGCCGTCCGCTGCTGCGCGACCAGGGCAACTCGGCCTATCTGCGCGACACCGGCGATCCCAACACCACCGAAGGCGGCCAGATCGAGTGGGGCTACTACTACGAGAAGGACGTCCGGATGGTCCATCCGCGCGAGCTTCTGGAAAAGGATCAGGCCCGTCTGTCGCCCTCGCAGCGCGATCTGGTGCTGGACGACGTGATCGAGCCGCTGGAGCGGGCGATGGAGCTGACGCCGATCCTGGCAGAACTGGGCTTCAACGAAAGCCATTCGTTCAACGGCCTGCTGCAGACGACCACCGACGGCGGCCCGTCGATGGGCGAAAGCCGCAAGATGCGCGGCTTGTGGTATGCCGTCGCCATCTGGGTCAAGGACGGCCCGGGCATGGGCAAGCTGATCGCCGACTGGATGACCAAGGGTCGCACCGACATCGACCATCACGCGATCGACTATGCCCGCTTCAACGACTTCCAGCTGTCCGAGGACTATATCTGGGGTCGCTGCGAGGAAACGGCTGCCAAGATCTACAACCCGCCGGTCCACCCGCGCGAGCCCTTTGCCAATGCCCGCGGCATCCGCCGTTCGCCCTTCCACGAGCGTGAGAAGGAACTGGGCGGCTACTTCATGGAACTGGGTGGCTGGGAACGCGCTCACGGCTATGCCGCCAACGAGCATCTGCTGGAGAAATACGCGGACCAGGTGCCGCTGCGCGAGAACGAATGGGATAGCCGCCATTTCTGGCGCGTGTCGAACGCCGAGCAGCTGGAGATGAGCGCAGATTGCGGCATCATCAACCTGTCTCACTTCCACATGACCGACATCGAGGGCCCGGACCACGTTGCCCTGATGGAATGGCTGTGCGCGGCCAAGATCGGCGGCGACGCCAATATCGGCAAAGGCATCTACACCCACATGCTGGACGAGGAAGGCATGGTCCGCGCCGACTTCACCGTCTTCCGCATGGGTGACCGCTGCCGCCTGGTGAACGGCGCCGATGCCGGCCCGCGCGACCTGATCTACATGCGCCGCGTGGCCCAGGACAAAGGCTTTGACGTCACCATCACCGACGTGACCGAAAAGTTCACCACCATCGGCATCTGGGGTCCCAACGCGCGGGAGAACCTCAAGAAGGTCGTGGCGGATCCGGACGCGCTGGACGCGGCGAACTTCCCCTTCGCGGCCATCCGCGAGATCGAGATCGCCGGCTGCAAGGTCATGGCCTTCCGCATCTCGTATGTGGGCGAACAGGGCTGGGAACTGCACCTGCGCTATGACGACGGTCTGGCGGTCTGGGACGCGCTGCGTGGTGCCGGCGTCATGGCCGTGGGCGTCGAGACCTATGCGAACTCGCGTCGCCTGGAAAAGTCGCTGCGCCTGCAGAACGCCGACCTTCTGACACAGTACAACCTCTACGAGGCCGACCTGTCGCGTCCGAAGGTCAAGGAGGCCGATTTCGTCGGCAAGGCAAAGCACCAGGAGTACCGCGAGCGCGCCAACCAGCCCGCCATGCTGTGCACCCTGGTGATGACCGACAACGTCGACAGCAACGGCGTCGCGCGCTTCCCGGTCGGCACGCTGCCGGTCATGGACCCCGAGAGCGGCGAAGTGCTGATCGACGAGCTGGGCCGGCGGTCCTACACGACCTCCATCGCCTATGGTCCCAGCGTCGGCAAGAACATCGCGCTGGCCTATCTGCCCTGGGCCTATTGCCAGGAAGGCCGCAAGCTGACCGTGTCGTATTTCGACGAGATCTACCCGGTCGAAGTCGTGGGCATCGGCTACAAGCCGATCTACGACCCTGAGAACCTCAAGCCCAGAAGCTGAGGTCAAGACCAGCTAACCTGAACCAAGGACCCCGGCGGAGCAGTTCCGCCGGGGTCTTTCCGTTTCAGGCCAGTTCAACATTCGAGGCAAGCCAATCGGCCAGCAGCCGTCCGTTCGCCGAGGCCCGGCCGTGGATGCGCAGATAGAACGGAAACGGCGAAGGCAGGGCCTCGGGCACCAGTTGGATCAGCGGGCCGTTCTCCAGGTAGCTGCCCAGCAAACCCTCCCAGCCCAAAACGGCGCCCATGTGATCCTCGGCCGCCTTCAGCGACACCAGGTAGTTGTTCAGCACAAAGGACGGGCCGTCGGGCGGGGCGGCGCCCAGGTGTTCGAACCAATTCTGCCAGCCGGTCCAATCACCCGCATCCGAACGCGTATGGACCAGCGGCACGTGGGCCAGATCCTCCAGCCCGCGGATGCCGTGCCGCTCGGCCAGCCGAGCCGTGCCCAGGGCCAGGATGCGGTCGCGGAACAGGATGATCGTCTCGTCGTCCTGGTGGTCAGGGTTGCCATAGTGAATGCTCAGGTCCACGCCCTCGGGCACCTGCCCGTCCTGCACCGCCTGAGAGATCGCGATCTCGGGATGGGACCGCCAGAACGCGGCCAGGCGCGGCATCAGCCACATGGTGCTCATGGCTGTGGTGGCGGCGATCGAGACGCCCGACCGGACATGCCGGCTGCGGATTCGGGTCACGATGTCCGAAATGCCCGCAAAGCCCCGCTGCAAGGCCACGAACAGCAGGGCCCCTGCTTCGGTCAGCTCCACCCCGCGAAAGCGGCGGGTGAACAGCGGCTGGCCCAGCTCCTGCTCCAGTGCCTTGATGCGGTGGCTGACGGCGGCGGGGGTCACGTTCAGCTCGGTCGCGGCGCGCTTGAAGCTGCGGTGACGGGCGGCGACTTCGAAACAGGACAGATCGGTCAGCGATGGCAGGTCATATGGCTTGTTCATGCAGAATGTCGCTTTCCGAACCATTGCGTCGCAATCCCGCGCGCGACGAAGGTGACGTTAGAACATCTAACTCCAATTGAAATTTTTCCAGATTGTCAATCGTAGCAGCAAATGGCTTCGTCTGCCGAAGCTAGTCCGCCCTCAGGAGCCCGCCATGCACCGCCCCGACAATTTTGTTTCCGACCTGCTGTCCAGCCACAAGCCCGGCCACGGACTGCCGCAAGCCTTCTACACCTCGCCCGAGATGTTCGAGCGGGACATGGAGACGATCTTCTACCGCGAATGGCTTTACGCCACCCCGGCCTGCACCCTGGACAAGTCCGGCAGCTTCCAGCGGCTGCGCATCGGCGCCTATGACGTCATCGTGCTGCGCGACAACCAGGGCGGCATCCGGGCGTTCCACAACTCGTGCCGCCATCGCGGTTCGATCATCTGCAGCGCCTCGCATGGCCGCGTCGCCAAGCTGACCTGCCCCTATCACCAGTGGACCTATGGCCTGGACGGCCAGCTGGTCTGGGCCCGCGACATGGGCGTCGATTTCGACCCGACGCAGTACAAGCTGAAGCCCGTCCACTGCCGCGAGCTGGCGGGCCTGGTCTATATCTGCCTGGCCGAAACTGCGCCCGACTTCGACACCTTCGCCGCGACCGTGACGCCCTATCTGGGCGTGCATGACCTGTCGAACGCCAAGGTGGCCTTCCAGTCCACGATCATCGAGAACGGCAACTGGAAGCTGGTCTGGGAAAACAACCGCGAGTGCTATCACTGCGCGGGCAACCACCCCGACCTGTGCCGCACCTATCCCGAGGATCCGTCGATCACCGGTGTCAGCCCGGACGGCACCTTCCCCGAAAAGGTCGAGAACCACTTCAACCGCATGGAAGCGGCGGGCGCGCCCTCGCGCTTCCAGATGGGCGCCGACGGGCAGTTCCGCGTGGCGCGGATGCCGCTTCTGGACGGTGCGGAAAGCTACACGGTCAGCGGCAAGATCGCCGTGCAGAAGCGCCTGGGTCAGGTTCCCTTCCTGGACGCCGGCACGCTGCTGATGTTCCACTATCCCACGACCTGGAACCACTTCCTGACCGACCACTCGATCACCTTCCGCGTGACCCCGATCAGCCCGATGGAGACCGAGGTCCAGACCACTTGGCTGGTCAACAAGGACGCCGTCGAAGGCGTGGATTATGACCTGAAGAACCTCACCACGGTCTGGGAACACACCAACGACGAAGATCGCCGCGTGGTCGAGCATAACCAGCAGGGCATCTGCTCGCCGGCCTACCAGCCCGGCCCCTACTCGACGCTGCACGAGGATGGCGTGATCCAGTTCGTGAACTGGTACCTGAACCGTGTCCGCGCGACCGAGCGTCCGACCGCCATGGCCGCCGAGTAACGGCGCTGAACGCGGCAGCATCCGGTTATCATTCTGACCAGGATGCCTTCCGAACCGCCCGCCCAGTCACCTGGGCGGGCGATCTGCTTTTGCCTCCGCCATCATGTGCCCATGCCACCACGGCCGCAGCCCCGCCGCGACGACCGGGTCAGGTCACTGCTGCCGGACCAGGGGACGGGCCGGCTGTGTTTCCGAAGCGTCGGGACGCGCCCGCCGGATTTCCGCGGGCGTCAGGCCCCGCTCGGCCTTCAGCGTCCGCGACAGGTGCGGCGCGTCGCAGAAGCCGCAGGCCAGCGCGATCTCCGTAATGGGATGGTCGGTGGTGCGCAGCCGGGTCAGGGCGCGCTCGATCCGGATCTCCAGATAGATCGTGCGGGGCGACTGCCCAAGATCAGCCTGGAAGCGACGCTCCAGTGTCCGCCGCCCCACCCCCAGTTCCGCGGCCAGATCATCGACCGTGCGCGGCAGTTCGATGCTCTGCTGCATCTTCAGCAGGGTGCGCTTGACCAGTTCGTCGCGCGGCTGGCGCGCCAGCGCCTGACCCGGCTGCGCCCGCTGACCGCTGAGCACGTCGTCGATCATCATGATGTTGAGGCTTTTGGTGGCCGCCGACTGGCCGATATGGCGCTGCACCAGGAAGGCCGCTAGATGTGCGGCGCCATGCCCGCCCGAACAGGTCAGGCGGTCGCGATCCACCACGAAGATCTGGTCCGAAACCGGACGTTCGCTGTCAAAGCGGTCCAGAAAGTCCTGGTGGTGGAACCAGCTGACGCAGCAGCGGTACCCCTGCAGCAGCCCCGCAGCCTGAAGGGTGAAGACGCCGGTGCAAAGCCCGATGATCGGCACCCCGCGCGCCGCCGTCGCCTGCAGGAACTCCATCGCCGCAGGGTCAAGCATCGCCCGGTCGCTGATCAGCCCGCCGACCACCACCAGATAATCAAAGCGCCCGGCATGGCGCAGCCGCGTGTCGGGCTGCACCCGCACGCCGCAGCTGGAGCGGACGCTGTCCATCCGGTCCGACAGCACCGTCCAGTCGCACAGGATGGGGCGTGACTTGTCGGCCTCGTCCGCCGCCAAACGCAGCACGTCAACGAAATTGGCGAAGGCTGACAGGGTAAACTGGTCGGCCAGAAGAAACGCGACACGAAGGCGTTTCTGGACGGGCTGGACATTCTGGGCCATGACGCGATCCTGCACGAACGGTGACGCAATTCTTCAACCCTGACCTTTGCCTTAAAAGTAGATTGCCGTCCAGTCCTTCAAACACGGCGGCATCGACATGACGCACTTCTCTGCCTTCTCTCTGCTCAAGCAAGCTCTGAACGGCCACAAGGGCTGGCGCGAGCAATGGCCCGACAGCCAGCCCAAGGCGGAATACGACGTGGTCATCGTCGGCGCCGGCGGTCATGGCCTGGGTGCCGCCTATTACCTGGCCAAGGAACACGGCATCACCAATGTCGCGGTGATCGACAAGGGCTGGCTGGGCGGCGGCAACACCGGCCGCAACACCACGATCATCCGGTCGAACTATCTTTATGACGAAAGCGCGCGGCTCTATGACCACGCCCTGGACCTGTGGGAAAACCTCAGCCAGGAGCTGAACTACAACGTCATGTATTCGAAGCGCGGCGTTATGATGCTGGCGCACAACGTCCATGACGTGCAGTCGTTCCAGCGCCACGTGCACTCGAACCGCCTGAACGGCGTCGACAACCGCTGGCTGACCAAGGAAGAGGCCAAGGCCTTCTGCCCGCCGCTGAACATCAGCCCCGACGCGCGCTATCCCGTCATGGGCGCCGCCCTGCAGATGCGCGCCGGCACGGCACGCCACGACGCGGTGGCCTGGGGCTATGCCCGCGCCGCGGCGGCGCGCGGCGTCGACATCATCCAGAACTGCCCGGTCATCGCGATCCGCCGCGGCCCCGACGGGGCGGTGCTGGGCGTCGATACCGCCAAGGGCTTCATCAAGGCGAAAAAGGTCGCCGTATCGGCCGCCGGCAACACCAGCGTCGTCATGGACAGCGCGGGCGTGCGGATGCCGCTGGAAAGCTATCCGCTGCAGGCGCTGGTCAGCGAACCGATCAAGCCGATCTTCCCTTGCGTCGTGATGTCGAACAGCGTCCACGCCTATATCAGCCAGTCCGACAAGGGCGAATTGGTCATCGGCTCGGGCACCGACCAGTACACCAGCTACAGCCAGCGCGGCGGCCTGCCGCTGATCGAGCATACGGTCGCGGCCATCTGCGAGGTCTTCCCGATCTTCAACCGCATGCGGATGCTGCGCAAATGGGGCGGGATCGTGGACGTGACGCCCGACCGCAGCGCCATCCTGGGCAAGACGCCGGTCAAGGGCCTTTATGTCAACTGCGGATGGGGCACGGGCGGCTTCAAGGCGACGCCGGGGGCCGCGCACACGCTGGCCTGGACCGTCGCCAAGGACGAGCCGCACCCCATCAATGCCCCGTTCACCCTGGAACGTTTCACCACCGGCCGGCTGATCGACGAAGCCGCCGCCGCCGCTGTCGCGCACTGAGGAACCGGACCCATGCTGCTGATCAACTGCCCTTATTGCGAGGCAACCCTGCCCGAGCTTGAGTTCGCCTATGCCGGCGAGGCGCATATCGACCGCCCCGCCGACCCCTCTGCCCTGTCGGACGAGGAATGGCGCGACTTCCTGTTCATCCGCACCAATGCCCGTGGCCCGCATTTCGAGCGCTGGCGCCACATCCACGGCTGCGGACGCTTTTTCAACGCGGTGCGCGACACTGTCAGCGACCGCTTCCTGATGACCTATAAGGCCGGCGAGGCACGCCCGGTCCTGAACGCCCTGGAGGCCGCGGAATGAGCCGTTACCGTATCCCCGGCATGGGCCGCGTCGATCCCGCGGCGCCGGTCAGCTTTACCTTCGACGGCCGCCGCTACACCGGCCTGCGCGGCGACACGGTCGCCTCGGCGCTGCTGGCCAACGGCGTGCACCTGATGGGCCGCTCGTTCAAGTATCACCGCCCCCGCGGCCCCGTCAGCGCCGGCTCGGAAGAGCCGAACGCCCTGATCGGCACCTCGCGCGGCCCGGGCCGGTTCGAGCCGAACACCCGCGCCACCGTGCAGGAACTGCGCCAGGGCCTGGTGACCGAAAGCCAGAACAAGTTTCCGTCGCTGAAGTTCGACATCGGGGCCGTGAACGACCGCGCCTACATGCTGTTCTCGGCCGGCTTCTACTACAAGACCTTCATGTGGCCGCGCAGTTTCTGGGACAAGGTCTATGAGCCCTTCATCCGCGCCGCCGCCGGCCTGGGCAAGTCGCCCACCGAGGTTGACCCGGACGAATACGCATCGCGCTACCTGCACACCGACGTGCTGGTGATCGGCGGCGGCGCCTCGGGCATCGCGGCGGCACTGGTCGCGGCACGCTCCGGCGCCCGCGTGGTGCTGGTGGACGAGAACGCCGAGATGGGCGGTTCGCTGCTGTCCGATCCTTCGGTCCGCATCGACGGCCGCGGATCGTGGGCGTGGCTGGCCGAGCAGCTGTCGCAGCTGCGCGCCGCCGGTGTCCGCCTGATGACCCGCACCACTGCCATCGGCTATTACCACCAGAACTTCGTGGGCCTGTGCGAGCGTCTGACCGACCACCTGGACCAGCCGCCGCATGGCGCGCCGCGCGAACGCATGTGGCGCGTTCGGGCCGAGCAGGTCGTCCTGGCGCAGGGCGCGCTGGAAAAGCCGCTGGTGTTCGACGGCAACGACCGTCCGGGCGTCATGCTGGCAGGCTCCGCACAAACCTATCTGAACCGCTATGGCGTCAAGGTCGGCGATTGCGCCGCCGTGGTGACCAGCCATGACAGCGCTTATTACACTGCCTTCGACCTGGTGGATGCCGGCGGCCGCGTGGCGGTCATCGCCGACACCCGCGACCAGGTCCGCCCCGACCTGGTCGAGGCTGCCCGCCGTCGCGGCATCCAGCTGTTGACCGGCCACACCGTCACCACGACCTATGGCCGGCTGCGCATCAAGGGCGTCCGGGTCAATCCGGTCAAGGGTGGCCAGGTCGGCGCGGGCCGCAAGATCGCCTGCGACACGCTGCTGATGTCGGGCGGATGGACGCCGTCGCTGCATCTCTTCTCGCATACCAAGGGGTCGCTGACCTGGGATGCGGACAGCCGCACCTTCCTGCCGAACCACAAGACCGAGGCCTGCCAGATCGCCGGCGCCGGCCGCGGGCTGTGGGGCTATGGTCCGGTGATCGAAGATGGCGTGAAGGCCGGACTGGCCGCCGCCGAGGCCCTGGGCCGCACCGGCACCGCCTTCGGCGCGGGCGTCGAGGGCGACCGCCCCGGCACCGGCGTCAGCCAGAAGGAACTGCCGACCGACCTCAGCGCCGGCAAGGCCAAGGCATTTGTCGACTACCAGAACGACGTGACCGCCAAGGACATCCGCCTGGCCGTGCGCGAGGGCATGCGCTCGATCGAGCACGTCAAGCGCTACACCACCAACGGCATGGCCACCGACCAAGGCAAGATGTCCAACATCAACGGCTTGATGATCGCCGCCGACGCCTTGGGCAAGCAGCCGCCGCAGGTGGGTCTGACGACCTTCCGTCCGCCCTACACGCCGACCAGCTTCGGTGCCTTTGCGGGCTATCACAAGGGCGCCACGTTCGAACTGACCCGCAAGACGCCCATCGACCCTTGGGCCGAGGCGCAGGGTGCGGTGTTCGAGCCGGTGTCGCTGTGGCGCCGCGCCTGGTACTTCCCCAAGGGGGGCGAGGACATGCATGCCGCCGTGGCGCGCGAATGCCGCGCGACGCGGGCCTCGGTGGGCATGTTCGACGCCTCGACCCTGGGCAAGATCGAGGTCGCGGGTCCCGACGCGGTCGAGTTCATGAACCGCATGTACACGAACCCCTGGACCAAGCTGGCGCCGGGCCGCTGCCGCTATGGCCTTCTGCTGGGCGAGGACGGCTTCATCCGTGACGACGGCGTCATCGGCCGCCTGTCGCAGGACCTGTTCCACGTCACCACCACCACCGGCGGTGCCGCGCGCGTCCTGAACATGATGGAGGATTATCTCCAGACCGAATGGCCCGACCTGAACGTCTGGCTGACCTCGACGACCGAACAATGGTCGACGGTCGCGGTCAACGGCCCCAACGCCCGCAAGGTGCTGGAGCCGCTGGTCGAGGGGCTGGACATGTCCGACGCCAATTTCCCGCACATGTCGGTCGCGGAATGCACCGTGGCGGGCCTGCCCGCGCGCCTGTTCCGCATCAGCTTCACCGGCGAGCTGGGCTTCGAGATCAACGTCCCCGCCCGCCACGGCCTTGCGCTGTGGAAGGCGATCCACGAGGCGGGCCGTGCCTATGACATCTGCCCCTATGGCACCGAGTCGATGCACGTCCTGCGCGCCGAAAAGGGCTATATCATCGTCGGCCAGGACACCGACGGCACCGTCACCCCGCAGGACGCGGGGCTGGACTGGGCGATCGGCAAGGCCAAGAAGGACTTCGTGGGCAAGCGTTCGCTGCAGCGTCCCGACATCGTGGCGCCGAACCGCAAGCAGCTGGTCGGCCTGCTGACCGAGGACGGCACCCGGCTGGAGGAAGGCGCCCAGATCGTGCTGGACCCCAACCAGAAGACGCCGATGACCATGGCCGGGCACGTGACCTCGTCCTATGACTCGGTGGCCTTGGGCCGGCCGATCGCGATGGCGGTGATCACCGGCGGCCACAACCGCATGGGTGAGACGGTGCACATCCCGATGCCGAACGGCACGATCCGGGCCAAGGTCACCTCGACCAACTTCTATGACCCTGAAGGCGAACGGCTGAAGGCCTGAGGAGCGACGACCATGACAACGCAACGACATGACTTCAATGCTCAGCCCTTCCTGCTGGAAGAGCTTCCCCCGGTCGGCCGCTTTTCGCTGCGGGTCCGTCCCGGCCAGCGCGAGGCCCTGGCGGCCGCGCTTGGGCTGGAACTGCCCACTGCGATCGGGCAGCGCAGCAGCGCGGGCCAGACCGAGGTGCTGTGCCTGGGTCCCGACGAGTGGGCGATCCTGACCGCCGAGGCCGAGCGCGACGCGCTGGTCGCGGCGGGGGCTGCGGCCTATGCCCAGATCCCGCACAGCCTGGTCGAGGTCAGCGACCGCGAGATCACCCTGCGCCTGTCGGGCGCGCAGGCGCTGACGGCCCTGACGGCCGTTTGCCCCCGCGACATCGACGCCATCCCGGTCGGCCGGGGAGCGCGCACGTTGTTCGACAGCGCAACCGTGCTTTTGTGGCGCGATGGCCCGCAGGACTTCCGCATGGACGTGTGGCGCAGCTTCCTGCCGCATGTCCGCGCGATCCTTGACAAGATCACGGTTGAACTGAAGTCCGGCCTCTGAGGCGAACGCCTCCAATCCTGCGGCTCGCGGCCTTCTGGCCGCGGACGGCCCCGAAATGCCGAAAGGACCCTTCATGCTCGACTTCAAGACCCCGCCCCTATCCGACACCGCCATCGCCGGTGCCATCGGCCGCGAACTGAGCCGCCAGCAGGACCAGATCGAGCTGATCGCCTCTGAGAACATCGTATCGAGCGATGTTCTGGCGGCCCAGGGGTCTGTCCTGACGAACAAGTATGCTGAAGGTTACCCCGGCAAGCGCTACTATGGCGGTTGCGAGTTCGTGGACGAGGTCGAGGACATCGCCCGCGACCGTCTGAAAGAACTTTTCGGCGCCGCGTATGCCAACGTGCAACCGCATTCCGGGGCGCAGGCGAACCAGGCCGTGTTCCTGGCCCTGCTGCAGCCCGGCGACAAGATCATGGGCCTGTCACTGGCCCATGGCGGTCACCTGACCCACGGATCGCCTGTCACCATGTCGGGCAGGTGGTTCCAGGTCGTCTCCTACGAGGTCGAGGAGGAGACGCACCTGATCGACATGGCCAAGGTGCGTGAAAAGGCGCTGGCCGAGAAGCCGAAGCTGATCATTGCCGGCGCCTCGGCCTATCCGCGCCACATGGACTTTGCCGCCTTCCGCGCCATCGCGGACGAGGTCGGGGCATACCTGATGGTCGACATGGCCCATTACGCGGGCCTGATTGCGGCAGGTGAATATCCGAATCCGGTGCCGCATGCCCATGTCACCACTTCGACCACGCACAAGACCCTGCGCGGTCCGCGCGGCGGCGTGATCCTGACCAATGACGAGGACCTGGCCAAGAAGTTCAACTCGGCCGTCTTCCCCGGCAATCAGGGTGGCCCGCTGATGCACGTCATCGCGGCCAAAGCGGTGGCCTTTGGCGAGGCGCTGCAGCCTTCGTTCAAGGACTATGCCAAGAACGTCATAGCAAATGCGCGCGTCCTGGCCGACACCCTGACCCAGGGCGGCATGGGCATTGTCTCGGGCGGCACCGACTGCCACATGGTTCTGTGCGACCTGCGCCCGCTTGGCGTCACCGGCAAGGCCGCCGAGATCGGGCTGGAGCGTGCGGGCCTGACCTGCAACAAGAACGCCATTCCCTTCGACCCGGAAAAGCCCTTTGTCACTTCAGGCATCCGGCTTGGCAGCTCGGCTGGCACCACCCGCGGCTTCGGCGAAGCCGAATTCAAGACCATCGGCCAGATGATCCTGCGCGTCCTCAAGGCGCTGGCGGACAATCCCGAAGGCTGCCCTGACACCGAAGCCTCCGTCCGCGCCGAGGTCAAGGCGATGTGCGACCGCTTCCCGATCTACGGCTGACACATACATGTTCATCTCGGTCTTTGACGTATTCAAGCATGGCATCGGTCCCTCGTCGTCGCATACGATGGGGCCGATGGTGGCGGCCGCGCATTTCCTGGACGACCTGCGCGGCGGGGCCGAACCCATCCCGGGCGCGGGACAGCCTGCCCGGCTGCGCGTGACGCTGCACGGCTCGCTGGCCTTCACCGGCAAGGGCCATGCCACCGACCGGGCGGTGATGCTGGGCCTGCTGGGACAACGCCCAGAGAGCATGGATCCCGACGCGGCCGAAGGCATGATCGCGGCGCTGTCTCAGACCAACCAGCTGACCCCACCGGGCCTGCCGGTGCTGGAATTCGCGCCCGCGCGCGATCTGGTCTTCGATTACGGACCTGCCCTGCCCCTTCACGCCAACGCAATGACCTTCGAGGCGTTTGACGCGCAGGGCAACCGCTGCCTGATGACCGTCTATTACTCGATCGGCGGCGGCTTCGTGCTGACCGAGGCGCAGCTTCTGGCGGATCGCGCCGCGGCCGACAAGCCGCCGCATCGGCCCGACGTGCCCTATCCCTTCGCCAATGCCGCCGAGATGTTGCAGATGGGGCGCAAGTCGGGCCTTGGCATCGCGGCAATGAAGCGCGCGAATGAACTGGCGCAGGGCCGCACCGACTTGGACGCCGGTCTGGACCGGCTGGCAGGCGCGATGAACGCTTGCATCGACCGCGGTCTGCGCGAGGAAGGCATCCTGCCCGGTGGGCTCAAGGTACGCCGGCGTGCCGCGGCCATCCACCGGACGCTGCAGGCCGAACGCTTCCGCAACGACCAGCATCCGCACACCGTGAACGACTGGCTTAGCGTCTATGCCATGGCGGTGAACGAGGAGAACGCCGCAGGCGGCCGCGTCGTCACCGCGCCCACCAACGGCGCCGCCGGAACGGTTCCTGCGGTCCTGCGCTATTGGCAGGACCATATCGGCGGCTCGGATGAGCAGTGCCGCGATTTCCTGCTGACGGCCGCCGCCGTGGGCGGTATCATCAAGGCAAACGCTTCCATCTCGGGCGCCGAAGTGGGGTGTCAGGGCGAGGTCGGCTCGGCCGCGGCAATGGCCGCCGCTGCGCTCTGCGCCGTCCTGGGCGGCACCAACGAGCAGATCGAGAATGCCGCTGAGATCGCCCTGGAACATCACTTGGGCATGACCTGCGATCCCGCTGCGGGCTTGGTCCAAGTGCCGTGCATCGAGCGTAACGCCTTGGGGGCCATCAAGGCAGTCTCGGCCGCCAGCCTTGCCCTGCGCGGCGACGGACAGCATTTCATGCCGCTCGACAACTGTATCCGCGTCATGCTTCAGACCGGCAGGGACATGGACAGCCGGTACAAGGAAACCTCCCAAGGCGGTATCGCCGTTAACCTCCCGGAATGTTGAGATCGGTAACCCGCAGGCGGGCGGTCTGCAGGATCGACCTGTCTGCAACGGGTTTACGGTGGCGGACGACCATGACCCTGCACTTTATCCAACAGCACTATCACGAAGGTACCATCAGATGATCGATGAGAGCGGGATCG
>KZ836060.1 GCA_003255745.1 Paracoccus saliphilus
AGATCGTAGCTTCCGGCACTGTTCGATTCTCCGGGAGTAGCTCAGACCACCGGCTCAATCGAGTATTGATCGCAGCCGGAACCTGCGGCCAATCTACATACTTATTTCGATAGCTGGCGATCGGCCTTGCGACTTGAGAGCGCCACGCGAAGCAGGAGGACAGAACGGTTTAGTTCTTTCATCTTTTTGCCGTCCTCGCGGGCCTCTCTTCCATGAGCGGTCACCCGGCGCACGCCGACCCGGACCTGTGAGAGGTGGTCGGCACCATTGCAAGAACCGCTCTGGAGCAACAGCAGGCCGCGCGTGAGCGAGCAACCTGGGCGGGGGGTGTCGGGAGTGGGTCTGCCGCTGCCGATTGGCGATGTCTGGAGACATATCCGCAGGCACAAATGCGTAAGACGCACGGAACCTACTGGCTTAGGCTGGAGGGCAGCAACCGCCGCGGAGAACAGGGGTGCTCAGGCTGAGGCACAGCATAGCCTGACGCAGGCCGTCTGTGCCGCCATCCAACAAGGACTTGCCGCGCGTAGCTATTACATGGCCGGCATCGACGGTGTCTTCTGTGCGAGGACACGGCGCACAATAAGGGTTTGTCGCAGATCCCGACCGATGCAAACCCGCTTGGATCGTTTCCCGCACTCACCGCGTTAAACCAGATGCAGCCGCAAGTGCCCTATCCCGCCTCGACCCTCAACTTCAGCCGACAAGGCTCGGGGAAGCCGCTGCTCATGCTGCACGGCCTTGGCGGCAACATTGCCTCTTGGGACAATCTTGCTGCCAATCTGGCGATGACGAACGAAGTCATTGCGCTGGACTTGCCGGGCCACGGGGCGTCGCCCGTGACGCTTGGCTCGAGCACCTTCGGTGGCATCGCCGATGAGGTGGCCGACTTCATCCGAGTCGAAGGTCTTGAAGGCATCGCTGCCGTCGGCATGTCGCTGGGCGGACGGGTGATCCTGGAAATGGCCCGCCGTGGCCTCGTCGGTGCTACCGTCGCCCTTGCTCCAGGCGGCTTCTGGAATGACAGGGAGCGGAAGTATCTGAAGGCGTCACTTTTCGCTAGTGTCAGTCTTGTGCGGACCGTCCGCCCGGCGCTTCCCTTCCTGACACGATTCAAGGCCAGTCGCGCGGCCCTGCTGGCGCAGATCTCGGCAAAACCGGGGCAGGTACCACGGAATGCTGCCCTGCGGGAGCTTCAGTCTTTTGCGGATACGCCGATCTTCAAGGATCTGGTGCGTGATCTGGCCGAAGGGCCCGCACAGCAGGGAACCGCGAGCACGTCCGGCCCAGTGACAATCGTCTGGGGTCGCAAGGACCGATTGCTGCTGCCACGGCAGGCGAAACAAGCGCTGCAGGCATTTCCTGAGGCGCAGCTCCACTGGGTGGATCAGGCCGGCCACTACATTTCATGGGACGCACCGGATGAGGTATTGCGTCTGATCCGGCAGGGGATCGCGTCAACTGGCAGCACCACAACGCCCTGAAGCAGCCGGCTTCTGGAAACAGCTTTAAGCTCCCTCCCCCTCTCGGGCCCTTTCTGCGTGTTTTCCGCATGCGGTGGGCGTAGTCTCGCAGATACTCCAACCCAAGGCGCAAAATCGGGGTGTGCAGGCAGGTGCGCAGGTTCGCACCTCGGCCGGTGCACTAAAAACTGCTAACGTTAGAGCTTGGAGATAGCATGACTTGACGCCGAGCCACCGTTGGAGATGACATGGCGTGCAACTCGCCTAAAGCAGCCGCCCAAACAGCGAAGAATTTCTTCCAGCGGAAGCGCCTGCTAAGCGGGACCATGCGGTCGTTCACTTACTTGTCGATACGTTGCGGCCGTCGAGACTTCGGTTGAACGCCACCCTACTAATTTCTTCCAATCACTGCGTAGATGTCTCCGGCTCATTCTTGCTCCCGGACGCAGATCGCTGCGCGATCGCAGCCAGTTCAGCCGAGTGATTTGTTCCCCATTCACAAAGCTGGGCAAGCGCTTGGGAAAGGCTGGTTCCGAAGGGCGTCAGCGAATACTCGACATGTGGTGGGATCTGTTTGAAATCACGGCGCGCCACGATCCCGTCCTTGACCAGTTCCCTTAGCTGCTGAGCGAGAACCTTGTCGCTGACCTTGCCGACGGAGCGCCGCAGTTCGCCGTAGCGAAGGGTTCGGTGGGCGAGATGGTAGACGATGAGCGGCTTCCATTTACCGCCCACAACGAAAAGGACCGCATCGAGACCGCAGGTAAAAGGGTGTGTCATCCGTTGATCGCTCACTTCCGGGGCACTTACCAAAAGGTACATACTGGAACATCGGAAGCCAAGATGCCAGCTTCCCTGAACCAACGCAAATGAGGGAAGTCATGGGTAGGCTTGAAGGTAAGATCGCCGTCATCACGGGTGCCAACAGCGGGATCGGACTGGGCGCAGCCAAGCGCTTCGCGGCCGAGGGCGCTCACGTGTACATCACCGGCAGACGGCAGGAAGAGCTCGACAAGGCCGTGGCGGAAATTGGACCCAATGTGACCGCAGTTCAGGGGGACGTGACAAAGGCCGCTGATCTGGATCATCTGTTCGAAGCGGTCCGCATGCAGCATGGTCATATTGACATTCTTTTCGCCAATGCCGGGACCGGATCTCTTGAACCGCTCGGCCACATCACCGAGGCCGGTTTCGACCAAACATTCGGGCTGAACGTCAGGGGCACCGTCTTCACGGTTCAGAAGGCCTTGCCACTGATGGTAGAGGGTGGCTCAATCATCCTTACCGGATCAACCACCGGTATGATGGGAACACCGGCCTTCAGCATCTACAGCGCCACCAAAGCGGCCGTGCGCAACCTCGCGCGAAGCTGGGCTTTGGACTTGAAGGGGACCGGCATCCGCGTGAACGTCCTGTCTCCGGGCGCCACGAGAACACCCGGATTGCAGAACGTCGCAGAGGCCGCCGGTGCCAGCGCGATGTATGAGGTGCTGCTCGCCCAGACTCCGGCAGGACGGATCGCCGAACCGGATGATGTCGCAGCGGTCGCCCTGTTCCTTGCGTCGGACGACAGCCGCGTCATGACCGGCAGCGAAATCTTTGCCGATGGCGGTATGGCCCAGGTTTGAACTCCTCGGGGGCGGCGCGTCGGCAGGCGTAGACCTGTTCGCGCATGCCCCCCCGGCCAGAATTAAGTTCGCTCAGCGGTGTCAGGACGATCGCTATGCGGACCAGGACATCGGTCAGCGCTAATGATCGGATAAGCGTCACTCATCGCAGCTTTCTGGACTGGAGGTAATCGACCAGCGCCGCGAGCGCGGCCGATTTCTGGTGCCTGCCAGGGTAGTAGAGATGATAGCCTGACCAGAGCGGGCAATACTCTTCGAGGCAGCCTCGAAGCCGGCCCGCCGCCAGGTGCTCAGAGACGAAAGGCTCGAAAAGGTAGATCAGACCTTGCCCTGCCAGGGCGGCCTCGATCAGCACATGAGCATCGTCGGCGATCAGCGGACCTTTGACTGCCATCTCAAGTCGGCGTTCGCCTTGCCTGAACGACCATCGGAACAGGTCGCTGTGACTAGCATGACGATAGTTCAGGCAGGCATGGTCGGCGAGATCTTCCAGGCGCTTTGGCACACTGCGCCGTGCGAAGTAGCCGGGCGAGCCGACGACCACCGCACGCAGGTCGGGACTTAGAGGCACCGCTGACATGTCCTGTTCCAGATGCGCGCCCATCCGGATGCCGGCATCGAATCCGGCTGCGACGATATCGGTCAGCCGGTCGCTGATGCTGAGGTCGACAGTCACGTTTGGATATCGCTCCATGAACCCCGTCAGCGCGGGGATCATGATCGCCCTTGCCGGATATTCGATGGAGGTCAGCCGCAGAGTGCCGACCACACCGCCGCGCGCCTCCCTAAGTTCGGTCAGCCCGCCTTCGATCAGCCGCAGGGCCGGGTTCAACGCGCTCAGAAGGCGCTGACCGGCCTCGGTCGGACGTACGTTGCGCGTCGTCCGTGCCAGCAGGGGCACCCCGATGCGCTGTTCTAGCGCGGCAATCGCCTGACTGATCCCCGACTGTGCGCGCCCGAGCCGCAGGGCGGCGCGGGTGAAGCTGCCTTCCTCGGCCACCACTTGGAACAACTGCAGGTCGGGAAGATCGCGACGGTCCATTAATAGGCTCTGCTGATAAAGGCTATCACTTCAATCAGTATAGTGATCGGCAAGTGCTGTGGGTATCTCACATTTCGGATATCAATCAGCAACATCGGAGATACCGAGAATGAGCAAACTTCGCACTCTTTTCTTGTCCGGAAGCGTGGCTCTCAGCACCATGATGGCGCTGCCGGGCCTAGCCGCCGCTGACGTTCAGAATATCGTTCTGGTTCACGGGGGGAACGTCGACGGCAGCACCTGGCGAGAGGTCTACGACCGACTGACCGCACAGGACTTCAACGTCACGATCTCTCAACTGCCGATGACATCTGTCGAGGACGACATTGCGGCGGTTCAGAGAAACCTTGACGCTCAAGACGGCCCGGTGCTGCTCGTCAGTCACTCCTATGGCGGCGTGGTCATCACCGAAGCCGGTAGCGATCCGGATGTTAAGGGCCTCGTTTACGTCGCATCGTTCCAGCCGGACACCGGAGAAAGTGCCAACATGCTGCTGGCCTCGGAGCCGACGGAGTTCACGCCTGACAAGCTCACAGTCTTTGATGATGGCCATTTCCTGGTTGATGAAGACGCATTCGTCTCGCTGAACGGCAACGGCCTCTCTGACGAGGACATCCGCTTCGTCGCAAGGTCCCAGCCAATGACCAACTCGGCCAACCTTGCGCATGAAGTCGATGCTGCAGCCTGGAGTGGGAAGCCCAGCTGGGCAGTCATCGCCACCGAGGACCGGGTCATCGCGCCGGATCTGCAGCGCCGGATGGCCAAACGCGCTGGCTCGACGGTTGTTGAGATCGAGAACGGCCACATGCTGCCGATGACGAGCCCCGACGAGGTAGCCGAAGTGATCGCACAGGCGGCCCGGACGGTGGAATGACGCCCCTCCAAGACAAGGTAGATATGTGGACATGATCATGGGACGCATGACGGACAAGATCGCGTTGGTCGTTGGCGGCGCAAAGGGGATCGGTCGGTCAATCGCTGATCGGCTGGCCGCCGAAGGCGCAAAGGTTTATCTGACCGGGCGGCAATCTGCGGAGGTCGAACACGCCGCGAAGGCCATCGGCCATGGCGCGCGCGGCCTCATCGCAGACGCGAGCAATGCCCAGGATCTGGCGCAGGTGGTGCAGACGATCAGGCAAGAGCACGGACATATAGACGCGCTGGTCCTCAATGCAGGCATATCAGAGCCGGCATCACTGGGCCAAATAACGTCTGAACATTTCGATCGTCTTTTCTCTGTCAACGTGAAGGGACTGGTGTTTGGGCTTCAGGCTGCGGCTCCCATCATGCGTGAAGGGGGCTCCGTCGTGCTAATGGGATCGGTCGCCGGGAGCGCGGGCATAGCCGACTATGCCACCTATGGTGCAACGAAGGCAGCTGTTCGTGCTTACGCCCGTACATGGACGGCCGAGTTGGTTTCCCGCGGCATCCGCGTTAACGTTCTGGCGCCTGCATCTACGGATACCGAGATGATGGCGGCTGTTCCAAACGACGTTCGCGCAGCCATTGTCTCTACCATCCCAATGGGGCGCATGGCGCGCCCGAGCGAAGTTGCCTCCGCCGCGCTTTTCCTTCTCAGCGATGAGGCAAGCTTCATCGCAGGGGTGGAACTGTTCGTCGACGGCGGCATGCAACAGGTCTGAAAGGTGGCATGCCAGCCTAGCTGCCTGTGTTCGCCTGATAATGGCGTCAGCCGTACATCGGCTGGCTTCAAATTCCGCTCCATGACAAGGGCATTCATTGTCTGTGTCGTCGTTGCTCTCCGTTGTTTCTTGCCGACATGTTCGCGCGGAGCTGTCAGGCGCATGAGGCGGCGATGACATCTCGAAGCGATTTGGGATCGCGGCCGAGTATCGTTTTCAGCGCTGGATCGGTTGCCGCGAAGTCGCCCCGCCGCGCGGCTCGAAAAATGCCAAGCAGCATCGCAGCGTAGACTGCCGGCATGCCTGCCTCGGTCGTCTCCTTGACCCATTCCTCGTCCGGCACGACGGTATGGCGAACCTCACGACCCAGAACGGTGGCGGCCATCAAGGCGATCTCGGCCATCGTTACCGCTTCGGTCGCGGTCAGCGGTGGCGTGATGCCGTCCCACGCTTCCTCCGCCGCGAGGATTGCCGCATCTGCCTCGGCCAGATCGGCCCGCACCGTCCAGCTGACCGGGCCGTCTTGCGGCACGCGCAATTCGCCGGCCTGCAGCCCGTGGCCAATCATCTGTAGGCAGCTCTCGGCGTAGAAGCCATGGCGGAGGGCGGTGAAGGAAACGCCGGAAGTTTCCAGATCCTTTTCGGTGGCCCAGTGTTGCGCAGCCGGGGCGAGGGGGGAGTCTTCGAGGGCTCCCATATGGCTGGTGTAGAGGATGCGCCTTGCGCCAGCGTCACAAGCCGCCTTGATAGCGGCACGGTGCAGGGCTAGGGCTTCCTCGCCGAGCTTGTCGGTCGACACGATCAAGACCCGCTCCGCGCCAGCAAACGCCGCGGCAAGACTCGCCGGCTCCGCGAAGTCGCCGCGACGGACCTGGGCGCCAAGATGGGCGATGTCGGCTGCCCTTCCCGGCTCACGAACGCACGCACCGACGCGCTCCGCTGGAACATGGGCCAAGAGATGCCGGACGATGCCTTGACCGAGAAGTCCGGTGGCTCCGGTAACGATGAACCTGGGTGTGAGTGCTGGACGTAATCTTTCCAAAACGGCTGGATGAAGATTCCCCAGTTTGGCGCTGATGCCGATGGTCAGGGGCATGCCCCCTGACCATCGGCGGCGCAAAATCTCCCCTGCTGATGCCAGAGGAAAGGCGGGCAGGTGGTTGGATTGAGGGAGATCGTGATGATCTTGGAATTGCAGCGGCAAGGGCTCGGCGTCAGTGCGATCGCGCGACAAACCGGGCTCGACCGCAAAACAGTGCGTAAATATCTGGAGCGGGGCCTCGAGGTGCCGGTTTATGGTCCACGCGAGCCGGACGAACGTCTGGCCGAGCCCTTTCGGCCCTACCTGATCGAGCGCCTGGTGGCGTTCCCCGGTCTTTCGGGACGCAGGTTGCATCGTGAGGTGCGGGCGATGGGATATGAAGGGGCCTATTCCACTCTCACGGAATATCTTCGTCTGATCCGGCCCACCGCGCCGCGCCAGTTCGAGCGGCGCTTCGAGACACCCGCGGGCCAGCAGCCTCAGGTCGATTTCGCTGAGTTCCAGGTGAAGTTCACGTCCGAACCTGGTTTCGTGCGCAAGGTTTGGCTGTTCAGCATGGTGCTGGGACGCAGCCGCTGGCTCTGGGGACGGTTCTGTCCGAACCAGTCGCTGGATACGGTCATGCGCTGCCACATCGCCGCCTTCAATGCGATGGGCGGGGCCTGCGCCGAGATCCTGTATGACCGGATGAAGACCGCCGTCATTGGCGAGGATGCCGCGGGCGTTGTGACCTACAACGCCTCCTTGGTGGCGCTGCTGGCCCATTACGGGTCGGCGCCGCGGGCGTGTCAGCCGTATCGGGCCAAGACGAAAGGCAAGGTCGAGCGGCCGTTCCGCTATGTCCGGCAGGACTTCTTCCTTGGGCGCAGCTTCCGCGATCTGGAAGATCTCAATGCGCAGTTCGAGGGGTGGCGCACAACCATTGCCAATCCCCGGATGCATGGCACCACACATCGGATCGTGGATGAGCATTTTGCCGAGGAGAAGCCGCATCTTCTGGCCTTGCCTGACCGTCCTTACGATGCGGTTCTGACGGTCGAACGCCGCATCAGCCAAGAAGGCATGGTGCGGTGGGCGGCAACCAATACAGCGTTCCCGACACCACACGGCGGCGGATCGTCGAGGTCCAGAACCACTCGACCGAGATCCGGATCTTCGAGGATGGCCAGCTGATCGCCAGCCATCCTGTGCTGGAGGGCAAGAACCAGCGTCGTGTTGATCCGAGCCACCGCAAACCTGTCCCGGCCGCACGGCGGATGGCCCCTGCTCCGTCGTCACCGGTGGACGCTCCCGTGGCCTGCCGCCCCTTGGCCTTTTATGAAGCCGTCGGGCGGCGGCTGGCGAATGCGCAGGAGGGTCGCCCATGATCCCCGTCACCGAACGCATCCGCCAGAGCATGGTCAGCCTGCACATGGCTCGGGCGCTCGAGACACTGGACCAGACCCTCAGCCGACTGGAAAAGGGCGAGATCAGCGCCATCGAGGCGATCGACGAACTTCTGGCAGAAGAGCTGAACCTGCGCGAAGGCCGTCGCATCGGCGTTGCCTTGCGAACGGCGCGCCTGATGCCAATCAAGACGCTTGAAAGCTTCGACTTCTCCTTCCAGCCCTCGCTGGATCGCCACCGCATCATGGCCCTGGCCGAGCTGGAGTTCATCAAGCGCGTGGAGGTGCTGCACTTTCTCGGCCCGCCAGGCACCGGGAAGAGCCACCTCGCCACGGCCATTGGGGTTGCTGCGGTTAAGGCCGGGCGCAGCGTCTATCGGTGATCCCTGGCCGACCTGATTGAAGCCCTGACCAAGGCCGAGCGCGAGGGGCGTCTCCCCGATAAGATCCGCTTTTATGCCCGTGCTTCCCTGCTGATCATCGATGAGATCGGCTATCTCCCCATCACCAGCGGGGGCGCAAACCTGTTCTTCCAACTGGTCAACGCACGCTACGAGAAAGGCGCCATGATCCTGACTTCAAACCGCGGCTTCGCAGAATGGGGCGAGATCTTCGGTGATCCCGTTGTTGCGACCGCGCTTCTGGATCGGCTCCTGCACCATGCCGTCGTGGTCCAGATCGAAGGCGCCAGCTATCGGCTTCGCCAACACCCCGATCTGATCCCGGATCACACGCGCGCGCACGCCACCATCACACCGCCACCGCCGCCAAAGCGTCGTGGTCGGCCACTGAAAAATGGAGGTGCCCATCACCTGCACGGCTGATCGCCGAACCCGTGAGGTGGGGAATATTGCGCCAGCACTTCTGGGGATTTGTGATCCAGCATTTACTGGTAAAGCGCCCGGATATGTCGCTTCACATTGCTCACTGAATTAACCACGCTGCCAGTAATGCTACCCTAAGGACCAATAATTATGCGTGACGCTGCATATAGGTAAATTAAATATAAATAGTTAATATTTGCAGATAATAACAAGCACTCGTTTTTGCTCTGCAGGCCGATCTTATTCTACTTAGTTCGTCCTGAATAAGTCGGAACGACCAGCATTTGCTGGGTGATTGTGCCAAGGCGGTGGCGCGGAATTGCAAGGTTTCCTATGCTGAGGCCTGAAATCTTGCGAATTCCGGAGCTGTGATGAAGCCTCATCCGCGCGCTGAGGAGCAGGATGATCTCCTGCGCCCCCGGCTGACCGACATGATCGATATGCGGCATGAACTGGCGAAACTGGCCGCGCTGATCAATTGGGAGTTCTTCGAGCGGGAATGGGCTGGTTTCTTTCCCTCCACGACAGGGCGGCCGGCCACATCGCCGCGGCTGGTGGCGGGCCTGCTGTATCTTCGACATGCCTACGGGTTGTCGGATGAAGCCGTCGTCGCCCGTTGGGTCGAGAACCCGTATCACCAGCACTTCTGCGGTGAGGTCTTCTTCAGCACCGTCCACCGATCGACCCCTTCTCGCTGACCCGGTGGCGCAAGCGGATCGGGGAGGAAGGCGTGGAGTGGCCGCTGACGAAGACGATCGAGGCCGGGCGCAGGTCAGGGACGGCAAAGGATCGCAGCGGGATGCGACGCAGGCATTCGCTATGGCGACNGGGATGCGACGCAGGCATTCGCTATGGCGACTTCGTCGAGAAGGACATGGTTTCAATCCCGATCGGTCCGCGGACGCAGCAGGTGGCGCTTGCAGCGGCACCGGACTACCTGCGCACACACGGGACGCCGAGCAGACGGGCTGACCTCACAGGGCACGACGCCATACGCTACCGCCTGCCGGATGGACCACTGCTGCCGTGGAGACTGTGTGACAAAGAACGCATCATTACCGTAGAGCCGATCACGCGCCTGATCCTGGGCGTCAATGCCCTCGACACGGGCGCGCCTATGCCCGGGCCGGGATCGGTATCATTGGCGCCTTCCGCAATTGGCTGGAGCCGGATTTTGCCGACGGAACGCTCGTTCCCGTCCTCCCCGATCTCTGGTCCGGTATGGACGGCCCTCGCCTCTACTATCCGAGCCGCCTCGGTTCCGCAGCATTGAGGGCATTCATCGACGTCTGCCGCGATGTCTCTTCACGTTAGGGACTGCTCAAGATATGGCCATGACTGTGACTGAGGTGAACAACGGCTTCGTCCGGATGCCACAACTGCTCATGGCATCCGGGCAATCCTGACGTATGCCGCGCCAGCTCCCGGATAACGCTGGAAATAAGTGATGAGCGCTTGTGTAGGATGACTAGCGCTTAAGCTTCCTCTGATCGCGATAAGTCGACTACGAGCTTATATCCCGAGACACCCTTTCGTTGAGCGTCCACAGCATGCTGGAGTGCCTTCAGGCCACGACCAATAACTTTGGGAGAAGGCGCGGCGACATACCTACCTGATGCGAGCGCCGCGGGTAGGAAGTCGCAGTAGATCATCGGTCCGACCTCATCGTCTCGCAGGCTGGTGCCGGCGATTGCAGCCACCTCCACCGTTGCGGGTGGTTCGATCTGCGCAGGCAGTGTCGTCGCGACAAGCCGGCGCCCCTCGACTTGACCCATGACCTTGAACGTATCGGCTAGATTGCCCGTGGCATGGAACGCCCCGACCAGAATTTTGCCGCGCAACGCTTCTACGACCTGATTAACCACATTGGCGTCTCTGTAGTCGAGCACCTGTGCAGCACCCAGTTCCCGAACCATCGTCGCATGGTCAGGCGAGGCAATGGCGACGACCTCATAACCTGATGCAGTTGCAAGCTGCACCGCGTTGCACCCAACACTCGATGACGCACCCCAGACGAGCAACGTTTCCCCACTGGGTTGCGGATTGGCCGACGGGTGGCGCAGGCCGAGATTGCCGGGTTGGTAGAGTCCGGAGGCGGCCGTGCCGAGACCAAGTGGCAGCACCACAGCGTTGATCGCCTTCATCTCGTCCGGGATCGGCGCAGCCATGTGCGCGAGCACAACACTATGCTGTTGGAATGCCCCCTGCGACGGCTGGTTGACCGTGGTACCGACTGCCTGTCCCAGCACGCGGTCGCCCACAGCGAAACGGTCAACTCCCTCGCCGACTGCAACAATTGTCCCGGCGACGTCGCTGCCGATGATGGCAGGATAGTCAAGCCAAGGCAGCAAGGCCATGTCCTGGAGAATGTAATCCAGCGGATTGATCGCGACCGCCTCGTTCTTCACCAGGATTTCGTTGTGCGCCAGCGTGGGAAGTTCGGCCGGAGCGATCGACAGCGGCTTGCCCGGTTGCCGCTGCCATGCAGCTAGGTTGTTGATGGTCATATGCTGACTTTCTATGTTTCTCGCCAATCTTGGCTGCGTCTTTGATCCGAAATACGGGCACACGTCATTGATCACTAGTGGCAACAATAGCATGATGCTGTTGCGCAGGGAGCAACAATGTGACGGGCAAGGACTATCAGGAGCTTTTGATCTTCATGGCCATTGCACGCGATCGCAGTTTTCGCGGCGCGGCACGACGGCTCGGCATGACGCCGTCGGCGGCTAGTCGGGCAATGAGCCAACTCGAGGCACGCATAGGAGTGAGGTTGCTGAACCGCACAACACGAAGCGTCAGCTTGACGCCGGCTGGTGACGTGTTGTTCGAGCGGCTGCCGGGCTTGGTTGCGGCAGTCGACACTGCCGTGGATGAAGTTGTGGCCATGAGCGAAACGCCAAGCGGTGTGGTGCGGCTAAATTTGCCGCGGGTTGCGGCAGAGCTAACCCTGGTCCCACTTCTGTCGCGCTTTGCTGCGGCTTTTCCCGCCATTGCATTGGACCTTACCATCGACGACAGCCTGAGCGATATCATTGCCAAGGGGCAGGATGCCGGCATCCGTATTGGCGGGCGGGTTGCACAGGACATGGCGGCCGTTCGCCTGACTCCCGACCTGCATACCGCGGTGGTAGGTTCGCCTGATTACTTTGGGAGCAGCTTTATACCCGATCACCCCCGAGACCTGCTTCGGCATGTTTGCCTGAACTATCGGTGGCAGCAATCACAGGAACTCTATCGATGGAGGTTCCAAGAGAACGGACGTCCAATAGAGATATCTGTGGAAGCCGGTCTTACAGTCGACGACACCGGCATTCTGCGGGATGCAGTGGTGGCCGGGATGGGAGTAGCCTGTCTTCCCAGCCTCCTCGTCGCGCCGCTGGTTGCGTCTGGCAGGCTGGTACAGGTTCTAGAGCCGTTCTGCCCCGCCCAGCCTGGCTTTTACCTTTACTATCCCCTTAATCGCTATCCCTCTGCCGCGTTGAAAGCGTTCATACACTTCGTCCGAAACGCCCATGCGGGATCATCGCGAGAGGGGGGAAGCGACCCTACCTCACATCAAGGCTGAACAAGCTTGGTAACGGCATGCCCCCTCGATCCGCTGCAACTGCTCGTATAGCCAGTCCTGAACCGGATCGCCGCGATAGCCTGACTGACTGCGCAGGTGGCGATCAGGGCCGAAGATACGAACGCCTCCATGGCTGACCGCGATGCCCCGGCTTTTAACGTGAGGTCTGTCTCGGACGCTAGCAGCTGACAATGTCGCCGTTTCCGAGCGTGATCATGTTCATGGCCTGCGGAAAGCGGTCGTCCAGAGAAAGGGGTCTTAGTCACTCGTGATCGGAACATCACACCAACTGACTCAATGCGCTTTCGTGCAGGAAGGAGAGGAAAGAGCGGACTGTTGGGTTGGCGCGTCGGCTTTCGGGCCAGACCGCCGTCATGTTGTTTCGATCAACTGCGAAGGGTGTCAGTACCGGAACCAATTCGCCGCGCTTTACATAGGGCGCAGCGATGAATGTTGCCATTATGCCAATGCCTCCGCCAGCTACGATCGCTCGGGTCACCGCCTCACTCGCGTCCACCATGATTGCCGACGCGGGCGCAATTTCCACCTCTCGACTACCGACCCGGAAGGGCCAGCGATAAGCCTGTCCGGTGCTTTGATAGCGCAGGTTGACCGTATCATGGTCCGCCAGATCATCCGGATGAAGCGGTATTCCTCGCGCCGCCAGATAACTTGGGGACGCGAAGCCACAGAGACGGTAAGGCGGAAGCCGACGCGACAACAGGCGGGAGTCGGGGAGGTCTCCGATCCGCACCGCAATATCGATCCCTTGCTCCACGATATCGACCATCTGGTCGCTCAGCCGCAGATCCACCAGTACAGCCGGATAGCGACTGCGAAATGCGGCCAGGGCGGGTGCGATCAGGTGGATGCCAATTGGCATCGGTGCCGCGATGCACAACGTCCCAGAGGGTTCGGAACGACCCCTGATTGCGACTTGCTCAATCTCTTCGGCATCGCGCAGCAGCTTGAGTGCGAGCGCATGCAATTCGCGACCTTCCGGCGTCAAGCACAGAGATCTGGTGGTGCGTGTGAAGAGTGCCACCCCTAACTGCTGTTCGAGCCGCTGGATGCTCTTGCTGACTGCGGAGGGCGAGATCGAAAGCGTGCGCGAGGCGGCGGTATAGCTGCCCATTGATCCAGCCCTTGCGAAAGCGATCAAGCCGGTCAGGCGTTCCAGTTTTATCTGTTCCATGATGGCACGATTGATACGACGGTTAGCGACATTATCAACGGCTAAGTGCAGGTCTACTTGGGGAGCACGGGCCCGATGCCCGCAGAGTGAAATTGACCGGCCTCGACCGCCGGATTTTTTGACAAGAAAGGATCGCGCGGTGTCGACAGAAACGATGAAAGCAATACGGCAACATGAATTCGGCGGGCCAGAGGTATTGCGATACGAGGATGCACCGCGCCCCGACCTCCAGCCGGGAGAGGTGCTCGTGCGCGTCCATGCGATCGGCCTCAACCCGCCCGACTGGTACATGCGCGACGGCATGAAGATCCTGCCGCCTGAATGGCGACCGGATCTGTCCTTTCCACTTATCCTTGGAACAGACATTTCGGGCACCGTGGCTGCCGTCGCGCCAGACGTGGTGGGGGTCATGGTGGGAGACGAAGTGTATTCGATGGTCCGCTTCCCCGACGGATTTGCGAATGCCTATGCCGAGTATGTCAGCGTTCCTGTCTCCGATCTTGCGCCCAAGCCTGCAGGAATCGATCATGTCCAGGCAGCTGCCGCACCAATGTCGCTACTCACAGCGTGGCAGTTCCTGATCGAGCAAGGGCACGATGTTCCAAACCCGCTGCAGTCCACCCAGCATGCGCCTGTTCCCCTCGAGGGCAAGACCGTGCTGGTCAACGGCGCCGCGGGCGGCGTTGGTCACTTCGCGGTGCAACTCGCGCGGTGGAAGGGGGCGCATGTCACGGCTGTTGCGTCTGGCAGGCACGAAGCATTCTTGCGTAATCTTGGTGCCAACGCGTTCATCGACTATACCAAGATCGTTCCCGAAGAAGCGGTAAGTGATTTTGATCTCGTCGTCGACGCGATCGGCGGGCCGCAGACGAGGCGTTTTCTCCGTACCCTCCGGCGCGGTGGCGCATTGTTCCCAATCTTTGGCTTGGGTGCCGCCGGGGGCGATGAAGCGGAAATGTATGGCGTGTCCGTTTCAACAACGCAGGTACGCGCCAGCGGTCCACAACTCAATACGGTTGGGCAATTGCTTTCAGAAGGAACGATCCGAATCGCCGTCGACAGCACATTCCCGCTCGCCGAGGCTCGCAAAGCACACGAGCGCGCAGCCGAAGGGCATATCCAAGGCAAGATCGTGCTGACGGTGATTGAATCGAATTAGGATCGGGGCTGTGGTAACGGAGCCTTCTCAATCAAGCGGTTTTGCGCGCGCTGCCGGCCGCCATGTAGAGGTTTCAAGCTTTGGTTATCTCGGGCCGGCATCCTTCTCGGCGCGTCGGTCCACTCCGCGACGAGATGCGTCCCGCCTGCCCGATGGCGCCGCTGGTGAGGACGCTGCCGCCCGAGGATCCGCAGGCGGTCCTCGATGCCCTGCGGCGCGAGCGGGGCCCCGCACGACCTTCTCCAGCGGGACTGGGCCCCGGGCAGCGGACCGCTGCTGACGGCGCCTTGGGCAGAGCCCATCGAGCCCGAGATGGTCCGCGGCGCGCTGCAGGACCAGCGCCGCGGGGCTGCATTGGCCGCGCAGCGCGAGGAGATGATCCGCACCATCTCGATCGGCACCGGGCAGCCGAAGCGCTTCAACATTCGGTTGATGTCCTTGATGCCCTCAGTGTTGGCCACGCTCTTATCGATGACGATCTTCCGCGGCAGGTTTAAGCCTTGGCGCTGATCCCGCTCTCGACTGCAACGGTGATCCTGCAGGCAACGCCTCTGGTTGTGGTGGCCTCTGCCGCGGTGATCTTTGGTGAGCGCGTGGGCTGGAGGCGGTGGACAGCCATTAGGCCTAGGGGTGATGGGGGTGCTCATCATCCTTCGGCCCGGCACGGAGGGCTTCTCTGCCCTGTCACTTCTGGCGCTGATCGGGATGCTGGGCTTTGCAGGGCGCGATCTTGCCAGCCGCGCCGCCCCACGCAGCCTGAGCACCGCGATACTTGGCCTCTACGGATTTCTGGCTCTGGCGGTTGCCGGCCTGCTGTTTTCTCTCTGGCAGGGCGAAGCGTTCCAGCTTCCCCATGGGCGTACCGCCTTGCTGCTGTCAGGCGCCATTCTTGTCGGTATCGGAGCCTACTCGTGCCTGATGAAGGCGATGCGCACCGGAGACGTGTCTGCCGTCACCCCGTTCCGCTACACCCGGCTTCTGTTCGGTGCCGCCCTGGGCATCCTCTTGTTCGGTGAGACGCTTACCATCGGCATGCTCGTGGGGGCGGGGCTGATCGTGATGTCCGGCCTCTTCATCCTGTGGCGCGGGCAGAAAAAGGTGGCCGAGGGTTGCAATGCTGTAGACGCCCCACGGATGCCATCAGTCGAAAGACCATGAGCTGCAAGGTGCAGGTCGCTGCCAAGCCGGAGGCGCACGTAGCCTGCAAGTGAGGGAGTCGCAGGCATTTGAAAGTGCCCGCAACTCGTCAAGCTATCAAACCGCGATCTTGCCGCCGCCTGCCTTCGTGATCACCACCACCGCCGGCCGTGGCGGCACTCCGTCCTGAAAATCCGGCCAGCGCGTCGAAGGATCGTCGAACGTTGAGACGCGTGCAAATTCAGGCCAATCCTCGCCGCCCTCCGCAGGGTGTTGCACGCCGACGAACAGCGACTCCGTGTCCGGCGTAAAGAACGGCCCACAGAGCTCTGCGCCCACGGGGCAGCGGAAGAAGTGCACGGAGGTGGCAAGGCCTTCCCCATCGGTCGTGATACCCCACAAGCCGTCGGCCCGTCCTGTTTCCTCGGCGCTGTTTCCGTCCGTAGATATCCAGAGCCGCCCCTGTGCGTCGATGACACAGTTGTCCGGCATGCCGAACCAGCCATTCTCCGTCGTGTCCGGGCTGAACGTGGCGCCGATTTCTGCGATCGATGGGTCTCCACATTTGACGAGGATCGTCCAGTTAAACGTTTCGGCCGCATGGTCGCCCTCCGGCGCGATCATCGACACGATATGGCCGAATGCATTCTCGGGCCGCGGGTTGGCGGCATTTACGTCTTCGGCGGCGCGACGGGTGTTGTTGGTCAGCATCACGTAGATCTGCCCATCCGGACCCGGCGCGATGTCCTCCGGGCGATCCATTTTGGTAGCACCAAGAGCGTCAGCCGCCAGCCGCGTCTTGATCAGAACCTCGGCTTGGTCACGGAACCCGTTTTCCTCGGTCAGAGGCCCTTGGCCATGAACAAGCGGCAGCCACTCGCCGGTGCCGTCAACATTGTATTTGGCAACATAAAGCGTCCCCTCGTCCAGCAGGTCCATATTGGCGGCACGGTCATCGGGATCGTAGGCGCCCGCCGTTACGAACTTGTAGACATAGTCGAACCGCTCGTCGTCGCCCATGTAGACGACGAGGCGACCGTCGCCGTTAACGACGTTCTCAGCGCCCTCATGCTTCATGCGGCCAAGGGCGGTTCGCTTCTTCGGCACCGAATTGGGGTCCCTCGGGTCGATCTCGACCACCCATCCGAAGCGGTTCGGCTCATTGGGTTCCTTTGCGACCTCGAAGCGGTCGTAGAAGCGGTTCCAGGCATACCAGGCGCCGGGGACGCCATAGCGCTCCATAAGGTCGAGGTTGTCGAGCCCGCCGAGGATCTCGTCGCGCCGAGCAAGGTAAGCCGCGTCCCGCTCGTCTTGCGCCTTGGTCTGGGCCTGAGGGTCGTCATACTGAGCCTCAACAACCGGCAGCCCATCTTCGGGCACATTGACGCCGAAGTAGCCGTTGAAGTTCTCCTCGGCAGAAAGCCAGGTGCCCCACGGGGTCACGCCGCCCGCACAATTGTTCAGCATGCCCATGACGCGCCGTCCTTCAGGATCAGCGCTGGTCTTCAGCAGGTCATGACCCGCCGCAGGACCGGTGATCTCCATCTCGGTCTCTGCCGTGATCCTGCGGTTGTACCGGGAATCCCGCACTACCTCCCAACGACCGTTGTTCTTGCGAATTTCGACAATCGAACCGCCATGCGCCATCAACTCGATGTCGACGAGTTGTTGCGTCATGCCCTCGAAGCCGGCCTCCTCCTGCTCGCGCAGACCTGGGAACATCAATTCCTCGGTGGTGTACTCGTGATTGACCACAAGAAGAGCTCGCTGCGAGATATCGTCGCCATTTGGTGTCGGCACCAGGCCGATGAAGTCGTTGTTGTAACCTAACTGCCGCGCTTGAGCGTCCGCGCTCTGGTTTTGCGGATCGAAATCGGGAGCGTCGGGAAAAAGCGGATCACCCCAACGCAGCAGAACATTGGCATCATAGCCCTCCGCCACATGATGCGTCTCGTCAACGCCGGCAACGACTTCTTTGAAGTTGAAGATCGGCTTCGCTTCCGTCGCCTCGGCTCGCCCGGCCAATAGCGCCATCGGGCTTACCGTCCCTGAAATGGCTGTCACCGCCAGCGCGCCTTTGAGCATCCCGCGCCGCGAGTACCGGGCTGCGATGACCTCGCCCATTGTCGTGTTCAGTGTCGTGTTCACTCCATCGTCGCCCATGTCTTCCGGGCTGGAATAATGCCGCCTTGGGTCTAAGATACGGTTCATGGTCCATCCTCATCCGGTAGATTCTGCCTGCCATGCTTGTCCGAGCGTAAGCTGGTTAGCATTGCTTTTCCACAACAGAACGGTGACAGGCGGAAGGCAGAGTTCTTCAACAGGCAAGCCTTTCCCTTTTCTTCGGCCCCTTCAGGAGAATGGCTTCTTGACACGTGGCGGCCAAGCGCAGGGTAGTTTGCCGCTCGACGACGGAGCGCGACACGAATTTCCCGATACTGTCACCAGATAAAATGTCGCCTGTTCCTGTGTTAGAAACGTGGCTGACCTCTCGACCGAACGAGGAGCCGACCCCGAGGCGCCCACATCCCACAGGACCGTAGAGTTAGGGCCGGCGCTGCTGTTACTTGCAGATGCCGCCATTTGGTTCAGCGTTCTGCGCGCCTGCTCTGCCAACTTTGCGGGCACCATAAGAGCCATGACCGCTTCAGCTGCGCGGGGCGCGGCACGCTTTTCACCCCGGTTCTTTCCGCGACGCGGGCACCCATCAGCGTATATCGGCTGCGCTGCTTTCCGAGCGGCCCGACCTTTGGCGGATCCGCGTTCTGCCGGACCATGACATGAGTCAGAATCTTGCTTAGGCGCTTGTTCCCAGCAATTGCGGCGCAGGCGACCCGCTGCCGCCGAAGGTCGAATTAAATGAGCCCATGAGAAACCTTCGCAGTGGATCTCAGATGGCCGATCAGGATAGCTGAGATGACTTCTTCATTGCATGGATACTTGTGCATCGGTTGCCGGAACGCCCCGCGCGAGCGGGGCGTTCTTCATCATCTCGTCATCGTACGAGTAGCCATCAGGCGACGTTTTCAGGGACACCGCTCTCGAGGAACGGGTAGTCGATGTAGCCTTCGGCGCCGCCCCCATAGTAAGTGCTGCCGTCGCCTTCGTTCAACGGCGCGTTCGAGCGAAGTCTCTGCGGCAGGTCGGGGTTGGCAATGAAGGGCCGCCCGAAAGCCACCGCGTCCGCATGCCCCTCCGCCACGGCCTTCGCTGCAGTGTCCCCGTCATAGCCACCATTGACGATGTAGAAGCCGCTCCACTTCGCCCGCAGCCGCTTCATGATGTCCGCCTGAGTGGCGTCCGTTTCGGCTCCCGGAGCCTGCTCGACCATGTGCAGGTAACCAAGCCCGCGCTTGTCGAGTCGCTCCACAACATAGCCATAGTTCGTCGCAGGGTCGCTGTCGGAAACGCCATTGAACTGCCCGAGCGGTGAAAGGCGCACCCCGATGCGGTTCGCAGGCCAGACTTCGGACACGGCGTCCAGCACTTCTTCGAGGATGCGCATCCGGTTCTCGACCGACCCGCCATAGGCGTCTGTGCGATCGTTCACGCCGTCCATCAGAAATTGCTCAAGCAGGTATCCGTTGGCGGCATGCACCTCGATCCCGTCGAAGCCCGCCTCCTTGGCCGCTTTCGCTGCCGTGACGTAGTCCGCGATGGTTTCCCGGATACCTTCCTCCGTCAGCGCGTCGGGTTTGGACACTGGCTCAAAGCCGTTCTCGGTATAGGTAGATGCATCCGCCGCCTTGTCGGTCGAGGATACGGGGTTCCGGCCTTCGGGGAGAAGGGATGTGTGGCTGATGCGGCCGACATGCCAGAGCTGTACGAAGATACGGCCGCCGGCGGCATGAACCGCATCCGTGATGTTCCTCCAGGCAGCCACATGCTTACCGTCATAGATCCCCGGCGTCTTGATGTAGCCTTTCCCCATGGCCGAGATCTGGGTCGCCTCCGTAACGATCAGACCGGCGGCCGCGCGCTGACTGTAATAGGTTTCGGCCATCCTGGCTGGAGTTCCATCGTCAAGGGCACGGTTGCGGGTCAGGGGCGCCATCAGGACCCGGTTGGGAAGCTCGAGATCACCAAGTTTGACGGGTTCGAATAGCCTGGACCGTTCGGTCATTTGTTTTCTCCATCGCGTTACCAACTGCCGACCTATGTTCTGTGACGCATGCTTCAACTGTCGGCATTCCACATTGTCTGTGCGTAAGTGCTGACGGATGCGCGGAACCAAGCCGAGCTGCAGGAATAAACCCCGAGCACCTCCTTGCCTGACCCGATTTCAACTTCACCGGGACAACGTCGCTATTTAATGCCCGCCACCTTGGTGGCCGTTCCGAAGAAACGGCAGGACATGCGCCAGCCATTCTTCTGGCGCATCCTGCTGGACCCAGTGGGACGCATTTGGAACCTTAACCAAGCGGGCATCTGGTATTTCCCGCGCGAGACTTTCGCCATCTGCCACTGGCTGCCAAGGGTCGTCGGCGCCCCACACAAGCAGCGTCTCGGCAGAGATCTCACCGTGGCGCGGGACCAGCATGGTCGTATGGCTGGTATTCAGCCCGGAGGCATTGCGGATCAAGCTGATCTTGCCGGCCTCTGTGACGTATGGCGCTACGATACCGTCGACGAACTCGTCCGTGAGCCGTGTCTTTCTGCTCAGCCCGTCTTTGAAGCCGGCCAAGAGAAAATCTTTGATGTCATCGGCCGATTTGGCCTTCCAGTCCGGCCGGCTGATGTCGATCATGTCGTCGATCGGCCAGCTGTCATACGCGACGATGTTGGATAGGATCAGCCGATCGACCCGCTGCGAGTTGTCTATGGCCATCATCAAGGCGACCCCGCCGCCGGTGTCGTGTCCGACAAATGAGGCGGAGGCGAGCCCGAGGTGGTCCATCAGCGCCAGGATCATGCTGCATTGTGCCGTCAGCGAGCGATCAAACATGTCCCGCTGGTCCGAGTTGCCATGCCCTATGAAATCAGGTGCGATGATCCGGTGCTGGGCGGCAAGCTGATCGGCTACGTCGTGGTAAAGGTAGGACCACGTGGGGATGCCGTGCAGCAGGATCACGGGATCTCCTTCGCCTACGTCTGTATAGGCGATCCTGACTGGCTGGTGCGCGATCCCGGGCAGATCGACGTGCTTCTGACGGGCGGCAAAGTCTATGTGATTCATCGTGGCTCCGGGGTTGATTGGACGGGCTACTGACCTGCCCTGCGCGCGAGCGAAGGGACCGGGTTCAAAATGCTGCTTGGGAGAAGCCGATGCAGAATGGCCTCAGGGAGAGCTCCAGTAATTTGATGCAGAACAACCGCAGTCCCAAGGGACAGTTCTCTATGTACGAAAGCGGGCAAGGGTAGCTCTCTCGGGACCATCCAGCAGCGACTTGACCAGCGTTACGTCGATCAACATCTCCGGGATGAACTTCAGCCTGAAAGCTCCCAGGATCATCCGGATCTCATGCGCCTCGTTCTCCTTAGCCCTCCAGAGTTCCGGCTCGTGATCAAACAAGCCGTCTGTCAGCGAGCTCGCCTGTTCAATCAAGCTCTCTCTGCATTCTTCGTAGGGTGCGGACTCGACGCGGGACTTGACCACCCCCCACGCCAGATCAAGAAAGTCCGGCCAGTTTGCAAGGCCTCTGTAGTAGGAGGAGACAAGCGGGTGACCGTGCCGCTCCTTGATCTTCTCAAACAGCGCCGCCACAGCGGCGGGGGCATCTTCAGGGTCAACCAAGCCGACCTTTGCCGCGCCTTCGAACATGTTCCGGTCGTGCGGCTTCGACAGGTGTAGGGCACTCTCAGCGCGAGCAGCGTCCGGATCGATCGTCATCTCGAGCTTGTGGAGCGCAATGACTATCAGCAGAAGTTTGGGCAGAACGTAATGGATCGTGTCGTTGAACGACCGAAGCCGGTCCATGTCCTCGAATTCCAAGTCCGCTGCGAGTCGCTGAGGAGCAGGAACGCAGGGTGACGTCCCCAGAAGTGGTGTAGCTGTCGGTGGCCATCGGGTTTCTCGGTAGGGTCGGGTTGCGACAACCAACCTGAACCAAGGATTACACCCAATGACCAAACCTAGGNATGATGGACCTCCGCGCGCTGATGGAGAAGAGCGGCGATGCCGATCTGCTTCGCGAGATGATCGGCTTTGCTGCCGAGCGGTTGATGGAGCTGGAGGTCGGCGCCAAGACCGGCGCTGATTATGGCGAGAAGAGTGGCGAGCGGCTGGCACAGCGCAACGGCTACCGTGATCGGGATTGGGAGACCCGGGCCGGAAGCGTCGAACTGCGTATCCCGCGGCTGCGCACCGGCTCCTATTTCCCATCCTTCTTGGAGCCGCGGCGCTCTGTCGAGAGGGCTCTGACAGCCGTGATCCAGGAGGCCTATGTCCATGGCGTTTCGACGCGTTCGATGGATGACCTCGTTCAAG
>KZ836061.1 GCA_003255745.1 Paracoccus saliphilus
CCTGCCGCACATGAAACCGGCAGCAGCTCAGTCAACCGGTTCTTCATGTCGGCAGGACAGAAACGGCGATGATACCGGGGCGGCGGCACTCCTGGGCAGCCTGCCGCAGGCCGACTGGCTTCTGGCGGACCGGGGATATGACGCTGGGTGGATAGGGAAAGCATTGGAAGACAAAGGCATAAGCCCTGCATCCCCGGCCGGAGGTCCCGCAAGAGGTCGGTGAAATACGACAAGCGGCGCTACAAGAGACGCAATCGTATCGAGATCATGTTCGGACGGCTGAAAGACTGAAGACGTGTTGCCNGAGTCCTGAACCAAGCAGGGACTGAACTTGAAGTCGATCTGCTTCGTTTTCTGCACGGCGCATCAGTCGGGACCGACTATGATTGGAGGAAATGGAGCAGATGCACCGCGCTCTGTTCGCATGCTGAGCAGTGCCCGCTGCTTTGTCGAACTCAGTGAGGGCTGCGTCCTAGGGGTTCGATTGTGCCCTTCCTGACGCTTTGATGCACATGACCGCAAGCACAGGCACGGCATTGCGCCATTTTTAGCGAGCGTCTGCCAAACTGCTTTTCGATGCGGTGGCAGCACAAAAATCCCGCCTCCTTTAAATACTTTGCGTGGGAACAATTCGTGTGATGTCAGGTTGGGCCGGCAGCTTACGCCATATCAGGAGAATGACGAAGATGCGCAAATCGACAAAAGCCTGTATCACCCTTGGTGCAGTCGCGGCTTCGGCACTGTTGCCCCTGCAACTGTCGGCTCAGGAAGCGACCGGCGACGATACTGCCCAGATGGCCGCCCCCACGCAGGAGATGCAGGCCGTTCTGGACAAGTTGACCGAACTGGGCGCAAAGCCGATCGGCACCCTGTCGGTCGAGGAAACCCGGGCGCAACCAACACCGGCCGATGCTGTCATGGCTCTTGTGGATGAACAGGGCATAGAGCCTGACCCGGCGCTGGAGACGATCAGGACCACCGACGTGATGGTTCCGGGTGCTGCGGGCGAAGTGAATGCCCGCATCTATACGCCCGAAGGCGAAGGGCCGTTCCCGGTCATCGTTTACTGGCATGGGGGTGGCTGGGTCATCGCCGATATCGACACCTACGCTGCCTCTGCCCGTCAATTGGCCGCCGGCGCGCAGGCCCTAGTCGTGTCGCTGCATTACCGCCAGGCCCCGGAACATCCGTTCCCCGCCGCGCATGAAGATGCGGTCGCCAGCTATGAATGGATCGTCGAAAATGCGGGGCAGTGGAATGGCGACGTCGAACGCCTTGCCGTGGCTGGCGAAAGCGCGGGTGGCAACCTGGCTGCCAATGTCGCCATCGCTGCGCGCGACAACGGCTGGATCCAGCCGGACCACCAGCTTCTGGTCTATCCGGTGGCGGGCGACGACATGACGACCGAAAGCTATGTCGAGAACGCCGAGGCGCAGCCCCTGTCCAAGCCTGCGATGGAGTGGTTCGTCGAACAGGTGTTCGAGGATCCGTCGCAGGCTGCCGATCCGCGGCTTGACCTGGTTGAGCGCGAAGACCTGGAAGGCCTGCCCCCTGCCACGATCATCAATGCCCAGATCGATCCCCTGCGCACCGAGGGCGAGACTTATGCCGAGAACCTGGAGGCCGCAGGCGTCACCGTGTCGCAAAGGACCTTCGACGGCGTGACCCACGAATTCTTTGGCATGGGCGCGGTCGTGCCAACCGCCCAGGAAGCCATGGAATTTGCCACGTCCCAGCTTTCGCAGGCATTCGAAGCCGCCGCGGAATAATCGGACAGGCTGCTGCGGCACATCACCTGTGCCGCAGCGCCCTTGACGGCGTCGGAACCCCCACCCCTGTCGCATTGCATGTGAGGCGGCAAATCGCAGAACCTTTGGAGACAGGGGCGGCATCGCCGCGATCCCTGCCGCCTTCGTCCGTTCCTGCATCACGCCTGGCTTTGCCGCCTGTCATGTGCCCGGCAGATCCACCGTTCCACATCCCCTCCAGGATGCGCCTCGCTCCACTTCGCGATTTCGGACTGCCCATGCATCATGCAGGTCATGATGCTGACTTCGCGCCCGTCAAAAAGAAAGCTGAAGTCGCGGCATTCCGGGGCGGGCTTGGACAACTGGGCCGAAAAGGCGCAGGCGCTGATCAACAACTCGATCATCAACAATCTCCACGAATTACACGATTTCGCCAGTCCGAGGGGCCGACACACCTGTCGCGGCCGGCATGGTTGGACATCCGGGACAGGTATCGGCAGACTGCACCCATAGGAGATATGTCTGAATACCCCGAAAGGGGGAGACGGCCGTGCAAGGTGACAGGGGGTCCTGGAATGCAGGCTCGGGATATGTCGCAGCAGACGGATGCGCTGATCGACCTTGTCTATGCCGCGATCTTCGGCGAGGCGTCGTGGCAGTCCTTCATGGAGCACAGCCGGAGCCTGATCCCGAACGGGCAGACGGTGCTGGTGCTTCACGACAGGGCGTCCGGGACAGGGGCTTTCGCCTTGGCGGGCGGCCTCGATGAAGGGTTGGTCCGACGGTACAATCGCGAATACTTTGCCATCAATCCCTGGACCGACCATGCGCTGATCCGGCCGTTGAGAAAGGTCATGCAGGCCGACGAGATGCTGCCCCGCGAACAGCTTTTGCGGACGCAGTTCTATCACGAATACCTGCGCCCTCAGGATGTGGTGACCGGGCTGGGCGTTACACTGAGCCGCGAACAGGACCGCCACTGCTTTTTCAGCATCGTCGGCTGCGATGCCGATGAAGAGCACATGGAAGGCGCCAAGCGCGCCATCGCGAAGCTTGTGCCGCATCTGTCGCGCGCCTTCGAATCGCGCAAGGTGCCCTTGCCGGTGGCCGATGCCTCATCCGGGACGCTGCGGATCGATGCCCTGTTGAAGGTCATCGCGGCCGATCAGAACGCGCTGGCGATGATCGATGAGACAGAGGCGCTGTCGGTGAATTCCTTGGGGCGGCTGTGCTGCCGGGACGCAGACCTGTTGCGCATCCTTCAGCAGGTGCTTGCCGGGACAACGGAGGGCCCCGTGGTTCACCACGGCCACCTGAAGCGGCGGGATGGCGCCTTGCCGCTGCGGGCGTGCATCTTTCGTCCCGGCCGACGCGGCGGCGACATCTTTGGCGGCATGGACTGCGTGATCCGCCTGTCCAACCCGGCACGGTCGCTGCAGGACGCGGCGCGGGCGTTCTGCCGGATGCACCGCCTGTCAGGTGCCGAGGCGAACATCGTGGAGGCGCTTATCAACGGCCTTTCGCTGGACCAGATCGCCGCGGGACGCGGAACCTCGACCGACACGGTCAGAACGCAGTTGAAGAATGTCTATATGAAAAGTGGCTGTCACCGGCAGGCGGACATCGTGCGCCACGTGGCGGTGATGACGGGTCCAACCGATCCCATCTGAGGAGGCGACAGGGCGGCCGGGGCAGGGGCTTAGGCCACGCGCAGGCCGATAAAATAGTCCGGGTTGTGCGCCGTCAGCATCTGGGCGAACAGGATCGACTGCGACAGGTGCTGGCGGACGGCCTCGGCTGCTGCGGCAGGATCGGCCCTTGCGATAGAATCCGCAATGCGCCTGTGATCGGACAGGATCTGGCGCGCCTTTTCCGGCTCCATCAGGTGCAGGGCGCGAAGCCGGTCGATGTGGATGCTTTCCCGCCGGATGACGCGCTGAACCTGATCAAGCTGGGCATGGCGGTACTGAGCGGCGTGGAAGGCCTGGTCCAGATGCGCGAATCCGCGCAGGTTGCCGCGCTCGGCCTCGGCTGCCTGCATCGCGATCAGCTGTGATAGTTCGTCGGCCAGACCTGCGGGCGGGGATTTCGCCAATCGGGCGGCGATCTCGACCTCGACTGCGCTGCGCAGGAAATGCGACTGGCGGGCATGGTCCAGGTCGATGCGGCTGACCGAGGTGCGGGCCTGGGGATGGACATCGACAAGGCCCTCATCCTGCAGGCGCAGCAGTGCGTCCCGCAGGGGCGTCGAACTGATGCCGTAGCGGGACGAAAGCTCGGACCGCGACAGCGGGGCCCCCGGCGGCAGTTCGAGCGAAAGGATGCGGGTCCGCAGATCCTCCAGGATGCCGGTCCCGACGAGGGCGTTCATGTCAGTCTCCGATCTGGTTTTCCCGTTCATCTAGAGAGCCAGGGGTGGCAACTCAAGGTCGCCCTGTCCTTCGCTATCAGTCACGAAAAGCTCCGGCCGCTCGCGCAGGTGCTTTTCCAGAAAATCCAGCGACCCCTCCAGATGCTCGCGCAGAAGGCGTTCGGTGTCCTTGACGGCGCCCCGGGCGATGGCGTCCAGCAAAATCTCGTGCTGGGCCAAGGGAACGGTGACGCCGCGCATGCTGCCCTGAAGGAACCGCACGCGGTCCAAGTGGCCCTTCTTGGCATGGATCACGTCCCAGATCTCGGGCAGGCCGGCGATGTCGAACAGCGCCCGATGAAATTGGTCGTCCAGCAGGATGAAGCCTGCCTGATCGTTTCGGGCCGCCATGATCTTCTGCTCCAGCAGGATTTCCCATGCGCGGTCCAGATGCCGGACCGGCTGCGCTGCCAAGCGCCGGATGACGGGCAGCTCCAGGCTTTCCCGCAGGAAATGGGCCAGGCGCACGGCGCGTGGAGAGATAACAGACACAAAGGTGCCGTGTTGGGGGGCGACCGTCACCAGGCCGTGCTCGGCCAGCCGCAGGATGGCCTCGCGCAGCGGGGTGCGGCTGACGCCAAAGGTTTCGCACAACTGCTTTTCGACCAACGGTTGTCCCGGCTGCAGTTCCAACGTCACGATCAGGTGCCGCAGCCTGTCATGGATCAGGTCCGCTCGCGACCGTCGTCGTGTCTGCGTTTGCACAGCCCGTTCCTCCTCAGCCCCGCCGGGGCGGCGCTTCTCAGCTAGCAGCAGGAACGGCACGCCGTAAAGATCTTGTGGGTGACGCACAAATATATTACTGCGTGGATTGTGAGATTGATTATCTACTGACTCCAGGGAGGAGCGATTGATGAAACTCAAGGCAATTCTTGCGACCACCGTTATCGCAACGGGATTCGCGGCAACCGCCGCCTTGGCCGAAACCGATTGGCCGCAGCGCACGGTCAACGTGATCATCGGCGCCAGCCCCGGTGGTGACACTGACTTCAACGCGCGCACAATGGCGCGTTACTTCGAAGAAATCACAGGCACCAGCATGGTCATCACCAACATGCCGGGCGGCGGCGCGACCATTGCCACTTCGGCGGTGCGTCAGGCCGACCCCGACGGGTACACGATGCTGTTCGGCCATACCGGACACCTGATCGTTGCCGAGGTTTCGGGCCTGGCCGATTACGGGATCGCGGACTTTGAGATTTGCTGCGTTCCCGCCATCGACCAGGGCGCGGTCTTCGTGGCCAGCAAGTCGTCGGGTCTGACCTCGGTGGAGGATGTCCAGGCGGCCGAGCCGGGCAGCATCACGTTCGGCACCGAATTCGGCGGCTATTCGCATCTGCAGGGCCTGATCTTCCAGGAAGAAACCGGCGCCGAGATGACCATCGTGGACACCGGCTCCGCGTCCGAGAAGATCGCCTCGTTGCTGGGTGGCCGGATCGACCTGGCCGGCATCGCCTATGGCGCGGTGCAGGACTATGTCGAAAGCGGCCAGATGGTCGTGCTGGGCCAGCCCAACGAGGAACGGAACCCGCTGCTGGGCGACATCCCGACCTTCAAGGAGCAGGGCGTCGACTTCGTGATGAACAACCCCTACATCATCGCCTTCCCGGAAGGGACCGATCAGGCGATCGTGGACAAGATGGGCGAGGTGATGAAGCAGATCACCGAGAATCCGCAATACGCCGAGGATCTGGAGCAGGGCTTCAAGCAGCCCGTCGCCTTCCTGCCGCAAGAAGAGGGCGTCGAGCGCCTGAACGAGATCCGCGATACCTACATGCCGTATCGCGACGCGCTGCAGGCCGCGCGCTGACCACTTGCCGGTGCGGCCCGCGCGGCCGCACCGGCACCCAGCCATTCAGCAAGGGAGGCTGCGCGATGCGGCTCAAGGACGTGATCGTCGGTCTTGCCATGACCGGCGCCGGGATCGGCTATCTTGGCATGGCAGCTGCGCTGCCTGCAAAGGACGGGGTAGATGCGGCGACCGTGCCGTTCGTCCTGGCCTGGATGATGATCGGCCTGGGCCTGATCGAGCTTTTCGGGGCCTCGCGCCGCCAGGCGGCAGCGGGACAGGCGGCCGAATGGGGCGGTGCGCTGACCGTGGTGCTGACCCTGTTGCTGATCGCGGGCTTTATCGTGGCCCTTCGCCCGCTTGGCTTTCCCATCGCCACGGCGCTTTATCTTTTCCTGCAGTTCATGGTGCTGGCGCCCCGGGCCGGGCGCCCGCCGGTTGCGCTCTATGCCGGACTCGCGGCCAGCGTCGCCGCCGTCATCTTCGCCACCTTCCGCTATGGCTTCGACCTGCTGCTGCCCGCCGGGCCGCTGGTCGCCTGGCTGAACTGAGAGCAGATCCATGTTCGACCTTCTGATCCAAGGCTTCGCCGCCGTCCTGTCTCCGCAGATATTCCTGCTCATGGTGGCGGGGGTAGCCGTCGGCATCGTCTTCGGCGCCGTGCCTGGCCTGACGGCCGTGATGGCCATCGCGCTGTGCCTTCCCATGACCTACAGCCTGGGACCGGCGGCGGGCATTTCCCTGCTGATCGCGCTGTTCGTCGGTGCGACCTCAGGTGGCTTGATCTCGGCAATCCTGCTGAAGATCCCCGGCACGCCGTCCTCGATTGCGACGACCTTCGACGGCGGCCCGATGATGGAAAAGGGCGAGGGCGCAAAGGCGCTTGGCGTGGGCATCGTCTTTTCCTTTCTGGGCACCATCGCGTCGATCGCGGCGCTGGCCTTCATCGCGCCGTCGCTGGCCAGTGTGGCGCTGTCCTTCGGACCCCATGAATATTTCGCCATTGCGGTCTTTTCGCTGACCCTGATCGCGACGCTGTCCTCGGGGTCGATGGCCAAGGGGATCTTCGCAGGCGTCTTGGGCTTTGCCGTCTCGACCGTGGGCATCGCGCCCGTCGACGCCATTACCCGCTTTACCTTTGGTCAGGTCGAACTGAACGCCGGCTTCTCGATCCTGACGGTCTTGGTCGGCATGTTTGCCGTGGCCGAGATCATCAAGGTGGCCGAAACCGCGCGCAGCCCGATCACCGCGCCCCCTGCCGCGATGGTCAAGATCAAGGGCTTTGGCTTTTCCATGGCCGAGTTTCTGGGCCAGATCCCCAACGCCACCCGCAGCGCGCTGATCGGCATCGGAATCGGCATCCTGCCGGGGATCGGCGCGGGCACGTCGAACATCATTGCTTATATTGCCGCCAAGAAACGGTCCAAGACCCCCGAGCAGTTCGGCAAGGGCACGATCGAGGGCGTAGTCGCCTCCGAGACCGCGAACAATGCTGGCATCGGCGGCGCCATGATCCCGCTGCTGACCTTGGGCATCCCCGGCGACGCCGTCACGGCGATCATGCTGGGCGGCCTGATGATCCACGGCATCCAGCCCGGTCCCATGCTGTTCTTGACGCAGGCGCCGCTGGTCTACACGATCTTTGCCGCGCTGATCGTCTCGGCTTTTCTCATGCTGGTGCTGGAATTCTGGGGCCTGCGCATCTTCATCCGCCTGCTGGCCATCCCCAAGCACATCCTGCTGCCGGTGATCCTGGTGCTGTGCGCCGTGGGGGCATTTGGCCTGGCCAGCCGCGTCTTCGACATCTGGACCATCCTTGCCTTTGGCGTGCTGGGCTATGCCTTCGTAAAGGCGGGCATTCCGACTGCGCCCTTCATCATCGGCTTTATCCTGGGGCCGATGGCCGAGACCAGCTTCCGCCGCGGCCTGCAGCTGTCGCGCGGCGACTTCACCGGCTTCCTGACCAACCCGATTTCGGGGACCTTCCTCGCCTTGGCCGTGGTGTCGATCGCCTGGCAACTTTACGGGGAATACCGCGCCACCCGCGGGCCGGTCGGGGACAATCCTCTCAAGCTTGGCGGCGAAGAGTGACCGCCGCCCCGCCACCTGACACGCAGACCGACCCGAGGTAGACATGACCACGACCAAGAAACCCGCCGATCTGCGCAGCGCCCGATGGTTCGCGCCGGACGACCTGCGCAGCTTCGGCCACCGTTCCCGCATGATGCAGCTGGGCTATTCCGAGGCCGACTTCATGGGCCGCCCGATCATCGGCATCCTGAACACCTGGTCCGACCTGAACAGCTGCCATTCGCACTTTCCCGAACGCGTCAAGGACGTGAAGCGCGGCGTCCTGCAGGCGGGCGGCTTTCCGGTCGAACTGCCCGCGCTGTCGGTCGACGAAAGCTTCAACAAGCCCACCTCGATGCTTTATCGCAACCTCCTGGCCATCGAGACCGAGGAACAGATCCGCAGCCATCCGCTGGACGGTGTCGTGCTGATGGGCGGATGCGACAAGACCACGCCCGGCCTTGTCATGGGCGCGATCACGGCGGGCGTGCCGATGATCTATCTGCCGGCCGGGCCGATGCTGCGCGGCAACTATGCCGGGCAAAAGCTGGGCTCGGGCTCGGATGCGTGGAAATACTGGGATGAACGCCGCGCCGGCAACATCACCGACGAACAGTGGCAGGGGCTGCAGGGCGGCATTGCCCGTTCGGCCGGGGTCTGCATGACCATGGGCACGGCCAGCACGATGACCGCAATCACCGACGCGATGGGGCTGACGCTGCCCGGCGCCTCCTCGGTTCCCGCGGTCGATGCGGGTCACCAGCGCATGTCGGCCGATTGCGGCCGCCGGATCGTCGACATGGTGTGGGAGGATTTGACTCCCGACCGCATCGTGACCGAGGCCGCCGTCCGCAATGCGGCCATCGTTGCAATGGCCACTGGCTGCTCAACCAATGCGGTTGTCCACCTGATCGCGATCGCCCGCCGCGCCGGCGTCGACCTGACGTTGGACCAGCTGGACGAACTGGGCCGGGTCACGCCGCTGGTGGCCAACGTCCGTCCCTCGGGCAAGGACTACCTGATGGAGGACTTCTTCTATGCGGGCGGCCTGCGCGCGCTGATGAAGCAGATCGAGGACCGGCTGGAGCTGTCGGCCCTGACCGTCACCGGCAAGACCGTGGGCGAAAACCTGGAAGGCGCAGTGGTCTTCAACGACGACGTCATCCGGCCCCTGTCGAACCCGGTCTATGCCGAAGGATCGCTGGCCGTCCTGCGCGGCAACCTGTGTCCCGATGGGGCGGTGATCAAGCCTGCCGCCTGTGATCCGAAATACCACGTCCACGAAGGGCCGGCGCTGGTCTTTGACAGCTATCCGGAAATGAAGGCGGCGGTCGATGACGAGAACCTGGAGGTCACGCCCGACACGGTGATGGTGCTGCGCAATGCGGGGCCGCTTGGTGGGCCGGGTTTTCCGGAATGGGGCATGCTGCCCATCCCCAAGGCGCTGATCAAGCAGGGGCACCGCGACATGCTGCGCATTTCCGATGCGCGGATGTCCGGCACCTCCTATGGCGCCTGCGTGCTGCATGTCGCGCCCGAAGCCTATATCGGCGGGCCGCTGGCCCTTTTGAAGACCGGCGACATCGTGCGGCTGGACCTGCCGTCGCGCCGCCTGGACATGCTGGTGGACGAGGCGGAACTGGAGGCGCGCCGCGCCGCCTGGCAGGCACCCGATCCGCGTTTTGAACGGGGCTGGGGCTGGATGTTCTCGCGCCATGTTACGCAGGCGGACAAGGGCTGCGACTTCGATTACCTCGAGCGGGGCTTTGGTCGCGCCGCCGGCGAACCGGATATCTTCTGATGATGGCACTGGATCAGGCCCTGACGGGCATCTCGGGCATCCTCGTCACCCCTTATGACGACCGGGGCGACGTCGCGCCCACGGGACTGGCGCCCATCCTGGACCGGGCGCTGGCGGCCGGGCTGCACATGCCGGTCGTAAACGGCAACACGGGCGAATTCTACGCCCTGACGACCGACGAGGCCTGCACCATGGTGCAGGAGGTCGCCCAACTGGTGGACAACCGCGCGCCCCTGCTGGCGGGCGTGGGACGCGGGTTGCGCGATGCGCAGCGTCTGGCCCGCGCATCGGCGGATGCGGGCGCTGCGGCGCTGATGGTGCATCAGCCGCCCGATCCGTTCGTCGCGCCGCGCGGCGTTGTGGATTACCTGAAGGCCGTGTCGGATGCCTCCGGCGGGCTGCCGATGATGATCTATCTGCGCAACGACGCCATCGGCACCAAGGCCATCGCGGATCTCTGCGCGGTGCCGGGCGTGCGGGGCGTCAAATGGGCCACGCCCAACCCGCAGAAGCTGGCCGAGGCGCGGGCCGCCTGCGATCCCGCCATCGTGTGGGTGGGGGGCTTGGCCGAGGTCTGGGCGCCCACCTTCTATGCCGTGGGCGCGCGCGGCTTCACATCGGGACTGATCAACGTCTGGCCGGAGCATTCCGTGGCAATTCATGCCGCGCTGGAGGCCGGTGACTATCCCGGCGCCAATGCCCTGATCGACCGGATGCGCGTCTTCGAAGACATCCGCGCGCAAGAAATGAACGGCACGAACGTCACGGGGGTCAAGGCGGCGCTGATCGCGCAGGGGCTGGACTGCGGTCCCACGCGCGCGCCGTCGGCCTGGCCGCTGACCGCCGCCCAACAGACCGACCTGGACCGCTTCATGGCGGCAAACGGCTTAATCTGAGGAATACATGATGAGCGACTACATCCTCTCTGACGAGACGCGCGAAAAGCTGAAAAAGGTGTCCACGGCGTCGGTCGCGACGGCACTTTACAAGCGCGGATTGCGTAACCAGTTCGTCCAGGGGGTCGTGCCGGTGGAAAGGAAGCCCGTGACCATGGTCGGCCAGGCCTTCACGCTGCGCTATATCCCCGCGCGCGAAGATCGCAACCCGATCACGGTCTTCCGCAACCGCGATCATAAGCAGCGCGTGGCGGTCGAAACCTGCCCCCAGGGCCATGTGCTGGTCATGGATGCGCGCAAGGACAGCCGTGCCGCGACCGCGGGGTCGATCCTGATCACCCGGCTGGCGCTGCGCGGCGCGGCGGGCGTGGTGTCGGATGGCGGCATGCGTGATGCGGCGGGGATTGCCGCGCTGGACATGCCGGCCTATTTCGCGCGACCTTCGGCCCCTACCAACCTGACGCTGCACGAAGCGATCGACATCAACGTTCCGATTTCCTGCGGCGACGCCCCGGTCTTTCCGGGCGACGTGATGCTGGGGGACGGCGACGGGGTCATGGTCATCCCGGCGCATCTGGCCGACGAGATCGCCGAGGAGTGCACCGGCATGGAATCTTTCGAGGATTTCGTTCTGGAACAGGTGAATGCCGGCGCGGCGATCATCGGCCTCTATCCGGCCACGGACGAAGAAAATCTGACGAAATACGCCGAATGGCGTGAACGGACAGGACGATAACATGACCCATATCCCCCATGGCGACCACCTGATCGCGGGCGAGAAGATCCGGACCGAAGGGCGTTTTTCCTCGGCCCCCGCGACGGGGCAGGCGCATGAATACTCGGTCGGCACGCCCGAACTGGTTGCGCAGGCCTGCGCCGCCGCCGATGCGGCCTTTGAGGGTTTCGCGGCCACGACGCGCGAGGAACGCGCGACGCTCTTGGAGGCGATCGCCGAGGAAATCGACGCCCGCGGCGACGCCATCACCGCCATCGGCCACGCCGAGACGGGCCTGCCCGAGGCGCGGATGCAGGGCGAACGCGGCCGCACCACCGGCCAGCTGCGCCTGTTCGCCGAACACATCCGCAAGGGCGACTATCTGGACCGCCGCCACGACAAGGCGCTGCCCGATCGTCAGCCGCTGCCGCGTCCCGACATGCGGATGATCCAGCGGCCGATCGGTCCGGTTGCCGTTTTTGGTGCCTCGAACTTCCCGCTGGCCTTCTCGGTCGCGGGCGGCGACACCGCCGCCGCGCTGGCCGCCGGCTGCCCGGTCGTGGTCAAGGGCCACAGCGCGCATCCCGGCACGGGCGAGGTCGTGGCCGACGCGGTCGTGGCAGCGATCAAGCGCCTTGGCATGGACCCGCGCATCTTCAGCCTGGTCCAAGGCGGCAAGCGCGACGTGGGCGAGGCGCTGGTCACGGACCCGCGCATCAAAGCGGTGGGCTTTACCGGATCCCTTGGCGGGGGCCGCGCGCTCTATAACCTCTGCGCCAGCCGGCCCGAGCCGATCCCCTTCTTCGGCGAACTGGGCAGTGTTAACCCGATGTTCGTCCTGCCCGGCGCTGCCGCCGCGCGCGGCGCGCAGATCGGTCAGGGCTGGGCGGCCAGCCTGACCATGGGCGCGGGGCAGTTCTGCACCAACCCGGGCATCGCCGTGGTGGTGGACGGCCCCGAGGCCGATGCCTTCGCGGCTTCTGCCAAGGAGGCACTGTCGGCCATGGGTCCGCAGGTCATGCTGACCGACGGAATGGCCGAAGCCTATCGCAGCGGGGCGGCCCGTGTGGGCGCCGGAAAGGGCGTGCGCGCCCTGGTGTCCACGACCTGCGAGGCCCGCAACGGTTCTCCCTATCTTTTCGAGGTGTCGGCCGAGGATTGGCTGGAGAACCACGAGTTGGCGGAGGAGGTCTTCGGCCCTCTGGGCCTGATCATCCGCGTCCGCGATGCGGCGCAGTTGGAGCAGGTGGCCCGCAGCTTTGGCGGCCAGCTGACCACGACACTGCAGATGGACAATGCCGACACTGACCTGGCCCGCCGCCTGCTGCCGGTGCTGGAGCGGATGGCCGGCCGCGTGCTGGCCAACGGCTTCCCCACCGGGGTCGAGGTGGCGGACAGCATGGTTCATGGCGGCCCCTATCCGGCCAGCACCAATTTCGGCGCGACCAGCGTGGGCACCCTGTCGATCCGCCGCTTCCTGCGACCGGTCTGCTTCCAGAACCTGCCCGAGGCGCTGCTGCCCGCCGATCTGCGGTCGTGACGCGCCCGCCGGGGCGGGAGATGCACCCGCACCGGTTGGCCTGAAGACGGGTGCCGCAGCTTGGTTGCGGCACCGGGTCCGGATCACGAAGGTCAAAAACAGGACTGATCTTGCGCTAGCGGCCAACTTGTATGTCAATGAAATTGGGTCGCTTTGCCAAGGGTATACAGCAGAAATGCCTGTCATTCACAGGCCCTGACCCTACGTCATCGTCCTGCCCGGCGGGCCGGCCCTGTAACTCAAAGACGCCTAACATGGTCTGGCGGCCGGGTGCTGGAGTGTGATGGGCAGGTGCAGCGGAAACTGATCGGTTCGGGCGTGTTTGCCAGACCAGACGCGCGGTGCCGCGTCTGGTCTGGGGCGATCGGCCGCGACAGCACGGCGGTCGGGAGGCCTAAGGTCGCAACATACGGGAAAGATGCAGCGAACACAGCAGCGGCTTTGTTCGGACCTGCCAGCTGTGCCGGTATGCCATTCGCCAGAAGCGGCAGCAGCCTCAGTAACGAAACTGGCAGGACTTCGCTGGCCATCCCCAAGGTTTCGAAAACCAACGCAGTCAGCACCGCACGGAACCGTCACCCCACCCAAACCGAACCGGGACGCGCGTAGTGCCGGCGGTTTGGGTAAAGCTGGATGAAGAGCGGACTAAGCCTTGACACAGTCGATCCAGGCGCGGGTTTGTCGCGCCAAGACTGGAAGGCGCCGTTATCACCTTTGTTCAGGCTGCAAGCTGTTCATCGGCAGGGCCGAAGAATTCATAGTGAATACGGTCAGCGGGGATGCCGGCGCGCAGCATGGCAGGCACGAAATGACGCAGGAACGGCTTGGGACCACACAGATAGATGTCAGCCTCGGGCAGCGGCGTGTGGGCCTGCAGCCAGTCGAAGGTGATGCGCCCGGCCGCCGCCGCGCCCGAAGCGCCGCTTTCGTAAAAGGTGGCTACGGTCGCTTGGCCATGCCGCGCGGCAGCTTGGCGCACCTGCGCATCCAAGGCATGATGGGCGGGGCTGGCGGTGCCGTGGACGTACCAAACGGGCAGGTCACGGTGCCGCTCAGCCGCGACTTCCAGCATGCTGACCAGCGGGGTCAGGCCGACACCTCCCGACATCAGGACCAGCGGGCGTTGCGGATTTTCCGGCAGATGGAAGTCACCGGCCGGGGGCGTGGCTTCCAGTATGGTGCCGACGGCGGCGTGGTCGTGCAGGAACTGCGATGCCTCGCCGCCCTGTTCCCGCTTGATTGTCAGGCGATAGGACCGGGTATTGGGCATGCAGGAGATTGAATAGTTGCGCTTGACCGTCTCCAGCCCTGCCGCGTCAAAACGCAGGGTCAGGTACTGGCCCGGTTTGTGCGGCACCAGCGCACCACCATCTTCGGGCTTCAGAATGAAGGACATGATACCCTGAGCCTCGACCGAGCGCTCGGCCACGACGAAGCGGCGCCAGTCGGTCCAGCCGCCGGGCTGGCTGGTGATCTCGGCCCGGATCTGCGCTTCGCGCGTGATCAGGATATCCGCCAACAGCCAATAGGCATCGCCCCACGCCTGCAGGATTGCGGGGGTCGCAGCCTCGCCCAGGACTTCCTCGATGGCGCCCAGTAGGGCCGTGGCCACATGCGGATAATGTTCGGGCAGGATCGCGTAGCCAATGTGTTTCTGGGCCATTCTCTCAACTGCCGGACCCAAGGCACCCAGGTTGTCAATGTTCTTGGCATAGGCCAGCACGGCCCCGGCCAAGGCAAGCCGCTGCGCCCCGCTTTTCTGGTTTGCCTGGTTGAACAGCGCGGCGATCTGCGGGTCGCGGAACAGCCGGCGATACATCGTCTCGGTGATGGTCGGTCCATGCTGTTCCAGAGCGGGAACAGTGGCCTTGATGATATCGATGGTGTCCTGGGACAGGGACCTGGGCATGACGACTTCCTTTAAGATGCATTCATAATGCATGTATTAGCTTGATATACATGCTGTGTAAATACATCTATATTGCTGGTATGAAATTGACCCGCTACACCGATTATGCCTTGCGCGTGCTGATCTTCCTGGCTGGACAGGACGAAGGCCTGGCCTCGATCCGCCAGATTGCGGATTCCTACGGCATCTCGCAAAATCATCTGATGAAGATCGTTCAGGACCTGGGCCATGCCGGATTCGTGGAAACCGTGCGTGGACGGCGGGGTGGTCTGCGGCTGCCGCGACCGGCCGGGCTGATCACCATCGGATCGGTCGTGCGCCACACCGAGGGCAAGGGCGCGCTGGTGGATTGCAGCACCTGCCTGATCGCCCCCGCTTGCGGCCTGCCACCCATCCTGGCCGAGGCAACCGAGGCCTTTCTTGTGACGCTGGACCGTTACACGCTGGCAGATGTCGCCAAGCGGCCCGGAGCCTTTCGCGCGCTTTTCGCGGTCTGATCGTCCTGCCGGTCCTGAGGGGGCATTGCCGATCGAAATCGAACTGGCCTATCGGCAGAAGCTGGCGCAGGACTTAAGTTCTGGCGCACCGGCGGTGCAATTGCGAAAGGCCATTCCAGATGCAGAACGATCCTCTCAGCCATGGTCTTTGGGAACGCTCGGCGCCCGCCGCCCCTGCCACGGCGCCCCTTGCTGACGAGGTGCGGGCCGAGGTTGTGGTGATCGGCGGCGGCTATACCGGCCTTTCGACTGCCCTGCACCTGGCCGAGCGCGACAGCAAGGTTGTCCTGCTGGAGGCGGTTGAGATCGGCTTTGGCGGGGCGGGGCGGAATGTGGGCTTGGTCAATGCCGGCATGTGGGTGATGCCCGATGACCTGCTGCGGACCCTTGGGCCAAAGGCAGGCGACCGGCTGATCAGCTTTCTAGGCGAAGGACCAGCCCATGTCTGGGACCTGATCGCGCGCCACGGGATCGACTGCGAAGCCAATCATGTTGGGACGCTGCATGTCGCCGTCGGTCAATCCGGCCTGGACGAAGTGGCCGAGCGGTACCGCCAGTGGTCCCGCCGGGGTGCCCCTGTCGAACTGCTGGGCCCTGACGCTACGGCCGCGCGGCTGGCCACGGATCATTACAAGGGTGCTTTGCTGGACCGCCGCGCGGGCACCATCCAGCCCCTGGCCTATGCACGAGGGTTGGCGCGGGCCGCGATGGGGCAGGGCGCACAAATATTCACGGGGTCACCGGCCACTGGGCTTCAGTCGCAGGGCGGCGGCTGGCGCGTGACGACCCCGCATGGCGAGGTCATTGCGCGGCAGGTGGTTTTTGCCACCGATGCCTATACCCGGTATCTGATGCCCCAACTTCGGACCCAGCAGGTGTTCCTTCCCTATTTCAACATGGCGACCGCGCCTCTGTCGGACAACCTTGCCCGCACGATCCTGCCCGGTCGTGAAGGGGTCTGGGACACGCGCGAGGTGCTCAGCTCCTTCCGCTTTGACCGGCAGAACCGGCTGGTCTTTGGATCGGTCGGGGCGCTGCGGAACACCGGGGCGGCCGTGCACAGGGCTTGGGCACAGCGCGCCCTGGCAAGAATCTATCCCCAATTGGGCGATGTCAGGTTTGAAAGCGCCTGGCACGGCACCATCGGGATGACCCGTGACAACCTTCCCCGCTTTCACAAGCTGGCGGAGGGGGTGGTCAGCTTTTGCGGCTATAACGGGCGCGGGATTGCGCCGGGAACCGCGTTCGGACGGTTCCTTGCCGGGTGGCTGCGAGGTGAAAGTTCTGATGCGGACCTGCCCCTGCAGCCCAGCCAAGCACAGCCGGTGGCGCTGCGAAGCCTGAAGGCCGCGTTCTATGAAGTTGGCGCACAGGCCGCACATCTGGTGGACGCCCGCCGCTGAGGCGGACCTGATTCGCAATTCCAAAGCACCCGCGCCGGCCGCATGGCCGACGCTTCGCGGCCTGCTGCCGAAACGCAATATTCCTTATGTCCGCCTACCTTCGGCAAGGTCGCGACAGGCGACCACCATTTATCGTATGGCCAGCCAATACCCTTCCTGTTACCAGCCATATGGATGATAAAGGAGCCGATAATATGGCAACTCCCTCTCCGGCGCGGACGGCAGATACTGAAAAGATTACCATCAACCTAGGTTTCGTTGACCTGGGCCGCATTGATCTGTTGGTGCGCGAAGGGTTCTATGCCAGCCGCAGCGACCTGATCCGGGCAGCGATCCGGGCGCAGCTGGATCGCCACGATAACGCGGTTGCCCCGACCATCATCCGCGACGATTTCGTGATGGGCCTGCGGGACGTTACCCTGACCGAGTTGCAGGGTTTAGCCGATGCTAACCATATGCTGGACCTGCGCGTGATTGGACTTGCCCGCTTTGCCAGCGACATTCCGGCCGAGCTTGTCTCGGCCACCATCCGATCCATCGAGGTGCTGGGCACCATCCAGGCCAGTGCCGAGGTCCGCAAGGTCCTGGACGCCTGCCGTTACAGCAAAGGACGCTGAACATGACCAAACCGACAGAGCTGAACATGGCCGAGATCACCCGGCTGATGCGGGCGGGCCAGCTGTCCGAAGCCACGCAGATGATTCAGACGAGGCTGGGAGGAGCGCCGGTGGATCTGGCCTCGGCCGCGCCGCTGCGGGGGATGTCGGGCAAGGGCCTGCCGTCGGGCCTGGGCCTGCCCCTGGGCCTTGGCATGTCTCGCGATGCGGGCGAGCCGGCCGCTGCCGCTCTGGGCAGCTGGAGCTGGCGAGAGCATCAGGCAGCGGGTCAGTCGCGCCAGTACCGGCTGTACGTACCCGCCTCGCTGGTCGAGGGAGAGACACCGGCGGGCATCCTTCTGCTGCTGCACGGCTGCACCCAGGACCCCGACGACTTTGCCCGCGGCACCCGCATCCACGACGCAGCCGAGCGTCACCGCATGGTCATTATCGCGCCCGCCCAGCCCGCCCAGTCCAACATGAACCGCTGCTGGAACTGGTTCGAACCGCGCCATACGGCCGCCGAGGGCGGAGAGGCGGCCTTTCTGACCGACCTGACCCGTGCGATCGGCCATGAATTCGCCGTGCCGCCCGATCTGCGTTTTGCTGCGGGCCTGTCCGCAGGTGGTGCAATGGCCGTGATCCTGGGCGCGGTCTTCCCCGACGACTTTGGTGCCGTGGCCTGCCATTCCGGGCTGCCGAACGGCGCGGCGCGGGACATGGGTTCGGCCTTTGCCGCAATGTCGGGCGGAGGTTCGGACCGGGGCAAGGGGGCCGGCTGCAGGCTGTTCGTCCTGCACGGGGCGGCCGACCGCACGGTGTCCCCGCAAAACGCGCAGGCGGTCGTGGCGCAGGCGCTGCGTGCGCAGCCGGGGCTGACCCGCAGCGCCGCTGCCGCACGACTGGATGATCACAACGTTCAGGTCGCCCGTTTTCGGGACAAGAACGAGGTGCTGCGGATCGAAAGCTGGACGGTGGAGGGGCTGGGTCATGCCTGGTCGGGCGGTGCACCCCAAGGCAGCCATACGGCGGCCGGACCCTCGGCCACGACGGCCATGATGCGTTTTTTCCTGACGCCGGCACGAAAGCGTTAGGCGCAAGAGCGTTAGGCGCAAGGGCCTGCAAATCTTGGCCTGACCGTCCTTCGGCCTTTCGGGCAGCGCCGCCCCGCATTCGCGCTATTGGTACTGTCCTTGGCACAAGAAGGTAAGAAACGCGGGATGCGTTCGCCGCACCCCGCATCTGCATGATCTTTGTCCTTGGGGCGCAAGAACGCCCCAGGGATCACATCGCTTCCAGCTCGTCCACGGCGGCTTGGCAGGCCTCTTCGTCGCCCGCGGCCAATGCCATGCGCGCCCGCTGGATCACCGCGTCGCGGTTCATGTCACCCGACCCCGTCGCGCTGTCGGCTGCACCTGCATCCGCCATGTCCACGGCCGGGTCCGTGGTGGCGTCAGCGGAACTTTCGGCAGCCATGCCTGTGGCGGACGGCGCACTATCGGTGGCGGCATCGGCAGACTGGGTCATCGTGCTGTCCATGCCGGCCTCGGTGCCGGCGGTGGCCATGTCGCTGCCGGTCGCCATGTCCGACGTGGCGCTGTCGGTCATCGTGCTGTCGGTGGAGGATGCTGCCATCCCGGTGTCAGTCGCCGTCGTATCGGTGCTGGTGTCGGACATGCCGGTGCCAGCGCCCATATCCGCGGTGCCGCCCGACATGGCGGTTCCGGCAGTTGTGTCGGAACCCGTGGAGGCGTCGGGGGCGCTGCCGGACCCGGTGAGGGCCTGGGCCTCGGCTGCGGCGGTTGGTTCGCCTTCCTGCTGCGCCTGCGCATCCTGGGAGGACATTGCCTGCGAACTCTGGTCCTGGCCACCCGGCTCTTCCAGCGGAGCAAGAGAACCGTCCTTGGAGATGCCTTCGGCGTGGTCGCCGGACGCTTCAGCGCCGCCATGATCCGTGGTTCCGTGCGTCATGGCGGTGGTGTCACTGCCTGCCGTCGGCGCGTCCCCATGTTCGGACCCCTCCATCGCAGAGTCAGACATGCCGGTGGTGGCCGATCCTTCGGTCTCGCCCGTCAAGCGGGCCAAGTCTGCGGCGCAATCGGCCTGCGCGGAAACGGCCGCGAACGCAAAGGCACAGCTGGCCATTAATGTGGTGTAGAGCTTCATCTTGTCCTCCAAGCCTGCCCCTCCTCTTGGGGCCAGCCAGCAACCTTCGCATTATGTGAATGTTCCAGCCCGCTTTCAGAATGCGGCAATATCCGCCCATTCCGGCGTCAAAGGGCGCCAAGCCGCCAGGCCCGTTCGCACAGAAGGAGGGATACGCAGGAACATTCCCGCGATTTACCAGTTGTAAAGGCCACCACGGACCGGCTGCACCCTGCCGCCGGCCCTTTATTGGAACGCGACCTTAATTGGGAGGCCTCATATGAGTACCGATCACCCCGCCGGGACCAGTTCCTCGACCCTCGGAAACCTGCAAGAGCAGGCAGGCGAGAAAGTCAGCCAGCTGACCGAGGGAGTCAAGGACGGCGTCATGCGCAGCGAAAAAAGCTTTCGTGGCAACCTGTCGAAGCAGGCCGATGACTTTGCCAAGGCACTGCGTTCGGCCAAGTCCGAAGTCGATCCCGATTCGTCCGTCGCCAGCGCGTTTGATTATGCGGCCGACAGCGTCGGCGGCATCGCCCAAAGCCTCAAGTCAACGGATGTGACCGAAATGATTGACAGCGTCCGCACCTTTGCCCGTACCCGCCCTGGCGCCTTCCTGGGCATCGCAGGTCTGGCCGGTTTCGCCTTCACCCGGTTCCTGCTGGCCAGCGAACCCGCCCGCAACAGCTATGGCAGCCGTTCGCGCGGAATGTCGGGCAGCAGCGGCAGCTATGGTTCGGGCGGATACTCAGGCGCGCGGACCGGCGGCACCACCGGATCTGCGGGCGCAGCCTCGGGTTCGATGCGTGGCGGCAGCACCGGGATGGGCGCTGGCAGCGGCGCGACCGGCAGCACCTATGGCGTCGGCGGCACCGGCAGTTCGACCTCCTCCGGTTCGGATATCAGCCGTTCCAGCCCGGCAGGATACGGGTCCAGCGGTTCAGGCGCAGGCACCTCTGCCGGTGGTACTTCTTCCTCGCCTGTCACCAACCCCGGGTCCACCGGAACAGGCAGCAGCGCCGGCGGCCGCGACACGCTGACGTCGGCTCAAGGAACCCGCAAGCCGGGAGAAGGAGGCCGCAATGTCTGATCCGGTTCGCACGCAGAACCCGGCCTCGCTTGCATCAGAAGCCATCCGGCTGTCCGGCGACCTTGTCCGCAAGGAGATTGCGCTTGCAAAGGCCGAGGTCAGCCAGAACCTCAGCCATGCGGGCATGGCGATTGGCTTCATCGCCGTCGCAGGCGTCATTGGTCTGGTGACGCTGAACGTCCTGGTCGCCGCACTGGTGGCCGCGCTTGCCGAGACAGAACTTGGCCCGATCTGGAGCGCAGTGATCGTGGGCGTGGTGCTGGCGATCCTGGCCTATGCCCTGCTGCGCAAGGGAATGAACGACCTGAAACTTTCGTCGCTGATGCCGTCGCGCACGGTGCAGAACGTCCAGCGTGACGCGCAGGCCGTCAAGGAGGCTTATCATGACAACTGAGTCGGACAATCCCGAGCAGCTTGAGCGAGAGATCGAGGCGGATCGCGATGCGTTGCGCCAGACGCTGGACAGCCTTCAGGACGAATTTTCGCTTGACGGCCTGTCGCGGCGTCTGTCCTCGACCATGCGCGAGCATGGATCCGAATGGGTTGGCTCAGCCAGCGATGCGGCGCGGGCCAATCCCGTGGCGCTGGCGCTGACAGGTGTGGGCTTGGCGTGGCTTATTTTTGGCCGCGGTTATGATCCCACGCACACCGCCCAGCATTACTATGCCCGGCGCAGTTCGCACGACGACCATCGCCGTTCCTATCCCGATCACGATGACGATCACGAACCCCATGCAGAGCGCACGACGACGCGCGTCACCACCTATCCGCCGACCCCGGCCACGCGTACGCGGCCCGCGTCCTGGACCGGGTATGGCGAGACGCGCGATGCAGGCAGCAGCAGCCTGCACTCTGGCAGCCAGAAGGATGAAAGCAGCATGACCGACAATATGAAGGACCGCGCCCGCCACCTGCGTGAACGCCTGAGCGAAGGCACCGAAGGCTTCAGCGACGAGGCACGCCGCCGCGTTGAGGGGGCCCGCCGCAGGGCACTGGAGGCCAGCGACTCCGCCAGCCGCCGGTTCGATCAAAGCTCGCGCGCCGTATCCGAGGGCTATGATGCGCAACCGCTGCTGTTCGGTGCTGCCAGCTTCCTTCTGGGTGCTGGCCTGGCGGCCCTGCTGCCGCGCACCGAGCGCGAGAACGAGATGATGGGCAGCTACAGCGACCAGCTGTTCCACGAGGCCGAGGCCATCTTCGAAGAAGAAAAGGCGCGGGTTCAGGCTGCGGTTTCCGCCGGCGTGGACGAGGCGAAGGCTTCGGTGTCGAATGTCACCAATGCGGCCGAAAAAGAACTGTCCAAGGACCGTCACGACAGCGGTGCTACCTCGGACAGCAGCAAGGCCAGCAGCACCGGTTCCTCTTCGGGAAGCGGTTCGACCACAGGCGCGACGGGATCGTCTTCCCGCAGCAGTTCCGTTTCCGGGGGCACCGGCACCAGCTCCGGTACGGGCAGCAGCTCGGGTTCGGGCAGCACCGGGTCCACGTCTGGCAGCGGCACCCGCGTCTGATCAGCGCGAAGAAGCAAGGACGCCGCATCGCAGCGGCGGCCTTGGGACCATCGGCGGCAGCCTCTTCGGGGCGGGCCGCCGCTTTTCTCACAGGAGACACAAGACGTGCCACAGGGCAATTCCCCGGCTGCCAAGGGCGCCAATGCATCTGCACCTTCCCGCATTTCGGCCAGCGGCTGGAAAGAGATCCTGTTGCGGGTCAAGACAGAGATCTCGCGCGACCACATCTCGGTGGTGGCCGCTGGGGTGGCCTTTTACGCCTTGCTGTCGATATTTCCCGCAATCGCCGCGTTGATCTCGATTGCGGGACTTATCCTCGATCCGGCCGAGATCGCTGCGCAGCTTGAAACCGTCGTGGCGATGTTGCCGGAAAGTGCGGCTGGCATCCTTCAGGACCAAGTGACCAAAGTTGCCGGCGATAATGGTTCTGGGACAGGCATCGTGGCGCTCTTCGGGATAGCCATCGCCCTTTACGGAGCGATGAAAGGTGTGATGACCCTGATGGAGGGGCTGAACATCGCCTATGACGAAGAGGAGGATCGCGGCACGATCAAGTTTTACCTGACCGCGCTGGCGATCACGCTATGCATGATCCTGGGTCTGATCGCCGGATTGGCGCTTGTCATCGTGCTGCCGTCGCTGGTGGCCCTGGGACATCTTCCCCCTGCGCTGGAAACTGCGGTCAACTGGTTGAAATGGCCCGTGATGGCAATTCTGGCGATGCTGGGCCTTGCGGCGATCTATCGCTTTGCCCCGTCGCGCGCCGACCCGAAATGGCGTTGGGTCAGCGTTGGTGCCGTGGTCGCGACGCTCCTGTGGATATTGGGCACGGTGGCCTTCTCGATCTATGTGCGTAATTTTGGCAGCTATACCGAAACCTATGGCGCCTTGGGCGGTGTGATCATTCTGCTGACATGGATGTGGCTTTCGGCCTTTGTCATCCTTGGCGGGGCTGAACTGAACGCCGAAACCGAGCAGCAAACTGCGCGCGACACCACGACGGGCACGCCCGTGCCTATGGGGCAGCGCAACGCGGTCAAGGCGGACACTCCCCCAGACAGATCTTCTCCAGGCCGCGGACGGAACGGTCTGCGCGGGGGCAAGAAGGACGAGGGCCCCGAGCCGCAGGTGCAGGTGCAGGAGACGTCGTCCCCCGGAAGCGATCTGTCACTGGCCATGCTGCTGATGGGCCGCGCGATCTGGAAGCTGGCCAAGCCTCAGCGCCGCTGAGACGATAAGGCCGGCGGCGATCCTTGCGCATTCTCTTGTACCGTGAGGGGGGTCAAGGCAGGGTCCTTTGGGCCCTGCGCACGTCAAATACAGGAAGCGGCCGTGTCGGCGCGCACCCAAAGCGCGCCATAGGCCGGCAGGTCCAGCGCCAGGCTTCCGTTTTTTTGCAATTCCACCTCGCCCTTACCCAGCAAGTGCCGCAGCCCCTGCCACTGTGCTGTTCCGTCAAATGCACATGATGTCTTAATGGGGCTGTCGGCCAAGTTGTGCAGCAGCAGCACCACGCGGTCGGCCCAGTCATAGCGCAGACCAAAGATCGACGGCTCGGGGAAGGGGATGAACTGCCAGTTACCGAAGGCGATTTCGGGGGTTTCACGCCGGCGCCGGATCAAGCGTTCGCTCCAGTTCAGCATCGAATCCGGGTCCTGCTCCTGTTGTGCGACATTCACCGTGGCCGGTCCCCATTGCTTGCCCTGCACGACCGGCCTGCGCAGGTCATGCGGTGCCGCGGTCGAAAAGCCGCCGTTTTCCTTATCCGACCACTGCATCGGTGCCCGCACGCTCATGCGGCCGGGGATATCCAGGTTCTCGGCCATTCCGATCTCTTCGCCATAGAACAGCACCGGCGCCCCCGGCAGCGAAAAGACGAGGCTGTAGAGCATCCGGATGCGGTCCTGGTTTCCCTTCATCATCGTCGGAACCCGCCGGCGCAGGCCGCGGCCGAACAGCTGCATGTCCTTCTTGGGACCAAAGGCCTTGAAGACCTCCTGACGCTCGGCCTCGGTCAGCTTGTCCAGCGACCATTCATCGTGATTGCGTGCGAAATGCGCCCAGGCATCGTCGGGGTGAAGAGTGGGCATCGCCCGCAGGGAATGCACCAGCGGACCGGCATCCTCACGTACCACGGACAGGGCAAGTGATTGGTTCAGGTTGAAGTCGAGGCACATGTTCAGCTCGCCCCCGCCGTCATTGCCGTAAAAGCGGCGGACATCCTCGTATTCCAGATTCACCTCGCCCAGCAGGATTGCATCCCCGCGCCGCCGCCCGATGAAGGACCGCAGGTCACGCAGCCAGTTGTGCGGATCCAGAGCCATAGGCGCCGCGATCCCGTCCGTCTCCAGCAGGAAGGGCACCGCATCGACCCGAAAGCCCGACAGCCCGATCTCCAGCCAGAAACCCACGATCTTGCGGATTTCGTCGCGGACCAAGGGGTTGCTGATGTTCAGGTCAGGCTGATGCTTGTAGAACCGGTGAAGGTAAAACTGCCCCGTCGGCTCGTGCCATTCCCAGTTGCTGTTCTCGGCATCGGGAAAGACCAGCCCCTCGGGTCCTTGTTCCGGGATCTGGTCGCGCCACACATACCAGTCACGATGGGGGGATTCCCGGCTTTCGCAGGCGGACTTGAACCAGGGGTGCTGGTCCGAAGTGTGGTTGACGACCAGGTCCGCAATCACCCGGATGCCACGGTCCCTGGCCGTGCGCACGAATTCAACGAAATCGCCCATGCTGCCAAGCACAGGATCGATGCTGTAGTAATCCATGATGTCATAACCATCATCCCGATTGGGCGAAGGATAGAACGGCATCAGCCAGACGCAGGTCACACCCAGGCCGGCCAGATGGTCGATCCGGTGGGCAAGGCCGTCGAAATCCCCGATGCCGTCACCGTTGCTGTCTTGGAACGTTTCAACATCCAGGCAATAGAAGATCGCGTTCTTCCACCAAACGTCGCTGGTGCGGCTCATGTCCATCCTGTCACTCCTGAAGAAAGGGCGGGCAGGGGATGCGCGCCGAAGGGGTCGATGATGTCGCGCGGATCGGAGACCCATGTATTGGTACGCCGATCCATGCATGAAAGACGTGATATCCGACAGGGCGCGTGGGGTGTGCGTGCTGCCAGATGCAACGCGCAGCGGCGCCGCAGGGTTGCAGCGTGCCGCATCGTCCAAAGAGAGACATCCCGCGCTGTCAGGATCGTTAAAATGACCTTGGACATGGCCCCGCCGCTGTACCTGACCCGTCGTGAACTCGCGGAAACATGGCGCGCTTTTATGCTATCAAGGTTGCCTTGCACCTTCTGGGCGGGGCCATTTGCGGCGTCAATGATATGCCGCCCCGTCCGAAGCCGCGGGGGTGCACGGCAAATAGCTGCACCGCAAGCGGGTGGCGCGGGAATTACCCGTATGCCTGACCGGCGGACCTCAGCCGGTCGGGCGCGCCTCGACATCGCGAAGCAGTTCGCCCTCGGCCGTGCCGCTGATCCCTGCGGCATTGGCCTCGTCCGTGTCGATATGCATCTCGGTGAAAGCTGCTGGGGAAACCCGTACCAGACAGCGCGCGAAGGTCAGGCCCCGTCCGTCCCGGCCCAGGACTTCGACATCCACAAGATCGGCGTCTTCCAGCCCCATCCGCGCCGCGTCCTGCGGGTTGGTGTGGATGTGCCGCGCCGCCACGATCAGGCCGTCCGTGTCCAGTTGGCCCGCCGGGCCGATCAGGCGCACCCGCGGCGTCCCGTCCAGCTGGCCGCTGTCCCGCACGGGCGCGTCAATCCCCAAGGCAAAGCTGTCGGTGCGCGACACTTCGATCTGGCTCCGCGGTCGCAGCGGTCCGAGGATGGCCACGTGTTCCAGCCGCCCCTTGGGACCTTCGATGGCAATGCGCTCTGCCGCGACCCAGTTTCCCGGCTGCCGCAGCGGGGCCGCCTGCGTCAGGTGGTATCCCGGCCCGAACAGCGCCTCCACCGCTTGCGCCGACAGGTGGACATGCCGGCCCGACACCGCGACCGGGATATGGATCGGCTTCACCGGCCTGCGTGCCAAGGTCTGCGCAACTTCGCGCGCGATCATCAGCTGTTCGGCCGTTTCCGTCACGATCACGCGGACGCGGCTGCCATAGGACTGGATCTGAGGTGCCGCACGGCCCTTCAGGTTGATGCCGGCATTGAGGTCGTGGTCCAGTTCCAGCCCCATGAAGCCCAGCCCGTCGCAGATCCGCCGTCGCATCGACGCCGAATTTTCCCCGATGCCGCCGGTAAAGACCAAGGCGTCCGCCCCGCCCATGGCCGCCGCATAGGCGCCCACGTATTTGCGCGCCCGGTAGGCATAAAGGTTGATGGCGGCCTGCGCATCGGCGTTGCCGACCGCCGCGCGATCTTCGACATCCCGCATGTCTGCGCTGCCGGTCAGGGCCTTCAGGCCACTGTCGTTGTACAGGGTATTCTCGATCTGCGGTATCGTCAGGCCAAGTTGCCGATGCAGGAAGCCGAAGGCCCCCGGATCGACATCTCCGGACCGGGTGCCCATTACCAGCCCCTCCAGCGGCGTCAGCCCCATCGAACTGTCGATGCTGATGCCGCGCTGAATGGCGCAGGCGCTGGCACCGTTGCCGAGGTGCAGGCTGATGATGCGCAGATCCGCCAGGGGCTGTCCGATTTCCTCGGCCGCGCGGTGGGCGACATACTTGTGCGAAGTCCCGTGGAATCCGAACCGGCGTAGCCCCACCTGCCGCCAGCTTGTCGGAACGGCATATGTGGTGGCCCGGCCGGGATTGGTCAGGTGGAAGGCCGTGTCGAAGACGGCCACTTGCGGCAGATCCGGCCACAGTCCCCGCGCCAGCCGGACCGCCACCAGGTTGGCGGGATTGTGCAGCGGCGCCAACGGGGTCAGGGCCTCGATCGCGGCGATGGCCGCATCGTCCAAAAGCGCGGGCGCTGCAAAGCCCTGCCCTCCATGTGCGATCCTGTGGCCGACCGCCTGAAGTCCCGCCAGGCCACGGCGCCGAAGAACACCGGGAACCGCCGCGATGGCGGCCGCCAGGTCGGCATGCGGCGCATGGCCCTTTTCGCTGTCGGTGTCGTGAAATGCGTAATCACAGCCGCCGTCGCGAAAGCGATCGAAGCTGCCCTTGAACAGCTGCTTGTCGTTTTCGAAGATCCCGAACTTCAGGCTGGAGCTGCCCGCGTTGAAGACCAGAATTCTCATCTCGTCATCCTTTCCCGCCGTGATGCGCACCTGTCAGGACCATGACGGACCGCACCGATATCGTACAGCCTTCCGAGCGCCCCGATGGTTCATGGGCAGGGCGGAAGAGGTCCGACGGCATCAGGGACACTGTGACGTTCCCGACAACGCGCCAGGTTCTCTGGCGCACGTCCGGCCTTGGCGAGACCTGAGGCGCGGGGGCTCCTTTGTTTATGGCGGACTGCCGGACTGCCGGGCCAGACGCGGCAGGATCTTCTGCCCGTGAAGCCGACCATCTGACGGTTGCGTCAGCCCGCCAGCATCCTTGGAACCTTACCCGTCGCGCCGCGCGGTGCTGGCGCGGGGGATCAGCCGAAAGCCCAGATCAACCGAACTGCCGCGGTCGGGTCCGACCCCGGCCAGCCGGCTGCGGATCAGCCCGACAGCCTGGCGGCCCATCGAAAAACGGTCTGTTGCCACCGAGGTCAGGGGCGGTTCGGCAGCGGACATCATTTCATGATCGTTGAAGCCGCAGATGCCAAGCTGCACCGGCACACGGATGTTGCGGCGCCGCGCCTCGAACAGCACGCCAAGGGCCAGGTCGTCGTTGTTGCACAGGACCGCGTCCGTCATCGGCCATCGCGCCAGCAGATCGGCCAGAAGGCGGCATCCCAGGCTGACGGACGAAGGCTCGGGTGTGGTGACGACCGGATCGTCGTCCAAGCCCGCGTCAGCCAGACAGGCGCGAAATCCGGCCAGGCGTCGCTGGCTGCGCGGGTCCATCTGCGCCCCAAGAAAGGCCGGCGCCCGATATCCCTGCGCCAGAAGATGCGCCGCCCCGGCACGGGCGCCCTGGAAATGGGACAGGCCCACCGCCAGGTCGATGGGCGCGGGTCCCACCTCCATGATCTGGACGACCGGGCAGTCGGCCCCCTCCAGCAGGCGGCGCGCGACCGGCGACTGGTCATGCCCGGCCACGATCAGGCCCGCCGGGCGCTGCGACAGGAAAACCCGGATCAGGTCCTCTTCGGTCGTGGGGGAATAGCGTGTCGTGCCAAGTTGCACCCCCAGTCCGCTGCCCTGCAACCCTTCGTCGATGCCGCGCATTACATCAGCAAAGACGTTGTTGCTGACCGAGGGGATGATGACCCCGATGATGTCGGTCCGCCCCGATGCCAAGGCCCGCGCCGCAGGGTTCGGGACATAGCCCAGTTCGTGGATCGCGCGATCGATCCGAGCCCGCGCCTCGACCGACACCTTGTCGGGATTGCGCAGCGCCCGAGACACCGTGATAGGGCTGACATCGGCGGCAAGGGCGACGTCAGAAAGGGTGATCTTGGGTGTTTTGTTCATGATTTTGACAAACTACCTGTTCCAGAGCGGAAATAAAGAGGCTTGACGCATGACAGCGCTGTCATTCATGATTGCGCCGTCATCTGAGGGGGGAGACAATATGCACACGCGGCCGATCCTGGTCATGGGCATCTGCGGCACCGGCAAGTCGACGGTGGCCCGCGGTATTGCCGACCGCATCGGCGGCTGCTTTATCGAGGCGGACCTGTTTCACGATCAGGCCAGTGTGGCCCGAATGCGTGCCGGGCAACCCTTGACCGACGACATGCGGTGGGGCTGGCTGGACAGGTTGGGCGCGGCGCTTGCCGCGGCGCCGCGGCGCGGGGTGCTGGCCTGCTCGGCCCTGGGGGTTGCGCATCGCGATCGCCTGCGTGCGACTGCCGGGCCGTTGGACATCGTGTTCCTGCATGGCGAGCGCAGCCTGATCGAGGCGCGGATGAACGCACGCCAGGGCCACTACATGCCGGCAAGCCTGATCGACAGCCAGCTTGAGGCGCTGCAGCCGCCTGACCCCGCGGCCGAGGGTGCCCTGTGGATCAGCGTCGCGTTGCCCCCCGAACAGATCATCGACCATGCGACCGAGACCTTTGCCTCGTCGCCACGTTTTTCAACCGGAGGAGAGACCCAATGACCAACCTGACCCGCCGCAGCCTGCTGGCCGCCACGGCCGTTCTTGCACTGGCCGCACCTGGCTTGGCGCAAGAGCACAGCTTCCGCTTCCAGTCCTCGGACCCGTCCGGCAACCCGAACTTTGTCCTGCAGCAGGGATGGGCCGCCGACGTGGCCGAAAAGTCGGGCGGTCGCATCGCCATCAACCTTTTGCCGGTGGAATCGATCGTCGCGCATAATGAAACGCAGGACGCCATCGCCACCGGCATTTTGGACGGGCACGTCACCGACCTTTCCTATTTCTCGGGCAAGGACCCGGCCTTCGGCCTGATGGGCAACCCGGTTGGCGCTTGGTCGAACCCGGAACAGATGCTGGACTTCGTCGAGAACGGCGGCGGCTCCGAATTGCTGAACGAGATCATGAACCCCTATGGCCTGCAGTTCATCGGTGCCACGACACCGGGGCTGGAGGCGCTGGTCAGTGCCGTGCCGCTTGACAGCGTGGAGGACCTGCAGGGCGTCAAGATCCGCGCACCGGAAGGCCTGGTGCAGTCGGTCTTTGCGGCCGCCGGCGCGTCGCCCGTCAACCTGCCAGGGTCAGAAGTGTTCACGTCGCTTGACAAGAAGGTCATCGACGCTGCTGACTATACGGTGTTTTCGACCAACCAGGCACAGGGCCTGAACGAGATCGCACCGCATCCCGTCTACCCGGGATTCCATTCGATGCCCTTGGTCGAGATTTCGATGAACAAGGACAAGTGGGACGCGCTGCCCGAGGACCTTCAGCAGGTGATGACGCAGTCGGTCCGCGACTTTGCCCGCGTCCAGGTTGCGGCATTGGCCGAGGCCGACGAGGCGGCTGTGGAAAAGGCGCGTGAGAGCGGCACGATCACCATTCACGATTGGTCCGACGAAGAGCGTGCCAAGTTCCGCAAGATTGCACAGGGCGAATGGGAAAAGGTCGCCAGCCAGTCGCCGGCCGCGCAGCGCGTTTATGATGCGCTGACGGCCTATCTCACCGAAAAAGGCTTGGTGCAGTAAGCACCGCCAGACCGGGCGCCCGGTGCGCCCGGTTCATCAAGGGGGGGAACCATGGACGCACCTGAAGTCATGCCGCGCGAGGAACATCATGCCGTGCCGGAGTCGGGAGGCTTGGGCCGCTGGATCGACCGGCTGGCCCTGATCCCGGCCTTTGGGCTGGTCCTGGCCATGCTGATCTTGATCCAGGAGGTCATCCTGCGCTATGTCTTCGGCCGTCCGACGAACTGGGCGCACGAGACGACCGTCTTTCTTTGCGCCATTTCGTTCGTCTATGGCGGGTTGCTGTGCACGGCACGGGACCGCCATATTCGCGTCGTGCTGCTCTATGACATGCTGCCGCCCGGTCCCCGCCGGATGGCCGACATCGTGATCTCGGCCATCTGCGCATTGTCCTCGGGCGCCTTTGCCTGGGCCGCCTGGCAGATGGTCAAACGCGCAGCGTGGCGTCCCGATGGCAGCTTTCATCTGGAAACGTCGGGCAGCGCATGGAACCCTGCCTTTCCCGGCATCCTCAAGATCCTGCTGATGGTGGCCTTGGGGGTCATGGCGCTTCAGTTCCTGATCCTGGCCATCAACTACGCCCGCGGGCCGAAGGGGGCGAACTGATGGAAGTTTTCGGATCGCTGCAGGCACTGGGGATCGAAACCGGGACCCTGGTCCTGTTCGCCATGCTGCTGGGCCTTCTGGTCACCGGCATCCCGCTGGCCTTTGTAACGCTGCTGGTCACGCTGATCTTCGCGCTTGGCTGGTTCGGCCCGAACGTGGTGCCGCTGATCACCAGTCGCGTCTATTCCTTTGTTTCCAGCTTTGTCTTTGTTTCGGTGCCGATGTTCGTGCTGATGGCGGCGATCCTGGACCGCAGCGGCATCGCCCGCGACCTGTTCGAGGCGATGCGCCTGATCGGCGGCCGCATCCGGGGGGGCGTGGCCGTCCAGACCATCTTCGTGGCCGTGATCCTGGCTGCCATGTCCGGCATCATCGGCGGAGAGGTCGTGCTGCTGGGCCTGATCGCCCTGCCGCAGATGCTGGCGCAGGGATACGACCGCAAGCTGGCGATCGGCGTCGTTTGCGCGGGCGGCAGCCTGGGAACGATGGTGCCGCCGTCGATCGTGCTGATCATCTATGGGCTTACGGCCAACGTGTCGATCGGCGACCTGTTCACGGCAGCCTTCGTTCCCGGCTTCATGCTGGCGCTGCTTTATGTGCTCTATGTGCTGCTGCGGGCCTGGCTGACGCCCGATGACGTGCCGCCGGCGGTCACCGCGCACGTTCCCCATGCGGAAAAGCTGCGCCTGATGAAGGGGCTGTTCCTGCCCATCCTGGTGGTGGTGATGGTCCTGGGTTCGATCTATGGCGGCATTGCCTCGGTCACCGAGGCCAGCGCGGTCGGAGTGGCGGGGGTCCTGCTGTCGACGGTCATCCGCGGAGAGTTCAGCTGGGATCTGCTGAAGGGAGCTGCGATGCAGACCCTTCAGACCGTCGGCATGATTGTCTGGATCGGCATCGGAGCCTCGGCCCTGGTCGGCGTCTTCAACCTGATGGGCGGCATCAGCTTTGTTTCGCAACTGATCACGGGGATCAGCGAAAACCCGACCGTGATCATCCTGTTCATGATGGCGATCCTGTTTGTCCTGGGGATGTTCCTGGACTGGGTCGGGATCGCGCTGCTGACCATGCCCATCTTCGTGCCGATTATCGTCTCTCTTGGCTATGATCCGGTATGGTTCGGCGTGCTGTTCGCCATGAACATGCAGGTCAGCTTCCTATCGCCCCCCTTCGGACCGGCCGCCTTCTATCTGAAGTCGGTAACGCCCCCCGACATTTCTCTGGGCGAGATCTTTCGCGCGCTGCTGCCGTTCATCGGGTTGCAGATCATCGCGGTGGGGCTGCTGATCCTCTTTCCTGCCATTGCGATCTACTGACGGTCCGTCTTGGGGATAATCCTGCCGCCGCCGCACAACCTGTGTGCGGCGGCGGCTATGCCCATCCGGTGCGGGACGCGCTAAAATTGGGCAACAAGGAGCCCCAAGTCGATGCGTCGAAACACCCTCGAAAGCTATGGCAGCGTAGCGCGGACCCTGCACTGGTTGACGGCGCTGATCATCGTGACGAACATTTCCCTGGGCTTGCTGGCCGTCAGGGTTCCGCTGGACCAGATGCAGACCAAGGTCCAGCTTTTCTCGCTGCACAAGACGCTTGGAATCGCTGCCTTCGCGGTGGCGCTGGCGCGCATCCTTTGGGCGCTGACGCAACAGCGTCCCGTGCCCCTGCATCCCGAACGGCGGGCTGAAACCTTTTTGGCCGAAAGCGTGCATTGGATCCTGTATGCGGCCATGCTTCTGGTGCCGCTGACCGGCTGGATCGAACATGCCGCGACCGAAGGATACGCCCCGATCCTGTGGCCCTTGGGGCAGGGGCTTCCGCTGGTTCCCAAGTCACCCGCGCTGGCACTGACAATGGCGCATGTGCACCATATCTTTGCCTGGCTGCTGATGGGCGCCATCGCTTTGCATGTTCTGGGGGCGCTGAAGCATGCATTGGTGGACCGCGACGAGGTGCTGGGCCGGATGCTGCGCGGCAAGGCCGCGGGCGGGGCGGGCGCGTCCCATCATGTGCTGCCGGCGGTGGCGGCGCTGGCCATATTCCTGGCTGGGGGCGGGTATGCGGTCACGACCAAGCCGGTGGCGGAACAGGCCGCGCCGGCGCTGCAACAGGCCGCATCGGACTGGCAGGTGACCCAGGGCGAGCTTGGCTTCACGGTCGCCCAGATGGGCGCGCAGGTTCAGGGCAGTTTCGCCGACTGGACTGCGGCCATTGCCTTTGACCCGCAGACAGGTGCCGGCGACGTCGTGGTGACCATCAACATGAACAGCGTCACCATCGGCACCGTCACGGAACAGGCCAAGTCAGCCGATTTCTTTGACGTGGGCAACAACCCGACGGCGACCTTCACCGCGCCCATCCGCCCCGAAGGCAACGGCTATGTGGCCGAAGGCACGCTGTCGCTGAAAGGGCAGCAGATGCCGGTTGTTCTGCCCTTTTCTTTGCGGATCCAGGACAGCATCGCCACCATGACGGGGCAGACGCGGCTGGACCGCCGTGACTGGAAGGTGGGTGAGAGCTATGCCGACGAAGCGACGGTGGGATTTGACGTCACGTTGTCCGTCTCGCTGACCGCGCAGCGCTGATCGCGGCACTGTGCGCATTCCCGCAGGTCATGTTCGCCCATCGCTAGTTGTTCATCCGGGTGTTTTCCTGGATCTTTGCCACACAAAGCACAGGAGTTTTCCATGTTCAAGACCACTGCCCTGACGGCCGTTTTCGCCCTTTCTGCCGGTGCCGCTCTGGCCGCACCCGAGGCCTATACATTCGACACATCGCACAGCCAGGTCGTGTTCAACTACAACCACCTGGGCTTCTCGACCACGTCGGGGATGTTCAGCGGTATCGAAGGCACGATTCAGTTCGATGCCGAAAATCCGGCCGAATCTTCGGTTGAAGCCACCTTTCCTGTGTCGTCGCTGATGACCGGCGACAAGGGCCGTGACGAGCATTTCCTGTCGCCCGACTTCTTCGGCAGCGAAGCAGCGGCTCCCACCGTCACCTTTGCCTCCAAGTCGATCGAGGTGACGGGCGAAGACACCGCGCTGATCACCGGCGACCTGACGCTGAACGGCGTGACAAAAGAAGTTGTGCTGGACACCGTGTTGAACCAGCAGGGCAACCACCCGATGGAAAACAAGCCGTGGCTGGGCTTTGATGCCACGACCACGCTGACCCGCAGCGACTTCAATCTCGGCATGTTCGCCCCGGCAGTCTCGGACGAGGTCGAGGTCGAGATCTCGGTTGAAGCGATGAAGGCGGAATAAGCGCCTGACGTTGCCGCACTGTAAAAAGGCTCGCAGCATAAGATCGCTGCGGGCCTTTCATCCTGGACATGCGCACAGCATAAAGCCGTGCCAAGGGCCGATCAGGCCGCTTTGCCCTTCTGAGCTGCTGCGTTGACCACACTTTCCGCCAAGGCAGTCAGTTTTTCGTCTGTGGCGGACTCTTCCTGAAGGGTCTGGTCCAGAACTGACACCGCGTCGTCCATGCCCAGTTGAGCCGCCCAGCTTTTCAGAGTGCCATAACGGCTTATCTCGTAGTGCTCGACAGCCTGCGCCGCAGCCAAAAGACCGGCATCCAGCGCCGGGCTGCCCTTGAATTCGTCCATGACTTCCTGGGCTTCGGAAATGATGCCTTCAATCGCATCGCAGGTCTTGCCCTGCGGGCGCTTGCCGATCATCTCGAACACCTCGGTCAGACGCTCGTATTGCGCCTGCGTCTCTTGCTCATGGGTCTCGAAGGCCGACTTCAGATCCGGGTTCTGCGCGGCCCGCGCCATCTTGCGCAGTGCAGTGCCGATCTTGCGTTCGGCATAATAGATGTCCTTCAGCGTTTCGTGAAACAGCGTGTCCAGGGTCTTGTCGGCCATGATCGGCTCCTTGAGGCTGGACGGACCAACGGCCCGCCAATGAAAATGATGCGGGATAGGGTCAGATGTCCGCGCGCTGGCCGCTGGCGCTTAGCATGATGTACTTGCGCGTGATCTCAGGCAGGCTGTCATGCACGGCCGCCGCCATGTGCAGTTCCTCGTCCAGATTTTGACGAAGCAGCGGGATAGCGTCGATGGCTCCGCAGCTTTCCGCTGCTGTAATCAACGACGTATAGGCGGCGATCTCGAAGTTCTCGAAGGCGAAGTTGGCCAGCGAGTTCTTGATGATCTCGTCCGACGTCACGGTGTGTCCCATGGCGGCCATAGTGCCCACCAGTGACTGCGTCATGTCCTTGAGCCCCGACGCCGAACCGCCCTCACCTTCAAGGATCTGATCCAGCCGCTGGATCTGGCCTTCGGTTTCACGGATGTGACGGTCCAGCATCGCAGCGACTTCGGGGTAGTGCTCCAACCGGTTCAACTGCGGCTGCATGATCGACAGCGCCTGCTTTTCCATTGCATGGGCGTTGCGCAGCCCATCTGTAAAGAAGTCACGCGCGGCTTGTTGGGGGGTCTGGTCGACGGGCATGGAAGAATCCTCCGGTCATCTTGAAAGCAGCGAACGCGGGACGCTACGCTTTGTTCCCGCCCGTACTGCTGGCCGGTCACACGCACTCAAGCAGGAACAAGTCAGGGATGTGCTGGTTAGGAAAACGATAGCGAAGAAGGGCAACGGTCTTTTCGGCCAAACGCCTGCACCAGCGTCGCTTTGCAAGTGCAGCCGATGGAGTTGAAGGAGGAGAACATGACAAACAGCACCGACAACCGGATCGGCCAACCCGCCTATAGCCGGGCGGCCGCCTGTCTGTTCGACAACCGCCAGCAGGCCGGACGTGCGGTGGCGAGGCTGCACCAGGCTGGCATTCTGCCTGCCAATGTTCGAATGATCGACGGTGCGTCAGCCGGCGCGACCCCCGGAACAGGCGACGATCCCGCGTTCCGGCAGCCGGTCGAAGGGATGCCCTTTCCGGACGAGGATCGGGCGTGCTACGCAGAGGGCTTGGCACGGGGCTGCACCTTGGTAGCAGCCTTGGACCTGGATGACGCGCAACATGATCTGGCCTTGGTCATTCTGGATGAGGAAGGGGCGGTGGATCTGACCGCGCGCGAAGCCGAATGGCGCCAGCAGGGTTGGTCGGGTGGCATCGGGGAAGGGGTTTTGCCAAGCGGTGTCCGCGGCACGACCTTGGACACTACTTATACCAATCCGCGCGACGGCAACATGAACTACGAAGGGACCTCCATGCAGGCCGGGACAAACCCGCCCTCGGACACGCCTGACAGCCCGGTTCAGGACCGGCAGGGGAGCGGGACAATCACCGGCGTGCGCGATACCAGCCGTGGCCCCGCGCGTTCTCGGTCCTACCTGGTTGGCGAGCATACGCGGCAGTAACATGGACAAAGTGACAGAACATCGTAGGAGCCGGCATGAAGCGGTATGAAAAAAAGAATATGGCCTACATCATCGGCGCTGTGGTGGTGGCAATCCTGGTAGCCGTGATCTACGCGGCCGTGGTGCAGAGCAACGGCGGCTGACGAACCCCCCATACGATTAGCCAAAAGAGCGGGGGCTTGTTCCGATGAGACAAACCATTAACAGCAGACTTGTACCATAATGGCGATCTGGGCCAAGATGGACACCTGTGATGAGCAAGACCCTCCACGACCGTTCAAGCACCCGCCCCTTTGGGGCATTCTGTGTGCTGGCGTTGAGCCTTGGCTTGCAACCTTGGCGCGAAGCGGCGGCGTTCGAAACGTTTGTTCAGAACACCGATTTGTTGGAAGTATCGCTTGGTTCGGCACGTTCGGACCAAGCCAGCGACCTGCGGCGCGGCGGCTATGAATTGGCGGATGGCTCCCCGATATCATTTGATGACTGGTACCGGCCCCGCGTCAAGGAACTGAACGTCCTCTTCCTGTCCGAGGTGGCGCCGAACTTCGGCCTGATCTGGGGGCTGAGCAGTGGCGAGCGTGGGGACAAGTACCGCATCAATCCAGGGCTTCGCGTGGGGTTCATCGTGCAGCGCGCGGTGGGTGACAGTGCGACGGTTTCGTTGCAGGTCGCGACCATGCTAGGGGGACGATTACAAGAAAAACCCTGCCAGGCAGATTTCGGTCCGATCGCAGGCGGAGAGGTGGCGGTCAACTGTCGGCTTGCCGCCACCACACTGCCGCCGGAAGAAACGCTGAACTATCTGGTCAGAATGAGTGGTGCGGATGAGGCGCGGATCACGCTGCGCTATGATCTCAGCTTCTGATCAGCGAATGCTGACGGGTGCCAAGGCCCGGGCAATGCTTGCCTCTCCACGACCGTGCATTGCCGCGGCATAGTTGTTGATCGTATCGGTCCGGGCGGTGGACAACAGCCGCCCAGTCAATTGCGTGGGCGTCGCCAGCGGGAACTTGCTGGACAGCACTGCAGAATAGCCCGACACGATGGGCGCCGCGAAAGAGGTGCCGTAAAGGCCGGTCTTGTCGCCAGCCACGCCCACCACCAGAAATTGACTTTGAACCGCAGGGTTATTTCCTGCGTAGTTGCTGTAGGAGGCTAGGCTCGCTTTCTGCTCGGGCCGCCCGTGCGAATCAAGCGCACCAACGAAGATCGCCGAAGGCGCCCCCACCAGGTCTTGCGCAAGATAGTCTACCTGCATCATGCTGTTCACTGATCCGACGGCCACTGCGTCGTTTCCGGCAGCCTTCACCACGACAACACGACCGCGATGGGCATGCCTGATCACGGACCGCTCGCGCGGGCTCCATCTGACGGTCGAATTTTCAACACCCATCATGCCATAGGACAGGTTCAGGGTATTCAGCCCGCGACGAAGCTGGACGGCGCGATCAATGCGAAAATCCTGCCGCTTCACCCGCGCGGAGGGAGCGATCAGCGAAGCCTGCTTGGCTGTCCACTGTCCGTGCCGCAGACGTTGCGCCCCAAGGTCAAGGTTGCCCCAATACCGGTTGCGGCTTCTGAAATCGTCTATGACGGTAACAGTGGAACCCTGCCCCTTGTGACCCTGTGCCCATGCATCTGCAATTTCCGGGCTCATCCAGGGCCGCAGCTCCTGCGCCAGCACCGGGTTGCCAAAACAAATGACACATGCGACTGCGGCGGCGATTTTGATCAGCCTGTTCTGTGGCATCTGCTCTCCTGCAGGCTGGGGATCTGACCGCATCAGGGGCGCCACCCTTGCGCAAATTGCAGGCTATTTCAACCCGTTCGTTCGGCAGGTTCCACATGACCGATTGGGCGTATGCGGATGCGCCGCAGAAAAAGGCCCGCAACCTGAATGGCAGAAACAGCCCCGATGCGTCACGAGGGACCGCGGTCGTTTCAAGCATTCCGCCGCTGCAGTGACACCGTGATCCGATCAACCTCAGCTGACAGTGCCACGGGCCCATCTGCCTTGCTTCACAAGGCCACAGATATGTAAATGTTGCGCGTTGGGTAAAATGGCTTGACCTGCTGGCGCGCAAGGATAGTGTCCGATGCAAACGCAAAAGGCGGACGGCATGAAAACAGAGTTGGCTTCAGGGGAGCCATCCGAAAAAGCTTCTCGGGCGGTGGTAAAAAGCGGGGCGGATGTAGCGGAAGTCGTGATCGCGGCGACCCACCTGTCAGCCGCTTTCGCAGATGCACTGAAGTCGGTCGAGCCTGAACTGTCGTTTACCCACTGGGATCTGCTGAACCTGCTTCGGCGCGACGGGCCGATGCGGCCCTTCCAGGCCGCTGCACGGTTGAGAATTTCCCGTCAGCTGGTGTTTCAGGCTGCCAAGAAGTTGGGACGCCTCGGCTACATTGACTTCAGTTCCGAACAGGATCGGCGTGCGGTTACAATATCCCTTTCGGAGGCTGGAAGTCAGGTCCTTGATCGCGTCGAAACGCGGTTTCGCACCGTGGCTGATGTCCTGTCGGAGCGGGTCCCGACCGCCAACCTTCGTCCGCTGCGCACCATCCTGGGGCTGATGACGAACGGCTTTGATACCAGACGCTGACGGGTTGGGGCAGCGTCCCTGAAAGGCAGTGCGGCGGCCAAGGGTCAGTTGCACCAGATGTGTTCACAAAACAGGTGGCAATTCCTATGGCGGATGACATGCACGGTTCGAAGATACTGATCGTCGGAGGATCGAACTCTCTCCGCCGCGATGGATGGGTCAGCGAGTTTTCGGCGGCCTATTCCGGGAAGGCGGAAATCCGTAATCTTTCCATCGGAGGTGCCTCGACCGTGATGGGCATCTACCGCTCGTTCTTTTGCGACAGCATCAATGCCGGCGACACGGTGGTGTGGGAATACGCGCTGAACGACGCGAACTTCTTCGAGATCGGGGGGTGTCCGGTCGACCTGCTCCTGCGGCATGTCGAGCACCTTATCCGTCGCTGCGGCCAGAAAGGCGCACGCTTTGTTCCGATCATCATGTCGACCTTGCGGCAGGAATCCCGCCGCAGCCTGGATCAATACCGCGCGCAGTTGCATTTCCTGTTCGCGCATTACGGCATCGAGTACTTCGATGTGTCCTTTGAAATGCGCCGCAAGCTGGCAATCCCCGCATTGGGTCGCGAATACTACGACGACGGCAATCACTATACGCTTGGCGGGGATGCCGTTGCCGAGGTCGGGCAGAGGCTGCCCGGCATGATCGAGAATGCCAGGCCCATCGACATCAAGACGGTGCGACCGCTGTTCGTGAAACCGGGCGTCCAAGTCCGGCTTCTGAACCAGTTCCAGAACGGAGAAGTTCAGCAGTTCGAAAACAGCGTCTTCAAGGCCGTGGCTCACACACCGGGCCGGCAGCCCCTGGTTGTCACGAACAACGAATACGGTTCGGGCACATTGACCGGGCTGGTCGTCGTCACCACCAGCAAGGGCGGCGTCATCGATCTTCAGGTTGGAGATGAGGCTTTCGCGATTTCACTGGTCAGCGACGAACGCAGCTTCCGCAAACCTGTTCTGAAGTTCATCACCCTGGCCTCTGCCCTGGGACGTGAAGTCGAACTGGGCAGCGGCAGTGACGTCCGCATCTCCTGGTCGGAGGCTGAACCGCCGTTCCATGCCGATCTGGGATGCAGCAAAAGCCCCCAGGAAGCTGAAATCCGAAACAGGGAAGCGGCAGTCATCGGGTTGATGTGCGAGTTGTCACGCACATGAGGGGGATGGCCTGCGGACCTTGATTGGGGTCCGCAGGCCCATCTTGATCACTTTTGAACGAGTTCCAGACCCTTGGCCTCCAAGCGGCGCAAGGTCATGTTCGCGATGCGAACCATGTCCTTTTTGGCTTCTTCCCAGCTTGCACGCATTTCGTCGCTGCCTGGTTCAGCTTGGTTGCCGCCTGCCTTCTGGGTGGACAGCCAGATAGCACGCGCCAGGGTCCGAGCCATCTGGCGGTCTTCTTCTGTTTCGGCGGGTTGAGTGGTTGCTTCTGCCATTTTCAGTCTCCGCTTGAAATCCATCTAAGGCATTGCCCTATATGACGCATAAGTAGCGTAGATTTACTCTCGCACTCTTGGTGCGTTTGTGCAAGAAAAATGCGGGCGCCGCTTCTTTCGCTGATCGGGACAAGCGGCGCAGGAAACGTCAGGCGGAAATCCCGCAAGCCACCCGCCATTCGCGATCGAACCCCTCCAGGTTCAGGGGCTCCTTGATGAGGGCGCTGTGCTGGGCCAGTATGTCCGGCCGGTCGTGAACGCGCTGCATGGCGTCGGCCAAGGCGTCGGGATCACCAGCGCGGAACTGGATGCCCCAGTCTGCCGTCTTCTCGGCCATGCCGCCGATGTCCGAGGCAATCATCGGGGTGCCGGCGGCGCGGGCTTCCTGGATCACCACAGGCGAGTTTTCCCACCAGACCGAGGGAATGATGATCCAGCCAAAGCCCTGCATGATCGACACGCAGTCCTGCGGCCGATAGCGGCCGCGGAACCGCATCCAGTCTGGTGCCTTCAGCTGCGGCCACAGGGCAGCGAAACCCTCGGCGGTGACGCCATAGACATCCAGCGCGATGGGCGCGGACAGGTCGCCCATCCGCTTGTCGATCAGCATGGCGGCCCGCACCAGCACATCCAGGCCCTTGGTTGGCGTCGCCTGCCCGAAGAAGGCAAAGCGCCGGCTGCGGGTGACCAGTGTATCATTATCCAGCAGTGCCGGCGGCGCCTGATGGTCCAAGCCGTTTTCGATGACGGCGATGCGGCCTTCGGAAACACCCCAGGCTTCGAACCGGTTTGCCAGGAACCGGCTTGGCGACAGCAGCACGTCGAACAGGTCCAGCATCTCGGACATGCGGGCGCGGCGCAGGGCGAAATCGACCGGAGCACGGTTCATGCAGGCCGCGCATGCCACGTCCGATGCGGCATGGCACAGCTCACCCGAAGTTTTCACCATCTGGCCGTGATTGGCGCAGATCGCGGTCAACTCGTGCAGGGTGCAGATCATCCGCGCATCGGGCAGCAGCCCGCGCAACCGGCGGATCGTCCCGGCGCCGATGTTCCAGAAATGGTGGAAGTGATAAACGTCGCCTCGCAGCGCGGTCAGGAAATCCAAGGTCCAGTCCTCGTCCTCAAGGCGCGGATGCTCCATCGAGAAGCTGTCCATGCCCATCCCGCGCATGCAGAAATCGCGGTCGGAAAAGCCGAGGATGCGCTGGCCTGGACCGAAAAAGCGCGCGCCATCTTCCGGTCCGATGGTCGAGCCGACGAAATAGACGTCGTGCCCCTGCGCCAGCAGGTGCTGGAACTGACGATAGGCCGCAACCTCGCCGCCGCCATAGCGCAATGCCGGGTGGGAATGCGAAACGATCACGATGCGGGTCATGCGGCCTCGGATATCAGGCGGGCCGAATGCCCGTCAAAGTCGTGCCAGCTGATCCCCTCGATCAGGTTCTGGCAGAAGGGGCCCCGGTTGCCGGCCAGAAATCCTTGTGCCGGCGCCGCAAGGATCCGCGCATCGCGGGTCGCCAGCATCGCAGCAGCCGTCTGGCGCAAGGCGGCCTCGGGGGTCAGAAAGGCAGTGGGATGGGCAAAGGGCGACAAGAGGACCCGCGCCGGGCCCTGAACGGCGAAAGGGGGCCGGTCGGTCAGGAAGCGGCGAGCCACGGCTGCGGGGTCGGCACCGCCGGGCAGGTTGGCCATCGGGTCCAGCGCCCAGATCGACAGCGTGGGCCCATCTTCCGTCGCCTCGGTCGCGATGCCGCCCTCCAGGTGGAACAGGACCGAACTGCGGGCAAAGATGGCTTGGCCGTCATGGCCCTGCGGCGTCGGCGGGGTCAGCGAGCAGCCCGCCAGTTGTATGGGGGACCCGGCCTCGCGGCTGGCGCCGGCCACGGCCTCGTTCAGCGCCTCGGTCAGCTGCGCGCGCAGCAGGTGCAGCTGCAATGGCCGCTCGACCACGGCCGCGACGCGGCGCAGCACGTCGCGCAGGTCCATGTCCGTCAGGTCATGGTCCAGGATCAGCAGAACCGGACCGTCCTGGACCTGAGGGGGAACCTGCAGGACGGGCAGCGGATCCTTGGACGGCGGCAGCGTACCACGATGCAGACGGGCGGCCAGCAGGCGATCCTCGACCGCCTGCGTCGTTTCGACAAGGACCCGCGCCACCTGGTCGGACGAAGCCACGTCCAAGGCCCGGACGACGCCGGAATGGATCAGCTGCCCCGGCAACATCAGCACCAGCCGCACCGGAGTGGTCGGCGGCGTCGGCAACCTGAAGCTGGCGGCCCAACCATCGCGCCCACTGAACGCATAGCGGTCGGAAAAGGGCTGCAGATCCGGTCGCGGCATGACACCAGGCATCAGCTGGACCGGGGACAGCTGCCGATCGCTGATCACCAGGGCCGAAAGCCCTTCGGAAGAGGCGATGGAGGGGATGTACCAGCCGGTGCAGACCCCTTGGCCCGCGGCGCCAACAACGCCCTGATCCACGCTCAGCACATAGTCAGGGCTTTCCTTGTCCAGCCGCGGCGCAGCGAGGATCCGGCTGACCACCCGGTGCGACACGGGCTTTTCAGGCGCCGGCACCGCACCCGAGGCGATCATCCGGACATAGGCGAAAAAGGTTTCGTCCACGCCGATCTCGACCATCTTGGCAAAGTCGGCCGCCAGACGGTCGCGGGTCAGAGCCTGATAGTCCCGCCCCATGGCCAGGAAAAGCTCTTCCGAGGGATCGTTGGCGCCCGGCTCTTGCGACAGGTCAAAGATAGCGATGAACCCTTGGGGAACCATCGTCCGCAGATCCCGGCGGGCAAAGCGCATCATGGTCCGCGGCGGGATTGATGCGTTGCCCGCATGCAGCACAAGGTCTGTCTGCGGCCGGGGGGTCCAGCCTGCGGTTACCACCAGATCGGCGTTGACAAAGAAACAGAAGTCAAGATGCAGTTTCAGGTCCACAAGGTCGTTCCGTTTCAGATGCCGCCGCCGTTGCGCGCGGGCCGTCGGTTCAGATTACGGTCAGTGCAAGCGTCCGGATCACGAAGCGATGCGGGGGCTGACGCAGGTGGATGATGATGCGGCGCGCGGTGACATCATCGGCTGGACCATCCAGTGCCAGGCTGCATACCGAGGCGCTGTCCATGCCCAGGGTCCATTCCTGGTGCAGGCTGTCGACGACGGACCCGTCCCGCTTGAATTCGCGCAGAAAGACATCCGCCACGGCAGGCATCGGAAAAGCGACCGAGGCATCAAGATAACAGGTCGCAGCCGCCATGTCGCGCGGCAGCTGGCCCTCGATCGTCATCCATTCCAGCCCCGAAGTCCGGAATTCCAGCCCGCCGTCGCCCTCGGCCCGCGCAAATTCCGCGCGCGTGTCCTGGGGAATGCAGACCCCTACGTCCCGCGCCAGCGAATTGTAACCTTCGTCCAGCAGGACCTTGGGCCGGCCATCCAGCGCCCGCCCCGCTTCGGCGGCAAGGTTGGTTCGCAGGTTCTGCAGCGACATCAGCACGTCGGCGGCGGCCTCAAAGCTTCGGACTGCGCTGTTGTAGATAGTCGTCATTATGAAACCTCGTTCAAAGCCATGTGGAGGTGACGCGGCTGTTTTTCTGCCGCGCTTGTTGGTTCAGGCAGGCGGTGCTGCAACCAGTCACGCAGTTGTTGCGTCGATTGCCGCCAGGTCCGGACCTGCTCGGCGGCGGCAGTGCTGATGCGGGCCAGCAGCTCCCGGTCCCGGTCCAGCATCAGTATGCGCTCGACCATCGTCCGTTCGCATTCGGCCTGCGGTACGACGAAACCCGTCATTCCGTCCTCGACCGCCTCGCGCACCGCGCCGGTTTCCGTGACAACGACGGCCACGCCGCAGCGCTGCGCCTCAAGGACGGACAGCGGCAGCCCTTCGAAATGGGACGGCAGCACCAGGATGTCCGTCTGCGTCAGCAACTGCGTCAGTGCCGCAGGTCCGTGGACCGGTCCCAGGAACCGCGTCTGCGCGGGCCACGCCAGGGCTTCACCCTCTTCCTCGACCACGGCGCGTCCCGCAATGGTCAGTTCGGCGCGCGGCAGGTGGTCGGCCAGCGCGCGATAGATCGTGGACAGGCGGCGCATGCCCTTCTGCTTGTCCAAGCGCCCCAGGAAAAGCACCCGCAGCGGGGCCTTGCGGCCCTGCGGATTGCCGCGAACAGCGGCCAGACAGCGTTGTTCGGCCGCGCTCATCGGATAGCCGGGCGCGTTGACGACCGGGATCAGCTTGTTCTGCGGCACGCCATTGGCGTGCATCCAGGTCCGAAGCGCGTCCGAACAGGTCAGGAACAGGTCGTAGGCATGTTCATAAGCCAAGGCCAGATGCGGCGGACCATATCCCCGCCCATAGGTGCTGGATTCCAGCAGATGCTCGTGATCGATCATCACGACGCCCTTGCGCCGCAGGCTGTCGGCCACCTTGTGCAGGGCCGCCGAATGGGCGTTGATGACCACGTCCATCGAACCCAGAAGGCCCATCAGGTCGGCGCCCTGCATGCCGCTGCCCCAGTTGGGCTCGGCCGTGCCCAAGTATTCTTCGCCGCTCCAGTCCAGGGCGTTGGCGTCGGGCAGCCAGTGCACGCTGGCAAAGGGCGCCAAGGCCCAGTCCTCGGCCTGGATCGGCCGGTCGCTGACCACGAACAGGTGCAGCCGATAGCCGTCCTGCTGCAGGTCGCGCGCCAGGCTTGCGGCCACCTTTTCCACGCCGCCGATGCTGAAGATCGGCAGCACAAAGCCGATGTCGTGCTGGCCTGCGCTTTTCAGCAGCGGCAGCGCGATGCCGCCGCCGACGGCCCCGCGCGGGATCTGCACGGTGCGGTCGCGGCTGACGGCGCCGCCGGGGCTGCGCCACGACCATTCCTGCGTCAGCGCGCTGCGCCAGGGGCTGCGCGCCAGCGACAAAAGGCCCGATCGCATGATCTCGGCCGCGGTGGCTGCGCCGGCACCCTGGGGCAGCCGCGTGGGCGTCCGCAGGACCCAGCTGTCGGTGTCGCAGGGCAGCGGCAGCCGGTCCAGATCCCGCATCCAATCCTCGTCACGGTCGCGCAGCAGGCGCTGCAGCCCCGCCAGCGACAGGCAGATCGCATCGGCGGCGCGCAGCGGGTTGCCACATTCGGTCTGAAGCTCGAAGGCGCCGCTGTCGCTGCGTTCCAGAAAGAACAGCTCCATGTCGTTGGTGCTGCGCTCGACCCGGCGCTCGCAGTTCCACAGGAAGGTGTGCATCAGCTTGGCATCGGCCAGATGCGCCGCGATGCCGTCGCGCAGGAACACCAGATAGGCGGGGGCGTGGTTGGCATGCGGATCGGCCATATGCGCCATGATCATGCGTTCAAGGCCGCGCCAGTCCGACGGCGCCTGCACCGACGGGTCGACGCACAGCGAGACCTTGCGGCTCTCGCCCTCCACCAGCGCAAAGCGAGGATAGCTTTCCGCCTCCAGTGCCACCAGGCGGGGCAGGTTGAAAAGCCAGGCGTGCTTGCGGCGCAGATAGCGGCGCAGGTCGCCGTCCATCTCGTGCGAGTGGCTGAGCATGCTGACCGGGCGCTTGCGGTACTGCATCAGGGGTCGTCGTGCCGAGCGCCCGGAAAATCCCTGCTGCGCGGCTTGCAACCAGAAGTCCCAGTCCTCGTAGCCCTGCCGCATCGTCTCGTCAAAGCGGATGCCCGCGTCCAGCACCCGGCGGCGGATCAGGCTGCCCGCGTCGCACTGATTGGCTTCGGCCTGCAGCAGCAGGTCGAAATGCTCTTCGGTGATGTAATGGCCGTTCTGCCCAAAGAAGTCGAATTCAGGATAGAACCAGTCGGCATCCTGGAACGTCGACAGCAGCTGACCCATGGCAGGGCCCGCACCATCGGCCAGCATGTTGTCGGCGTCCAGCAGGAAGATTGCATCCAGATCGGGGTCCACCCGCAGCGCGGTTTCGATCCCCAGGTTGCGCGCCCGGCTGAGGCCGCCATTCTTCGTGTGCAGCACCATCAGCCGGTCGCCCAGCAGCGCCTGCCACGCGGACAGCGCATGCCGGGTTTCGGCAAACTGGCAGCCGTCATCAATAACGATCAGGCGACGGATGACGCCCCCCTCCAGCTCGCGCTCGACCGAGCCTATCGCGTCGTCCAGCAGGACCGGGTGACCTTTCGCGGGAATGACGACCGTCACATGCTGGAGTGAGGCCTTTGTCATGTGTCGGCATCATCCAGGAGGTCTGCGGTCACCACCCTGAACCCGCGAAACAGTCCCCAGCTGAGGTCGTTGGGAACATCCTGCGCCAGCGACACCGCCAGAAAAATATCGGCGCGGCCGTTGATGCGCGATGTTGGCACGCAATGTGCCTGCGCCCAGCCCAGGGCCGGCAGGCCGTGAACCCAGGGACCCATGCAGGTCTGCCACAGGCCGTCCCGCCCAATCGACCCTGCGGGGGCCACTCCCACGGCCATGTTCAGGTTCGGCGCCTGCGGATGGCCTACCGTGACGATCGCGCTGATATGGCTCAGGCGCGGCAGCGGCACGTCGCGGATCACCGCACAGACGGCGCCGCTGCGCGAGGGATGCACCATCACCACATCCTCGTTTTCCCAGTAATCGGCCGTGACATAGTCGCTGGCCGAGGCAGGCTTGGCGAACAGCTGGGGCGCGGGCAGGCTGGCCGGGGACAGGAACCGGGCATGGCTGCCGGTGTTGGAACTGGCCAGAAGCGCCAACGGTTCCTCGGGCAGGGTGGCGCCGGCGATCGCCTTCCAGACGCGCAGGGCCAGCGCATCATCCTCTTCCATGCCATCGCCGCGGGCGGCGAAGCTGCGGTCGGGCGTGCGCGGCCCCATGCCGACAGCCAGCGTGCCATTCCCGGTAAAGCGCAGCACCAGCGAACAGTTGCGCGCATCGCCCTTCAGCGGCGCGTCCAGCAGGAACCGTACCCACCCGCCCCGCGTCTCTTCGCCGGTATAGGCTTCGGTCAGCTCGTGGGCTGTCCCGGCCGCATCGATGATCGACAGGGACAGCCCTAGGTCGCGGTTGCGCGGCATTTCGGGCAGCCACAGGTCCAGGGCGGTGATGCTGACGGCATTCAGGGGAATGTTCTGAACAATGGTTGCCTCGCCCGACAGGCGGCGGATCGCTCCCGAGGGTTCCCAGCTGAGGCTGCGCGCGATCTGTGGGTTGCCCAAGCTGTAAAGAAAGCTTTCGATTTCGCGAAAGCGCGTCTTGTCGGAATGGTTCTCACGGCGCAGGGTGGCCGAGGCCAGGCGCGTTTCGCCCATCTCCTGCTCATAAGTGTCCAGCCGCGTGGTCAACAGGGTCAGCAGCTCCTGGCACATGTGCTCGGGCCTTGCGGGGTCAACCTCGATCACCGCGACATTGGCCATTCCGCGCTCGTTCAGGCGTGCCCGCCACACGCTGCCCTTGGCGGGTCCAACAAGCGCGGCCAGCCATGCCCGCCCCGGCGCCGGGGCCGGTTCTACGCTGTTCCCTTCCGATGAGACCGGCACGGCAATCAAAGCTGGGGGCAACAGATGCTGGCACGCACCTGCAATGTCCGGGTCGACAAAAAGGCCGAATCGACGTGAGTCCATCGTCATGTTCACCACGGCTTTGAGGAGGCGGTCTTGCTGTGAGGCAGTTACGGAAGGCGCCGATTTACCATATCGTCAATCTGTATTAACAATCACAGGGGTTGTATAGAAACAGTTAAAATTCGCGTCAAGGTTGGTCTGCCTGCTGTCACTCGATTAACAAGTAACGGCCGCCAGGCCGAACCGCGCAGCTGACGCCGGAACAGGGGGGCCCGCCTGCTGCACCAGCCGGACCTGGGGCCTGCAGGCGCATGATGTCCGGCGCAACTGCCCTGCATACCGGATGAACCGGTTGGCCCGTAGTCGCAGCAGTGGTGAAAAGGGGCAGGCCCCCAAGGCAGACGCTACCTGGGGGCCAACAGATTTGGACCGACGGAACAGACGCGGCTCTGCCCTGGCAATCGGTTCAGCGGGACAGGTCGATCAGGATCTTCAGCTGCGTGCCCGCCGGATCAAGAAGGCGGTCAAAGCCATGTACGACAGCCTCGGACAACGCGATCCGGTCCGTCACGATGCTTGCAGCCGGAAGCAGGCCGCTGGCGATCATCCGCCCCACACGGTTCCAGTAATGCGTCGGATACGCCCAGCTGCCGCGGATATCCACGTCCTTGAAGGTCACTCCGAACCAGTCCAGCGGGTTGTCATGCGGGTGCAGCCCTGTCTGGACCACCACCCCCTGTTTGCGCACCGCATCAAGACAGGCTTTCAGCGCATGTTCGTTGCCGACGCATTCGATTGCCACGTCGCAGCCTACGCTGCCTTCCGTTGCGTCACGAATGGCGGTTCCGACGTCTTGCCGGGTCGGGTTCAGCGTGACGGCGCCGGGCATCAGCTCCCGGACCAGGGCCAGGCGCGTTTCGTTCGGGTCGGATACGAACAGCTGCACCGCCCCGGCCGCGCGCGCCGCCATCAAGGTCAGGACGCCGATCGGCCCCGCGCCGGTCACCAGGACGCTGGACCCCGCCGTGACGCCACCCCGGTCGCAGGCATAGACCGCCACGGCCGCGGGTTCGATCAGAGCCACGGCCTCGTCCGGCAGGTCGTCAGGGATCGGCACCACGTTGTAATCGTTCAGCAGTGCCATTTGCGCCATCCCGCCGGAGTGCCAGGACAGCCCTGCCAGCGCCAGCCGGTCCGACAGGTGGAACAGCCCGCGATCGGCGTAATAGTCGCCCGACCGCGGCATGATCAGCGGTTGGACCGACACCCGGTCGCCGGGCGCAACATGCGTCACCCCCTGGCCCACCGCCTGAACCACGCCGCCGAATTCATGGCCAAGCACCTGTGGCCCCGAGGCGCCGGTAAAGGGATGCGGTTCGGTCGGGATAAAAATCGGACCATAGGCATATTCATGAAGGTCCGTCCCGCAGATCCCGCAAAAGCTGTTGCGGATCAATACTTGGCCGGGGCCGGGATCGGCAGGTTCCGCGATCTCCTCAAGGCGCAGGTCTTTTGCCGCGTGAAAACGCAGGGCTTTCATCTGATTTCTCCGTTGGATCTAGAGGGGGGCGCCAAGCGCGCCGAAAGGATCCGGCGGCCGCAACCGCCGGGGCAGGGGTTCAGCTGACGTGGTGAACCTGCTGCAGCCCATAGACGGGCGTGTCGATGCCCGCCTGGCGCGCCTTCAGCTGCAGCGCCAGATACAGCGAATAATGGCGCGATTGGTGCAGGTTGCCCCCGTGGAACCAAAGCGCCTGCTGCTGGGTGGGCTTCCACATGTTGCGCTGCTCGCCCTCCCAGGGACCGGGGTCTTTGGTCGTGTTCGATCCCAGGCCCCAGCACTTGCCCACGCGGTCGGCCACATCCTGTCCGATCAGGTCGGCCGCCCATCCGTTCATGGACCCATAGCCCGTGGCATAGACGATCAGGTCGGCAGGCAGCTCCTGCCCGTTGTCCAGTCGCACGCCGCTTTCGGTGATCTCGTTCACCTGGCCATGCGCCAGCTTGATCTTGCCGTCGATGATCAGCTGGCTGGCGCCCACGTCGATGTAATAGCCCGAACCACGGCGCAGATACTTCATGAACAGCCCCGAACCGTCATCGCCGAAGTCCAGCTGGAAGCCTGCCTTTTCCAGACCATCGTAGAAGGTCTTGTCCTTCTCCTTCATCTGCTCATAGAGCGGGATCTGCCACTGGTGCATGATCCGGTAGGGCAGCGATGCAAAGATCAGGTCGGCCTTTTCCGTCGTCATGCCGTTGGCCACGGCCTCTTCGCTGTAAAGCGCGCCCAAGCCGATCTCCATCAGGCTGTCGGACCGCACGATATGGGTCGAGGACCGCTGCACCATGGTCACGTCCGCATCATGTTCCCAAAGCGCCGCCGCAATGTCATGGGCCGAGTTGTTCGAGCCGACGATGACCACCTTCTTGCCGGCATAGGCGTCGGGGCCGGGATGGCCCGAGCTGTGATGCTGGTCGCCGCGAAAGCGGTCCATGCCCGGAAACTCCGGGATGCGCGGCTTGCCCGACATTCCGGTGGCCAGCACCAGGTGCCTGGGGCGCAGCACGACCTGTTCCCCGTCGCGGTCCACGACCACGGTCCATTCCTGGGCTTCCTCGTCATAGCTCGCGCGCTGGCAGGTGCTTCGCGTCCAGTAGTTCAGCTCCATGACCTTGGTGTACATCTCCAGCCAATCGCCGATCTTGTCCTTGGGCGCGAAGACGGGCCAATTGTCGGGGAACTTGATATAGGGCAGGTGATCGTACCAGACGGGGTCATGCAGGCACAGCGACTTGTAGCGTTTGCGCCAGCTGTCGCCGGGGCGGTCGTTCCTCTCGATGATGATGGTCGGCACGCCCAGTTGGCGCAGCCGCGCGCCCAGGGCGATGCCGCCCTGTCCGCCGCCGATGATCACGGTGTGCGGCTGCCGGGAATATCCCAACTCGGCGGCCTCGGCCTCGCGCTCCTCTCGCCAGCTGGGGCGGTTCTTGCCGGCGCCGTGCCTGGCACCCAAGGGCCGGTTTAAGCCCTTGGTCTCCTCGTGGCCCTTCAATTCCTGCAAGGCGGTCAGCAATGTCCAGATCCGCCCATCGCGCAGCCGGACCAGACCATAGCCTCGGCCGACCGCGGTTTCGAACTTGAACCAGGCGGTGATGACGCCGTCCTCCTCACCCGGCACCTCGGTCGGGTCCAGATGCCAGCCGGTGGGCCGGATATGGCCCAGTTGCGCGCGCAACATTTCGGCAACCTGGTCGGGCCCCTCCATCGTGCGGATGTTCCAGGTAAAGCTGACCAGGTCGCGCCAATAGCAGTCGGTCACGAACAGGTCGCAGGCGCGGTCGATGTCGCCTGCGGCAAGCGCTTCGCCCAAGGCGTCAAGAACGGCCTGGGCGCGGGCTGCGGTGGTGGTGTCCAGCATGTTATCCTCCCATTGGATTGAAGTCCTCCGGGCAACAGGCTGCGGGCGATCGTGAAACGGATACAGGAAAATTTCACGTCCCGGCGCGGCGGCCGCCTGCTTTCGTACCATCGGGTTGCAGCTGCAACGCGACGCAACGCGGGTGCAACGTCAGCGCGGGTTCAAGCCAAGCCGCTGCATCCGCCGCAGGATGGTTGAACGGTTCACCCCCATCCGCCGCGCCGCCTGCGCCATGTTGCCGCCACAGGCCGCCAGCACGGCCTGAAGGTCCTCGGCCGCGTCGGGCAGGGGCAGCGGGTCCAGCAGCGGCGGCGGCAGGTGGTCCAGGTCGATGGTCTGCCCTTCGGCCATCAGCGCCGCAGTCTGAAGCGTGGCGGCCAGTTCGCGCAGGTTCCCCGGCCAGCGCCGGGCGCGCAGTTCAGCCTTGGCTGCGGACGTGATCCTCAGCCGGTCGCCCCCCTGCGCGCCCAGCAGCCGCGACAACAGCCAGTCGAAATCCCGGCGCCGCCGAACAGGGGGCAGCTCCAGCGCCGCGCCCGCGATGCGAAAGAACAGGTCGGGTCGGAACAGGCCCTGCCGCACACGCGCACTCAGGTCGCTGCGGGTGGTGGCGATCACCCGCATCTTGCTGTCGGCCAGCCGCCGCAGCAACATGGCCTGCGCGGCGGCATCCAGATCCTCAACCCCCCGGACAAAAAGCGTGCCGCGTGCCTGTGGCGCCCAGTCCTGGGCGGCTAGCGCCGGGGTATCAAGGCCCGCACAATCCAACAGCCGAAAGGGCGGCGCATCGGGTTGGCACATATGGATCGCGCGCGCCAGACGTTCCTTGCCGGTGCCTGTCTCTCCGCAGATCAGCAGCGGTACCGTGCTGCGCGCCAGCCGCGCAGCACGGTCCAGCAGCGCATGCATGACCGGATCGGCGCCTGCCAGACTGGACAGCCCGCCGGGCCGCAGCGCGGGCCCGCGCGGCAGACGCACGGTCTGGGGCGCGATCGCATGGCCGAACAGTGCGCGCCCATCCCGCAGGCGGATCACCCGATCCTCGGTCGGGCGGCCGCGCATCAGGTCGGGCAGGTCATCCACCGACAGTTCGGCCACCTGGTCCAGTCGCTGTCCGATCAGCGGAGTGCCTTGCCCCAGGGCGGCCTCGGCGCTGTGGGTCATGCCGATGATGCGCCCGGTCCCGTCCAGGGCGATGGCGGCCTCCGGGTCGACCTCCAGAAATTCGGGATTGGCTGACAGCCGCAGCACCCAGTCCCGCCGCGTCAGCCCCATCAGGTTCGCCATCTCGACCCGCCGGGCCGACGCCCGCACCAGGTTCATCGCAAGGTTCTGGCTGGCCTTGGGCTGTGGCGATCGCAGCAGCGACAGGTCCAGCACCGCCGCCAGTTGCCCTGTGCTGTCAAAGATCGGTGCCGCAGTACATGACAGCGGCGTGTGGCTGAGGTCGAAATGGTCCGTCTGGTGGATGGTGATCGCTTCGCCCGTCACGATGCAGGACCCGACACCGCAGGTCCCGGCCAGCTGTTCGGACCAGTCGGCACCAAGATACAGTCCGGCCCCCCGCAGGTCATCCTCGAACCGCCGGTCGCCGAAGAAGTCGACCGTGACGCCCTTGGCATCGGCCAGCAGCAGCACGTAATTCTGCCCCGCCACCTGCCGGAACAGCGCGTCCAGCCCGGACCGCGCGATGGCGATCAGCCGCTCGGACTGTTCGCGATGGCTGCGCAGTTCGGCCTCGGTGACGATATGGGCGGGCGAGGGACGCGACGGATCAAGGCCATAGGTTTCCACGCAGCGCCGCCAACTGTCGGACACGACGCCATCGCGTCCGGTGGCCTGCCCCCGCAGCACCTTGCCGATTTCCCTGACATGCTCGCTGTCGCGCATCCGCGTGCCTCCCCCTCGCGAATGGCACCATCATGCCATATCCGTTGTAGGTTGCACGCCCTGCCTTAGGTCGCAGGAAAGCGCACGCCTGTCCGGTCAGCGGGACAGACGACGTTCCAGTTCACGCAGTTGGGCAGGACCCGGCTCCGCCGCACGTGTCCAGGAGACGTTTTCGCGCAGGACCCTGGCCGGCACCCCGACCACCAGCGTGGTCGGGGGGACCGTGCCGGTGACAAGTGCCCGCGATGCCACGACGGCCCCGGTGCCCACCCGCGCGCCCTTCAGCACCGAGGCACCTTCCCCAAGCCAGACATGCGCCCCCAGCAAGATGCTTTCCGGGACATTCGCCACGCTCATGTCAGACAGGTCGATGATGGCGTGCGAATCTGCCGCACGCAGCACGACGTCGAAGGACAACATGCAGTCGATGCCCAGGATGATCGAACGACCCTGGCCCTGCAGGACGATATTGGCCTGATTGCAGGTGGTGCCCAGCCCGGAAAAGAAAAGGTTCCCGTGTCCTGACAGGGCAATGCGGGCTGCGAACTTCTTGGTCGGGCCAATGATGACGCGATGGCCGCTGCCCGACAGCACGATCGGCTGTCGCGATGGCTGACGTGTGCCGCAGACCACGATGTTGCCGCTGCTGCCCGGCTCGAAGGTGATGGTTCCCGGCCGCGCCTCTGGGTGGCGCAGAACCCGGTTCCCATCACCATGGTCCGTTGCCTCGTAATCCGAAAGATCGCCCAACGTGGTCTGCAGGTCGTAATCGGCATGCGACAGCAGCTGCCGGTTCGGATCATCAGGACGCTCCGACAGGCCCCGAACCCAGTCATCCGCCGTGTCCAGGCTCATGCCGTGATGCCCTGGAGCACCTCGGCCTTCAGGCGGCGGTGGATGGCGCTGACGCGGTTGAACAGGGCGTCATCCAGGTCGTTCATCGCCTGAATCCGCGCGATCTGTTCCGGCGAGGGCTTTTCCGAGTTTTCCGCCACGGCTTCGGTGCTGCGGCGATGTTCGACCTGGGCATCGTCCATCCCGAGCAGGCGGGATAGGATCGTATGGGACAGCGCCATCTCTTCGAGCAGGCCGATATAGTCGAAGCGCTGAAGGATCCAGGGGATGATCTCGGCCGGGTCCCCTTCGCGCACGCCCGCCAGGAAGAAGGTCGTCTTGTTGCGGACAGCGGGGCTGCCTTCGATATAGGCGTCCAGGTTCGGAAAATCCGCTAGTTGCTTTTCCCACTGCGCATGGGCTGGCGTCCGGGAATACCGAAAGTCCGAGATGACCCTGCGGACCGGCTCGCGCACAAAGGTGAACAGCCGCGCATCGGGCATCCGCGACAGCAGGACATCGACATCTGCCTTCCACAGATGGCCCGATACCGACCGCATCGGAACATCCCGCCTTTCAAGCGGCACGTTGCCTGCCAGTTCGCGATACTGGCGTCGGATGGGAACGTCGGACTGACGATCCGCTGCAATATTGGTATAGGGCGCCGCATGTGCCGAAAGCGCAGCGGTGATCGAGCTGCCGGCGGTTTTCGGAACATGCTGAAAGATCCACATCCCGTCAAAGCCGCGATGCGAGGAAAGATACGCGTCCCAGGTTTGCGGTCGCAGCTTCTGGAACTTCATGGCTTTCTCCATTTTTCGGCCTGGCTCTGCAGTCCGATCCGGCCGGATGCCGTGATCATACATATCGATATGTCGCCAACAACATCCAATTGGCTGTTTGGCACATCCTTGGGTGGATTTGTTGATGCTACTACAGCCTTGACGCGATCAGCATGAACGAGATGGAACCAGCGCCGACACTGCCTTGGGTTGACCCCATTCATGCAAGCTTTTAGGTTTGAATTCTGCGTTCTGCGCAATTCAGGAGCTGGGCTTTAGGGCGTGATCCCTGCGCAGACGGCTCGAAAACAGGGACAAAACAGCGATGCCGCTTCGTGATCTTGCCAGCATGTCACTTGCCGATTTCATCGAAAAGCATCAAGGTCATCCGGATACCCTGTGGTTTTTCCAGCATATCCCCAAGACGGCCGGTTCGTCGTTTTCGACGGAGATCCGCAAGCGGTGCCGACCCTACCACAACATCTGTGTCGATTACACCGACAGGCACACACCGCATGATCAGAAGCTTTCCCGCGCGGTCGACGGTTTCCTTGAGATGTCGAAGGACTTTCCCTTCCATTCGGCGTCCGGACACTTGCCCATGGAAGAAACATCGCGCCTGCTTGACGCCTATGACGACTGCCGCGTGATTTCGTTCCTGCGACAGCCCGAAGCGCGGGTCGTTTCCGACTACCGTTATCAGCGGACACCGATGCACCCGCCCTATCAGGATTTCATCGAGGAGTTTCCGACCCTTGAAAGTTATGTGGAGTCCGGCGAATCCCACAACAAGATGGCCGTGTTCCTTTTGGGCGAGGATGGGGCGAAGACGCCCGAGGACGCAGTCACGCAGATCGGTGACAGCCATGTCTTCATCGGACTGCTGGAGATGTATCCCATGTCCTTCAACATCATGTTCGAGTTGATGGGGCACCGAGGTTTGTGGCCCACGGAACATGTGCGGAAAACACCCGATGATGCGTCCACCAAGGTCGATATCACGCCCCGCATCCGCGAGATGATCCGTCGCTCCAACGCGCTGGACCAGGCGATCTACGACTATGTTCATGGCCTGCTGATCCGGCACCGCGAAGAGTTCCGCCAGCTTACGGATGCCAAGACCGCCTGACTGGGTGACAGTCAAACGAAAGCCCGCCTTGTCGTAAAAGCGCTGTTGCAGGTGCCGACAGGACCGGTTCAAAAGTCACATGGATAAAGACATTACCTTTTCGCTGGCGGATCATCTGGGCGGCTTTGCGGTCTGGCTGGAATGGCTTGTGGTCGGGATCGAAATCTTTGCGCTTGCCGTTCTGCTGCTTGGGACGCTGCGCTTTGCGGGCCGCTTCGCGTCGGGCGAGGCGCTGCGGCGGGACGCGCACGAGCGTTCGCATCAGCTGAACCAGGGCCGCTTGGTGCTGGGGCGGCATATCCTGGCGGGGCTTGAGGTCCTGATCGTGGCCGACCTGATCCGCACCGTTTTGCACTTCAGCTTTGCCAACATCCTGCTTCTGGGCGGGCTGGTCCTGATCCGCTCGTTCATCTCGTTCTTTCTGGAACGTGAACTGCGGGCGCTTGAGGAGCAGTGATTGTCACCCTTGCGGCGTGATCGCCCGGCGCTGGCGGCTGCGTTCCAGTCCCAGCCTGTGTTCGCGCCAGATGATCAGGATGCCCGCCAGGATGACCATCGTGGACCCTATCATGACCGGCATGGTCAGCCCTTCGTCGAAGATGAACCATCCGATCGCGACCGCAAGCAGCATCGAGACATAGTCGAACGGTGCGATGACAGATGCATCGGCATAACGGTAGGATGCCGTCAGCAGAATTTGTCCCAGCCCCCCCAGAAAGCCCGTCAGGACCAGAAGCATCACGGTGCCCGCACCCGGCATGACCCATCCAAAGGGCAGCGTGGCCAGCCCCAGCACCGAGGCGGTGATCGAGAACCAGAAGACGATGGCGGTCACCCGCTCTTCCTGGACAAGACGACGAACGAAGATCTGCGCCATCGCCGCGCAGAAGGCGCCACCCAGGGCCAATGCCGCGCCCAGGTTGCGTGCGGGCAGGGCACTGGCCTGTCCCGACAGTTGCGGCGACAGCACGACCAGCACGCCGGCCAGTCCAAGCCCCACCATGCTCATCCGGAACAGGCGCACGTTCTCGCCCAGAAACAGGCCCGCAAGGACAACAACCAGCAATGGCGAGGCAAAGCCGATGGCCGTCACCTCGGGGAGTGGCAGCAGCGACAGCGCCGAGAAACTCAGCCCCATCGCCATGCTGCCCAGCAGGCCGCGCCACAGATGTCCCAAAGGGCGGCGGCTGCGCAGGCCCAGGGCCAACTCGTTCCGCCAGATCAGCCAGACCAGGATCACCGGAAGTGCAAAGAAGGACCGGAAAAAGATTTGCTGTCCGGCAGGAACCGCATGCGGGCCCGCGGATGTGGCCTTGATGATGGCCGCCATCACCGTGAAGACTGTCACGCTGGCGCATTTCATCAAGATCCCCCTCAGCGGGGACAATGGAGGGGGCATGTGATGTTCCAAGTTTGTCAACGACTGCTAGCCCCCTCTTGCACATCATGCAACACGGGTCCTTCACAGCCGGGGAACATTCGCCCCACGCACCGGTTGAAGTTCTAATGACACAGGCATCCAAAGCTGTTCTGCCCTTCCAGCACCCGCGCCATCCCGTGGAATGGGCAGGGTCGGCAGAAAGGACCCGACGCCTGAAGGTGCTGCTGATCTGCCCGCCGCTGCACAGTCACCTGCGGGCCTTCGAGGCGCTGGCGTTGGCATTGCAGGCGCGCGGGCACGGGGCGCTGTTCCTGACCGAGCCCGGAACGCAGCTGTCGGCCCAGGTTCGTGTCCTGCACCTGCCGGGCAACGCCGCCACCGCGACGAGTGGCGGCCTTTGGTCCGACATCCGGCAGGGTGCGCGGCGGACAGATCGACTTTGCCGGTTTGGCCCGGCGATCCTGGCAGAGGCGGCCCCGGACCTGATCCTTGGCGACCAGACGGAACCCGCGGCCGGGCTTCTGGCCGCCGCCTTGGGGCTGCCGATGCTGTCGGTCGCCTGCGCCCTGCCGTTCGACCCCGAGCCCGGCGTGCCGCTGCCATTCCTGCCCTGGCCCCATGACCCCTCAGAGCAGGGGCTGCGGCGGAACCAGGCGGGGGTGCGCGTGGCGCGTTTGCTGATGACTCCGCATCGTCGCGTGATCCGCCGCTGGAGCGCGCGTTGGGATCTGGGCCTGCGCGAAGATTTCGCCGACTGCCTTTCGCCGATCTTTACCTTGTCGCAGACGGTGCCGGGCTTTGACTTCCCACGACCGCAAAGCGGCAACAGGATCGCGCATCTGGGTCCTTTCCGGGACCGGACGGCCGAAGTTTTCCCGTCCGATATCAGGCCGGATCCGGACCGGCCGCTGATATACGTATCGCTTGGTACGCTGCAGGGGCACCGTGCAGGGCTGTTGGCCCGGATCGCACGCGCCTGCCGCGATCTGGGGGCACAGGTGCTGGTATCGCATGGCAACGGTCTGGACGACCGGCAGGCGGCGCGCATCCCTGCAGACTGGGTGCGCGGCTTTGTTCCCCAATCTGCAATCTTGGGTCGCGCCACCCTTTGCGTCACCCATGCCGGGCTGAACACGACGCTGGAATGTCTGGCGCAGGGTGTGCCGATGCTGGCTGTCCCGCTGACCCATGACCAGCCGGGCGTGGCGGCCCGGATCGAAGGGTGCGGCGCCGGACTGCGGCTTGGCCGGGCTGGCCGCAGCCGCCGCGGGATCGAAGCCGCGCTGACCCGGATGCTGACCGAGCCGCAATTTCGAGCCTCGGCTCAGGCATTCGCCCGCGAAAGCGGCGGATGGCAAGGCGCGGCAGGCGCGGTGGACCGGATCGAGGCCGTCATGGAAGGGCCAGCACAGCGCGCAGCGTCGCGATGATGAAGCCGTCGCCAATCCACAGCGACAGCCCCAGCTCGATCACGGCCACCGCCAGCAGAACAAGCCACAGCGGCATGGGCCGGGCCAGCACCGCCCCAAGTGCCGCCGCCGCGGTATCGGCCAGCGCGTTCAGCCGACTGTCGCCACGATAGGCCAGCGGGTCGCCCGGGTCATAGTTGAACAGCTGGATGCTGGCAGGCAGGTTTTCGACCAGTTCCCAAACGGTGCTGCTGATGACAACCGTTGCGACCAGCGCCCAAAGGTTCCACCGGGGCCGCAGGCGCACCAGCAGCAGGACCAAAAGGGCCCCCGTGACCAGGTGCATCAGCGTGTAAGGGTCCAGCATGACGCGCGAGTTCAGGGACGGGTTGTCGGGCAGCGCCCAGATCTGTCCGCAGCCGCATCCCCACGGCCGATCCAGGACGGCAAAGAAGGCCAGCTTCAGCAGCGTGGCGGCGACGATCACAATCACCGCCACCCGGCGCGACATGCCTTGCCGTCTATGAGGAGGAAGGGATGCCGAAGCGGCGTCCCCGCGGCGCGGCGCGGCAAGATCGTCTTTCATGTTGTGCAATCTAGAGGCGGCGCAAGAAGGTGCAAGGGGCCCTGCCGCGGCCCCGGCCGGGCCACCGATCAGCCCATCCGCGCCGGGGGAAAGCTGTCCAGCAGCGCCACCAGGTCGCGAAAGCGGTCACCTTGGACCAGAACATGGTCGCTCATGGCCTGGGCGGCGGCGGCCTCGTCGCCGGCCCGGATGGCCTCGGCAATGCGGTGATGTTCCTGCAGCGACCGGCGCACGCGTCCCTGGGCCTGCAATTGCCGCCGCCGATAGGGTTGCAGGATTGCCTGCAGGCGCAGCGTCTCGGTCTCAAGGAAGCCGTTATGCGCGGCGCGGTAGATGGCCCGGTGGAACAGCGTGTTCTGGACATAATACCCGTCGCTGTTGTCCGCCTCGGCCGCAGCCTCGCAGGCGGACAGGCTAACCGCGATTCGGTCCAGGTCGGCGCGGTCAGCCCGCCGGCAGGCCAGGCGCGCACAAAAGGACTCCATTTCGGCCATCAGCTCGAACCGCTCCATCAGCTGCGGGATGCCCAGCTTGGCCACAAAGGTCCCGCGCTTGGGCTGAACGATCAGCAGGCCCGACGCCTCAAGCGCCTGCAGCGCCTCGCGCACGGGCGTACGCGAGCAGCCATAGTCATGTGCGATTCGGTCGGGGTCGATCCGGTCGCCGGGCTGAAGTTCTCCATCCACGATAGCGTTTTCCAGCGCCAATCGGATGCGTTGCGTGGTCGGCATGCCCATCTGTGTCCTCAATCTGAGGGATACTTCATCCCGAGACCGAGCAAATGTCCATGGCATCCTCTGTTATATACAACAGCGCATTTTTGGTGTATCTCAGTTGAAGGAGGATCGGACCATGGGCAGGCAAAGACTGACGTTTCTTGCGGATTTCGTGCAGGCCCTCACGCGCCGCACCCGCGCGGGCGAAGCCGAAACGCTGACGGCGCTGGCGCGCCCGGCGCTGGAACGGGCAACAGTCGCCTGCGCCGTCCTGATGGGGCGGATCGGCGATGCATCGCGGGTGGCCGTCGCAGAACAGGCGCTGTCGGCTTATGGCGAGCTGAACCCCGACGAAAAGCTGAGGTTTTTCCACGAACTGCGCGACACCTATGGCGTGGACCCCGAACGCATCCGTGCCGCATATGCGGCATGGGACGCGACGCCCGATGCGGCCGCTGTCGCTGACCTGTTCCTGGCGGTTGAACCGGCACGGCAGACCTTGCTGCGGCGGCTGAACCTGTCTCCGGGGGCGACGCTGCAACTGGTCCAGATGCGCCAGGACCTGTTGGAGGCAATGCGGCAGGACCCCAGCCTGGCGCCCATCGACCAGGATTTCGCGCATCTTCTGGCATCATGGTTCAACCGGGGATTCCTGCGGATGCGGCGCATCGACTGGAACACGCCCGCCGCGATCCTGGAAAAGATCATGGCCTATGAAAGCGTCCACCGGATGCAGGGCTGGCAGGATCTCAAGCGGCGCCTGTCCGAGGCGGATCGCCGCCTGTTCGCCTTCTTTCACCCCGCCACCGGCGACGAGCCGCTGATTTTCGTCGAGGTGGCGCTGACTCACGGTATCCCCGAGGCTATCGGCCCGATCCTGACCGCGCCCGAAAGCCGCGATCCTGCACCGGCGGACACAGCGGTCTTCTATTCGATCAACAACAGCCTTGCGGGCCTGAAAGGCGTCAGCTTCGGCAACTTTCTGATCAAGCAGGTCGTGGCCGAACTGTCGGCCGAGCTGCCCGATCTCAGCTGCTTTGTCACCCTGTCCCCGGTTCCCGGCTTCGCCCGGTGGCTGGCATCGCAGGATGACAACCGCGCCCGTGCGCTGTCCCAGACCCTGATCGCCGGTGACTGGCAGGCAGATGCGGCCACGGTCGACCGTCTGCGCCCCGAGGTCCTGGCGCTGGCCGCCCGATACATCGTTGCGGAAAAAGGCAGGGGCGGCCTGCCCGCCGACCCGGTTGCACGCTTTCACCTGGGCAACGGCGCCAGCGCCCATCGCCTGAACTGGCCCGCCGATTTCGCGCCTTCCGCCCTCAAGGCGGCACATGGGCTGATGATCAACTATCTTTACGAACTCGACCGGATCGAGACCCGGCACGAAGCTTTCGTCCGCGACGGTACGGTCGCGCATGGCCCGCAACTGGCCGATGCGCTGGCCAGCCAAGGGTAAGGGAGGACACCAGATGCAGACCATCCACGAACAATTCGTCCAGACGGCCGAGGTCATGCAGGGCAAGACCCTGTTCGAGCGTCCGGACCAGGCCGATATCAGCTTTGCCCGGATGCGCGACATGGTCGAACGCCTGGCCGGTGCCCTGACGGCACTTGGTGTTGCGCCCGGTGACCGCGTGGCCGTGCAGGTCGAGAAGTCGCCCGAGGCGATCGCGCTTTATCTGGCGGTGTTGCAGGTCGGCGCGATATTCCTGCCGCTGAATACCGCTTATACCGGGGCCGAGATCGACTATTTCATCGGCGACGCCGCGCCGCGTCTGTTCGTCTGCGATCCGGCGCAGGCGCAGGCCCATGCCCATCGCGCCAGCGCCACCCTGGCGGTGGAAACACTTGGCGCTTTCGCGGACGGGTCGCTGATGGAACGCGCGGCGCAGGCCGAGCCGCGCGCCGACCGGCACCCCTGCGCCCCGCAGGACCGGGCGGCGATCCTTTATACCTCCGGCACGACGGGCCGGTCCAAGGGCGCCGTTCTGACCCACGGCAATCTGGCCTCGAATACCGAGGCGCTGCTGGACTGCTGGCGCTTCACCGCCGATGATCGCCTGATCCACGCGCTGCCGATCTTTCACACGCACGGCCTGTTTGTCGCGGCCAACATGGCCTTGGTGGCCGGCGCCACGATGATCTTTCTGACAAGGTTCGATGCCGAGGAAGCAATCGGCCTGATGGAGCGCGCGACCGTGCTGATGGGCGTGCCGACCTTCTACACCCGCCTGCTGAAATCCAGCAGCCTGAACCGCGAGACGACCGGCGGGATGCGGCTGTTCGTGTCGGGATCAGCACCGCTTTTGGCGGAGGATCACCGCGCCTTTACCGAGCGCACCGGACACAAGATCCTCGAGCGTTATGGCATGACTGAAACCTGCATGATCGCCTCGAACCCTTATGAGGGGGATCGCATCCCCGGTGCCGTCGGCATGGCGCTGCCTGGCATCAGCATCCGCATTGCCGACCGCGACACCGGGGCCGAACTGCCGCAAGGCGAAATCGGCCTGATCGAGGTCAAGGGTCCGAACGTCTTCGAGGGCTACTGGAACATGCCGGAGAAAACCGCCTCGGAATTTCGGGACGACGGGTTTTTCATCACCGGCGACCTGGGGATGATCGGGCCGGACGGTTACTTGCGCATCGTCGGCCGCGACAAGGACTTGGTGATTTCGGGCGGATACAACGTTTATCCCAAGGAGGTCGAACAGGCGATCGACGGCCTTCCCGGCGTGATGGAAAGCGCCGTGATCGGTCTGCCCCATCCCGACCTGGGCGAGGCGGTGACCGCCATCGTGGTTCCCCGGTCGGACGATCTTGACCCCGACAGCATCCGTGCGGCCTTGGCCGACAGCCTTGCCCGCTTCAAGCAACCCAAGCGCGTGATCCTGGCCGAGGCGCTGCCGCGCAACGTCATGGGCAAGGTCCAGAAGGCCGAACTGCGCAAGACACATGCCGGGCTTTATCTGGGAACAGGCGCCTGACATCCGAGCGCCAGGCCGCGACGGAGGAGGTCGCGGCGGGCTTTCGGTAAACCATAACGGGAGGAATACCATGATCATCTACGGAGTCGCGGCCTTGGCCGCCTGCCATCTGGCGGGCGTGATCCTGGGCGACATGCTGGGCGTCCTGCTGGGGGTTCAATCGAATGTCGGCGGCGTGGGCTTTGCCATGCTGCTGCTGATCGTCGTCACCGACTGGATGCGCCGCACCGACCGTATGCCGGCGCTTTCCGAACAGGGCATCCTGTTCTGGAGCGCGATGTACATTCCCATCGTGGTCGCCATGGCGGCGCAGCAGAACGTGGTCGCCGCACTGGCCGGCGGGCCGGTGGCGATCCTTGTGGGTCTTGCGGCGACGGCAGCCTGCTGGGCGCTGGTCCCGGTTGTGGCGCGGATCGGGGGCCAGGACGCCCCGCTGCCGCCCCTGCTGCCGCAGGAGGCTTGAAGCATGCAGATGATCGTCGAGCTTCTGGCAAAGAACGGCCTTGTCTTCGCCTTCGTGATGGTTGGCCTCGTCATGTGGCTGTCCTACCAGTTGTCGGACCGGCTGACCGCAGGGCGGCTTCACGGCTCGGCCGTGGCCATCATCCTTGGCCTGGTCCTGGCCTGGATCGGGGGCACCATGACGGGGGGCAGCAAGGGCATCGCCGACGTGCCGCTGTTCGCGGGCATCGGGCTGATGGGCGGGGCCATGCTGCGCGACCTTGCAATCGTGTCGACGGCCTATGGCGTGGACATGCGGGTGATGCGCAAGGCGGGCGCGGCGGGGGCCACGGCGCTTGCCCTGGGAATCGTCGTATCCTTTGCGGTCGGAGCGGCCATTGCTGCGGCGTTCGGTTATGACGATGCGGTCAGCATGGCGACCATCGGCGGCGGTGCGGCGACCTATATCGTCGGCCCCGTCACCGGCACCGCCCTTGGCGCCAGTTCCGACGTGATTGCCTTGTCGGTCGCGGCCGGCCTGCTGAAGGCAGTGCTGGTGATGATCGGGACGCCCTTCGTGGCGCCGCTGATCGGGCTGAACAACGCCAAGTCGGCCATGGCCTATGGCGGGTTGATGGGCACGACCAGCGGCGTGGCCGGGGGCTTGGCCGCCACCGACAAGCGGCTGGTGCCCTATGGCGCGATGACGGCCACATTTTATACCGGGCTTGGCTGTCTGCTGGGGCCTTCGGTCATCTATCTGGCCTTGCTGGCGGTGACGGGAAGGTAAGGGCGCGGCGGGCGATTGGCTGTCATGAAGGGGCCGAGCAACTGTTCGGCACGATCCAGCAGCCCGAAGGCCAGCCAAAATCGGACTGTCTGCTGATCGAGGAAGCACAACAGCTGCCGGTTATCGGTCACCGCCAAAGACAGCCGGATAGGAGCCGATGAACCGCCCGGCGGCCGAGATGACGCAACTTCGGGGGTATAAGCCCCTCACCTCTCAGCCGCCGGCAGTGTGCCGCGTGTTGCCGCCAGATCCGCCGCAAGCCGCGTCCCGGACAGGCGTCAGCCGGGGCGCAGCGCGCTGTGGATGATGCGGTCGTGCGCGCGGGCGGCGATTTCCTCGACGAAACCCGTAGGCACCATCCTTGGGTTATGGCGATCGTTCCTGATTGGCCCGATCATGACAGGCACCGCGGTCCGACGCAGTCTGAAACCACCCGTGTTGTTGAACAATCGGCCCGATCCTGTTCTGTCATTCTTGACAGCCCCGGCAGTGGCCCGGAAGCTGCGGCCTGACAGGTGCGCAGCACCATGCGCCTTTTACCGTGAACCGGAGGGGAAGTGCAGATCGACCTTAACAGCGACCTCGGCGAGGGCTATGGCGCCTGGCGGATGGGCGACGACGCTGCAATGATGGAGATCGTCAGTTCCGCCAACGTGGCCTGCGGTTTCCACGCCGGCGATCCGCGGGGCCTGCTGGACACGCTTTGCCAAGCGGCGCGGCGCGGGGTCGCGGTGGGCGCCCATGTCAGCTATCCCGACCGTGTAGGATTTGGACGTCGCCCCATGGATGTGGCACCGGACGATGTAACGGCAGACGTCATCTACCAGATCGGCGCCCTGCAGGGTCTGGCGCGGGCGGCCGGCACCCGCGTCGCCTATGTCAAACCACATGGGGCGCTTTACAACACCATCGCCCATGATGCGCGGCAGGCCGATGCGGTGATCGCGGGGGTGCTGGCCGTCGATCCGTCCCTGGTGCTGATGGGCCTGGCCGGTGCGCCGGTTCTGGACCGCGCCCGGATGGCGGGTCTGTGCGTTGTGGCCGAAGCCTTTGCCGACCGTGCTTATGCGCCGGACGGGACGTTGGTGTCGCGCAGGGCGGAGGGTGCCGTGCTGCAGGATCCCGACTTGGTTGCCGCCCGGATGGTGCGGCTGGCATCGACCGGCGTGATCGAGGCGATCGATGGCAGCAACCTTCGCCTGCAGGCCGACAGCATCTGTGTGCATGGGGACAGTCCGGGTGCGGTGCAGATGGCCACGCAGATCCGGCGGGCGTTGCTGGACAGCGGCGTGTCGATCGCCGCCTTCGCCGCCTGATGCGCTTCCTGCCCGTGGGGCCGCGCTGCCTGCTGGTCGAACTGCCTGATCTTGACGCCACGCTGGCGCTGTTCCAGGCGCTGAGCGCCGACCCGGTGCCCGGCATGACCGAGATCGTGCCGGCGGCGCGCACGCTGATGATCCGAACGGCACCCGGCGTGGCGGCGGACGGCGCGCTGGCCCGTGCCATCATGCAGCGCCAGCCCGCGCCTGGACCGACGCAGGTTTCAGGGGCTGGCGAAGCGGTCGAGCTGCCCGTGACCTATGACGGCGAGGATCTGGACCAGGTGGCGCGCCTGATGGACCTGAGCGTGCCCGAGGTCATCGCCGCGCATCAGGCGACCGAGTGGCAGACGGCCTTTTGCGGGTTCGCACCGGGCTTTGCCTACATGACCTGCGATGATCCACGTTTCGACCTGCCCCGGCGGTCCGCCCCGCGTACCCGCATCCCGGCTGGATCTGTGGCCCTGGCCGGGCGTTTTTGCGGGATCTATCCGCAGGAAACGCCCGGTGGATGGCAGCTGATCGGGCGAACCGACGTTGCGATGTGGGACCTGAGCCGCGACCCGCCCGCATTGCTGCGGCCGGGGATGCGTGTTCGTTTTGTCCCGGCACGCGGGCGCGTTCTTCCGGTGGCTGCTGCGCCCCAACCGGCACCACACCCGCAGGCCAGGGGGCTGCGGATCGTCGCGACCGCGCTTCCGATCCTCTTTCAGGATCTGGGGCGGGTGGGACAGACGGGGCAGGGGGTTTCGCTTTCGGGCGCCTTGGATCGGGGGGCGCTGCGTCGGGCGAACCGCGCGGTCGGAAACCCGCCGGGCCAGGCGGCGCTGGAAATCACCTTGGGTCCGGTGCGCCTTGTGGCGGAAATGCCGCTGACCTTGGCACTGTCGGGCGCGGCGCAGGCCATCGTGGTTCATCCGCAGGGCCGCACCCCCGTCGCGCCCGGCGCCGCCTTTGCGATGGATGCGGGCGACGAGGTCCTGATCAAAGCCCCCGACGCTGGAATGCGCAGCTATCTGGCGCTGCGAGGGGGTTTTGATGTGATAACCGTGTTAGGTTCGGCGGCAACCGACACGCTGGCCCATATTGGACCCGCCGCGCTGGTTGCCGGCGATCTGCTGGTCCCGGCCAATCGTTCGGCGAACGCTGTCCGGCCGCCTGATCCGGCGCCCGATCTGCCGGCGCCCTGTGATCTGGTGACGCTTCCGGTCACATTGGGACCGCGGACCGACTGGTTCAGCGATGACATGGTCCGCCACTTTCTGGCCCAGGATTGGCGGGTGACGGCGCAATCTTCGCGCGTCGGAATCCGACTGGCGGGCGATCCTGTGACCCGGGATGACGCAGCCGAGTTGCCCTCCGAAGGAACCGAGGCAGGCGCGATCCAGGTCCCCCATTCCGGCCAGCCGGTGCTGTTTCTGGCCGATCACCCGCTGACCGGCGGCTATCCCGTCATCGCGACGCTGCACCCGCGCGCCCTGGACCTGGCGGGGCAACTGCCGCCCGGCACCCGCATCCGCTTTGCCGCCGCCGCCCCCTTTGCCCCGATCGTCCCGGAGGACCGTGATGTTCCTTGACGCGCCGCTGACGCCAATCCGCCGCATTCTGATCGCCAATCGCGGGGAAATCGCCCTGCGCATCATCCGCGCCTGCCACGACGAGGGGATGGAGGCCATCGCCGTTTATGCCGATCCCGACCGCGATGCGCCTTTTGTGCGGCTGGCCGACCATGCCTATGCGCTGGAGGGCAGCAGCCCTGCCGAGACATATCTTGATGCCGGGCGCATCCTTTCCATCGCCGCCCGGGCCAAGGCGGATGCCATTCACCCCGGCTATGGCTTTTTGTCCGAAAACTCGGGTTTCGCCTGTGCGGTGCAGCAGGCTGGGCTGATCTGGATCGGACCCAACCCCGACACGATCGAGAAGCTGGGCGACAAGATCGAGGCGCGGCGCATCGCGCAGGCCGTGGGCGCCCCGCTGGTCGCCGGCAGCCCCGGCCCCGTTGCCAACAGCGCCGAGGCACTGGCCTTTGCCCGTGAACATGGACTGCCCATTGCGATCAAGGCGGCCTTCGGCGGCGGCGGGCGCGGCATGCGGGTGGCTTGGCACCTGGACGAGGTCGAGGAGATGTTCGACAGCGCCGGACGCGAGGCCGTCGCCGCCTTCGGGCGCGGCGAATGCTTTATCGAACAGTTCCTGGACCGCCCTCGCCATGTCGAGGCGCAGGTCCTGGCGGACCTGCATGGGACGGTCAAGGTGCTGGGCACCCGCGACTGTTCGCTGCAACGCCGCAACCAGAAGCTGGTCGAGGAAGCGCCCGCGCCCTTCCTGACCGACGACCAGCGCGACCGCATCCATCAGGCGGCCCGCGCCATCTGTGTGCACGCGGGCTACTGCGGCGCGGGGACGGTGGAATTTCTGCTGTCCGCCGAAGGCATGATCTCGTTCCTCGAGGTGAACACGCGGCTGCAGGTCGAACATCCGGTGACCGAGGAAACAACCGGCATTGACATCGTGCGCGCGATGATCCGCGTGGCGCAAGGCGGGCGGCTGTCGGACGAGGTCGTGCCCCCGCCGCGCGGCCACGCGATCGAGTTCCGCATCAATGCCGAAGACCCGGGCCGCGGCTTTCTGCCGACGCCGGGTCCGGTCACGCTGTGGGAACCGCCTGGTGGCATCGGTGTGCGGCTGGACGGCGGGGTCGTGAAGGGCGGCCAGGTGCCGGCGCAGTTCGACAGCCTGATGGCCAAGCTGATCGTCTTTGGCCCTGACCGCGCAACCGCGTTGGCCCGCGCCGCGCGGGCGTTGGCCGAGTTCCGGATCGAGGGCGTGGCCTCGGTCCTGCCGTTTCATCGCGCCGTGGTTGCCGCACCGGAATTCCGGGCGGAAACGGGAAACTTCGGCGTCCACACCCGCTGGATCGAGACCGAGTTCGCCGAACGCCTGACAAAAGCCGTGCCGCCCGCAGGCCGCGTCACGCCACCCGCCCAGATGCCGATGCTGCGCCTGTCGATCGAGATCGACGGAAAGCGGCATGACCTGGCCCTGCCCCAGGGCCTACTGGCCAGCGGCGCGCCGCCGGACGATGAACCCGCACCCGCCTTCGATCCGGGCGACGTCAATGCCCCCGTCGCCGGAACCCTGTCGCTGTGGCAGGTCCCGGATGGCACAACGGTCGAAGTCGGACAGGTCATCGCCATTGTCGAAGCCATGAAGATGGAAACGCGCGTGGAGGCGCCCATTGCGGGCCGACTGGTCCATCTTGCGCGGCAGGGCGACAGCCTGAGCCAAGGCGCGCCGCTGGCGCGCATCGAACCCCGGGCTTGACGCGGGGCAAGGTCCCTGTCGCATCCGCGCAACCCAAATTGCTTTTTGTCAGACCGGCGGAACGCGGCCCGGCGCCGGGTCATTAGTCCTGCGACACACAGGAGAGATCTGGCATGACGCAAAACTTCTGGGGGCCCAGCCTGACCGCAGGGATCTGGACCTTCCGCCTTTGGGCGTCGCGTGCGGCGCAGGTCGAACTGTTGCTGGAGGGTCGGCCGCTGCCGATGACGCGGGACGACACCGGCCTGTGGACTGCCCAAACCCCGGCCGCGGCGGGGGACCGCTATCTGTTCCGTGTGGATGGTCAGGACATGCCCGATCCGGCCAGCCGCCTGCAGGCGGGGGGCGTGTCGGACCCTTCGGTGCTGGTGCCGCCGGATGGACATGACTGGCGCTGCGACTGGCAGGGTCGGGATTGGGCCGAGGCGGTCATCTATGAGATGCATGTCGGGACGTTCACGCCCGAAGGCACATTTGCAGCCGCCGCGCAGCGCATGGCGGGGCTTGCCGATCTGGGGTTCACTGCCATCGAACTGATGCCCTTGGGCCAGTGGCCGGGCGATCGCGGGTGGGGGTATGACGGCGTGCTGCCCTATGCACCGCAACCGGCCTATGGCAGCTCGGCCGACCTGAAGATGCTGGTCGATGCGGCGCATCAGGCAGGGCTGATGGTGATCCTGGACCTGGTCATGAACCATTTCGGGCCGGAAGGCGCTTGGCTGCACCATGCCGCGCCCGACTTTTTCAATCCGGATCGGCATACGCCATGGGGCGCGGCCATTGATTTCGCACAGCCGGCGGTGCGCGACTTCTGGACCGGCTGCGCCCTGCATTGGCTGACTGACTACCGCATGGACGGGTTGCGCCTGGACGCGGTGCATCAGATCTCGGGACCCGGCGCGGACGAGTTCATGGCCCAGTTCGCCGCCCGAATTCATTCCCTGGCGCCCCGCCGTCACCTGATCACGGAGGATGACCGCAACACGCCCGACCTGCGCGAAGATGCAGGTTATGACGCCAGCTGGAACGACGACTTCCACCATTCTGTCCACGTCGCCCTGACCGGCGAGGACGACAGCTATTACGCCAGCTTTGCCGCCGATCCGGTGGGCGATCTGGTCCTGGCCCTGTCGCGGGGCCATGTCGAGGAAGGCCAGCCGCGCCAGGGCAATGACAAGCCGCGCGGCGCCCCCTGCGGACACCTGCCGCCGACCGCCTTTGTCAACGCGACCCAGACCCACGACCAGGTGGGCAACCGCGCTCATGGCGACCGCCTGCTGACCTTGGCCGATCCCGAGGCCGTGGCGGTGGCCTATGCGTTGCTGTTGGTTGCGCCCTATATTCCGATGGTCTTCATGGGCGAGGAGCGCGGCGAGACGAACCCCTTCCAGTTCTTCGCCGACTACAAGGGTGATCTGGCAGAGGCCGTGCGCAAGGGGCGCGCTGCGGAATTTGCGGGCATTGCGGCACTTGGGGACACCGTGCCGGACCCACTGGCGCCGGAAACCTTCCACCGCTCGCGCCTTGGCTGGCGCGAGGACGGCCCGGCGCAGTCCTGGCTTGGGCTGACGCGCGAGGCGCTGTCCTTTCGTGCCCGGCACGTCGTGCCGCTGCTGAAAAGCGGGCGGGCCACGGCGACCGTGACGCGCCCGCAGCCCAGCCTGATCCGGGCCAGCTGGCAGTTCGAGGCGGGCCGGCTTGAACTGTCCCTGGCCTTTGGACAGCCGGACCCCGATCCGCTGCCCGAACCGCATCTGCGTGCCGGCCGTGCCGACGCCCCCTATTACCTCACCGTGAAGGCCCATCCATGATCCCGACCATCCCCACCGCCACATATCGCGTCCAGCTGCGCGAGGGGTTCGATTTCGCCCGCCTGGAAGCGCAGCTTGACTACATCGCCGGGCTTGGTGCGTCCCACCTGTATCTTTCTCCGATCTTCCAGGCGACCGAAGGCTCGACCCACGGATATGACATCACCGATCCGACGCAAGTGGACCGGACACTGGGCGGGAAAGAAGGATTTCAGCGCTTGGCCGCTGCCGCCAAGGCGCGCAACCTGGGCATCATCCTGGATATCGTGCCGAACCACACGGCCTTCACGCCCCAGAACCCCTGGCTGAACGACGTCCTGCGGCACGGTCGCGCCAGCGATTACGCGCGCCACTTTGACATCGACTGGCACGCCGGACCGCTGGTGCTGCCTTTCCTTGCCGAGCCGTTCGAAAAGATGCTGACAGATGGTGCCTTCCGCGTGGCAGACGGTCAGTGGTGGGTCGGCGACATGGCGCTGCCGCTGGCGCCCGGCACCGACCGCACCGATGACCTGCGCACCCTGCACGACGCCCAGAACTGGCGGCTGGTTCATTACGAGATGGAGCGGGACAGCATCACGCATCGCCGCTTCTTCAACGTCACCGGGCTGATCGGGATGCGCGTGGAAGATCCGCGCGTCTTCGACGATACCCATGCCCTGATCCTCAGCATGGTAAGGGACGGGCAGGTGCAGGGGCTGCGGGTCGATCACATTGACGGACTGGCCGATCCTGCCGACTATTTGACCCGGCTGTCGGAGGCATTGCCCGAAACGCCGATCTGGGTCGAAAAGATTCTGGTGGGTGACGAGACGTTGCCGGCGGGCTGGCAGACGGTCGGCACCACCGGCTATGAGGCAGGGCGACTGATCGCGCGCATGCTGACGCCCGAGAACGGTCTGCGGCAACTGGACGACGCATGGCGCGAAGCGACGGGGATCGACGTCGCTTTCCATGACGCTCTTGCCCGCGCAAAGTCCGAAATCCTCGACAACGAACTGGCGGCCGAGCGGCGGCAGCTGGTACAACTGGCAACAACGGCTTCAAGCGGGTCAGCCCTGGCCGAAGCGGGACCCGAGTCGCTGCGCGAGGCGGTGACCGCGCTGCTGATCGCCACGCCGCGCTATCGCACCTATGTCGACAGCCGCGGCACCAGCGACGACGATCGCAGGCTGATCGCGGACATTGCCGACCAGGCGGCGCAGGGACTGCGGTCGGATGCGGCACTGCGGATGCTGGCGGCGATGTGGATGAACCCCAACACCTGGGAGGAACATGCCTTTGTCACGCGGCTGCAGCAGGTTTCAGGCGCGCTGCTGGCCAAGGCGCAGGAAGACACGGCGGGCTTTCGCTGGACGCGCTACCTTCCGGCCAACGAGGTCGGGGCCGAGCCTGACGAAGCCAGCGTCACGGGCGTTGATGCCACGCGGATCATGGCAGGCCGACGGTCCTCGGACATGGTGCTGACATCATCCCACGATACCAAGCGATCCGAGGATTCCCGGATGCGCATGGTCGCGATCAGCCACCTGCCGCAGGCTTTCGGCACGCTGTATCAGGCTGCGCTGTCGCTGCCAGAGGCCGAGGCGGTCAGGCCGCGATGGCGCTGGTATGTGCTGCAATCCGCACTTGGCCTGTATGGCGCGGAAGACGCCGCCGGACGGCTGGCGGCCCATATGGAAAAGGCCATGCGCGAGGCCAAGTTGACCAGCTTTTGGACGGCACCTGACACCACGGCCGAGGATGCCGCCTCGGCCTTTGGTGCGGCTGTCCTGGCGGCCTGGGAACAAGATGCGCCCGACGCTCTTGGTGCCCTTCTGGCACGGGGGCAGGCCCTGATGATGGCGCAACTGCTGTTCAAGGCCGTGATGCCGGGCTTTCCGGACATCTATCGCGGCACCGAGGATTTGTTCCTGGCGCTGACAGACCCTGACAACCGCCGGCCTGTCGATTTCACTGCCCTGGCCGGTCTGCCGGGATCGGACGGCATCGGTGGACGCAAGGCAGACTGGACGCGGCGCCTGCTGTCCCTTCGTCAGGAGCATTCCGAGTTCCTGCGCGAAGCGGCTTGCGAGGTGCGGATCGACAAAGACGGCGTGGACCTGATCCGCGAATTGGACGGGCGGCGACTGGTGGCCCGGATCAGCTATGCGGCGACACCGGCCAACTCGGGTTCTGACGTCGTTTTGGATTGGAGTTCTGCGGATGGATGCCAAGTTCGTCTGTCATTGCAGCAGATGGAGGGCGCCGGTCACTAACATTTGATAGGCAAAGGAACAACCGGGGCGGGAAGCGGTTCGTCAGTGACCCCACCGTGCATCCTGTCCATCTTCAGGATGCGCGGCCTCACTCAGATCCAGAGGACGCCGCCGTGTCAGCCCATGCCCAAGCCCAGTTCCACAGCCTCTCCCGTGAAGCGGAAGGCCCTGCCCTTGACGTGGCCACGATCCTGCTGGCCGGTGGAAAAGGGACGCGGCTGCACGACCTGACGGCCCAGGACAGCAAACCCGCCGTTCATTTTGCCGGCAGCAATCGCATCATCGACTTTGCGATGGCAAACGCCGTCCGGTCAGGGTTGGAGCGCATGTTGATCGCGACCCAGTATGCCCCGAAAACCCTGCACGACTACCTGCCCGCGCGGTGGGGCCACCACTTTGCGCGCGGTGGGCTGTTGCTGCGCGACGGCCGGGACCGATATCTGGGGACGGCCGACGCCCTTCGCCAGAATTGGGCCGACGTGAAGGACTGGGGTGGTGATGAGGTTCTGGTTCTTGCGGCCGACCATGTCTATGACATGGATTACGCAGCACTTTTGGCTGCCCATCGCGCCTCGGGCGCGGCCGTGACCGTCGCCGTCGATGTTGTGCCGCTGCACGAGGCGAAGGGCTTTGGGGTCATGCAAGCCGATGCATCGGGCCGCATCCTGTCGTTCTTTGAAAAGCCCAGCCATCCGCCCTCGATTATCGGCGAACCGGACAAGGCGATGGCCTCGATGGGGGTATATGTGTTCTCCAAAGTCTGGCTGCAAAAGGCGCTTTTCGACGGGCCCGTTGAAGCGTTGGACTTTGGCCATGACGTGATCCCGGCAGCCGTGGCTCAGGGCGTGGCTGCGGCATACCGGCTGCCTGCGGGTCCGTCGGGCAGCGCTTATTGGCGCGATGTCGGCACGCTGGACGCCCTTCGCAGAACCCAGCTGGACTTCCTGCGCGCCGAGCCTGCGCGCCTGCCGCAGGCCTGCTCGCCGTCGGACTGGTATCTGGGCCGCGGCAGCATCGCCATGCCCGGCGCGGTTGTTCCCGAAAGCGCCCGGCTGGTCGATACCATCGTCGCCGGCGGCACGCATGTGCCCTGCGGGCTGACGACGGGCGAGGACCCGGACGAGGACGCGCGCTGGTTTACCCGCACTTCTTCGGGAACCGTTTTGATCACTCCGGCGATGATACAGCGTCGCGCGGCCGAACGCCTCGATCGCGCCCGGCCCCGTCCATCTGCCCGTGCCAAGGCACCGGCCAGCAATGATCGTGATCTTCATGCTTGATATGTCCAGTCCCCCCGTCTTCGATCTGTCCCAGGGCAGGTCCGATACCCTTGGTGCCGAATTCATGGGCGAGGGGACGAACTTTGCGCTGTTTTCCGAAAACGCCACCGCGGTCGAGCTGTGCCTTTTCGACGAAAGCGGCAAGAAGGAAATGCACCGTGTCCGCCTGCCGGAAATGGAAGGTGGCATCTGGTTCGGCTATCTGCCTGGCGTGATGCCCGGCCAGGTCTATGGATACCGCGTCCACGGCCCCTATGCGCCTGCCGAAGGGCACCGCTTCAACCCCAACAAGCTGCTTCTGGACCCATATGCACGCGAGTTGCGGGGCGAGATCATCTGGGATGACGCGCTGCACGGCTACACGATCGGCAAAGATGATCTGAGCTATGACGAACGCGACAGCGCGCCCTTCATGCCCAAGGGCGTTGTGGTGGATTCGCAGTTCGATTGGGACAGCGACCGCGCATTGCGTACATCATGGCCGCAGACCGTGATCTATGAAGGCCATGTGAAGGGCATGACCCAACTGCATCCCGAGGTGCCCGAAGACATTCGCGGCACCTTCCGCGGTCTGGGCAGCGACGCCGTCATCGACCATCTGAAGAAGATCGGCGTGACCACGCTTGAGTTGCTGCCCATCCATGCCTTTGCCAATGACCGCTATCTGGTGGAAAAGGACCTGTCGAATTATTGGGGCTATTCGACCCTGTCGTTTTTCGCGCCCCACGCGCCTTATCTGCATTCGGGCCAGATCCGCGAGGTCAAGGAAACCATCCGCCGCTTTCACAAGGCGGGTATCGAGGTGATTCTGGACGTGGTCTTCAACCACACCTGCGAAGGCAGCGAATTGGGCCAGACGCTGTCCTTCCGCGGCATCGACAACGCGTCCTATTACCTGCTGTCGCCCGAGGACCCGCGCCACAGCTTCGACACCACCGGGACGGGCAACACACTGAACGTGGCGCATCCCATGGTGCTGCGCATGGTCATGGACAGCCTGCGATACTGGGTGCAGGTGATGCATGTGGACGGCTTCCGCTTTGACCTGGCATCGACCTTGGGCCGCGAGTCCGAAGGGTTCGAGCGTGATGGGTCGTTCTTCAACGCGATCCGCCAGGACCCGATCCTTTCGGGGATCAAGCTGATCGCCGAACCTTGGGATGTCGGCGACGGCGGCTATCAGGTCGGCGGCTATCGGTGGCCCTTCCGGGAGTGGAACGACAAGTTCCGCGACGACACCCGCGCCTTCTGGCGCCGCGATCCGGGGATGTTGGGTGCGGTTTCGGAACGCCTGTCCGGTTCGCCTGTGCAATTCAACCACAGCCACCGTCCTGCGACGTCCAGCATAAACTTTGTCGCGGCGCATGACGGATTCACCTTGTGGGACACGGTCAGCTATAACGACAAGCACAACGAGGCCAATGGCGAGGACAACCGCGACGGCCACGGCCACAACATTTCCGACAACCTGGGGGCCGAGGGGCCGTCCGACGACGAAGCGATCGACACCGCCCGGTTGCGGCGGGTGCGGGGCATGCTGGCAACGGTTTTCTTGTCTCAGGGCGTCCCGATGATCCTGGGCGGCGATGAGATGGGCCACAGCCAGAGTGGGAACAACAACGCCTATTGCCAGGACAACGAGATCTCGTGGCTGGACTGGGCCAATGGCCGCGCCGACCTGACCCGGTCTGTCGAAGCCTTGGCGGCGTTCCGGTCCGAGGTTTCGCTGGCGTGCAGCCGGTTCGCGGACCGCCCCGACGAGGCCGCCGAGGGCCAGCCGGTCAGCCACTGGCTGCACGCCCGGGGCGACGACATGACCGATGGCGACTGGTCCGACGAGGAGATGCGCAGCGTCGGCATGCTGCTGAAGCTTCCCTCGGGGGCAGAGGTCCTGATCCTTCTGAATTCCGGCAACGATATCGAGTTTACGCTGCCCGAAGGCGAATGGCAGCTGCGCATCGATACGACCCGCCCTGAAATCGCCTGCGATGAACCCGTCTCGGGGCAGGTGCCTTTGGGCTGGCAGGGGGTAATGGCCCTGACGCGCCAGGCCGGGAACATTTGAACAGACGCCGAGTTTCGCGGCGGCATGGTAGGGAGGTTGAGATGGACAGACTCGAACAGATCCGGGCCCGCGCCCATCAGATTTGGGAAAGCGAAGGCAGTCCCGAAGGACGCGAAAGAGATCACTGGGCCGAGGCCGAACGTCAACTGCGCGACGAAGGCGCCCTGTCAGATGAGGATCAGCAAGGCAACGACGATCGCGATCTTCTGACGCAGGGCGAACGCAGCCCAGACCTGGATCAGGATCGGCCCGATGACATGGGGCTGGACGAGGTCGAGAGGACCCCCGGCGCCGCCGGCATTGGCGGATCGGACAACTGGGGCGGCGATCTGGACGATGCGCAAGAAGCCTCGGACCTGCCGGATGCGCAGGAAATCGAGCTTCTGAAACCGCGCACTGGCCGGCGCTGACAAAATACGGGCCGCGTCCACCAGGGCGCGGTCCATGCGGGACGGCGGGCACTGCCGGATCTGACATCTGAAAAAGGGGACCACCATGATCGAATTGACCGTCAACGGCCAGTCGCAACGCTTCGACGGCGACCCGGACATGCCGCTACTGTGGTTTCTTCGCGATGAGCTTGGGCTGACCGGAACGAAGTTCGGCTGCGGCGCGGCGCTGTGCGGGGCCTGCATGGTCCATATCGACGGCACTCCCAGCTTTTCCTGCATCACGCCCTTGTCGGTCGCCGAGGGCGCCGAAGTCACCACGATCGAAGGCTTGTCCCCGGATGGCGCCCATCCCGTCCAGGTCGCTTGGCGCGAGTTGAACGTGGCGCAGTGCGGCTATTGCCAGTCAGGGCAGATGATGCAGGCGGCGGCCCTTCTGGCCGAAACCCCACAGCCTACGGATGAGGATATCGACGCCGTGATGAGCCAGAACCTCTGCCGCTGTGGCACTTACCCGCGCATCCGCGCGGCAATCAAGCGCGCCTCCGGGCAGGAGGAAGGTTGATGGAACATCTTCGTAACGTAAGCCGCCGCGCCGTCCTGATGGGCATGGGCGCAGGTGCACTGGTCCTGTCCATCGGCCTGCCCGGTGCCGCGCAGGAACCCGAACCGCCGCTGGAATTCGGCGCCGATGCCATGCCCCACGGCTGGCGCGATGATCCGACCATCTTTGTGGCCATCGATCCTGACGGAACTGTCACAGTCACTGTTCACCGTTCCGAGATGGGCCAAGGCGTGCGCGTGTCGATGGCGATGGTGGTGGCGGATGAGCTTGAGGCAGACTGGAACAGGGTGCAGGTCGCCCAAGCCCCTGGGGACGAGCCGCGTTTCGGCAATCAGGACACCGACGGGTCGCGCAGCCTGCGGCACTTTTTCCAACCTATGCGCCGGGCCGGCGCCGCTGCACGGCAGATGCTGCGCGAGGCTGCAGCTGCGGAATGGGGCGTGCCCGTCGAGGAGATAGAGGCGCAGAACCACATGCTGCGCCACGTCGGGTCGGACCGCAGCGTAGGTTATGGAGAAATGGCCGCAAGAGCGGCCGAGGCCGAGATCCCGCATCGCCAGTCGCTGACCCTGAAGACCCCTGAGCAATTCCGCTATATCGGCCGCGACGATATCGGCCTGATCGACAATCCCGACATTGTCATGGGCACCACCCGCTATGGCATCGATGCCAAGGCGGACGGCATGCTGTACGCCGTGATCGCCCGTCCTCCGGTTCTGGGCGGGCGCGTCGCCAGCCATGATGACACTGCGGCGCTGGAGGTGCCGGGGGTCCGCCGCGTTGTTGTGCTGGAAGCGCCGGCGCTGCCGTCCGAGTTTCAGCCCCTGGGCGGCGTCGCGGTCATCGCCGACAACACCTGGGCTGCGATGCGGGGTCGTGCCGCGCTGCAGATCGAATGGGAAGGCGGCGAACACGGCAGCTATGATTCCGAAGCGTTCCGCGCCGAGCTGGAACGCGCGGCCCGCGAGGGCGAGGGGATCGAGGTCCGCAACCAAGGTGATGCTCCGGCAGCTTTAAAGAGTGCCGCAACGCGCGTCGAGGCAGAATATTATATCCCCCATCTTGCCCAAGCCCCGATGGAGCCGCCGGCCGCCCTGGCGCAGATCCGCGACGGCAAATGCGAAGTCTGGGCCTGTGTGCAGGCGCCACAGGTCACGCGGGTCCGCCTGGCCGAAAAACTGGGACTGACACCCGAGGACGTGACGGTGAACGTGACCCTTCTGGGGGGCGGCTTTGGCCGCAAGTCCAAGCCCGATTTCGTGCTGGAAGCGGCTGTCCTGTCGCGCGAGATGGACGGCGCACCGGTCAAGGTAACCTGGACGCGGGAAGACGACCTGCATCACAGCTTTTTCCACACCGTATCGCTGGAACGGCTGGAGGCGGGACTGGACGAAAGTGGGCACCCGGTCGCCTGGCTGCACCGGACGGCGGCGCCCACGATCGGGTCGATCTTTGCCCCCGATCCGCAGCAGAAGCTGCCCTTCGAACTGGGTATGGGCCTGACAAACATGCCGCTCGACGTTCCCAATGTCCGTGCTGAAAATCCCCAGGCCCAAGCCCATGCGCGGATCGGGTGGTACCGTTCGGTGTCCAACATTCCCCACGCCTTCGCGATCCAGTCCTTTATCGCCGAACTGGCGCATGAGGCGGGGCGTGATCCGCGCGATTACCTGTTGGAGGTCATTGGACCCGCCCGGCACATCAACCCGATCGAGATGGGCGATGTCTGGAACTATGGCGAAGATCCGGCCCGCTATCCGCTGGATACCGGTCGCCTGCGCCGCGTGATCGAGGTCGCGACCGAGGCCGCAGGCTGGGGTCGCCAGATGCCGGCGCGCTCGGGCCTTGGACTGGCCGCGCATTACAGCTTCCTGACCCATGTGGCTGTTGTTGCCGAAGTCGAGGTGTCCGAGGCGGGCGACGTTCGCATCCCCCGCGTCGACATTGCGGTGGATTGCGGCGCGCATGTGAACCCTGACCGCATCCGGTCGCAGATGGAGGGGGCGGTTGTCATGGGCACGGGGCAGGCGCTGATGTCGCAGATCACCTTTGCCGACGGCCGCGTGCAACAGGACAACTTCGACAGCTATCTGGTGCCACGCATGGAAACCGCCCCGCGCCAGATCCGGGTCCATCTGGTCGGCGCCCAGGATTATGATCGACCCCTTGGCGGTGTCGGAGAACCGGGCCTGCCGCCGGTTCCGCCCGCCATCATCAATGCGATCTTTGCCGCCACCGGCCAGCGCATCCGGCACCTGCCGGTTGGCGACCAGTTGCGCGCCTGAAGGAGACGATCATGCGCCTGAAACGCAGCTTGACTGCAATCTGCCTGACCCTGGTGACCGCCGGGGCGGCCACGGCCGACTGTGCCGAGCGGCTGGACTTTATGGACGACGTTCTGGATCAGGCTTCGCGTGCCGTGATCTCTGCCTCCTCCGGCGGCCAAGGGGTGGCCGGGGCACGCGAAGCGCAGGCGCTTACAGGCGATGAGCCAACCACCGATCCGGGCGGCGACCGGGCGGCTGTGGACACCGAACCACCAAGTTCAGAGGTCGGCTCGATGGAAAGCGATCCCGACGACGGGACGCAGGCCGCAGGCTATGAGCCCTCGGCCCAAGCGGGGACGCGTGTTCAGACCCTGCGCGCGGCGGTGGACGATGCGCGTGCCATCGCCGGCGAGGACGAGGCCGCCTGCAACGATCTGCTGCGGCAGGCGCTGGTCGATCTTCTGACCGAGGAAGTGCCGGATGTGCAACCGGAGGCCGCAGATGAAATCGGGCAGTCCGGTTGATCCTGCAAACACCCGCAGCGACAGAAGGTAAATTGCGTTATGAACGAACCCCGCGATCCTGAACGTCGGCCGACTGAGGCCGGTCCGCGGCCCGAACCGGAAACCGGGCCGACGAATCCGCGGGCAGCGCAGCAGCATCCGGGTCCCGCTGGCGGCGCATATGGCAGCCGCGGCCCGGTTGATGGGGTGGGAGACCCGGTCACCCCCGGAGAGGCACACGCGGCCGAAACGGCAAGCCTTGACCGCTCGGCCGGAGAGGCCGGCGCCCCTGCCGACATGGACTATTACCGGACCAGCCAAAAGTCGGGGACCGGTCTGGCACTGATGGCGGTTGCACTGCCAATCGCGCTGCTGCTTCTGGTGATCGTCGCGGTGGTCTGGTTCTACCGCTGAACGGGGCGTGGCGCCCGCTGCGGTGGCTGCCCCCAATCCGTGCCCGCCGCCGGCTGCTTCAAGGGTCGGTCGGCTGGCGGATCGTCGGTTCCTGCATCACCCTGCGTGATCAACCGGGCCGAGTTCTGGCCAGAAACAAAGCTCCACAGCCAGCTGAGCGTCACCGCAAGGCGCGACCGCGGGCTGATCAGGAAAAAGATGTGGGCAACGCCCCAGACCCACCATGCCGACCGGCCGGTCAGATGCAGGTTGCCGCGTTCGATCACCGCGGCATTGCGGCCAATGACTGCCAGATTGCCGTCATGACGATAGCGGAAAGGACCGGGTGCGGCGCGGCCGCGCAACCGGGCACGGATGACCTGCGCGGCATGGTGGCCCTGCTGCTTGGCGGCCGGGGCGACGCCCGGCACGGGCTTGCCTTCGCTTTCGACCGCTGCCGTGTCGCCCAGCACGAAGATTGCCGGATCACCCGGCAGCGTCAGGTCGGGGCCTACCCGCACGCGTCCTGCGCGGTCAGCATCGACCCGCAGCCAGCGATGCGCATCCGACGCCGCAACCCCGGCAGCCCATATCACCGTGTGCAGGCGCAGCCGTTCACCACTTTGGTCCGGATCGCCCAAGTGGACTTCGGTGGGTGCCAGATGCGTCACCCGGCTGTCCACCCGCACCTCGACCCCACGCCGGGTCAATGCCCGGCTGGCGTAATCCGACGCCCATTCCCCAAAAGCGGGCAACAGCCGCGGCCCTGCTTCGATCAGCAGGATGCGGGATTGCCGGGTGTCGATGCGCCGAAATTCCCGCGGCAGAATGCGACGGGCCAGGTCCGCAATGATGCCGGCCATTTCGACGCCGGTGGGACCGCCGCCAACCACCGCAAAGGTCAGCAGCGCCTGCCGCTCGACCAGGTCCGGGCACAGTTCTGCTCGCTCGAATGCCAGCAGCAGCTTGCGCCGGATGGTGGTGGCATCCTCCAGCGTCTTCAGGCCCGGCGCCGCCGCGGCCCATTCATCTTTCCCGAAATAGGCGTGGCGCGCGCCCGTGGCGACCGCAAGGATGTCGTAGTCCAGCCGATTGCCGCAGGCCAAGACAACATGGTTCACGTCGCGGTCGATATCGACCACGTCGCCCAGGATCGTCGTCACGTCCCGGCGCCGGCGGAAGATACGGCGGATCGGCCAAGCAACATCCGACGTGGCCAGCACGGTGGTCGCCACCTGATAAAGCAGCGGCTGGAACAGGTGGTGGTTGCGCCGGTCCACCAGAATGATGTCGCAGCCCGCACCCTTCAGGTCCTTGACCAGTTGCAGGCCGGCAAATCCTGCGCCGATGACCACGATCCTGGTGCGGTGTCTTGCGTCAGCGGCTGGCATGTATCCTCCGATGGGGCGTGGGCATCAGCACTGTCCGGCCTCGCCTGCGCGAATGCGGCAAGACGCGGCTGTGACAAGGATCAGGGAACCAGTGTGCGACGCAGTTGTTCCCGCCCCTGCGCCCCGGGCTGCAACAACCCGTGGGGTGCCAGAACCGAAGCCCCCGCCGCATCCGCGGCCTCAACCCCGGAGGTGCGATGTCCCGCTGGACCGAAACGACCCTGATCTTCCTGATTGCGCTGGCCTTGTCATGGGCGGCCTGCTTCCTCATCTATCGCCTGGTGCTGCGCGCCGTGGTTCGCGACACGACGTTCTGGCGGCCTCTGCTGGCGCGCACGCGCGGGCCGATCCAGCTGGGCCTGATGGTCGTGGCCCTGTCGATGGCCGCCAATGCCGTGCGCCTGCCTCCGACCGAGGGCACGGTCCTGCGCCACCTGCTGCTGATCGCGTTCATCGGCTGCGTGACGTGGTTCCTGAAGACCGCGCTCGAGATCTGGATGACGCTGCACCTGCGGCGCTTTCGGCTTGATGTCGAAGACAACCTGCTGGCGCGCAAGCACGTCACGCAGACCCGCATCCTGCAGCGGGTGGGTGTCATCCTGATCGTCGCCATCGGCGTCAGCGCCGCGCTGATGACCATCGACGGCGTGCGGCAGTACGGCGTCAGCCTGCTGGCATCGGCAGGGGCCGCGGGCATCGTGGTGGGTTTTGCATTGCAACCGGTTTTGCGAAACATCGTGGCGGGTATCCAGCTGGCCCTGACCCAGCCCATCCGCATTGACGACGCGGTGATCGTCGAAGGCGAGTGGGGCAATGTCGAGGAGATCACCGCCACCTATGTCGTCGTCCGGATCTGGGATAAGCGCCGCTTGATCGTGCCGCTGAACCATTTCATGGAAAAGCCCTTCCAGAACTGGACCCGCAGCGATGCCACCTTGATCGGCGTCGTGATGCTGTATGTCGACTTTTCCGTCGATGTGCCCGCCCTGAGGGCCGAGGCCGAGCGGATCGTCAAGGCCTCGCGCCTGTGGAACGGCGACGTGTTTGCACTGCAGGTGACCGACTATACCGCCCGAGAGGCCGAGATCCGCATCCTGGCCAGCGCCAGCCATGCGGGCCGCGCCTTTGACCTGCGCTGCGAGATCCGCGAGGCGCTGCTGACCTATCTGCAGCGCGAACAGCCGCAAGCCCTGCCGCGGACCCGCAACGATGTGATCACAGCCGCAGCGTCAGCCGAGACGCATCCGCATCTGAGCCTGGAGGCCTAGCCGCGCAGGTATGCCTCCAGTGTGGCGCGGACGCCCCGACGATGCAGCGATTGCAGTTGTGCCGCGAAGGCCTGCCGCAGCGGCTGCGACTGAGCCAGATCGCCGAAGATGGCCGGGTTTTCCAAAAAGGCGTCCGGGCGGTCGCGGGTGGCCAAGGCCCGTTCGCGCAGCGCCGCGTGATTGTCGTCATTGGGCGGGATCGCCTCGCCCGCCTCGGTCGTGCCTTCGCAGTAGCGGCACCACAGCGCCAATTCCAACGCAAGCCCGTTGATGCCGCCGCCAGCCGACAGCCGGTCGCGCAGGGTCGGCAGGATGAACTTGGGCTGGCGGTTCGATCCGTCAAGGCACAGGCGCGGGATGGTGTCGCCGATTTCCGGGTTGGAAAACCGGCTGACGATGAGCGCCAGGTAATCGTCATAGCTGACGCCCGGAATGGGTTGCAGCGTCGGAATGATCTCGCGCGCCTCCAGCGACCTCAGCCAGTCCGCGATCTGCCTGTCAGCCATCGCATCATGAACGAAATGATGCCCCAGCAGGGCCGAGGCATAGGCGATGGCCGCGTGACCGCCGTTCAGGATCCGCAGCTTCATCAGTTCGTGGCGGCTGACATCGGCCACGAATTCAGCGCCGACCGTTTCAAGGGCCGGGCGGCCCTGAGGAAAGTTGTCCTCCAGCACCCACTGGCGAAAGGGTTCGCAAACCACGGGTGCTGCGTCCTGGATGCCGAAGCGATCACGGACCAGCGCCCGTTCGCGGTCCGAGGTCGCGGGCGTAATGCAGTCCACCATCGAGTTGGGGAAAGCAACGTTCGCGCTGATCCAGTCCGCCAACTGCGGGTCGGACAGGCGGGCCAAACCGGTCACGGTGCGCTGGCAGACATGGCCGTTTTCCGGCAGGTTGTCGCAGGACAGCACCGTAAAGGGCGGCAGTCCCGCCGCCCGCCGGGTCCGCAGCGCCGCCAGGATCATGCCAAAGACGCTGCGCGGCGCGTCGGGATGGGCGGCATCATGAACCATGTCGGGATGGACGGCATCAAAGCCGTCGGTCTTGGCATCGACGTAATAGCCGCCTTCGGTGATCGTCAGCGACAGGATGCGGATTGCCGGGTCGGACATGGCGGCAATGGTCGCCGCCGGATCGACAGTCACGAAATCCACCATCGACCCCAAGACACGGGCCGAGAGGCCGGCCGGGTCCAGTTCCACCAGCGTCGTCAGCCAGTCCTGGCCCGACAGGCGCTGGCGCATCTGGGCATCGCCGGGCCGGACGCCCGCACCGACCAGCGCCCAGTCATGGCCCTGACCCGATTGGAACAGCCGGTCCAGATACCATGCCATATGGGCGCGGTGAAAATTGCCGACGCCCACATGCAGTATTCCGGGGGTCAGGCCCGCGCGGTCATAGGTGGGGCGCGCGACCGTTTCGGGAAATTGGGAAAGGGCAGCCTGTGTCAGGGGGATGGTCATGGTCGGACCTTTCGTCAGATCGTCCGGCGCCGCGCCCGGGGGCGTGCGGGGACCGTGGGAATGCAGGAAGGAGATGCGTCAGCTCATCCAGTTGCCGCCGTCGACATTGTAGGTCTGGGCGACGATGTAATCGGCATCGGACGAGGCCAGAAACACGGCCATGCCCGTCAGGTCGGCTGCGGTGCCCATGCGGCCGAAGGGAACGGCTGCGCCGACCTCGGCCTTCTTCTGGCCAGGGGCCTTGCCTTCATAATGGGCAAAGAAGGCATCCACGCCGTCCCAGTGCTCGCCATCCACCACGCCCGGCGCGATGGCGTTCACGTTGATGCCATGCGCGATCAGGTTCAGGCCCGCTGATTGGGTCAGGCTGATGACGGCGGCCTTGCTGGCGCAATAGACTGCGACCAAGGCTTCCCCGCGCCGTCCCGCCTGGCTGGCCATGTTGATGATCCGCCCGCCCTTGCCACGCGCGATCATCGATTTCGCCACGGCCTGCATCATGAACAAGGTGCCCTCGACGTTCACCGCAAAGATGCGGTTGTAATCTTCGCGGGTGATGTCCGCGATCGGGGCGGCGCTGAACAGGGCGGCATTGTTGATCAGGATGTCGATGCCGCCAAAAGCGTTCTCGACCGTTGCCACACAGGCGTCGATGCTGGCCTGGTCGGTCACGTCCAGCGCCACGGCGATGGCGCCTTGGCCCAGCCCGGCCGCCGCGGTTCGGGCGGCAGGTTCATTGATGTCGCAGATCGCGACGCGGGCGCCCTGCGCCAGGTAGGCGCGGGCGAATTCCAGCCCGATGCCGCGCGCGGCGCCTGTGATCAGTGCAGATTTTCCCGACAGCCTCATGCGATGCGGTCTCCGTTTTCGTCAAAGCGGTGGATGCGGTCGGGATCGGGGGTCAGCCAGACCGTGTCGCCGTGATGCAGGTCGATATCGCCGCCTGCACGAACCGTCATCGTGTCGGCCAAGCCGGTGTTCTCGACATAAAAGAAAGTGTCGCTGCCCAGGTGTTCGCTGACGCCCACGCGGCCCTTCCATTTGCCCTCGGTCGGAGAGACGGCGATATGTTCGGGCCGGATGCCGATGGTGGTGGCGCCGAATTCGGCCGCCGGCGCGCCCGTCAGCAGGTTCATCCTGGGGCTGCCGATGAAGCCCGCGACGAACAGGTTCCGGGGTGCGCGATAAAGGTCCATCGGGCTGCCCACCTGCTCGATCCGGCCGGCCTGCAGTACGACGATCTTGTCGGCCATGGTCATCGCCTCGACCTGGTCATGGGTCACATAGACCATTGTCGTCTTCAGCCGGTTGTGCAGTTCGCTGATCTCCAGCCGCATGCCCACGCGCAGGGCGGCGTCCAGGTTCGACAGCGGCTCGTCGAACAGAAAGGCCGAAGGCTCGCGCACGATGGCGCGTCCGATCGCGACGCGCTGNAAAGGCCGAAGGCTCGCGCACGATGGCGCGTCCGATCGCGACGCGCTGGCGCTGACCGCCCGACAGCTGGCCGGGGCGGCGGTCCAGATAGGCGGTCAGGTTAAGCGCCTTGGCCGCGGCCTCGATGCGGCGGTCCTGTTCGGCTTGGTCCACGCCCGCCATGCGCATCGGAAAGGCGATATTCTTCCGGACCGACATGTGCGGGTAAAGCGCGTAGGACTGAAAGACCATGGCCAGACCGCGCTTGGCCGGCGGCGTGTCGGTGGCGTCCTGGCCGTCGATCAGGATGCGACCGCCGGACGTGTCCTCCAGCCCTGCGATCAGCCGCAGCAGGGTCGACTTGCCACAGCCGGACGGCCCGACGAAGACCACGAATTCGCCATCGCTGATGTCCAGGTCCAGCGGCGGGATGACCTCGACTTCGCCAAAGCGCTTGGTCACGTTCTCAAGGGTGATGCGTCCCATCATCGTCTCCTATTTCACGGCGCCGAAGGTCAGGCCGCGGACGAGTTGTTTTTGGCTGAACCAGCCCAGGATCAGGATCGGGGCAATGGCCATGGTCGAGGCCGCGCTGAGCTTGGCGTAGAACAGCCCCTCGGGCGAGGAATAGCTGGCGATGAAGGCGGTCAGGGGGGCGGCCTTGGCGGCTGTCAGGTTCAGCGTCCAGAACGCCTCGTTCCAGGCCAGGATGATGTTCAGCAGCATGGTCGAGGCAATCCCCGGCACCGCCATCGGCGTCAGCACATAGAGGATCTCCGACCGCAGCCCGGCGCCGTCCATGCGCGCGGCCTCCAGGATCTCTCCTGGGATTTCGCGGAAATAGGTGTAAAGCATCCAGACGATGATCGGCAGGTTGATCAGGGTCAGCACGATGACCAAGCCGATGCGCGTGTCCAGAAGGCCCGTGTCGCGGAACAGCAGGTAGATCGGCACCAGCACGCCCACCGGTGGCAGCATCTTGGTGGACAGCATCCACATCAGCACGTCCTTGGTCCGTTTGCCCGGCACAAAGGCCATGGCCCAGGCCGCCGGGATCGCGATCGCAAGCCCGATCAGCGTCGAGCCGACCGAGATGACGACCGAGTTCCAGAAGTGCCGGAAATAGTCCGAACGCTCCTGCACGGTGACATAGTTTTCCAGCGTCCAGTCAAAGTTCAGAAAGCGGGGCGGAATGGCGATGGCATCGGCCTCGGTCTTGAAGCTGGTCAGAACGGTCCACAGGATCGGGAAGAAGATCAGCAGGCCGACCGTCCAGGCGATGACGGTCATGACAGCCTTGCGGCGGGTGGTGACGGCACGGGGCATGGTGGTCTCCTATGCGTCGAGGTTCTTGCCGATCATCCGCATCAGGAAGATCGCCACGATATTGGCCAGGATGATCGCCACGACGCCGCCCGCAGAGCCCAGGCCCACGTCGAACTGCAACAGTGACTGCATGTAGACCAGAAAGGTCAGATTGGTGCTGGCCGTGCCCGGACCGCCGTTGGTGGTCACCAGGATCTCGGCAAAGATGGACAGCAGGAAGATGGTCTGGATCAGGATGACGACGGTAATCGCACGCGACAGGTGCGGCAGGGTGATGAACCAGAACCGCTTGAGGGGCGATGCGCCGTCCATCTCGGCCGCCTCCATCTGCTCGCTGTCCAGCGACTGCAGCGCGGTCAGCAGGATCAGCGCCGCAAAGGGCAGCCATTGCCAGGCCACGATCCCGATGATCGACGCCAGGGGCGCCTGCGTCAGGAAGTCATAAGGCTGCAGGCCGAAGACCCGCGCCAGCCAGGCAAAGACCCCGTTTACGGGGTTCATGAACATGTTTTTCCAGACCAGCGCCGAGACGGTCGGCATCACGAAGAAGGGCGCCAGCACCAGCAGCCGCACGATCCCCTGTCCCCAGAAGGGCTGGTCCAGCAGCAGCGCGACCAGGATGCCGCCGATCACGGTGATGACCAGCACGCCGCCGACCAGCGCCAGCGTGTTGAACAGGGCCGCGCTGAAGGCCGGGTCGGTGAAGAAATAGCGGTAATTCTCGAAGCCCGCCCAGCTTTCCATGCCCGGCATCAGCAGGTTGTAGCGCAGAAGCGAGAAATACAGCGTCATCGACAGCGGCACGATCATCCAGGCCAGCAGCAGCAGGACCGCAGGCGAGATCATCAGCCGGGCCGCGGTCCGGGATGCCTTGGTGGACATGGGAACACCCTTCGTCGGGCGGCGCGACGGGCGCACCGGGGACAGTTGGGAAAAGGGGGCGGGCCACCCCGTTAAGATTGAGGAAAGGCGGCCCGCCGGAGGAAGCCTGACTTACTTGGGATAGCCTGCGCGGGTCATTTCGCGCGTGGTCAGAGCCTGGGCGTTCGACAGCGCCTGTTCGGCAGTTGATTGCCCAGCCAGGGCGGCCGCGAACTGCTGGCCAACCGCAGTGCCGATCCCCTGGAATTCCGGGATCGCGACGAACTGCACGCCGGTATAGGGCACCGGGTCGACCGTCGGCTGCGTCGGATCGGCGGCATTGATGCTGTCCAGCGTCATCTGCGCAAACGGCACCTTCTGGTATTCCGGGTTGTCATAAAGCGACTGGCGGGTGCCCGGCGGGACGTTGGCCCAGCCCTCTTTCTCGGCGACCATGGCGGTGTATTCCTTGGAGGTCGCCCAAGCGATGAACTCTTTCGCGGCGTCGATTTTTTGGCTGCCGGCGGGAATGCCAAGCGACCAGGCCCACAGCCAGTTGCCGCGCTTGCCAAGGCCGTTGTCGGGCGCCAGGGCAAAGCCGACCTTGTCCGCGACGGTCGAATCCTCTGGATTGGTCACGAAGCTGGCGGCGACCGTGGCGTCGATCCACATGCCGCACTTGCCCTGCTGGAACAGCGCCAGGTTTTCGTTGAAGCCGTTGTTCGCCGCACCCGGAGGTCCGTATTCGTTCATCAGCATCAGGTAGTCGTCCAGCGTCGCCTTCCATTCCGGGCTGTCGAACTGGGCGTTCCATTCTTCATCAAACCAGCGGGCGCCATAGCTGTTGGCCATTGCCGTCAGGAAGGCCATGTTCTCGCCCCAGCCGGCCTTGCCGCGCAGGCAGATGCCATAAACCTCGGCATCCTTGTCGGTCATGGCGGCGGCGGCTTCCTTGATGAAGTCCCAGGTGGGCGCTTCGGGCATCTCCAGGCCGGCCGCTTCCATCAGGTCGGTGCGATACATCACCATGGAGCTTTCGCCATAGAAGGGCGCCGCATAAAGGTTGCCGTCCACGGTCAGGCCGTCGCGGATCGCCGGCAGCAGGTCATCGACATCGTATTCGGCTGGCAGATCGTTCAGCGGAACCAGCCAGTCCTGCGCACCCCAGATCGGAACCTCATAGGTGCCGATGGTCATCACGTCATACTGGCCGCCCTTCGTGGCGATGTCGGTGGTAACACGCTGGCGCAGGACGTTTTCCTCCAGCGTGACCCATTCCAGTTCAATGTTGGGATGCTTTTCGGTGAAATCGGATGCCAGCGCCTGCATCCGGATCATGTCGCCGTTGTTCACGGTCGCGATTGTCAGCGTCACGTTCTCCTGCGCGGCGGCGATGCCACCGGCAGCGCACAGGGCCGTAGCACCCAGAAGGGCGCGCAATGTCGTGCTCATGAAGTCCTCCCTTGGCGGTTGGGCATTTGCCCTTCCGATGGGCATATACTCATCCGCCGGCGTGATTCTGTCAACGGGCAGCTGCAGCTTTCCGTTTCTTCTTGCTGCGGGAGGACAAGGGCGGGTCAGGCCAGCAGGCGTTCGGCCGTGGCTTCCGACGTGACAAGACCGTTGATCAGCCTGCCGTTCAGCGCCGCGCGGATCGCGGGCAGCTTGGCCTGTCCCGAGGCAACCGCGATGACAGGGCGGTCGCCCGCGCGGGGCAGGGGGGCTGATGCCACGCGGTGGTTGAACGCGCAGTCTATGATCCGGCCCTGCGCGTCATAGACCCAGCTGGTGATTTCACCCACGGCACCGGCACGGGCCAGTTCCTCCATCTCGGCCGTGCTCAGGAAACCGTCCACATGCAGCGGTGCGGTCATGTCCATCTGGCCGATGCCCACCAGCGACAGGTCTGCCTCGGCGCACAGGCGGATGGTGTTCCGCGCGGCCTGCTGCTGCTGCATCGCTGCCAGTTCCTGCGCATCCCGCGCCAGGACCGGCAGCGGATATGGAAAGTGCGGTGCGCCGATCCTTTCGGCCAGCCGGATGGTGGCGTTGTAGGGCGTGGCCGATCCGTCCTGCATCATGTTGCCAAGCCGCGAGACGACAACATGCTGCGGGCAGGCCATGCGGGGCAGTTGTTCCACGGTGGCGCGCAGGTTACGCCCTGTTCCCAGGCTGACGATGCGGCGTTCTGGCGATTTCAACACGCGCTCCAACTCGGCGGCGGCGGCGATGGCGATCCCGGTCAGCAGGTCCGGCGCCTCGGGGTCCGAAGGGGCGACCTCGCAGGTGATCAGCCCGAAGCGGTCGCGAAGCGCCGCAGCAAGATCCATGCAGCGTCCGATCGGGTGGTCCAGCCGGACCTTGACCAGCCGCTCGGCCAAAGCCATCGCCACCAGGCGCTGCGCGGTCTGGCGGCTGACGCCCATCTTGCGCGCGATCTCGTCCTGGGTGTTGCCTGCGACGTAATAAAGCCATCCGGCGCGTGCGGCGTCGTCCAGACGGGTGGTTTCGGGGGTAAAGCGGTTCTGGCTCATGCCGAGGCGCCTTCCTCGATACGGGACAGCAGATCGGGGAAGGCAGTCCAGTCCACGAAGCTTTCGGCACCGTCAGGGGCGGGCATCCCCGCCAGATGCGCGCCGCCGGCGTAATGCAGCACCCGCATCCCGGCGGCGCGCGCGGCCTGAAGGCCGGGCAGACTGTCCTCGATCACCAAGGCATGCGCAGGGGCGCAGCCCATCTGCGCCGCCGCGAACAGGAACAGGTCGGGCGCGGGCTTGCCATGCGCCACCTGGCTGGCGGTGAAGACATGGGGACCGAAACGTTCGTCCAGCCCCAGCACCTGCAGGGTCCGCGCCACCCGGGGCGGGCTGGACGAGGTCGCCACGCAGACCGGCCGCCCCGCCAGCCCGTCCAGCACGGGCGCGATGCCGGGCGTGGCGGTCAGATCCGTGGCAAAGCGATCCAGCAGGCGGCTGCGATAGGTGGCCTCGAAATCCGGGGGCAGGATGCGGGCAAAACGCGCGCGAATCGTGGCGGCGACGGTTGGAAAGCTGCGTCCCAGGAAATCACGCCGCACATCCTGCATGGTAATGGCAAGGCCCAGCTGCGCCAGTTGGTCGATCAGCACTTCGGCAGACAGGACCTCGCTGTCGGCAATCACCCCGTCGCAGTCAAAGATGATCAGGTCCACCCGCATCTTGCGCCCCTTCTGCCACTTTCGGCAGCCATAATCTTAATTTCCGGCCCGTGGAATAGCCGACCTCCCTTACCCCAAGCCGGGCTGCGGATGGCGCCCGTGTTCAACAGTCTTGCCAGCCGTTGAGCACGCGCGTATTCAACAGATGCCTTAACTGTTGAACAAAATGCCCCTGCGTCATTCTTCTCTTGCCCACGCGGCCTATCACGACCTGCTGCGTTCGTTGCGGGACGAAGGGTTGCGCGACCTGAGGGGCACGCCCACGCTGGTGACCCGGAACGGACGCGGCTACTGGTACGACAGCTTTCGCGTCGGAACCGAGGTTCGCAAACGCTATCTGGGTGAGGACAGCCCAGACATGGCCGTGCGAATGGCGGCGCTGCGCGAGGATCTGGCCCCGGCCGAACGCCGTCGCCGCGACCGTGCGCGGTTGGTGCGTTTGCTGCGCGCCGAGGGGTTCATGGGGCTGGACCCGACCAGCGGCAGCCTGATGGCCGCACTGGCGGGGGCGGGCGTCTTCCGACTTGGAGGCACTGTCGTGGGCACCCACGCCTTTCGCCTTTACGAAGGCGAGTTGAACCTGCGCCTGTCGCTGGAACAGACGGCGCAGACAGACGATCTGGACATCGCCAGCTTTGAACGCCTGTCGCTGGCGCTGGAGGATGCGGCCGCGCCGCCGGTCCAGCAGGTCCTGGCGGATTTCGACTTTGCCCCGGCGCCCAGCCTGGAGCCCGGCCGCGCCTGGCGCTGGCGGCAGACCACGGGAAACGCGCTGGTGGAATTCTTGACGCCCGCTTTCGGCGAGGAAGGGCTGCGCGACCTGCCGGCGCTTGGCGTTCAGGCCCAGGCTCTGCACCACCTGAACTACCTGATCGCGGAGCCGGTCCCGGCAGCCATCCCCTATCGCAGCGGCGTTCTGGTGCAGGTGCCCCGGCCCGAGCGTTTTGCCATTCACAAGCTGATCGTGGCCGACCGTCGCCGCGCCGACGACCGCATGAAGTCCGCCAAGGACCGGGCGCAGGCCGCCGTCCTGATCGAGATCCTGGCCCAGGACCGCCCCGAGGACTTGGCCGAGGCACTGGAGGATGCCCGCGATCGCGGCCCCCGCTGGCGCGACCGGATCGGGGCCAGCCTGTCGCGCATGCCGGACACGGCCGCGCTGCTGGCGGCGCTTTAGCCCCCATGTTCGCGGGGTGAGCGGACTGGGCGGTGGCCTCTCCCGCGGCATTCTCCGATCAAGGGTTGCGCCGGACGGGCCGGTGCCGAGCCGCAGGAACGGGGGAGAGACCACCTGCAAGATAGCATGTTCATCGGACTGGATGTCCACAAGGCGACGATTTCGGTCGCAGTTGCGCAAGGGAAACGTGGGGATGAGGTTCGGCGCCGGAGTCGGCCCCCCATCGCCCCGATCACATCCGCAAGTTGGTAGACAAGCTGGCGGCTGGCGGAGCGCAACTGCATTTCTGCTATGAAGCAGGGCCTTGCGGCTATGGCCTGCATCGCCAGTTCGTTGAGATGGAGCATGAGTGCATCGTCGTAGCGCCCTCACTCATCCATGTGAGGGCCGGGGATCGGGTGGAAACCGACCGCCGCGATGCAGTGATGCTGGCAAACACCAGCAGAAGCTCTCGACCAGCTGCTGAAACAGGATATGATCGAAGGAGTTGCGACGATCGGTTGAACCCGCCTTGCGCGCCACGGTCGGTGTGGTGAATGCAGCCCGAAGAAGGGCGGCGCAGGGCAACAGCCATATTCAGCGCACGGGACTGATGGCCCAGGCAATGACGCGTCTGGAGAACAGGTCCAGGATGACAGCCAAAGAAAACCAGCCTTCGCGGGTTCAGACATAGGTGATGTCCCCGGCCCACTTCTGGTCCGGCCCGCTCGCCGAAAAGTCCTGGCTCGCAGGGGGTTCGGCGCAATGTTGAAGGCGTGATCACTTTCGGTCGTGCGCTTGAACTTGCGGCTGCGAATGATCCGGATGCCGTTCTGGCGCATGAGCCTGGCCACGCGACGCTGACCGACCCGAACGCCTAACTCGTTCAACTCTCCGGTCATGCGCGGCCTGCCATAGCTGCCCAGGCTCAGCCGATGCTGATTGCGGATATGGGCCAGGATCACCATGTCGCGCCGCTGGCGGAGCGATCGCCGCCGGTGCCGCCACGCGCGCAATCCACGGTCTGTTACGCCCATCAATTGGCACGACTGACTGACCGCCAAGCTGCCGCGATAGTTGGCAATGAACTGGACCCCCACGGCTTTTGGGCCGCGAAGAACTGAGCCGCCTTTTTCAGCACCTCCCTCTCCCCGCGCAGTATGCGGTTCTTTTTCCGCAGCCGTTCATTCTCGCGAAGAAGGTCTGCATCCCGCCCCGGTATCTCCGTCTCATCGGAGATCGCTCGGATCCATTGACCGAGCGTCGAAAGGCCTACTTGAAGATCCGATGCAACCTGACGCCGGCAAGAGCTGGCGGGCCTTGAACGCCATGTCCTCCAACTCGCCAGGAGGATCCCGTCTGCTGCCGGCTGATGTCGCTGCCCGGAGTTGGTGCGGCTGTGGCACTGACGTATCGATCAGCAGTCGATGACCCCGGCCGGTTCACATCCTCCAAGAAGGTTAGGCCGTGGGTCGGCCCAACACCCTCTCGCAACCAGTCAAGCGAGCGTGACATCACGGGCGGGATCACCAAGGCGCGCGACGTCACTTTTTGCCGTACCCGGTGCCAGGCGGCAACGGTCATGATGCGTCGCGGGCGGGCGACATGGCCGCGAAACTTGCGCGCCGTCGTGGTGCCAAACGCGCAATGGTTGCACTTGCGCGACGCATCGCCGTGATCCTGCACCGAATGTGGATGGATGACACCGACTTCCGCTTTTATGTTCCGGTGCTTCATGCCGGCTGATGACACAACATCCAGGCTGCTACCCGCCTGATCGTGGGCCTTCGACGTCCCCACGGGACGCGGTTCCGGTGGTGCCGTGCTCAGGACTAATGTCGATCGCATCGAGCACGCCAATGAGATGGGTACATCGGAATGGCATTGAACCAGCATTCATGTTGGCAGCCATCGCGCTGACCACGGACCGAAGTATGCACCCGGGTCGACCTCAGGCAAGGCTGCTGAGAAGGGAAGCAGATCAATTGTTTAAAGGACAAAACCGCAGTCCGGCGATGAACCCCGCATGCGCAAAGCCATTGACTGAGATGACCCCGCCGCTATCGAAGTCGAGAGCCTAAAATCTTGCTTCGGGCAGCCAAATCTCGACTGTGCCGTTTCTGGGAGATGGGCGGAAACTAGTGAAATCACTTACAGTTTCTCTACCCCCTCCGCCTGCCACTCCCACTAAATCGCCGATGGTTCCCGAAACGTCCTGATCAGCGGCGTGGAAGTAGCGAATGCTCTGCCGATCAACTGCATAGCGGACGGGACGGGTTTCAACTTCAGCTGTACCCACAGCCCGCAGCAAGCGGACCAGCTGCTGCGACCATTCGTATCCACCACGCTCAGGATAGTGAATAACCACCCGCGCCTGAGCCAGCGTACGGGATGTTTCTGGCACGGTGGGCTCTGGAATATTCCTTCGGGCCGCAGCGGCAGGTGCAGTTCGCGGTGCTGCGGCAACAGGTGCGGCTTGGCGGGGTTCAGCCGAAACCGGTGGTGCAGGCTTGGGGCTGGGAGCAGGTGTTGGCGAGGGTGCAGCCTCTCGTTCTTGGCCAGGCAGCGGAGGAAGATGCCGCAGGATCTCCTGCGCGTTCGGGATGTCCTGGGCGCCTGCTTGGGCCGCAGTCAAACAGGAAACAATAAGCAGCATCCCAAAGCGAAGCCTGAGGGGGTTACGGCGTTGCATCATCAGAGGTCTCCATTTCCAGCGCGCAGCGCCTCGCCGAACCAACCGCCGCAAATACGAACCTTCATATGTCCATTCCTAGACCACCAGTTCGTTTTGAGTCACCCGAAGATAGGTTCAACCGGCCTGATTGGCGAAACCCTGCCTACGCTTGCGTCTGGCAATTACCGACCTCAGCCCGATGCCGCCATGATTTGTGACCTCACGCCGAAGCGCAAACTTCTGT
>QKYL01000212.1 GCA_003255745.1 Paracoccus saliphilus
ATGAGGGCGATTAGAGAACAACACCGGGACATCATCGGTTGCGACGTCGTGCCGGTGGTCCCCATGCGCAAGTTCTGCAGGCTCCGTGTCGCTGTCGACCGACGGCTCTACCGGCTGCGAAACCTTGTCGCGCAGTGCTTCAACAAACTCAAGAATGCCAGACGCGTCGCCACTCGCCACGACAAAACCGCTGAAAGCTTCCTGGGCTTCACCGACATCACGTCGATCCGCCTCTGGCTCCGCCATTTGTCAACAGGACCTGGGCTTTGCCAAGGAAAGCCGTGGCCGATATGGCCTGCCCTGGTGGGCAGGTCCATGTGCTGCGATGTCATGCGGCCTAGCCGAAGACACCACTAACGCGTCCCAGCAGCATGAAGGCACGGGCCGAGCGGCTGTCGGCCAAAACCGCGATCTGCAGGTCGTCCAGTTGCGGCACAACCCGCCCGATCAGCCCGTCGAAATGCCGCAGGAAGTGATGCACCGTATCGCGAAAGATCTCGTCCTCGCGCAGCATGGCGGCGACGATGTCCATTGCGGTGTCGTCATGGACGCCGCCAAGGGGCGCAACCGCGCTGCCGCGCTCGCCTGCGGCATAGCGGCGCCACACGTCGGGCCGCACCGGGTCGGGCGGCAGGTCGTCCATGTAAAGGTCGCGCCCGGCCATCAGCGTGACGACATCCTGGGCGGCCCGCAGCACGCGGGAATTGGCCGGATCCCTCAGCGCCTCGCGCAGCGCCTCGATCGCCTCTTGGTCGTCCGGCCCATTGGGAAAGTTCAGGGCGCGGATCAGCGTCTCGTTGTCCACGGACGAAACATTGCCCGGCTCCGGCTGCGGGGCGGGCGGGCGCTGGTCCGCAGCAGAGCGAACCTTCGGCGCTGCCATTCGAAGGGGGGCAGGAGGATGCGCCGGAGCGGGTTCGGCCCGCACCGTCGTGACGGCCGCTTTTGGCGTTGCAGGGCGGATGTCGGCCTCGGGGTCGGCTTCGGGTGCCTCGCCGGTCTGGACGGCGCGGCGCAGGTCACTCAGCCGGTGGCGCAGGTCGTCGGCCTCGGCGCGCAGGACGGCAATGGCGCGGGCCAGCGACACTGCCAGCCAGATCAGCGCGACCGGCATCACCACGCCTGCCGTTGCGACAAGGCGCGAAACGCCCCCAGACCCGCCATCGCCGCCGGGGCCAAGCAGCCAGAACAGCGCGACCAGGAACAGCCAGATGCCGGTCAGCGCCAAACCGACCGAGGTGATGCGGTCGCGATGCGACAGGCTGGAAATGCGGGCGATCAGGGACATGCGCGTCACTCGTACCGGATCGCGATGATCTCATAGCTGCGCAGACCGCCGGGCGTGGTGACGTCGACGCTGTCGCCCTCGTCCTTGCCGATCAATGCGCGCGCCAGAGGGGAGCGGATGTTCAGCAGGCCGCGCTCGATGTCGGCCTCGGCCTCGCCCACGATCTGGTAGGTGCGCTCCTCCTCGGTATCCTCGTCGATCAGCACGACCGTCGCGCCGAACTTGATGCTGCCCGACAGCTTGGACGGGTCGAACTGCTCGGCCCGCGACAGCAGCCCTTCCAATTCCTTGATGCGGCCCTCGATGAAGCCCTGCTTTTCGCGTGCGGCGTGATACTCGGCATTCTCGGACAGGTCGCCATGTTCGCGCGCCTCGGCAATGGCGCGGATGATGGCGGGGCGTTCCTTCGATTTCAGCTCGCCCAGTTCTCGTTCCAGCGCCTGATAGCCCCTGCGGGTCATCGGTATCTTTTCCATCGCTGCCCTGTCCTTCGTGGGATGCGGTTGCCATCCAAGTGCTAAGGCAACGCCCCTGCCATCCGGATGGCAGGGGCGTTGCACCTTGTCGGCGGGCATCGTGACCCCAATTCCGGCCGCATTGCAAGCCTGCATTGGCGGGTCTGCGGCATTGCAGCATCTTTCGGCACATCCTTCGCCGCGTCACGATTGCCCCGGTGGTCCGGGCAGGATAAACGCTGTGCCCAGCCAGTTTGCCAGAGGGATACCATCAGATGATCGATGAGAGCGGGATCGAGCGTGAGTCGATGGAATACGACGTCGTGATCGTGGGGGCTGGCCCGAGCGGGCTGTCTGCTGCGATCCGGCTGAAGCAGATCGACCCCGATCTGTCGGTCGTGGTGCTGGAGAAGGGTTCCGAGGTCGGCGCGCATATCCTGTCGGGGGCGGTTCTGGACCCCTGCGGGCTGACCCGGCTGATCCCCGACTGGAAGGCAAAGGGCGCGCCGCTGACCACCGAGGTCACCGACGACAACTTCTATGTCCTGGGCGAGGCGGGCCAGGTGCGGGTGCCGAACTGGCCGATGCCGCCCCTGATGTCGAACCACGGCAACTACATTGTCAGCATGGGCAATGTCTGCCGCTGGCTGGCCGAGCAGGCCGAGGAACTGGGCGTCGAGATCTTTCCCGGCATGGCCGCCAGCCAGGTCGTGTGGGACGGCAACCGCGTGCGTGGCGTGGTGGCGGGCGAATTCGGCCGCAACCCCGACGGCAGCATCGGCGACGGCTATGAGCCGGGGATGGAGCTGCACGGCAAGTATGTCTTCATTGCCGAGGGCGTGCGCGGCAGCCTGGCCAAGCAGATCAACGAGCGGCTGAACCTGACCGCGGGATCGGACGCGCAGAAGTTCGGCCTGGGCATGAAGGAGATCTGGGAGGTCCGCCCCGAGAAGTTCCAACAGGGCCGCGTCGTGCACACGATGGGCTGGCCCCTGGGCAAGAACGCGGGCGGCGGCAGCTTCATCTATCACCTGGAGAACAACCAGGTGTTGGTCGGCTTCGTCGTCCACCTGAACTACAAGAACCCGCACCTGTACCCCTATATGGAATTCCAGCGCTTCAAGCACCACCCGATGGTGGCGGACCTGCTGGAGGGCGGCAAGCGCATCAGCTATGGCGCCCGCGCCATCAGCGAGGGCGGCTTCCAGTCGCTGCCGCAGATGTCCTTCGAGGGCGGGCTGCTGCTGGGATGTTCCGCGGGCATGGTCAACCTGCCGCGCATCAAGGGGAACCACAACGCGATGCTGTCGGGCATCGCCGCCGCCGATGCCGCCGCCGCCGCGATCCATGCGGGCCGCGAAGGCGACCGGCTGGCCGATTACGACACGGCCGTGCGCGGGGGCGAGATCGGCCAGGACCTCAAGCGGGTCAGGAACGTCAAGCCGATGTGGTCCAAGCTGGGCCTGACCGCCAGCCTGATGCTGGGCGGCTTTGACATGTGGGTGGCGAACCTGACCGGCTGGAACCCCCTGGGCACCTGGAGCCACGGCAAGTCCGACGCCGCCGCCACCGGCAAGGCGCGCGACCACAAGCGGATCGACTATCCGCGCCCCGACGGCGTGCTGTCCTTTGACCGTCTGACCAACGTGGCCTTTTCCTTCACCAACCACGAGGAAAGCCAGCCCTGCCACCTGCGGCTGCGCGACCCGCAGGTCCCCATCGCGGTGAACCTGCCCGAATATGCCGAGCCCGCGCAGCGCTATTGCCCGGCCGGCGTCTACGAGGTCGTCCAGGACGAGGCCGGCCCGCGCTTCGTCATCAACTTCCAGAACTGCGTCCACTGCAAGACCTGCGACATCAAGGACCCCAGCCAGAACATCGTCTGGACCACCCCCCAGGGCGGAGACGGGCCAAACTACCCGAACATGTGATGAAAGGGAAAAGCCGCAGGCGTTGCAGGGGGGCAAGGCAGGGGTATAGGCTGCGGGCAACGAAAACGTGATTTCCGGAAGGCCCGCTGTGATCCTGACCCAGACCTGCCCGGCGCTTGCGCGACTGGCGCTTCTTGCCCTTCTGCTGGGCGGCACCACGATGCCGTCATGGGCGCAGGACGACGGGCGCCCCGACCCGCGGCCGGTACAGGCGGCGGAAACGGCGCCGCTGACGCGGGGCTTGGCCGGACCCTACCTGGCCGCCCGCATGGCTACGGTCGAAAACGACTTTCGCGCCGCCGCCCGTTATTTCGTGCAGGCCTCGGCCCATGATCCTGCGGATGTTTATCTGCAGGACAGCGCCTTGGTTGCCCTGGCCTCGGCCGGTGAGGTCGAACGTGCCGTGACCATGGCCGAACGGATGATCGGGGCCGGCGAGGGGACCGAGCTTGCCGGTCTGATGCGCCGGGCGCAGCTGGTGCGGGCTGGCGACTGGACTGGCCTGCTGCAGCTAATCCAGACCGACCGCAGGCCCGATATGCCGCTGGAGGAGGATCTGCTGGACGGCACCATGCGCGCATGGGCGCTGCTGGGGGCGGGGCGCGCTTCGGATGCGTTGGCTGCCTTTGAGGAAATGGCCGCCGATGACAGCCTGGCGCCGATCGTGAATTATCACCTGGCGCTGGCCCGCGCCCTGGTCGGGGATTACGAATCCGCCGATACCCTGATGCAGCAGTCCGAGGCGGGCGGCCATCTGCTGGGCCTGATCTCTCGCGTGCAGATCCTGAGCCAGCTGGAGCGGCAGGACGAGGCGCTGGCCCTGCTGGAAAAGATAGATGGCATCGAGGCCGAGCCGCAGTTGATGGCCATGCGCCAGCGCCTGCGCGACGGCCAGCCGATCTCCTTCGATGTGATCGGGGGACCCGGTGACGGGATCGCGCATCTGCTGCTGTCCTTTGCCTCGGCCCTGGCCACCAGCCCAGACCCCGAGCCGCTGTCGCTGATCCATGCGCGACTTGCGACGTGGATTTCGCCCGAAAACCCTGATGGGCGGCTGATGGTGGCCCAGCTTCTGCAGGATCGCCAGCAGTTCGACCTTGCCGAAGCCGAATTCGAGGCCGTCCGCCGCATGGACCAGATGCGCCCGATGGCGGAGCTTGGCCGCATCGACGCCCTGTCGCGTGCCGATCGCCGGGACGAGGCCGAAAAGGCCGCGCTGGCCCTGACTGCCGCCTATCCGCAGCTGCCGCAGGCCTGGGTCGCGCTTGGCGACGTGCTGCGCCAGCAGGAGAAATACGGAGCCGCCGTGCCCAGCTATGACAAGGCGCTGGCCCTGCTGGAAAACGCGCCACCCGAGGCGCGCTGGTTCGCGCTTTACGCGCGCGGGATCTCTTTAGAGCGTGCGGGCGAGTTCGACCGCGCCGAGGCCGATCTGCTTGCCGCGCTTGAGATCCGGCCGGATCAGGCCAGTCTGTTGAACTACCTGGGTTATTCCTGGATCGACCGGAACAGGAACCTGGACCGGGCGCTGGAGATGATCGAGCGCGCGGTCGAGCTGTCCCCCGGCGACGGCTATATCCTGGACAGCCTGGCTTGGGCCTATTTCCGCCTTGGCCGGTACGAGGATGCCGTGGCGCCGATGGAGCAGTCGATCGTGACCATGGCCTCGGACCCGCTGGTGAACGACCACCTGGGCGACATCTACTGGATGGTCGGCCGCACCCGCGAGGCAGAGATCCAGTGGCGTCGTGCTCTGTCGCTGGAGCCGGGGGAGTCGGGCGAGGTCGATCCCGACCGTATCCGCGACAAGCTGGATCGCGGGCTGGACGCGGTTCTGGCCGATGAAGGCAAGGACGGCCCCGAAGCGCCCCTCCGCCAGACCGAGGCCGACGCCACCGAATGACCGCCCCAGACCCGGCGCTGACCGAGGCCGCGCCCGCCAAGCTGAACCTTGCGCTGCATGTCACCGGTCGGCGCGCCGACGGCTATCACCTGCTGGATTCGCTGGTCTGCTTTGTGGATATGGGCGATGTGGTGCAGCTGTCGCCCGGACCCCTGACCCTGCGCATCGACGGCCCTTTTGCGGCGGGCCTGTCGGATCAGGACAACCTCTGCCTGCGGGCCGCCCGGCTGGTGGGCGGGCAGGCGGCCATCCGGCTGGTCAAGAACCTGCCCGTCGCCTCGGGGATCGGCGGCGGGTCGGCCGATGCGGCGGCGGTCCTGCGGGGACTTGCACGGTTGGGGCATCCTCTGCCCACAGCGCCCGAACAACTGGGCGCCGACGTGCCGGTCTGCCTGGCCTCGGTCCCCGCCCGGATGCAGGGCATCGGAGAGATCGTGACGCCGCTGTCGCCGCTGCCGCCGCTGCACCTGGTTCTGGTCAATCCAGGGGTCGCGGTCGCCACTCCGCGCATCTTTGGGGGGCTGACCTGCCGCGACAATCCTCCTCTGCCGGCGATTCCGCGCTTTCCGGATGCGGGCGCGCTGATCGGCTGGCTGGCGGCGACAAGGAACGACTTGCAGCCCCCCGCCATCGTGGCCGCGCCGGTCATCGGGGCAGTGCTGGATGCGCTGCGATCGCAGGGGGCGGGGCTTGCGCGCATGTCGGGGTCGGGGGCGACCTGCTTTGGCATCTTCGACGGCCCGGCCGCCGCCCGCGCGGCGGCTGCGGCGCTTGCGCGCAACGGCTGGTGGGCGGTTCCGACCGAACTGGCGCCCGCCCCGGCAGGTCGCTAAGGTGCCTGCGATTTCAGCGGAGGATCCCATGCTGCGCCTTGGCGTCAATATCGACCACGTCGCCACCATCCGGAACGCCCGGGGTTCCCCCTGGCCCGACCCGTTGCGCGCTGCGCGGCTGGCCGAGCAGGCCGGGGCCGACGGCATCACCGCGCATCTGCGCGAGGATCGCCGCCATATCAGCGATGCCGATATTGACGCGCTGATGGCAAACCTGACGCTGCCCCTGAACCTGGAGATGGCCGCCACGGCGGAAATGCAGGCGATCGCGCTGCGCCATCGCCCCCATGCCGTCTGCATCGTCCCCGAAAAGCGCGAGGAGCGCACGACCGAGGGCGGGCTGGACGTTGCTGGCAATGACAACATGCTGGCAGATTTTATCGCCCCCCTGCGCGACGTGGGCTGCCGCGTGTCGCTGTTCATCGGCCACGAGGAAGAGCAGATCCGCGCCGCGGCCCGTATCGGCGCGGCCGTTGTTGAGCTGCATACCGGAGCCTATTGCGACCTGGACACCGAGGGGCGCCATGCCGAGCGCGATGCCGAATTGGCTGCCCTGCGGGAAGGCGCCGCCCTGGCCCACAGCCTGGGTCTGGAGGTTCACGCCGGCCACGGCCTGACCTTTGACACGGTCGGCCCGGTTGCGGCCATCCCGCAGCTGGCCGAGTTGAACATCGGGCATTTCCTGATTGCCGAATCCGTCTTCACCGGGCTGGACGTGGCAATCTGCGAAATGCACCGGCGCATGGCAGCCGCCCGCGCCTGAGCCGGCCCAGACCTTCGTGACCCATCGGACCGCCCACAGACCATGATCCTCGGCATTGGCAGCGACCTTGCGAATATCGACCGCATCCAGTCCACGCTGGACCGTTTTGGCGACCGCTTCCGCAATCGGGTCTTTACCGGGACGGAACTGGGCAAGGCCGCGCGCCGCGCGGACGAAGCCGGAACCCTGGCCAAGCGATGGGCCGCAAAGGAGGCCTGCTCCAAGGCGCTTGGCACCGGACTGGCCATGGGCATCAGCTGGCGCGACATGGCGGTGTCGAATCTGCCCTCGGGGCAGCCGGTCATGGCGCTGACGGGTTGGGCGCAGGACCGGCTGACCGCGATGACGCCCCCCGGCCATCATGCGGTCGTCCATGTCACGCTGACCGACGATCACCCCTGGGCGCAGGCTTTCGTGGTGATCGAGGCGCGTCCCGGCCCGCCGGATGCTTGACTTTGCCCCCTGCCGGAGACCATGAACGCGCGATGCGGGCAGGCCGCAGGCGCAGCGATGAAGAAAGACAGACATCATGGCGGACAGCTCGGTCCCGAAAAAGGACGGCATCTGGGAAACGATCAAGACCGTCTTCTGGGCGCTGGTGATCGCGGGCATCTTCCGCACGCTGTTCTTCCAGCCCTTCTGGATCCCCTCGGGCAGCATGAAGGACACGCTGCTGATCGGTGACTTCCTGTTCGTCAACAAGATGGCCTATGGCTATTCGGCCCATTCCTGCCCCTTCTCGCTCTGCCCGATTTCCGGCCGCATTCTGGAAAGCGCGCCCGAACGGGGCGATGTTGCGGTCTTCCGCCACCCGACCCGCGACGTGGACTTCATCAAGCGCGTGATCGGCCTGCCGGGCGACACGATCCAGATGCGCGATGGCCGGCTGTGGCTGAACGGCGAGCAGGTTCCCGTGACCCCTGCTGGCCAGTTCATCGAGGTCAAGGACCAGCAGGGCCCGCAAGGCCTGATCCCGCGCTGCATGAACGATCCGGTTCCGCAGGGCGGTGAGTGCGTCAAGGACCGCACGACCGAAACCCTGCCGGGCGGGCGCAGCCATGACGTGCTGAACATCGTCGATGGCTGGCTGGCCGACGATACGCCGACCTTCACGGTGCCCGAAGGCCAATATTTCTTCATGGGCGACAACCGCGACAATTCCGAGGACAGCCGCTTTCCCGCCGAGATCGGCGGCCTGGGCTTTGTGCCTGCCGAATTCCTGATCGGCCGGGCCGACCGGATCATGTTCTCCTCGGCTGGGCGCTCGCTGCTCTATTTCTGGACGTGGCGGCCCGACCGCTTCTTCAAGGCGGTGGAGTGACCCCGGGCGCCGACATCCGTGCCTTCATGGCCCGCCTGGGGCACGACTTTGCGCGCCCCGAATTGCTGGTGCGTGCGCTGACGCATGGGTCCATCGCCAGCGTCACGCGGCCCGACAACCAGCGGCTGGAATTCCTGGGCGACCGCGTTCTGGGCCTGGTCATGGCTGAGGCGCTGTTTTCTGCCGACGAGGCCGCGACCGAAGGACAGCTGGCCCCGCGCTACAACGCGCTGGTGCGGGGCGAGACCTGCGCCGCCATCGCCCGCGACATCGGCCTGGGCGAGGTGTTGAAGCTGGGTCGGTCCGAGATGCTGTCGGGCGGCCGCAGGAAAGAGGCGCTGCTGGCCGACGCGATGGAGGCCGTTCTGGCCGCCGTCTATCTGGACGCGGGCTTCGACGCCGCGCGGGCGGTCGTGCTGCGCCACTGGACGCCGCGGCTGGACCGGGTGGAAAAGGACAGCCGCGACGCCAAGACGGCCCTGCAGGAATGGGCACAGGCCCACGGCATGCCGCCCCCCCATTACGAGCAGACCGAGCGCAGCGGCCCCGACCATGCGCCGGTCTTCCTGATCACCGTGCGGCTGGAAGACGGAAGCCAGGCCCAGGCCAAGGGCTCCGGCACCAAGCGCAGCATCGAACAGGCCGCCGCGCAGGTGCTGCTGGACCGGCTGGAAGGACAGACATGAGCGAAGACATCCCCGCCGCCCCGCCGACCCGCGCGGGCTTTGTCGCCCTGATCGGCGAACCCAATGCCGGAAAATCGACTCTGCTGAACCAGATGGTCGGCGCCAAGGTGTCGATCGTGACCCACAAGGTCCAGACCACCCGGGCGCGCATCCGCGGCATCGCGATGCACGGGCCGGCGCAGATCGTCTTCGTGGACACGCCGGGCATCTTCCGGCCGCGCCGCCGTTTGGATCGCAGCATGGTCGCGGCGGCCTGGGGCGGGGCCTCGGATGCGGACCTGGTGCTGCTGCTGATCGAGGCGCATCGCGGCCTGACCGAGGGCACGCAGGCCATCCTGGACCAGCTGATGCAGCTGGGGCAGGACAGGCCGGTGGCCTTGGTCATCAACAAGATCGACCGCGTCAAGTCCGAGACGCTGCTGGCGCTCTCCAAGCAGATGAACGAGGCGTATCCCTTTGCCCAGACCTTCATGATCTCGGCCGAAAAGGGCTATGGCTGCCCGCAGCTGCGCGACTGGCTGGGCCGGTCGCTGCCGGAAAGCCCTTGGCTTTACCCCGAGGATCAGATCGCCGACCTGCCCATGCGCATGATCGCCGCCGAAATTACCCGCGAAAAGCTGACCCTGCGCCTGCACGAGGAAATTCCCTATCAGCTGACGGTCGAGACCGAGGGCTGGGAGGAAAAGAAGGACGGCAGCGCGCGGGTGGAACAGGTGGTCTATGTGGCCCGCCAGGGCCACAAGGGCATCGTGCTGGGCCACGGCGGCGAGACGATCAAGGCCGTAGGCCAGGCCGCCCGGCTGGAGCTGGAAGCCTTCATGGGCCGCGCGGTTCATCTGTTCCTTCAGGTCCGCGTGCGCGAGAACTGGCAGGACGAGGCCGAACGTTATGACGAAATGGGCCTGAACTTCCGCGACGGCGACGCCGGACGGACATGAGCCAGCCGCGGCTGGCCGCCTCCCTCTGGGTGGCGGCCTATCTGGCACGGTTGGGGCAGGCGGGCATCCCCGCCTATGTCATCACCCGGGGCGACGACACGGCAGGGGCGGTGGCCGTCAAATGCGCGCGGCTGGACGGAGCGGCGCAGCTGTGGATGCGCGAATGGGACTTTGATACCGACACCCGCCCTTGGGTGGCGGTCGAGGATGGGCCCGAGACGCAGGTCGACGCTGCCATTGCCCGCCAGCGCGCCCGCGATCCCGATCTGTGGGTGCTGGAAATCGAAAGCCGCGACGGCCGGACGCTGTTGGATCAGGACGGGCTGTTCTGACCTCTGGCGCGGGCGCTGCTTGCAGAATATGCAGCCTTCATGAGCAGTCCCGCCGCCCCCCAGACCGATTCGCCCAAAGGCTTGGTTTATGCCATCGCGGCCTATGGCTTGTGGGGGTTCCTGCCGATCTTCATGAAGGCGCTGTCGCATATCCCGCCGGCCGAGATCATCGCCCATCGCATCCTGTGGTCGCTGCCGATTGCCGCGGCGGTGCTGATCTGGCAGGGCCGTGCCGCCGAGGTGCGCCAAGCCCTGGGCCAGCCCCGCCTGCTGGCGATGGCCGCGCTGACCGCGATGCTGATTTCCGTCAACTGGCTGATCTATGTCTGGTCCATCGCGAACGACCACGCGCTGGACGCGGCGCTTGGTTATTACATCAACCCGCTGTTCAGCGTCTTCCTGGGTGCGACCCTGCTGGGGGAACGGCTGTCGCGCGGTCAGTTCGCGGCCATCGCGTTGGCCGCGGCGGCGGTGGTGATCCTGACCGTGCAGGCGGGAAGCCTGCCGCTGGTCGCCATCGGGCTGACCCTGTCCTGGGGCTTTTACGCCTATTGCAAGAAAAGCCTGCCCTTGGGCCCCAACCAGGGCTTCACACTGGAGGTGCTGCTGCTGACGCCCTTTGCGGTGGCTTTCCTGATCTGGCAGGCGGCGCAGGGGCAGGCGCATTTCGGCGGAAACAGCCTTGACACGCTGCTGCTGCTGGGCTGCGGACCCGTCACGGCAATCCCGCTGCTGTTCTATGCCAACGGGGCCAAGTTGATCCGCCTGTCCACCATCGGCATCCTGCAATATATCGCGCCCACGATGATCTTCCTCTGCGCGGTGCTGCTGTTCGGGGAACCCTTTGACGGCGCCCGGCTGATTGCCTTCCCGATGATCTGGGCGGCGCTGGCGATCTATTCGGTGACGCTGCTGCGTCAGGCCGGCCAGCGCCGCCGAGACCGGCGCGAACTGGCAGCACGGCGCGCGCAATGATCTGGTGCCCTTGGCGGCGATGACGCAAGCTGGCCGCGACTGAGGCGGAGGCGGCGATGGAATGGCAGGCAGAGGGCACAGTGATCGGGCGCCGCCTTCATGGCGAAACCGCGGTCATCATCGATGTGCTGACGCTGGAACACGGGCGCCATGCGGGGGTCGTGCCCGGCGGCACCTCGCAGCGGCGAGGCGCGCTGCTGCAACCGGGGGCGCGGCTGGACCTGCGCTGGCGGGCGCGGCAGGCGGACCAGCTGGGCACCTTTGCCGTCGAACCCCTGCGCCTGCGCAGCGGGCTGATGGCCGATCCGACGGCCTTGGCCGGGCTGAACGCGATCTGCGCGCTGCTGCTGTTCGTTCTGCCGGAACGCGACCCGCATCCGCAGCTGGCGACCCGAACCGAGGCGCTGTTGGACCTGATCGAGGCGGGCGGTGACTGGTCCGCCCTCTACCTGCAGTGGGAAATGTCGCTTCTGGACGAGATGGGCTTTGGGCTGGACCTCTCCGCCTGCGCCGTGACCGGCGCACGCGAGGGGTTGGCCTATGTCAGCCCGCGGTCGGGTCGCGCGGTCAGCCGCGCGGGGGCCGGGGAATGGGCCGACCGGCTGCTGCCGCTGCCGGGGCTGATGGGGGGCGCGGGCGACAACCGCGCCCAAGGGCTGGCCGAGGGGCTGGCGATCACTGGTCATTTTCTGGAACATCGGCTGGCGGCCGAACTGGTCGGGCGCCACTTGCCGGCCGCGCGCGCGCGCCTGGTGCGGCGGCTGGAGGCGGGTCGGGGCCGCACACCCTGACCTGCCGTGACCCGCGGGACGTCATCCCGCGGGGCCTGTCGCATTACTGGTTGCCGCGTGCCGCGGACAGCGCGTCGGTCGCCTGATCGGCCGGGCGACCGCTTTCAAAGATCAGCCAGGTGGGGCCCTTGATCCGCAGCACGCCGCCGTAATAATCCATCTCGGTCGCCTGCTGCAGCGCTTGGAAGAAACGCTGCTCGACGGCGAAGTCCTTGCATTCGGTCACGCCGGTGGTCTGCAGCGGCTCGAAGGCCACGGCCGGCAGGGGCACCGTGTTGCGGGCAGCATAGCCGTTGCAGGGGCCGCGGCCCGATACGCCTTCCGGCCGGGTCGTCAGGGTGATGTTGCGCAGCGGCACCGTGCCGTTGCCGATGCCGACCAGCACATAGTCATTTGCCGGGATCCCGCCCATCGGATCGCCTGCGGGTTCAGAGGCGCAGGCGGCAAGAAGCAGGGTCGCGGCGCAGGCAAGGCCAGCGGCAGGGCGGAACATGGAGGGCATGGCAGACTCCTGGAAGGAAATGCGAAACTGGCGTGGAATAACCCCATTCATCGGCGTAATCCAGCCTATCGACCCCTTATCCCAAAAGACGCCGCGCGATCACCTGCGCCTGAATCTCGGCCGCACCCTCGAAAATGTTCAGAATTCGGGCGTCGCACAGCACGCGGCTGATCTGGTATTCCAGCGCGAAACCGTTGCCGCCGTGGATTTGCAGGGCATTGTCCGCGCTGGACCAGGCGATGCGCGCGCCCAGCAGCTTGGCCATCCCCGCCTCTAGGTCGCAGCGGTGACCGTGATCTTTTTCCCACGCGCTGAAATAAGTCAGCTGTCGCGCGATCATGATTTCGACAGCCATCATCGCCAATTTGTCAGCAACGCGGGGGAAGGCCACCAGCGGCTTGCCGAACTGCTTGCGGTCCAGCGCATATTGCAGCCCCAGCTCCAGCGCGTTCTGCGCCACGCCGATGGCGCGGGCGGCGGTCTGGATGCGGGCCGATTCGAAGGTCTGCATCAGCTGCTTGAAGCCCTGACCCGTCACCCCGCCCAGAAGGTTCGCGCCCGCCACGCGGAAGCCGTCAAAGCCCAGTTCGTATTCCTTCATGCCGCGATAACCCAGGACCTCGATCTCGCCGCCGGTCATGCCGGGCGTGGGGAAGGGGTCCTGATCGGTGCCGGGGGCCTTTTCGGCCAGGAACATCGACAGGCCCCTGTAATCGGTGGTGTCGGGTTCGGTCCGCGCCAGCAGCGTCATCACATGGGTGCGCGCGGCATGGGTGATCCAGGTCTTGTTGCCGGTGACGACCCAATCCTCGCCCTCCTTCACCGCCCGCGTGCGCAGGGACCCCAGGTCGCTGCCGGTGTTGGGTTCGGTAAAGACGGCCGTGGGCAGGATCTCTCCGCTGGCCAGCTTCGGCAGCCAATGCGCCTTCTGGTCGTCCGTGCCGCCGCAGATGATCAGCTCGGCCGCGATCTCGCTGCGGGTGCCAAGGCTGCCCACGCCGATATAGCCCCGCGACAGTTCCTCGGACACGACGACCACTGCCGCCTTGGACATGCCCAGGCCCCCGAATTCCTCGGGGATGGTCAGGCCAAAGACGCCCAGCTCGGCCAGTTCCTCGATGATCCCCATCGGGATCAGCTCGTCCTTCAGGTGCCATCCATGGGCGTGGGGCGTGACCTTGTCCTCGGTCCAGCGGCGAAACTGGTCGCGGATCATCTCCAGGTCTTCGTCCAGACCCGAGGCGCCAAAGGTCGCCGCACCGCGGTTGTCGGCAATCAGCTGCGCCAGTTCGGCCCGCGCCTCGGGCGTGTTGCCGGCCATCAGGGCCCGCGCGGGTTCGGACGGCTCCCAGCTGACGCCCAGATCCGACAGGCGCGCGAATTCGGTCTGGCTCATCGGGATGCCGCCGGCGATCTGCGTCAGGTATTCGCCAAAGCCGATCCGCGTGATCAGCGCCTCGATCGGGCCTTCGACGCGGGCCGACCAGGCGTGCAGCTGCTTGAGCGCCTCGACATAGGTGGCAAGCCAGGACAGCGCATGGGCGGCATGCTGATGCACCTCCAGCGCCTCGGTGTCCAGACGGCCCTGTGCCGACAGCCGCGCGCGCAACGTGTCTGTCGCGCGCGCCAGCAGGTCATCGAGTTCGGACAGGACGGTTTCAGTCCGATACTGCATGTCTTTCATCGATTCGTCCTTTCGCGGCGTTGCAGCATGGGTAACTCCTTCGCAGTCGCAGCGCAACATTTATGCGCATACATGCTGTTTAGCGACCTAATATGTCGCATTGCTTGGGCCGCCCGAACCGGGGCAAATCCTGGAAAGAAGCGGCCTTTTCCTTTCCGGGCGGGGCGGTTAGCTTGGCCCACATGTTCGGACTGGAGCCTTGGCAATTCGTGGCGGCCTTCGGGATTACCGCCTTCGCGGGCTTCGTGAAGGGCGCCCTGGGCTTTGCCATGCCGATGATCATGATGTCGGCCTTTGGGTCCATCATGCCGGCCACCGTTGCGCTGGCCGCGATGATCCTGCCTACGCTGATCACCAACGTACAGCAGAGCTTTCGCGACGGCCGCGGCGCCGCCCTGGCCTCGGTCCGCAAGTTCCGGCTGCATATCGGGATGGTGGCGGTCTTCATCTGCGTTTCGGCCGGCTTTGCGACCCTGCTGCCGCAATGGCTGATGTACGGGCTGCTGGGCCTGCCGATCACGGGTTTTGCCCTGTGGCAGCTGTCGGGGCGGCCGCTGGTCCTGCACCTGCACCACCGCCGCCGGGCCGAGGCGTTTTCGGGCGTGATCGGCGGGCTTTACGGCGGCATTTCGGGGATCTGGGGGCCGCCGCTGATCGTCTATCTGCTGTCCATCGGCACCGAAAAGCGGGAACAGGTCCGGGTGCAGGGGGTCGTCTTCCTGATCGGCGCCGTGGTTCTGACCGTCGCGCATCTGGTGTCGGGCCTGCTGAACCCGCAGACGCTGCCCTTGTCGGCATTGCTGTGCGTGCCCGCGATGGCCGGGATGCAGGCGGGCTTTGCCTTGCAGGACCGGCTGGATGTGGGGCAGTTTCGGCGGTGGACGCTGGTCCTTCTGATCCTGACCGGGCTGAACCTGGTCCGACGCGCCTTTGAACTGTGGAGCCTTTGATGATCGATGCCGCCGACCTGACCGCCCGCCTGATCCGCTGCCCCTCGGTCACACCGGAGGAGGGGGGCGCGCTGGTCCTGCTGCACGACCTGCTGGAAGAAGCGGGCTTCGAGGTGCATCGCGTGGACCGGAACGGCACCGCCAACCTGTTCGCGCGGTGGGGTGCCAAGGGGGCGCGGACCTTCGGCTTCAACGGCCATACCGACGTGGTGCCGCCGGGCGATCCGGGGTCCTGGACGCATCCGCCCTTTTCGGGACATCTGGACGATGACGGCGTGATCTGGGGACGCGGCGCGACCGACATGAAATCGGGCGTCGCGGCCTTCGTGGCCGCTGCCATCGACTTCGTGCGCCAGACCCCGCCCGATGGCGCGCTGATCCTGACCATCACCGGCGACGAGGAGGGGCCGTCCCGCGATGGCACCATCGCCATTCTGGACTGGATGGCCCAGCAGGGCGAACGCATGGACGTCTGCATCGTGGGCGAGCCGTCGAATCCTGACCACATGGGCGAGATGATGAAGATCGGCCGCCGTGGCTCGGCCACCTTCCGCATCGGCGCCAAGGGGGTGCAGGGGCACGCGGCCTATCCCCACCGGGCCAGAAACCCGCTGCACGCGCTGACCCGCTATCTGGCCGAACTGACCGCCGAGCCGCTGGACGACGGGACCGACCATTTCGACCCTTCGGGGCTGCAGATCACTTCGATCGACTGCGGCAACCCGGCCTCGAACGTGATCCCGGAATCGGCCTCGGCCGTGGTGAACATCCGCTTCAACGACCTGCACAGCGGCGCGGCCCTGGCCGAGCGTCTTGCCGACCATGCCGCACGGATCGAAGCCGAAACCGGCGTCATCCTGACCGTCACGACCGAGATTTCGGGCGAGGCCTTCCTGACCGCCCCCGGCCCCTTTGTGGACATGGTCCGCGATGTCGTGACCCAGGAAACCAACCGCCAGCCGGTCCTGTCCACCTCGGGCGGGACCTCGGACGCGCGCTTTGTCAAGGATCATTGCCCGGTCGTGGAATTCGGACTGGTCGGCCACCACATGCACCAAGTGGACGAACGCGTTCCCGCCCAGCAGGTCCGCCAGTTGCAGTCGATCTATCACCGTGTACTGGAGAGATTTTTCGAATGAGGATCGAGGAAACCACCGATCTGGCCCTGTGCCATGCCCTGCGCCGCACCGTCTTCATCGAGGAACAGGGCGTCGCCGAGGCCGAGGAGATGGACGACCAGGACGACGGCGCAATCCATCTGCTGGCCTGGCAGGGCGACCGTCCCGTGGGAACCGCGCGGCTGATCCTGAAAGGCGATATCGGCAAGATCGGCCGTGTCTGCGTTCTGCCCGAACTGCGCGGAACGGGCCTTGGGGGCGCCCTGATGCGCGCCGCGCTGGATGCGCTGCGGGTGCGGCCGGGGGTTGCACGCGCGCGCCTTGGGGCGCAGACGCATGCGATCGGATTTTACGAAAAGCTGGGCTTCGTGGCCGAGGGCCCTGTCTATGACGACGCGGGCATCCCGCACCGGGACATGACCCGCGAACTTTGACCCAACGCACAGCGTTGGCGTCCCATGACAAGGCATGACGCGATGACCCAGATCCCCAGCAAGGCCCAGATTCTCGAATGGGTCGCCGAACATCCCGACGCGAATTCCAAGCGCGACATCGCCAAGGCCTTCGGCATCAAGGGCGCCGACCGGATCGAACTGAAGCGCCTGCTGAAGGAGCTGGAGGCCGAGGGCCAGCTGGAACGCCGCCGCCGGCACTATCTGGACGCCGAAAGGCTGCCGCCGGTCACCGTGCTGGAGCTGCTGGCCCCCGACGGATTGGGCGACCTCTTCGCGCGGCCGATGGAGTGGCGGGGCGAAGGCCCGATGCCGCGCGTGCTGTACCTGCCGCGCCAGACCGACCCCGCGCTTGGCCGCGGCGACCGCTTCCTGGGCCGGCTGATCGAGGTCATGGGCGAGGATCACCAATACGAGGCGCGCCTGATCCGCCGGATCACCGTCAGTCCCAACCGCATCACCGGCATCTTCCGCAAGGACAGCGAGGGCGGCCGGATCATGCCCATCGACAAGGGTCAGGACAAGGAATGGCGCGTCCGCGCCGGCGACACCCTGGGCGCCGAGAATGGCGAGCTGGTTCAGGCCGAACAGACCGGCCCCCGCGCCCGGATGGGCCTGCCAAGCGCCCGCATCATTGAACGCCTGGGCGACCCGTCTGCCCCGCGCGCGGTCAGCCTGATCGCCATCCACCAGCACGGCATCCCGGACGAATTCCCCGACAAGGTCCTGGCCGAGGCCGAGGCCGCCAAGCCCGCGCCGCTGAAAGGCCGCGACGACCTGCGCGACCTGCCCCTGGTCACCATCGACCCCTCGGACGCACGCGACCATGATGACGCCGTGGCCGCCCATGCCGAGGAGGACGGCGGCGCTACCATCTGGGTCGCGATCGCCGACGTCGCCCATTACGTCCGTCCCGGCAGCGCGTTGGACCGCGAGGCGTGGAAGCGCGGCAACTCGACCTATTTCCCCGACCGTGTGGTGCCGATGCTGCCCGAGGCGCTGTCGGCCGACCTGTGCTCGCTGCACGAGGACGTCGACCGCCCGGTGCTGGCGGTCCGCATGCGCCTGGACGCGGAAGGGAACAAGGTCAGCCACAGGTTCCACCGCGGCATCATGCGCAGCCGCGCCAGCCTGTCATATGAACAGGCTCAGGCCGCCGCTGACGGCAATCCCGATGCGCAGACCGCAGACCTGATGGACAGCGTGATCACGCCGCTGTGGCACGCCTATGGCCTGCTCAAGGGGGCCCGCGCGCGCCGTCAGCCCCTGGACTTGGACCTGCCCGAACGGCGGATCGAGCTGACCCCGGACGGGCGCGTGAAATCGGTAAACTTCTGCGACCGCTTTGACGCGCACAAGCTGATCGAGGAGTTCATGATCCTGGCCAACGTGGCCGCTGCCGAGGAACTGGCCCGCCGCCAGCGCCCGCTGCTGTTCCGCGTCCACGAGGAGCCAAGCCTGGACAAGATGGAGGCGCTGCGCGAGGTGGCCCAAGCGTCGGGCTTTACCCTGGCCAAGGGGCAGGTGCTGCATACCAGCCACCTGAACCGCCTTCTGGCACAGGCGCAGGGCACGGATTTCGACGAGCTGATCAACATCTCGACCCTGCGGTCGATGACGCAGGCCTATTACCACGCCGAGAACTACGGTCATTTCGGCCTTTCGCTGAAGGCCTATGCGCATTTCACCTCGCCCATCCGCCGCTATGCCGACCTGGTGGTGCATCGCGCGCTGATTGCGGCGCATGGCTGGGGCAAGGATGGGTTGTCGCCCGACGAAATCGAGCGCCTGGACGAAACGGCCAAGCACATCAGTGAAACCGAGCGCCGCAGCATGGCCGCCGAACGCGATACGACCGACCGCTATCTGGCGGCCTATCTCTCGGAGCGCGTGGGCAGCGAAATGTCGGGCCGCATCAACGGCGTGCAGAAATTCGGCGCCTTTGTGCGGCTGGACGAAAGCGGCGCCGACGGGCTGCTGCCGATCCGCGACCTGGGGCAGGAATACTTCCACTATGACCCCGACGCCCAGATGCTGATCGGGGCCGATACCGGGTTGCAGATCGGCATCGGCCAGCGCGTCACCGTGCGCCTGACCGAGGCGATCCCGCTGACCGGCGGCCTGACGCTGGAACTGCTGGAGCTGGAGGGCAAGGCCCTGCCGCGCGGGAACGGCAAGGGCAAACGCGGCAGGTCGTCCCCAGGTCGTATGTCCACCAAGGCGCGCTTGGCCGAGGTCAAGCGCGCCACGAAACGCCGGCGCAAGCGCTGAGGCGGATCGCAGGACCTGTCAGGCCATCCAGAGGATCGTGCCGACGACCAGTCCCACGATCACCAGGTGGATCACGCAGAACCCCATGATGTCGCGGGCCTTCAGGCCCGCGATGCCCAGCATCGGCAGCGCCCAGAATGGCTGCAGCAGGTTCGTCCAGGCATCGCCCCAGGCCACGCCCATCGCGACCTTGGCCACGTCCGCGCCAAGCGCCTCGGCCGCGGGCAACATCACCGGAGCCTGGACGGCCCATTGACCCCCGCCCGAGGGCACGAAGATGTTCACGATCCCGGCCGCAATGAAGCTCCAGAAGGGCAGGGTCTGCGCGGTCGAGATCGACACGAACCATTCCGACAGGCTGGCCGCCAGCCCGCTTTCAACCATGATCGCCATGATCCCCGCGTAAAAGGGGAACTGGATCACGATGCCCGCGCCGCCGCGCACGCCTTCGTCCAGCGCCGCCAGAAGGCTGCGGGGCGTGCCGTGGCAGAGGATGCCCGCGAACAGGAACAGGAAGTTCACGACGTTCAGGTTCAGTCCGCCGCCGTTCAGGAAATGCAGCAGAAGCCAGGCCAGACCGGGCAAGCCCACCAGGTACATCAGCAGCGGGCTTGTCTCCAGCCACTCGGCCGGGGTGGGGGCGGCCTGACGCGGCGCCGGTGCCCGGTCGCGCAGCTGTTCGGGATCAACCAGCACCTGTTCGTGCTCCAGCGGCAGCATCAGGCGGTTAGCCAGCGGCACCACGATGAACACCGCCAGCACGATCAGCAGGTTCCAGCCCGCGAAGATTGTCTCCGAGGTCGGGATCACGCCGATCTGGCCTTCGGTGAAATGACCGGGCGTGGCGATGACCAGCGGGATCGACCCCGACAACCCGCCATGCCAGATGACAAAGCCGGAATAGGCCGCGGCAACCAGCAGCCGGTAATCGACGCGAATCTGGCGCGCCAGCTCCTTGGCGAAGATCGCGCCCACCACCAGACCAAAGCCCCAGTTGATCCAGCTGGCGGCCAGCGATACGACGCTGACCAGCAGGATTGCGCCGCCCCGGCTGCGGGCCAGTCTGGCCAGCCGCGCCAGGATCCGGCGCACGGGCGGCGAGGATGCCAGGATGTACCCGGTCACCAGCACCAGCAGCATCTGCATTGAAAAGGACAGCAGTTCCCAGAAACCGTCGCCCCACATCCGCACCAGCTGCAGCGGGCCGGTGCCCTGCACCAGCACCGCCGCCAGCGCCGCCAGCAGCGTCAGCACGATAACAAAGATGAAGGAGTCGGGCAGCCAGCGTTCCATCAGCCGCGTTGCCGGCCGTGACAGGATTCTCAGCATCGTTTCCCTCCTCTGTGACGCAGGCCAAGCTGCGGCAGGGGGGCGGGAATGACAAGCCGGGGGTCAGGCTTCCCGGAAGGCGCGGTTGAAGTAGTCGGTCAGCGGCTTCATTAGGTAGGCCATCGGGCTGCGCTCGCCGGTCTGGATATAGACCTCGACCGGCATTCCGGGTACCAGCGCCAGCGTTCCCAGCTTTTCCAGCTCCTTGGGCGGGATCGACACCTCGACCCGGTAATAGGGCGTCCGCGTCGCCTCGTCGATCAGCGCATCGGCCGAAATGCGGTCCAGCCGACCATCGATCTCGGGCGTGGTGCGCGACGAAAAGGCCGAAAAGCGCAGCACCACGGGCTGGCCCAATTGAACCTCGTCGATGTTGATAGTGGCCACGCGGGCGGCAATGACCAGAGGCCGGTCCTGCGGGATGATGAACAGCAGGGGGTCTGCGGGGCGCAGCACTGACCGGGGCGACGTCACCTGCATGTTGTAGACCAGCCCCGCCACGGGGGCGCGGATCTCCAGGCGGTCGATCTGCTCGGTCAGGCTGCGGCGCCGCTCGGCCAGTTCCAGCTCGCGATAGCCCAGGTCCCGCAATTGCGTTTCGGCCTGTTCGCGGCGTTCGGCGGCCAGTTGCAGGCGCTGGATCTGCAGTTCGGTCTGGCGGATCGCGGCCGAGGCGCGGCTGGCCTGCAACGAACCCAACTCTCCGTCGATCCGCGCGGCCTCGCGCTCCAGCGCCAACACGCGCGAGGCTTGTGCCAGACCGCGGTCCAGCAGGCTTTGCTGGTCGGCCAGCTCGCGGGCGATCAGGTCGCGCTGACGGGCCAAGGCCGCGATCTGGGCGTCGATCCCCTCGATTTCAGAACTGATCTGGTCGGTCTGCTTGCCCAGTTGGTCCAAGGACTGGCTCAGCGTGTCCAGGCGCGTGCGAAACAGGCTGGACTGCCCCTCGATCAAGTCGGCCAGCGCCTGCGACTGCTGCGCGGCCTCGACCAGTTCGGGAGGGAAGGTGACGGCCTCGGCATCGTCGCGCTCGGCCTCCAGCCGGCCGCGGCGGGCCAGGATCTCGAAATACTGGCCTTCGACGATGGTATGTTCGGTCTGCAGCAGCGTCCCGTCCAGCGCCAGCAGCAGCTGGCCCGCCTCGACAGCCGTCCCTTCGGACACGGAAATGCGGTCCACCACGCCGCCGTCGGGATGCTGCACGATCTGGCGGTTCTGCTCGACCTCGACCTGGCCGCTTGCGACAACTGCGCCCGCGATGCTGGTCTGCATGGCCCAGGCCGTGAATCCTCCGACCAGCAGCAAGACCGACAGGATGCCCCAGATGACCTGCCCCCGCACCGGCCAGCGCGCGTCCGTGGCTGCCCTGTCGCGGGTCATGCGACACCGCCCTTCTGGCCCGCCGCCTGCGCCTGCCTGATCTGGTTGGCGTTCTGCACCATCTGTTCCAGCACCTTGTCACGCGGCCCGAAGGCACGGCGGATGCCGTCCTCCAGCACCAGCAGGGTTTCGCATTCCATGATTGCGGCGGGGCGATGGGCCATGATGATGACCGCGCCCCCCTGCGCCTTCAGGCGACGGATCGCCTGGTTCAGCGCCTCCGACCCTTCGTTGTCCAGGTTCGAGTTCGGCTCGTCCAGGACCAGCAGCACCGGATCGGGATAAAGCGCGCGGGCCAGCCCGATGCGTTGGATCTGCCCGCCCGACAGTCGCCCCGCCGTCTGGCTGATGCGCGTGTCATAGCCCTGCGGCAGGTCCAGGATCATCTGGTGCGCGGCCGCGGCCCGTGCCGCCCGCACCACGCGTTCGGGATCGGGGCGGTCGGCCAGGCGGGCGATGTTCTCGGCGATGGTGCCGTCGAACAACGTGACCTGCTGGGGCAGATAGCCGATCAGCCCGCCCAGCACGTCGGGATGATACTGGTCCAGCGTCGCCCCTCCCAGACGGATGAAGCCCGCGCCGACCGGCCAAGCGCTGATCAGCGCCCGCGCCAGCGTCGACTTTCCCGCCCCCGACGGACCGATCACGCCAAGTGCGGTGCCGGGCGCCACGCCGAAGCTGACGCCGCGCAGGGTCGCCGTTCCCTCGCCCGGCGGTGCCACCGACAGGTTGCGGACCTCCAGCCGGGCCTCGGGGCGGGGCAGGGTGGTGCGCGGCGCCTCGGGCGGCTGGCGGCTCAGCAGGCCTGCCAGCCGCTTCCAGCCGTCCTGTGCGGCCTGCACCGAGGGCCATCCCCCGACCAGCTGGTCGACCGGGGCCAGCGCCCGGCCCATCACGATCGAGCTGGCGATCATCGCCCCTGGTGTCAGCTGCTGGCGCAGCACCAGCCAGGCCCCCGCCGCCAGCATGGCGCTTTGCAGAAACAGCCGGAAAGTGCGGGAAAACACGGTGAACCCGGACGAGACATCGCCCGCCCGCACCACGTTTTCCTGCGCATCCTCGCGCGCCAGCCGCCAGCGGGCGAAGGTCGCCCCGCGCATGCCCAGGGCGCCGATCACCTCACCCTCGTCGCGATAAAGGTCGGCCATCCGCTGCGCTTGCGCCCCGGCGGCGGTGGCCCGTTGCAAGGGCTGGCGGTTCATGCTGCGGTTCAGGATCGTCGCCATCACCAGGATCAGCCCGCCTGCCGTGGCGACGACGCCCAGCAGCGGGTGGAAGATGTAAACCGCCCCAAGGAACAGCGGCGCCCAAGGCAGGTCGAAGAAGGCCAGCATCACCTGCGATCCGATCAGCCGCTGCACCGCGTCCAACTCGCGCAGGCCGCCCGCCGCGGCGGCCGATTCGTTGCCACGCAGCGCGCCCTCGCGCAGGGCCGCCCCAAAGACCCGCCCCTCGATCCGGTCCTGGAACCGGGCGGCGATGCGCTGCATCACCCGGTTGCGGATCAGATCCACGACCCCCATCAGCAGGAACAGGAACACCACCAGAACGAACAGCGCCGTCAGCGTCTCGACCGAACGCGAGGCCAGCACGCGGTCATAGACCTGCAGCATGAACAGCGGTCCCGTCAGCATCAGCAGGTTCACGACAACGGAAAACAGGCCCACCGCCAGAAACAGTTTCCAGCTGGTCGCGCGCGCGGCGCGCAGTTCGCCCTCGCCATCATGAGGATATGCCGCCTGGACCATCTTGCGCCTTCACATTTCCTCACCCGCCACGGCGGGGGGTTGCCTCGTTTTACAGGCGACCATATCACCGGACCAGCCTTGTGCCAGCCTTGGCACAGTCCTCGCATCTAAAGGTTAACAAATCCTTTGCGCCAGCTCCTCACCGCCGCCGCCTGCCTTGCCCTTCTGGGGCTGGGGGGCTGTGCTTCTCAGCCGGTCCAGCGGGACGGCATCACCATCAACGATCCCTTCGAGGCGCAGAACCGCCGCGTCCACGCCTTCAACAAGGGGCTGGACGCGCGCGTGATCGGCCCGGTGGCGCATCGGCTTCGCGGATCGCACAACGATCAGGCCGCGCCCGCACCGGGCCAGCCGATCGGGCCGGTGCAGATGGTCATCAACACGGGGCGCAACCTGTCGCTGCCGGTCAAGGCGGTGAACGGGCTTCTGCAGGGTAAGCCGGGGAATGCAGGCCAGAACCTGACGCGCTTTGCAGTGAACTCGACCTTGGGTCTTGGTGGTCTTTTTGATCCGGCCGCCCAGAATTTCGGCGTGACCGAGCGCGACACCGATTTCGGCCAGACCCTTGCGGTCTGGGGCGTTCCCGAGGGCGCTTATCTGGAACTGCCGCTGCTGGGTCCCTCGACGCAGCGGGATGCGGCCGGTCGGGTGGTGGACCTGCTGATCGACCCGCTCTATCACCTGACGGACGGTCGCGACGCGGCTGCTGTCTTTGCCCTGCGCGTCGCCTCAAAAGCCGGTGATCGCGCCCGCTTCTCAGATACGGTGGATGGCATTCTGCAGGGAAGTGCGGATAGCTACGCGCAGACGCGGCTGATCTGGCTGATGAACCGCCGCCACGAACTGGGAGAAGAGCGTGCCGAATACGATCCCTATGACGATGCCGCGATCGACCCCTACACGGATTGACCGGCGCGGCGTCCTGGGCCTGTTGGCCTGCGCCGGCATTGCCGTCATCCTGCCCTGGCGGCCGGCACATGCGCTTGATGCCAACGGCGCCCATGCGTTGATCGACCGATCCCTGGGCGAGGTCTATCAGGTCATCAACTCGGGCCAGCCCCCGGCCCGGATGTACCAGGATTTCGAGGCGATCTTTGCCCGCTATGCCGATGTGGACGTGATCGCGCGATCGGCGCTGGGGCCGGCGGCGCGCCAGGCCGGCGCGGCAGAATTCGCAGCCTACAAGCAAGCCTTCCAGGGCTACATCGGACGCAAGTATGGCAAGCGGTTCCACGAATTCATCGGCTCGCGGATCGAGGTGACGGGCGCGCGGCCGCTGAAAAGCTTCTTTGCCGTGACCTCGGTCGCCTATCTGAACGGGCGTGCGCCGATGGAGGTGGAATGGCATGTCTCGGACCGTTCGGGCCGTGATCTGTATTTCAACATCATCATCGAGGGCGTGAACATGCTGGCCAGCGAACGGGCCGAGATCGGCGCCATGCTGGCCCGCCGTCAGGGTGATCTGGCCGCGCTGGCCGCCGACCTGCAACAGGCGGGCTGAACCCGCAGGGATTACGACCGTCGCCCGCCCCTGGCCTGGGGCGGGCGCTTTCATATTCGTCGGCACGAAAAAACCGCCCGGCGCGGACCGGGCGGTTGCTGTTCTTGCGGACAGGGGCCTGCGTCAGTTCCCGCCCAAAATCCCGTTCAATGCCCGGCTGAGGGCGTCGTCCGACGACGCCCCGGCGCTGTCGCCCGGCGTACCCGGCGCACCCGTCACCTCGGTGGGTGCGGTGACGACGCGGCCGGTGCGCTCGGCCTCGACCGTGTTCATCACGCCCGCCAGCGCGGCCGCCAGCGGATCGTCGGCCGAACCGCTTGTCACGACCCGCGGGGTCGAATCGCCTGAAGACATGATGATCCCGCTGCCATCGGGCGAGACGGTCGACAGCGCCAGTTCAGGCAGGCCGTCATGGATCTCGGACATGACCGCCTGCCAGATCTCGGCCGGCAGACCGCCGCCGGTGACGCCCGACAGCGGCGTGTTGTCGTCATAGCCCATCCAGACGCCGGTCACGTACTGCTCGGTAAAGCCCACGAACCAGGCATCGCGATAGCTGCTGGTGGTCCCGGTCTTGCCGGCCACCGGGCGCGAGCCCAGCTTGGCGCGGGTTCCGGTGCCTGAATCGATCACCTGCTGCATCATGTAGATCAACTGGCCCGCCGCGCGCTGGCTGATCACCCGCTGGCCAAAGCCGCCGGTCTGGCCCATCAGCGGACGGTCGTCGCCCTGCACGTTCACCTGCACCACGCCATAAGGCGCGACCGAGGTGCCACCGTTTCGGATGCCCGCATAGGCGCCGGTCAGTTCCAGCAGCGTCGCCTCGGACGCGCCAAGGCCCAGGGACGGGCTGGTGGTCAGGTTGCTGACGATGCCGAAATCGCGCGCGACCCGGATCACCGCATCACGGCCCACTGCCTCCTGCAGGCGGATGGTCGAGGTGTTCAGCGACTGCGCCAGCGACTGCGTCAGTGTGACCATGCCGCGATAGTTGCGGGTATAGTTCTGCGGCGACCAATTGCGCCCGCCCGGAATGCGGATCGTCAGCGGCCCGTCCTCGATCCGGTCCGAAGGCGAATAGCCCGCCTCCAGCGCCGCGGCATAGACAAAGGGCTTGAAGCTTGAACCAGTCTGCCGGTTGGCCTGGGTCGCGCGGTTGAAGGCGCCGTTCACCTTGGTGTCGCGTCCGCCGATCATGGCGCGCACCGCGCCGTCGGCCGACATCACCACCACCGCAGCCTCGGACGCAGAACCGTCCTTGACCTTCTCATCGAAGATGCGTTGAAGCGCGCGTTCGGCGGCACGCTGGATGCGCTGGTCGAAAGTCGTGGTTATGGTGACGTCCTCGGTCGTCTCGCTGGTCAGGAAGCCGGGTCCCGATTCCATCAGCCAATCGGCGAAATAGCCGCCTGCCCGCGCGGTGGCTGCCTGCGACAGGGTTGCCGGGTTGGCCCGGGCCTGCGCCAGTTCGTCCTCGGTCAGATAGCCTTCTTGCGCCATCAGCCCCAGGACCACGCTGGCGCGGTTCTGCGCCCGTTCCAGGCTGGCGGTCGGGGCATAGCGGCTGGGTGCCGGCAGCAGGCCCGCCAGCATCGCCGCCTCGGACGTGTTCACCTGGCTGGCTGGCTTGTTGAAGTAAACCTGGCTCGCAGCCTCAAAGCCGCGGGCGCCGCCACCCAGATAAGACCGGTTCATGTAGATGCTGAGGATCTCGTCCTTGCTGTATTTCGCCTCCATTGCAAAGGCGAAGGGGATCTCCTTGATCTTGCGCCAGACGCCACCGGACCGGCAGTCGGCCTCGAACTCGGCCTCGTTGGCAAAGCGGGTGGGGTCGAAGGTCTCGCCCAGGCACAGCAGCTTTGCAACCTGCTGGGTGATCGTCGAACCGCCGTTCCCCTCCAGCGGGCCGCGGCCCTCGGCCAGGTTGATGCGGATCGCGCCGGCGATGCCGCGCGGGCTGACGCCGAAATGGCGGAAAAAGCGCCGGTCCTCGGCCGAGATCACCGCTTCGCGCAGGACCGGGGCGATCTGGTCGCTGTCGACCGCGCCATAGGTCTCGCCCCGCCAGGCAAAAACGCGACCGTCGCGGTCCAGCATGGTGACGCTGCCGCGGGCGCGGCCGTCGAACAGCGCCTGCGCCTCGGGCAGGCCGACATAGAAATAGGCGGAGGCCGCGCCGATGATCAGCGCCACAACCATCGCCAGCCGCCAGATCGAACCCCAGATGATCCGCCAGACCAGCGTGACCAGCCCCGCGATCCATCCCAGGATGCCGCCCCGGCGCGCCCGGCCGTGTCGCTTGACCTTGCGGGGCCGGGCGCTTGCGGGCGGCGTTGCGGAACTGCGCTTGTCTGCAACAGGGCTTTTGCCCGTGCGGGTCGGGGTGCCGGTGGGTCGTTTCATGCGAAGGATGCCTGCGTGACTGCCATGCCGGTTGGCCCGGCCAGAATTGCGGCAACCCTACAGCAAGTTTCTGCGCAGGGGAATTGGGGTGACCAATCCGTGATGGGCGGCGGATCGCGCATCGGCGGAAGCCGGCATGGCGGGCGATTGCGCAGGTTGCACAGCAGGGGGGCAGTTCGCGCGCGCCCGCAGACGGCACCTGCCCGAAACGGGCGCATCACCCCCTGAATGCGCCCGCAAAACGGGCAGTTCCTGTTTCAGCGGCGCGCAAGCGGCGGCGCGGCTTTGCCCGGCGATGCGAATTGCAGATGAAAAGGGCGATGACAGCCGGTCCGGCGGCTGTGGCACGAAGCGAGGTTTAATGACATGACCAAGACCCTCCCGCTCATCGCGACGCTTGCGGCGCTGGCAGCCCTGCCGGCTGCCGCGCAAGAGGCCGCGGCCCCCGCGGAGGCGGCTGCCGCCGTCGGCGCGGATGTCGCCTACATCTTCAACACCCTTCTGTTCCTGATCGGCGGCTTCCTGGTGATGTGGATGGCCGCAGGCTTTGCCATGCTGGAAGCGGGCCTGGTGCGGTCCCGGAACGTGACAACCCAGCTGTTCAAGAACATCTCGCTGTTTGCGATCGCGGGCATCATGTACTGGCTCTTGGGCTACAAGCTGATGTATCCGGGCGAATGGGTGGTCGACGGCTGGATAGGCGAGCTGTTCAGCTTTGCCAGCCTGGATGCCGTCGGCAGCGCGGGGGCGGGCGACGATTATTCGGTCGGTTCGGACTTCTTCTTCCAGCTGATGTTCTGCGCCACCACCGCCTCAATCGTGTCGGGCACCCTGGCAGAACGTGTCAAGCTGTGGCCCTTTCTGTTCTTCACAATCGTCCTGACGGCCGTGATCTATCCGATCGAGGCCAGCTGGCAGTGGGGCGGCGGCTGGCTGTCGGAACTGGGCTTCGCCGACTTTGCGGGCTCGACCCTGGTCCATGCCGCCGGCGGTTTCGCAGCCTTGGCCGGCGTGATCGTGCTGGGTCCCCGCAGCGGCAAGTTTCGCCCTGATGGCCGGATGCAGCCGATGCCGGGTTCGAACCTGGCGCTGGCGACGCTTGGCACCTTCATCCTGTGGATGGGCTGGTTCGGCTTCAACGGCGGCTCACAGCTGGCGCTCGGCACGATCAATGACGCGGCCGACGTCAGCCGGATCATGGTCAACACCAACATGGCGGCCTCGGGCGGCGTCGTGGCGGCAATTCTGGTGACGCAACTGGTCTATGGCAAGATCGACCTGACCATGGTGCTGAACGGCGCGTTGGCCGGCCTCGTCTCGATCACGGCCGAACCCCTGGCCCCCTCGATCTTCGCATCTGTCCTGATCGGCGGCATTGGCGGCGCCATTGCCTGCCTGGTCGTCCCGATGCTGGACCGCATGAAGATCGACGACGTCGTGGGCGCCATCCCGGTCCACCTGGTCGCGGGGATCTGGGGCACGATGGTCGTGCCGGTCACCAATCCCGGCACCAGCTTCGTGACCCAGGCCATCGGCATCGCCGCCATTGGCGCCTTTGTCTTTGTCGTCAGCTTTGTGGTCTGGTCGATCCTCAAGGCGACCATGGGCATCCGCGTCAGCAAGGAAGCCGAGATCAACGGCCTCGACATTTCCGAGATGGGCATGGAGGCCTATCCCGACTTCGTCCAGGCCAAGTAAGCCATCCAAGGTCTCTTCCCGGAGAGGGGGCGGGTCGCGCAAGCGGCTCGCCCCTTCCGTTTGCGGGACGGAAAATCATGCGCGATCATCGCAGTGCGCGATGCGTTGACGGCGGATAGGGGGGTCAGGCGACGCGGCTGACGACGAAATCTGCCAGGTCGGACAGCATGTCGCGGATCGGATGCGGGGGCAGGATCTGCAACGCGGCCTTGGCACGGGCCGCCCAGTCCAGCGCATCGCGCCGCGCCGTCTCCATCGCGCCATGCCGCGCCAGCAGCGCCAGCGCATGGTCCAGGTCGCCCTCGCGCTGGTCGCCCGCTTCGATCGTGCGCGACCAGAAGGCACGCTCATCCGCATCGGCCCTGGCGACGGCCTTGATCACCGGCAGGGTCAGCTTGCGCTCGCGGAAATCGTCGCCAATGTTCTTGCCGATCGTCTCGGTCGCCCCGCCGTAATCCAGCAGGTCGTCGACGATCTGGAAGGCGATCCCAAGCGCGTCGCCATAGTCGAACAGCGCCTGCACCTGGTCGTCTGGCGCCCCGGCGATAACGCCGCCCACCTCGGTCGCGGCCGAAAACAACGCAGCCGTCTTGCCGCGAACCACCTGAAGGTAAACAGCTTCGTCCGTCGCCAGATCCTGAGCGGCGGTCAGTTGCAACACCTCGCCTTCGGCGATGGTGGCACTGGCATTGGCCAGGATCTCCAGCGTGCGCATGTTGCCGGGCTCGACCATCAGCTGAAAGCTGCGGGCGAACAGATAGTCGCCGACCAGCACGCTGGATTTATTGTCCCACAGCAGGTTGGCAGTGGGCCGGCCGCGCCGCTGGCGGCTTTCGTCCACGACATCGTCATGCAGCAGCGTCGCGGTGTGGATGAATTCGACCGTTGCGGCCAGGTGGACGTGATAGGGGCCCGCGTAATCCAGCATCCGGGCCGCGGCCAGCGTCAGCATCGGGCGCAGCCGCTTGCCGCCGGCCTCGATCAAATGTGCTGTGACCTCAGGGATGCGCGGCGCATGACGGCTGGCCATGCGATCACGGATCAGCGTGTTCACCGCCTGCATCTCGGCGGCCAAGGCTTCGGACAGCCGATCCAGTGGTTTGCGGACGTTTTCCTGCACAGTCATGCCATACCCCGTGTCTGCGCCCACGCATTGCCACGGCATCGACAAATGCGCAACCGCCGCTTAACGTCGCGGGCATGAAAGAGCTTTTCCGCAGCAACGATCCCGTGCGCATGTCGGCCGCCACCAGCCTGCTGGAGTCCGAGGGCATCGTCACCTTCCAGATGGACCAGCACATGAGCGTGCTGGAAGGTTCAATCGGGATCCTGCCGCAGCGGTTGATGGTGGCGGATCGGGATGCTTTCGTGGCCCGGGCCATCCTGCGCGATGCCGGGCTGGATGACTGAGATCCGCCAAGACGGTTTCCTGGACGGCCGCCTGCGGATCGCCCAACCCTTGCGCGGCTATCGGGCTGGCGCCGACGCGGTGATGTTGGGCGCGGCCTGTCCCGCGCAACCCGGACAGACGGTGCTGGAGCTGGGTTGCGGCGTCGGCGTGGCCAGCCTGTGCCTGGGCTGGCGGGTGCCGGGGCTGGCGATCGCCGGGCTGGAAAGGCAGGCAGATTACGCGGACCTGGCGCGGGTCAATGCGGCGGCGAACGATATTCCCATGACGGTGCTGACAGGCGATCTGGCCGCACCTCCGCCCGATCTGCGGGCGATGACTGTGGATCATGTGCTGATGAATCCCCCTTATTTCCTGGGCGGCACGGCCGCCCCCGACGCTGGCCGGGCCGAGGCGCGGCGCGAGGAGACACCTTTGGCGCTGTGGATCGATGCGGGGCTGCGGCGGCTGCGCCCCGGCGGTTGGCTGACGCTGATCCAGAGGGCCGACCGCCTGAACGGCGTCATCTGCGCGTTGGCGGGTCGGGCAGGGGCGATCACCATACTGCCCGTCGCGGGACGGCAGGGCCAGCCGGCAGGGCGGGTGCTGATTGCGGCCCGCAAGGGGGTGGCCACGCCCCTGCGGCTTCTTGCGCCTTTTGTGACCCACGCCGCATCCCGGCACGACAAGGATGGCGAGGATCTGTCTGAGGCCGCTGCCGCCGTTCTGCGCAAGGGTGCGCCGATCGACCTGGGAATTGCGAAAGCTGCGTGACAGAATCAAAAACCTGTGGTGCACTGAACCCGTTCGACACTAAACCCAGAGGAGAACGCGATGTCGGTTGCTTCCCATGTCGAGGAGCTTCGCAAGAAACACCAGAATCTCTCTGCCGCCGTTGAAAGGGCACAGAAAAGTCCCGGCACCAAAGATATCGAGATTGCCGCGATGAAGCGCGAAAAGCTTCGCCTGAAGGAACAGATCACCCGCCTGGCCCACTGAGCTGTTGAACAGCGACATCTACATGAAAAGGGCCCGCGCAAGATGCGCGGGCCGCTTTCGTTTCCGGCAGCGTCAGACGAAGTACTGACCGCCATTCGCGCTGATCGTCGCGCCGGTGATGAAGCCGGCATCGTCGGCTGCCAGGAAGACCACCGCTCGTGCGATCTCTTCGGGTTCGCCCAGGCGGCCGACGGGGATCTGCGGGATGATCCGCTCGTTCAGGACCTTTTCATCAATGGCGCGTACCATCTCGGTGCCGATATAGCCTGGGCAGATGGCGTTGACAGTGATGCCGGCACGGGCGCCTTCCTGCGCCAGGGCCTTGGTAAAGCCCAGGTCGCCCGCCTTGGCCGCGGAATAGTTGGCCTGACCCGCCTGGCCCTTCTGCCCGTTGATTGAACTGATGTTGACGACGCGGCCGAACTTGCGGTCGCGCATGCCCGACCAGACCGGGTGCGTCATGTTGAACAACCCGGTCAGGTTGGTATCAATGACCTCTTTCCACTGCTGCGGCGTCATTTTGTGGAACATCGCGTCGCGGGTGATGCCGGCATTGTTGACCAGCACGGCGATCGGCCCCAGGTCAGCCTCGACCTGCTTCACGCCTTCGGCGCAGGCATCGTAATCGGCCACTGACCATTTATAGGTCTTGATGCCCGTTTCCTCGGTAAAGGCTTTTGCGGCATCGTCATTGCCGGCATAGTTGGCGGCCACGGTATAGCCCGCATCCTTCAGCGCCCGCGAAATGGCGGCGCCAATTCCGCGCGACCCCCCAGTGACCAGTGCGACTTTCGACATAAATCCCCCCTTTGCTCCATGTCATTGTAATCTTGCTATCAAGAATAGCTATCGGCGCGCAAGATCATTGCGCGCCGATATGCAGGGTGCTCAGCGTTCCAGACACATGGCAACGCCCATGCCCCCGCCGATGCAAAGCGTCGCCAGACCCTTCTTCGCGTCGCGGCGCTGCATCTCGAACAGCAGCGTGTTCAGGATGCGCGCGCCCGATGCGCCGATCGGGTGACCGATGGCGATCGCGCCGCCATTGACGTTCACGATGGACGGATCCCAGCCCATGTCCTTGTTCACGGCGCAGGCCTGGGCGGCGAAAGCCTCGTTTGCCTCGACCAGATCAAGGTCGCCGACCGACCAGCCGGCCTTTTCCAGCGCCTTGCGGCTGGCGGGGATCGGACCCGTGCCCATGATCGCGGGATCTAGGCCCGCCGTGGCATGGGACGCAATGCGTGCCAGGGGCGTCAGGCCGCGGCGGTTGGCCTCTTCCTCGGACATGACCATGACGGCGGCCGCGCCATCGTTAAGGCCCGAGGCGTTCGCCGCCGTCACTGAACCGTCCTTGGCAAAGGCCGGGCGCAGTTTCTGCATCGCGTCGATGGTGGCGCCGTGGCGGATGTATTCGTCCTTGTCCACCACCGTATCGCCCTTGCGACCCTTGACGGTATAGCCCACGATCTCGTCGTCAAAGCGGCCTTCCGTCTGGGCGGCTTCGGCCTTGTTCTGCGAAGCCAGCGCGAACTCGTCCTGCTGGTCGCGGCTGATCTCCCACTTTTCGGCTACATTCTCGGCCGTCTGGCCCATGTGATAGTTGTTGAAGGCGTCCCACAGGCCGTCGCGGATCATCGTGTCGATCATCTGCATGTCGCCCATCTTCTGGCCCGCGCGCAGATAGGCCGCATGAGCCGACAGCGACATGCTTTCCTGTCCCCCCGCCAGCACGATGCGTGCGTCGCCCAGGATCACTTGCTGCGCGGCCAGCGCGACGGCGCGCAGGCCGGAGCCGCAGACCTGGTTCAGGCCCCACGCCGCCGCCTCCTGCGGAAGGCCCGCCTTGATATGCGCCTGACGCGCCGGGTTCTGCCCTTGGGCTGCGGTCAGGACCTGGCCCAGGATCGTCTCGCTGATTTCGGCCGGATCAACACCGGCGCGTGCCACGACCTCCTTCAGGACCGCTGCCCCCAGATCATGCGCCGGGACGTTGGCGAACGACCCCATAAAACTTCCGACCGGGGTGCGGGCTGCAGAGACGATAACGGCTTTGGACATGGCGGGCTCCTTCCCATCGCTGCCGGCCAGGCCGGCGAATCCGGTTCAGGATGCTTTTTCGCGACGTAACGTCAAGCGCATCACCCCGACTTTCGGATGATGCGAGGGACCTTTTGTCTGTGTGTCACGCGCCGGACGGTCAGCGGGTTGCCAGCGAGGGCGGGCTTTTCCACGGAGGCGCGATGGTCGGGGCGCCGAAATAGTAACCCTGCAGGCAGTCGATGCCGATATCGATCAGGAAGCTGGCATCCTCGGCCGTCTCGACCGACTCGGCCACGGTGAACATGTCGAAATGATGCGCGATGGACTGCAGTGCCCGCGTCAGCACCTGATTGTCAGGGTTGGCGGCGATCTGGCGGATGAACTGCCCGTCGATCTTGATCATGTCAAAGCAGAAATCGCGCAGGTAGCGGAACGAGGTATAGCCCGCGCCGAAATCGTCCAGCGCCAGGCTGATGCCATAGCCCTGAACCTCGGCCATGAAAGCCTGCACCTCATTGGGCATGCCCATGGCCGAACTTTCCGTGATCTCCAGGATCAGCCGTTCGCCCAGCATGGGGTCATCGGCGATGCCGCGGCGCAAGGTGCCGATCCATTCGGGATAGAGGATCGAACGCGCCGACATGTTGATCGACAGGCGCAGGGCAGGGTCCTCGGCCAGTGTCTGCAGGCCAAGCGACAGGGACAGGCAGTCGATCCTGCGGCCCAGTTCGGTGGTTTCGGCCTGCGGCATGAAATCGCGCAGCGGCACCAACCGGCCGCTGTCGTCGATGATGCGGATCAGCCCTTCATAGAAGGCGGGCGCCTTGGTGCGCTGCGATTGCACGATGGGTTGAAAGGCCAGCACGGCACTGGCCTTGTCCACCGCATGGGCCACGGCGCTCAGCGTGATCCGGTCCTGGTGGCGGATTGCATCTTCCAGTGGCGAACTGTTTTCCATGATTCTGTCGCTCACGGCGGCCTCATCTTCTCGGGTCTGCTTGCAGTGTGCCCACCATGACTTATTCCGCGGTGAATCGTCAGAGGTTTCGCAACTTAGGGTTAATTCTCGGCGGCGTTATCGGCCTTCAGTTGCATGACCAGGGTCTTGGCCGCATCCGAATCCCATTCCGCATCGCCCAGGTATCGCGCCACCTCACGGCCCTCGCGGTCAATAAGGACCGTGACCGGCAAACCCACCACGCCCATGTCGCGGGCCAGCTGCTGACGCGGGTCCAGAAGGACGGGCAAGTTCGTCACCCCCACCTCCTTGAAAAAAGCGTCAATCCGGTCAGGGGCATTGCGGCCCGTGGCGATGGTAACAACCTGGAAATCATCTCCGCCCAGTTCGGCTTGAAGCCGGTCCAACGCGGGCATCTCTTCGCGGCAGGGGGCGCACCAGGTGGCCCAGAAGTTCAGGGCCACGACCTTGCCCTGCCAGTCCGCCAGGCTATGCGTGCCCCCCTGGGGGTCGGTAAATTCGGTCGTGCTGACCGGGACCGGTTCCTCGGCCACGACTAGCTTGGCAAGGCCGCCGGCACGCGCGGCCTGCCAGTCGGGGCCTGCGGCGAAGGCGGTGTTTGCACCGAAAACAAGGGCCGTATAAAGCAGGGCGGAACGCAGCATGTGACCTCCGAGGGACTGACAGATGACCGACCGGCCCGACAGCAAAGACGCCGCCAACAGCATGTGGGGCGGGCGCTTCGCCGCGGGTCCTGACTCGATCATGGAGGCGATCAACGCCTCGATCGGGTTCGACCAACGGCTCTACGCCCAGGACATCCGGGGCAGCCGGGCCCATGCGGCGATGCTGGCCGCACAAGGCATCATCAGCGATAACGATGCAAAGGCCATCGGGGAAGGCCTGCTCACCGTCTTGTCAGAGATCGAGGCCGGCAATTTTCCCTTCCGCACCGCGCTGGAGGACATCCACATGAACGTGGAAGCCCGCCTGAAGGAGGTGATCGGAGAGCCCGCAGGCCGCCTGCACACGGGAAGATCCAGGAACGACCAGGTGGCGACCGACTTTCGGCTTTGGGTGCGCGACCAGTGCGACGCGGCCATTCAAGGGCTGACGGCGCTGATCCGCGCGGCTTTGTCGCAGGCCGAGGCGGGGGCCGACTGGGTCATGCCGGGCTTTACCCACCTGCAGACCGCGCAGCCGGTCACCTGGGGCCACCACATGATGGCCTATGTCGAGATGTTCGGGCGCGACCTGTCGCGGTTCCAGGATGCCCGCGAGCGGATGAACGAATCGCCCTTGGGGGCAGCGGCGCTGGCCGGGACGGGCTATCCCATCGACCGGCACATGACGGCCGCGGCGCTTGGCTTCGACGCGCCCATGGCCAACAGCCTGGACGCCGTCAGCGACCGCGACTTTGCGCTGGAATTCTTGTCCTCCGCCACGATCTGCGCCGTGCACCTGTCGCGCCTGGCCGAAGAGCTGGTGATCTGGTCCTCGGCCCAGTTCCGCTTTGTGTCGATGTCGGACAAGTGGTCCACCGGATCGTCGATCATGCCGCAAAAGCGCAACCCAGACGCGGCCGAGTTGATCCGTGCCAAGATCGGGCGCATCCTGGGTGCGACGGTCGCGCTGTTCACGGTGATGAAGGGCCTGCCCTTGGCCTATTCCAAGGACATGCAGGAAGACAAGGAACAGGTCTTCGACGCGGCTGACAGCCTGATGCTGGCCCTGGCCGCGATGACCGGCATGCTGTCGGACCTGACCGCCAACCGCGACCGGCTGGAGGCCGCGGCCAGCAGCGGATTTTCCACCGCAACCGATCTGGCCGACTGGCTGGTGCGCGAACTGGGCCTGCCGTTCCGCGACGCCCATCACGTCACGGGTTCGCTTGTGGGGTTGGCCGAGGGGCGGGGTGTCGATCTGCCCGACCTGACCTTGGCCGACATGCAATCGGTGCATGGTCAGATCACGCAGGATGTGTTCAATGTGCTGGGCGTGCACAATTCCGTCGCCTCGCGCCAAAGCTATGGCGGCACGGCGCCCGCGCAGGTGCGCGCGCAGATCGCCCGCTGGAAGGAGAAACTGGCATGATCCGTCTGTCCCTCTTGGCCGTGCTGGCCCCCGTTCTGGTGCTGGCCGCCTGCGGCGTCGACGGCGCCCCCAAGCGGCCTGTCGAAAAGCCGCTGCAGCAGCAGATGGGCGTTTCGGTCGGCGGTGACGCGCGGATCGGCGTGTCGGCCCGGCTCTAGATGGACCATTTCCTGTACAAGAACGGCGCCCTGCACGCCGAGGATGTGCCGCTGTCCTGCATCGCGGCCCAGGTCGGCACGCCGGTCTATGTCTATTCCGCGGCCACATTGACGCGCCATTTCGGCCTGTTCCGCCAAGCGCTGGACTGGACCGATCACCTGGTCTGCTTTGCGGTCAAGTCGAACAGCAACCTGGCCGTGCTGAAGCTGATGGGCGACCTGGGCGCGGGCATGGACGTCGTGTCGGCCGGAGAATACCTGCGCGCCAAGGCCGCTGGGGTGCCGGGTGACCGGATCGTCTTTTCGGGCGTGGGCAAGACCTTGGCCGAGATGCGTCTGGCGATCGAAGGCGGCATCCGTCAGTTCAACATCGAGAGCGAGCCCGAGATGCGGGCCCTGTCGCAGCTGGCCGCCAGCATGGGCGCGACGGTGCCCGTGGCCATCCGCGTGAACCCGGACGTGGACGCCAAGACGCATGAGAAGATCGCCACTGGCAAGTCCGAGAACAAGTTCGGCATCCCCATTTCCCGCGCCATCGAGGTCTATGCCGAGGCGGCCCGCCTGCCGGGCCTGGAGGTCGTGGGCGTGGACGTCCACATCGGCAGCCAGCTGACCGACCTTGCGCCCTTTCGCGCCGCCTATCGGAAGGTGGCCGAACTGACGGGGGCGCTGCGTGCCGAGGGGCACCAGATCACGCGCCTGGATCTGGGCGGCGGCCTGGGCATCCCGTATCGCCGCGACAACAACGCGCCGCCGCTGCCCATCGAATACGGCCAGGTTATCCGCGAGGCCGTCGGCCATCTGGACTGCGAGATCGAGATCGAGCCGGGACGCAACATTGTCGGCAATGCCGGCGTGCTGCTGGCCGAGGTCATCTATGTCAAGCAGGGCGAGGATCGCGACTTCCTGATCGTGGACGCGGCGATGAACGACCTGCTGCGCCCGGCTATGTACGGGGCACATCACGACATCGTGCCGGTGATCGAGCCGGGCCTGGGGGCGGCGGTTCATCCCTATGACGTCGTGGGGCCGGTCTGCGAATCGGGGGACACCTTCCAGAAAGCCGCGCAACTGCCGCAGATGGAGGCGGGCGGGCTGATCGCCTTCCGCTCGGCCGGGGCGTACGGGGCCGTGATGGCGTCCGAGTACAATTCGCGGCCGCTGGTCCCCGAGGTGCTGGTGCAGGGCGATCACTTCGCCGTCATCCGGGCGCGACCGACGTTTGACGAAATGCTGGCCCGGGATAGCATCCCGCCATGGCTTTGATCGGGCGTCAGGATCTGACCGACAGGCCGGGGGCCTTCCACCCCCGGACGCCCGACGACATTTTCACCGCGACCCACCGTCCTGTTGCCCGCGCCCTGCGCCTGACCCGGTGGGGCATGGCATGGGAACGTGGCGCGCGGGCCTTCTGGCCCCTGACCACGCTTCTGGCCTGCGGCTTTGCCGCGCTGGCCCTAGGGCTGGTCGCCGCGTTGCCGGACCCGGTCCTGCCCTGGCTGACCGGGCTGTGGCTGCTGGCGGTGGTGGCTGCGGCAATCCTGGGCGGCCTGCGGTTTCGCCGCGTCCGCCCGGCGGAGGCGCTGGACCGTCTGGACCGCACCTTGCCGGGCCGCCCGCTGAGCGCGCTGTCGGATCGCCCTGCCATCGGCGGAGGGGGCGCCCTGTGGCAGGCGCATCTGGCGCAGATGCAGGCGGCAGCGATGGCCGCGCGGGCGGTGCCACCCGACGCCGACCTGGCGAGGCGCGATCCCTATGCCCTGCGTCTGGCGGGGGCGCTGGCCTTGGCGATGGCGCTGATCTTTGGCGGCGCCGGGCAGATGGGGCAGGGGATCTCGGCCATCGCCGCCACGATGACCGCGCCCGCGACGGGGCCGGTCGCGCCCGGCGGGCCGGCCTGGGAAGGCTGGGCCGAACCGCCCGCCTATACCCGCCGCCCGACGATCTATCTGAACGCCCTGGCCGAGGACGAGGCGCTGGCCCTGCCCAAGGGGACCGAGGTCAGCTTTCGCCTGTACGGGGGTGGTGCTTCGGTGGCCCAGAACATCGGCCCTGCGCTTCAGGACGACGCAACCGCGCCGGCCTTTCGCGCCGAGCAGTCGGGCGTGATCGAGGTGGCGGAGCGCCGTTTCAACGTTACGGTTTTGCCTGACGCGGCGCCGATCATCCGCGCCGGCGCCGCGCCGGTCCGACGCGCGGACGGCCGGATGATCCAGGATTATCAGGCCAGCGACGATCACGGCGTGGCAGAAGCAGAGGCGCTGATCAAGCTGGATCTGCCCGCCGTGGACCGCCGCTTTGGCCTGACCGTGGCGCCCGAGCCGCGCCAGGACATCGAACTGGCGCTGACCCTGCCGCGCGGTGACCGGCAAGCGGTGCAGGGCCAGCTGGTCGAGGACCTGTCCCGCCATCCTTGGGCAAACCTGCCCGTGCGCGTGACCTTGCGTGCCTTGGACGGGATCGCGCAGGTCGGAACCTCCGACCCGATGGCGGTCACCCTGCCGGGACGCCGCTTCTTCAACCCTCTGGCTGCGGCTTTGATCGAGCTGCGCCGCGACCTGCTGTGGTCGCGCGCCAATGCCGGCCGCAGCGCCGAAATCCTGCGGGCTGTCACCTGGCAACCCGAAGGTTTTGTCGAGGATGATCTTTACGCCGAGTTGCGCGGTTCCGTCCGCTTGCTGGAGGGCGATGGCTTTACCGTCGAGGCCCGTGACCGGCTGGCCGAGGCGCTGTGGGCGGCAGCCGTTCAGCTGGAGGATGGCGGCTTGGCGGATGCGCTTGAACGGATGAAGCAGGCGCAGGAAAAGCTGTCCGAGGCGATCCGCAACGGCGCCTCGCCCGATGAGATCCAGCGCCTGATGGACGAACTGCGCGAGGCCACCGACGCCTATACCCAGATGCTGGCCGAGCAGAGCGAAAGTCAGGATCAGGCCGACAGCCCCGATCGCGGCCAACAGGGCCAGCAGATCACCGGCGACCAGATCCAGCAGATGATGGACGAGATCCAGCGCCTGATGAACGAGGGCCGCATGGCCGAGGCCCAGGAGCTGCTGGAGCAGTTCAACCGCATGATGGAAAACCTTCAGGTCCAGCAGCAGCAGGGTCAAGGACAGGGCCAGGAAGGACAGCAGGGCGACCAGCCCATGAACCGCCTGGCCGACACGCTGCGCGAGCAGCAGCGTCTGTCGGACGAAGCGTTCCGCGACATGCAGCGCCAGTTCGGACAGGGACAGCAGCCGAGCGAGGGAGAGGGCCAGGAAGGCGGCGAAAGCCTGGCCGACCGCCAGCAGGCGCTGCGCGAGGAGCTGGGCCAGCAGCAGGGGCTGATGCCGGGACAGGGTTCGGCCCAGGGCGACGAGGCGCGGCGCCAGCTGGACGAGGCCGGCCGCGCCATGGAGGAGGCCGAGCGCGCACTGCGCGAGGGCGACACCGGCCAAGCCCTGCAGAACCAGGCCGATGCGATCGAGTCGATGCGGGACGGAATGCGCACGCTGGGCGACATGCTGGCGCAGCAGGGCCAGCAGGGGCAGCAGGGCGAACAGGGGCAGGAAGGCCAGCAGGGCCAGCAGCCCGGCGGGCAGCCGGGGGACAGTGCGCAGGGACAAAGCCAGATGCCTTATGATGGCCGGCCGGTTCTGGACCCGCTTGGCCGGCAGCGTCCAGGCAACGGCAATGTCATCACCAGCGGCGACCCTCTGGCCGAGGGGTTGGACCCGGCGCGTCGCGCCCGCGACCTGCTGGACGAGATCCGTCGGCGCAGCGGCGAACGCGACCGCCCTCAGGAAGAGCGCGATTACCTGGGTCGCCTTTTGGACCGGTTCTGACGCTTAGTCCCGCAGACCGGAAATCAACTGGCCGAGCCAGTGCCGCGCGCGGTCCACGTCCTGGCGCCATTCGTTCAGTGGCCCGGCCAACGGCCCGCCTCCGTCCTGCAGGCGTGGGGCCAGCAGGTAAAGCGCCAAAAGGATCGCCGCGGCCAGCACTGCCAGGCCAAAGCCTAGGCCATACCCTTTTCGCGAAGGGGCCGGAGAGGGGGCCGGCCGTGTCGCGGCCGGCGGCACGGGCCGCACCTGCTGAACCGGGGCGGGGCGCAGGGACAGGACGGCTGTCCCATCCGTGGGCGTGGCAGGGCGCAACGGTGCTGCCGCCACGGCCGCTGCCGTGGGGGCCTGCGGCTGCGGGTTGGTGGTGATTGCGCGGGTCGCGCCCGCCGGAAGGATCACCGTGGTGGCGGGCCACAGGCTGTCATCCTCGGGCGAGGGAGTATCCCGGAGAGAGGGGTCGTCCGAAGACGCGCTTTCACCCGTATGGGGTGCCGGAGGATCGGCGGGGGGTGTCGCAGCCTCGGTTTCGCGCAGCCGGCGTTCGTGATCGACTTCCTCGCGCAGGATGTCCAGAACGTCGGGCGACAGGCGCCGACGGGCCGGGGGCAGCGCGACCGTGCGTTCATCCTCGTCATTGCCCCCCTCGACCGGGCGCGGCAGGGTGTAGGATCCAAGGTCCAGCGGGGCTGCTGCCTTGGGCGGACGCTGCGCCCGCCAGACATGGGCGCATGCGCTGCATTCGACCTCGCGTCCGGCGGGGGGGATGGCCTCCTGCGGCACGACATATTCGGCGTCGCAGCCCGGACAGATCAACCTAATTTCAGCCATGCCACCCTCGCAATCGTCTGTGGGCTGTTCTATCAAGCGCAGGTCCGGCTTCCAAGTCGCGCCGGGTGCAGGACCCGCGTCAGACGGGCCGTAACGGAAAAGAGGTGGCGCTTGATCGAGATGCGGGATGTCGGTTTCGGTTACCACGGAGGGGCCGAGTTGCTGTCGGGCATGACGCTGAGCCTGCAGCCGGGCATGTTCCATTTCCTGACAGGGCCGTCCGGTACGGGCAAGACGACGCTGCTGCGGCTGTGCTATGCGGACCTGCTGCCCACGGCAGGGCAGATGACCGCCTTTGGCCAGGACATGCGTGGCCTGTCGCGCGACGGGATTTCCGACCTGCGCCGCCGCGTTGGCGTGGTCCATCAGGACCCCCAGTTCCTGGACCACATGCCGCTGGCTGAAAACGTCGCCCTGCCGCTGACGGTCGCCGGCGAGCCGGTGGACATGGACGCGTTGCGCGATCTTCTGGGCTGGGTGCAACTGACGCATCATTCGCGCGCACTGCCGCCCTCGCTGTCGGGGGGCGAACGGCAGCGGGCGGCCCTGGCACGGGCGGTGATCCTGTCGCCGGACCTGGTGCTGGCGGACGAGCCGACGGGGAACCTGGACTGGGACATGTCGATGCGGCTGATGCAATTGTTGATCGAGCTGAACAAGTCAGGCAAGACCGTGCTGGTCGCCACCCATGACCTGAACCTGATCCGCGCCACCAAGGCGCAGGTGACTGCGCGGGTGCTGCGGATTTCGGGCGGCAGCCTGCAACTGGCGGGGGCGGACCTGTGATGCGGCAGAACATGCGGAAAGTGAACCTTGCGACGCTTTGGCACGGGTTGATGGGCCGTGAGGGCGGCAAGGGCGACCGCATCGTGCCGCCAACCGGCTTCACCGCACAGTTGACCCTGTTTTCGGCCGGGGCCATGGCCTTTCTGGCGGTCTTTGCCCTGGCGCTGGCCTTGGCAACGGGGCGCTTGGCGGATCGGTGGTCGTCGGAACTGGCCAGCAGCGTGACCGTCCGCGTCAGCGCGCCGGCGGGCCAGCAGGAGGCGCGCGTCCAGTCGGTGATGCAGATCCTGTCGACGACGCCGGATGCGGGCCAGCCCAGGCTGTTGCCGCAGGACGAACTGGCAGAGCTGCTGGAGCCCTGGTTCGGCCCGGATATGCCGGTGGATGCCCTGCCGGTGCCCGCCCTGATCGACCTGCCTGTCACTGGCGAGGCTTTTGACCCCGAAGGCCTGCGCCTGCGCCTGGAGGCCGAGGCCCCCGGCGCGGTGCTGGACGACCATACGGAGTGGCGCCGGCCGCTGGTTTCGGCTGCGAACCGGCTGCGCATGCTGGGCATCGTCTCGCTGCTGCTGATCGGGGCGGCTTCGGCCGCGATGATCACGCTGGCCGCCAAGGCGGCGCTGGCGGCGAATGGGCAGGTGATCCGGGTGCTGCGCCTGATCGGGGCGCGTGACCTTACAATCGCCACGGCCTTCGTGCGCCGCTTTACCCGTCGCGCGGCGGTCGGCTCGGCCGTGGGAACGCTGCTGGGCATGGCCGGCATCGCATTGCTGCCCGACGCCAGCGCGGCGGGCGGGTTCATGACCGGCCTGGGCTTTCAGGGGTGGGACTGGCTGATGCCGCTGTTGATCCCCTTCATCGCCGCGGCGGTCGGCTATTTCGCGACCCGTTGGGCAGCCCTGAAGATGCTGGGGGCTGTCCGTTGAGCCGCCGCGACGACCCCCGTCCCGGACCCCTGACGCCCTGGCAGCATGTGCAGCATGTCCTGTACTATGTGCATGTGGCGCTGGCGACGGTCGTGATGGGGCTTGCGGGGATCGTGCTGGTCGTCCGGCACGGCCGGGTGGGGGCGAACCGGGTGGCGACGCGCTGGATCGGCTACATGATCTGGGCTGCCAAGCTGCACCTGGGCCTGACCTGCGAAGTGCGGGGAACCCCGCCCACGACCGACTGCATCGTGGCGGCCAAACATCAAAGCTTTTGGGACATCCTGGTGATCGCCCATGCCGTGCCGCGCCGGGCCTTTATCATGAAGCGCGAGGTGATGCGCGTGCCGGTGATGGGCTGGTACGCGTGGAAGGTCGGCTGCATCCCGATCGACCGGACCAGGGGCCGCGACGCAATGGTCGCGATTTCTAGCCAGATCAACCAGCGAATCGCGGGCGACGGGCTGGGCCAGCTGATCATCTATCCCGAAGGCACGCGGACTTTGCCCGGCCAGCGCAGGCCCTACAAGCAGGGGGTTTCGACCATCCGCATGGCCACCGGCCTGCCGGTCGTGCCGGTGGCTGTGAACACCGGCATGTTCTGGCCGCGTAAGGGCTGGGGCATCCGTCCCGGCCGGGCTGTTGTGGAGTTCCTGCCCGCACTTGGACCCGATGTTCCCGCTGCGGGCTTCATGGCCCGGCTGGAGGCCGAGATCGAGACCGCGTCCGACCGGCTGATGGCCGAGGCGGGCCTGGCGCTGCCCAAGTCAGGCGACGCCGTGGGCGCCGCCTGAGGTTGGATCATCTCAGTTCGTAATATCGGGTGACATGGCGTTCAGCCGGGGGCAGGCCGATGTCGCGCCGCATGTGGGGGCTGAGGTGATAAGGGTCGGGCGGCCTCGGTCGTCTCCGCCGTGGCATCAGCAGCGCACGGAGCAGGGTCCAAAGGACCGCTGTCGCACCATGTCGGTCAATCAGGCGGTGAAGGGCGGGGCGCAGGCGCGCGGACTGTGGGTTCAGGTCTGCAATCATCGGTTCTCTCCTGAAGACGGGCCATGTCGGGGCATGGGCGGTCGGACTGCAGGTGGGGACATGACGCCATGCGGATGCGCGGCCTGACAGGCAGGCAGCCGTGAAGGCAGGCTGCCCGTGCGGGCAGTCGTGGTTCAGGTCGTGGCGTCGGTGGGGTTCTGCCCGGTCAGGCGGTCAGGAACGATGGATTTCGTCGCTGATGGCCAGCAAAGGTGGCGTCGCGTGATGTCATCATGAGGCCCCTCCTTCGCTGCAGGGTGTTGGGCAGGATTGCAGGCTGGCCGACAAAATCGAACCGGGCAAGCAGCCGCGTGCAAGAAGCCGCACGTGATGGGGCGGCTGTTGCTGATCGGTCACAGGATCGTGAAGGTCAGGCGGCCAGCGCCGTGGATCCCATCGCCAGGAACTTTGCGCGCCGATCCTTGATCAGCTCGGCCGGCTTCTTGTCCTTCAGATCGGCCAGCATCGTGACGATCTGGGCGCCGACAGCGGCGATCGCCTCCTTGGGGGCACGTTGCGCGCCGCCCAAGGGTTCCGCGATGATCCCGTCGATCACGCCCAGCTTCTTCAGGTCCTGCGCGGTCAGGCGCAGCGCCTCGGCGGCGTCGCGCATTTTTTCGGCGTCCTTCCACAGGATCGAGGCGCAGCCTTCGGGCGAGATGACCGAATAGATCGAGTGTTCCAGCATGGCAATGCGGTTGGCGGTGGCAAAGGCCACGGCCCCGCCCGATCCGCCCTCGCCGATGATGACGCTGACCAGCGGCACGCCGATCTCCAGACATTTCATGGTGCAGCGTGCAATGGCCTCGGACTGGCCGCGCTCCTCGGCGCCCTTGCCGGGATAGGCGCCCGGCGTGTCGACCAGCGTGATGACCGGCAGCTTGAAGCGATGCGCCATGTCCATCAGGCGGATGGCCTTGCGATAGCCTTCGGGGCGGGCCATGCCGAAATTGTGGTGGATGCGCGAACGGGTGTCGTTGCCCTTTTCATGGCCAATGACGATGCAGGGCGCGTCGTTGAACCGCGCAAGGCCACCCATAACGGCGTGGTCGTCGCCAAAGGCGCGGTCGCCGGCCAAGGGGGTGTATTCGGTGAACAGCGCCTCGACATAGTCGCGGCAATGCGGACGGTCGGGATGGCGCGCCACCTGCGTCTTGCGCCAAGGGTCCAGCGACTTGTAGAGGTCGCGCAGCAGCTCCGCCGACTTACGGTCCAGCGCCCCGGCCTCTTTCTCCAGATCAACGGCCCCGTCGCCCTTGCGGGCCATGGCGCGAAGTTCCTCGGCCTTGCCCTCGATGTCGGCAAGCGGCTTTTCGAAATCCAGGTAGACCATGGGTGAAGCCTTTGGCAGCGTTCGGATTGGGGCTATATAGGCCGGGTGGGATCGGGTTGCAACGCGGCGCTCCGAAGGGCAGGGGGGCCGTCTGCCCCCCTCTTGGCCTGCGGCCAATTCACTCCCCCGAGGATATTTACGCAACAGAGACGTGCATGGCGTCATTGCAGGTCGGCAAAGGCATCCGAAAGCCGCCGCACCGCCTCGGCCACGCGGGCGCGTGGGGTGGCGATGTTGAAGCGCATGAAGCTGTCGCCGCCGGGGCCGAAGGTGGCACCGTGGTTGGCGGCAATATGCGCTGTCTTTTCGATGCGCGCTGTGATCTCGGACGTGGTCATGCCGGTGCCCGAGAAATCTACCCAGGACAGGTAGGTCGCCTGCAGCGGCATCGAGCGAATGCCTGGAAGGGCGTTCACGCCGTCGTCAAAGATCCGCCGGTTGCCGTCCAGATAGGTCATCAGCGCATCCACCCAAGCCGCACCTTCGGGCGAATAGGCGGCGGCGACCATGTCCATCCCCATGAACCCCGGAGAGATGCCCCGCGCCATCAGGGCCGCCTTGAAGCGCGCGCGCAGGTCCGGGTCGGCGATGATCGCGTTGCCGATATTGGCGCCGGCGATGTTGAAGGTCTTGGTCGCGGCGGTCAGCGTGACCAGCCGGCTGGCAATTTCCGGCGCCACGGTGGCGATCATCCGGTGGCGCGCCTGGCCGGGCATCACCAGATCGCAATGGATGTCGTCCGACAGAAGCAGAAGATCGTGCCGGACACAGAAATCTGCAACCTGGGCCAGCTCCTCGGGCGTCCAGACCCGGCCGCCGGGATTGTGGGGCGAACAAAGGATCAGCATCCGTTCGTGCCCCTTGAGCTGGCCTTCCCAAGCCGCCCAGTCCATCCCGTATTGCCCGTCCCGCTTCGCCAGCGGCAGCTCGACCAGCTCGCGCCCGGCGGCGCGGATCACCCGGCCAAAGGCGTGATAGACCGGGCTCATGACGATCACGCCGTCGCCGGGGCGGGTATAGGCGTCAAGGGCCATCGCCACCCCGTTCACCAGCCCGGCGCAGGTCAGGATCCAGTCGGGCTGGATCGTCCAGCCGTGCCGGTTCTGCATCCACCAGCAGATGGCCGACAGATAGGGCCGGTGCCCGCCCGGATAGCCATAGACGCCGTGGGCGGCCGTGGCCTCGACTGCACGCTGGACGGCCGCCGGTGGGCGGAAGTCCATGTCCGCCACCCACATCGCCAGTCCGTCATCGGGCGCCACGCCGTAGGTCGCCTGCATGTCGTCCCACTTGCTGCAGTTCGTGTTGCGGCGATCGATGATCTCGTCGAAGTCTGGGGCGGTCATGGGGGCTCCTGCGCTGTCGATGGCTTCTGCATAACCGGGTTGTTGCTTATGGTGAAGGCTTGGCCTAAATCCGAGGCCATGAGCCTCAGACCGATCCTGATCCATCCCGATCCCCGCCTCAAGAAGGTGGCCGAGCCCGTTGCGCATGTCACGCCCGACATTGAAACCCTGGCCGCAGACATGCTGGCGACCATGTATGATGCGCCGGGCATCGGATTGGCTGCACCGCAGATCGGGGTTTTGGCGCGGATCTTCGTGATGGACGCATCCCGCGACCCCGAGGCAGAGCGGGCGCCGCTGGTCATGATCAACCCCGAGGTGACCTGGGAATCCGAGGAGCTGAGCGTTTATGACGAAGGCTGCCTGTCGATTCCTGACCACTATGCCGAGGTCACCCGCCCGGCACAGGTCGGGATGCGCTGGATGGGCCTGGATGGCAAGACGCACGAGCGCGAGTTTGACGGCCTGTGGGCCACCTGCGCACAGCATGAACTGGACCACCTGGAGGGGGTCCTGTTCATCGACCACCTGTCGGCGCTGAAGCGGCAGATGATCACCCGCAAGATGGTCAAGCTGAAGCGGGACAAGGCGCGTGCCTGATAGCCCGTGTTCCGCGGGCTGGGTCCGCCCCTTGCTTGAGGGGGATCTGGCCGGCGGTGTACCCCGCGACCTGGTTCTTTGGCCCGACAGCCGGCTGCGGCGGCGTTGCGAATCCTCTGCCTATATGGGCACCGCGGCGCTGCGTCGCCTGGCCGCCGACATGCTGGCGACCATGTATGCGGCGGGGGGCCGCGGTCTTGCAGCGCCGCAGGTGGGGGTCCTGTTCCGGGTCTTCGTCATGGATGCGGGCTGGAAGGACGGGCGCCCCGACCCGCTGGTGATGCTGGACCCCGAGATCCTGTGGCGCTCGCCCCAGATGGACAGCGGGGCTGAGCAGTGTCTTTCCGTCCCCGACCGGGTCGTTGCGGTATCGCGTCCGGTCACTATCGACCTGGGCTGGTATGATCTGGACGGGCGGCATCATCTGCGGCAGATGTCGGGAACAGAGGCGCGCATCGCGCAGCACGAGGCCGATCACCTGGACGGCCGCCTGATCCTGGAAGACTGACATGGCCGTCCGACCATTCCTGCCCTTTGCCGATCCCCGCCTTCACCGGCCCGCCGACCCTGTCGATGCCGTGACCGAGGGCGTGCGGATGATCTGGGACGACATGGTTGCCACGATGGAATCCATGCCCGGCGTCGGGCTTGCAGCGCCGCAGATCGGGATCATGCTGCGGCTGGCAGTCGTCGATGCTTCGGACAAGCGGGGGCAGGCGGTGCGGATGGCCAACCCCCAGGTGCTGCATGCCAGCATCCAGAGCCGGGTCCATGACGAAGCCAGCCCGAACCTGCCCGGCGTCTCCGCGCCCATCACCCGGCCGCGGGCCGTGACGGTCCGGTTCATGAACGATCTGAGCGAGATCGAAGAGCGGGATTTCGTCGGCCTCTGGGCGACCAGTGTACAGCACCAGATCGATCATCTGGACGGCAGGATGTATGTCGATCACCTGTCGCCCTTGCGCCGCAAGATGCTGGTCGCGAAATCCGCCAAGCTGGCGCGGCGCTGACGGGCCTGCGGGTCGGGTGTGCACATCAAGACGAAAGGGCAGGCGATGCGCGTGATCTTCATGGGAACGCCGGACTTCTCGGTGCCGGCACTGCGGGCGGTCGCGGCCGCGCACGAGATCGTGGCCGTCTACACGCAGCCGCCGCGCGCCGCTGGCCGGGGACAGCAGGCGCGACGATCTTCCGTGCATGTCGCGGCGGAAGGGCTGGGCCTGCCGGTGCGTCACCCGGCGCGCCTGCGCGATCCCGACGACCAGGCCGCCTTTGCCGCGCTGGAGGCGGATGTGGCGGTGGTCGTGGCTTATGGTCTGATCCTGCCGCAGCCGGTGTTGGACGCACCGCGTCTGGGTTGCGTGAACATCCACGCCTCGATCCTGCCGCGCTGGCGCGGGGCGGCGCCCATCCACCGCGCGATCATGGCCGGCGATGCCGAGACGGGCGTCGCCATCATGCAGATGGAGGCGGGGCTGGACACGGGGGCGGTCCTGGCGGAGGCGCGGACGTCGATCGGGGCCGAGGAAACCACGGCGGATTTGCACGACCGGCTTGCGCAAATGGGGGCGGAGCTTGTGGTGGATGTGCTGGATCGTCTGCCCTTGGTTCCCGTTCCGCAGCCCAATGCTGGCGTGACCTATGCCGCCAAGATCGACAAGGCCGAAGCGCGGATCGACTGGACACGGCCCGCCGCCGAGGTGGACGGCCAAATTCGGGGCCTGTCCCCCTTTCCGGGCGCCTGGTGCGAGATTGCGGGGGAACGCGTCAAGCTGCTGCGGTCGCGGCGGGTGAACGGCACGGCTCCTGCCGGTGATGTCATCGCCGGGTTCACAGTCGCCTGCGGCGACGGGGCCGTGCAGATCCTCGAGGCGCAACGGGCGGGTAAGCGGCCAATGGCGGCAGATGAATTGCTGCGAGGCTGGGACCTGCCCGCGCGGCTGGACTAAGGGGCGGGAACCGCCCCTTTCGCGGCGGGGCGCGGTGGGGGCATGGCCCCCGCCCGACTGCCGCGAAACCGTCGCGGGACGCAAGCTGTGCCCCGGACTGCCTCAGATCGCGCCGTGGCAGTGCTTGAACTTGTTCCCCGACCCGCAGGGGCAGGGGTCGTTCCGCGACGGCGGGCCCCAGGTAGAGGGATCGTTCTCGTCAAAACCCTGCACCAGCGGCGCCGGGCGATCGGCTTTGTCCTCGGACTGCCGCTCGGCGCCGTGCTCCATCGTCAGGTGATCCTGCGCCGCCTGCTGCTGCTGGGCCATCTGGCGCAGCATGTCCTCGCGCTCGGCCTCGGTCAGCGGACGGATCTGCGCCAGCCGCTGCGTCACGTCAAAGCGCAGGCTGTCCAGCAGGGTCTCGAACAGCTGGAACCCCTCGGTCTTGTACTCCGACAGCGGATCGCGCTGCGCATAGCCGCGAAAGCCCACGACCGAACGCAGATGCTCCAGCGTCAGCAGGTGGTCGCGCCATTTCTGGTCGATCATCTGCAACAGGACCTGCTTTTCGATCTGGACCATGTTTTGCGCGCCAAAGGCCTGTGCCTTGTCCGCCATGTAGCGGTCGGTCGCCTCGATGATCCGCTCGCGCATCGCCTCCTGGTCGACGCCCTCCTCGGCGGCCCAGTCCTTGATCGGCAGGTTCATGTTCAGCCGCTCGCGCACGCCGGCCTGCAGGCCCTCCGCATCCCACTGATCGGCATAGCTGCGGGCGGGCATATGATCCTCGACCAGGTCGTCGATGACCTGGTGGCGCATGTCGGCGGTGATTTCGCCGACCTCATCGCTGTCCATGATCTCGCGGCGCTGGCCGAAGATGGCCTTGCGCTGGTCGTTCATGACGTCGTCGAACTTCAGGAGCTGCTTACGGATGTCGAAGTTGCGGCCTTCCACCTTGGCCTGGGCGCGTTCCAGCGACTTGTTCACCCAAGGGTGCACGATCGCCTCGCCTTCCTTCATGCCAAGCGTCGACAGAACCTTGTCCAGACGCTCGGACCCGAAGATGCGCATCAGGTCGTCGTCCAGCGACAGGAAGAACAGCGAACGCCCCGGATCGCCCTGCCGGCCCGACCGACCGCGCAGCTGGTTGTCGATACGCCGGCTTTCATGACGCTCGGTCCCGAGAACGAACAGGCCGCCGGCTGCCAGAACCTTTTCCTTGTCGGCGGCATGCTCGGCCTCGATCTGGGCGCGCAGCTGGTCGGGATTGGCGTCCGGATCGGCCTTCAACGCCTCCATCACCTTCATCTCGACGTTGCCGCCCAGCTGAATGTCGGTGCCGCGCCCGGCCATGTTGGTGGCGATGGTCACGGCGCCGGGCTTGCCGGCATCGGCCACGATCTGCGCCTCGGCCTCGTGCTGGCGGGCGTTCAGGACGTTGTGGGGGATGCCGTCCTTTTGCAGCAACGCCGACAGCATCTCGGACTTTTCGATGCTGGTGGTGCCGACCAGCGTCGGCTGGCCCTTGGCATGGGCTTCCTTGATCGCCTCGATGACGGCCGCATATTTCTCGGTCGCCGAGCGATAAACGCGATCATGTTCGTCCAGACGGGCCACGCCGCGGTTTGTCGGGACCTCGACCACGCCCAGCTTGTAGATCTCGGCGAATTCCTCGGCCTCGGTCGAGGCGGTGCCGGTCATGCCGGCCAGCTTGTTGTAAAGCCGGAAATAGTTCTGGAAGGTGACCGATGCCAAGGTCACGTTCTCGGGCTGGATCTCGACGTCTTCCTTGGCCTCGATCGCCTGGTGCAGACCGTCCGACAGGCGGCGGCCCTTCATCATGCGGCCGGTGAATTCGTCGATCAGCATCACCTCGCCGTCGCGGACCATGTAATGCTGGTCCTTCAGGAACAGCTTGTGGGCGCGCAGGGCCTGGTTGACGTGGTGGACGATGGTGGTTGATTCCGGATCATACAGGGTCTGCCCCTCGGGCAGCACGCCGTCGGCCTGCAACTGCGTTTCCAGGAACTCGTTGCCTTCCTCGGTGAAGGTGGCGTTGCGGGCCTTTTCGTCCAGCTTGAAATGCTCGTCGGTCAGCATCGGGACATACTTGTCCAGCACGCGATACAGCTCGGACCGGTCCTGGCTGGGCCCCGAGATGATCAGCGGCGTCCGAGCCTCGTCGATCAGGATGCTGTCGACCTCGTCCACGATTGCGAAATTGTGGCCGCGCTGGACCATCTCGGCCACGCTGCCCTTCATGTTGTCGCGCAGGTAGTCGAAGCCCAGTTCGTTGTTGGTGGCATAGGTCACGTCGGCAGCATAGGCCTGACGCTTTTCCCCCTCGGGCTGGAAGGGGACCACCACACCGCAGGTCATGCCCAGCTGGGCATAAACCTTGGACATCCATTCCGCGTCGCGCTTGGCCAGGTAGTCGTTCACGGTGACGACATGCACGCCCTTGCCCGACAGCGCGTTCAGATAGGCCGGGAAGGTCGCGACCAAGGTCTTGCCCTCGCCGGTCTTCATCTCGGCGATGTTGCCTTCGTGCAGGAATATCCCACCTATCAGCTGCACGTCGAAGGCGCGCAGGCCAAGGGCGCGGCGGGCGCCTTCGCGGCAGTTGGCGAAAGCCTCGGGCAGGATGTCATCCAGCGCCTCGCCTTGGGCCACGCGCCCTTGGAACTCGCGCGTCTTGTCGATAAGGCCCTGATCGCTCAGCGCCTTGAACTGTTCTTCCAGCGCGTTGATGCGCGCCACAAGCGGACGTGTCCCCTTGACCTTGCGGTCATTGGGCGTGCCAAAGACCATCTTTGCCAGATTACCGATCATAATACCTTCGCCATCACGTTGTTGCGAAAGGCAGGTCGCCTGCGGCCCACTTGCCCGCACCGCTCGCATTGCCGTATCAGGGGCCTGAACGAACGCGGCGGCGGCGCCTTCCACGGAGTTGTCTGCGGATGTAGGCTCCGCCTGCCTGACTGTCAATGTTGGCCCGGTCCCGCAGCGGGGCGCGCGCCGTGATCTGCAAAGGACCATCCATGTTCAGACTGTCGTTTCTGGCTGCCGCGCTGATCGCGGTGCCGATGCTGTCCGCGCCCGCCTTCGCCCAGGGCGAGGGGGCCGAAACCGTGGTGGCCACGGTCAACGGTCAGGACATCACCCTGGGCCAGATGATCGTGATGAAGCAGTCGGTCCAGGACCCCGCCATGGCCAACCTGCCGGACCAGGCGCTGTGGGACATGATGCTGGACCAGCTGATCCGCCAGACCGCCGTGGCCGCCGCCGCCGAGGAAACCGCCGGCGTGCGTGCGCAGCTGGAACTGATGCGTCGCAACACGCTGGCCACCGCCGCCGTGTCCCAGGTGGCCGGGCTGGAGCCGTCGGACGCCGAGTTGCAGGCGACCTATGACCGGCTGTTCGGCACGGCCGAGGCGGTCCCGGAATACAACGCCGCCCATATCCTGGTCGAAACCGAGGAAGAGGCCGCGGCCATCAAGACCGAACTGGACGGTGGCGCCGACTTCGGCGACCTGGCCGAACAGCATTCGACTGGCCCCTCGGGGCCGAACCGGGGCGACCTTGGTTGGTTCGCGGCCGACCAGATGGTTGCGCCCTTTGCCGAGGCCGTTGCCGCAATGGAGCCAGGTTCGGTGTCCGATCCGGTCCAGACCGAGTTCGGCTGGCACGTGATCAAGCTGAACGAGACCCGTCTGCGCGAAGCCCCCCCCCTGGCCGAGGTGCGCGAGCAGGTGGCCCAGATGGTCCGCCGCGAGAAGGTCGAGGCCGAGATCGAGCGCTTGGTCGGCGAGGCCGAGGTCAAGAAGACCGAGGGCCTTGATCCCACACGGATGAACGACACCGACCTGCTGGAGGCCAAGTGATGGGCAAGGCCGGGCTTCCCGTTTCCCCGCTGGCGCCTGCCGCCTTTCCCGACCTGCCGGTGATCGAGGGTGTCCAGTTCGCCAGCGCGGCAGCCGGCATCAAGTATCAGGGCCGTACCGACGTGACGCTGATCCGCATCGCGCCGGGCAGCACGGTGGCCGGGGCCTTCACGCGGTCCTCGACCCGGGCGGCTTGTATCCTGGACAACCAGGCCAAGCTGGCCCAAGGCGGCGATGCCCCTCAGGGGGCCGCGATCATCATCAATTCGGGCAACGCGAACGCCTTCACCGGCGCACGGGGGCAGGAGTCGGTGGATGCGGTCACGGGCGCCGTGGCCCAATCCTTGGATCTGCCGCAGGGGCGGGTCTTTTCCTCTTCGACCGGCGTCATTGGAGAGCCGCTGCCCCATGACCGCATCCTGGCGGTGGTGGACGACCTTGTGGCGGGGCTGCAGGACGCCGGTGCCCCCGACGCCGCCCGTGCCATCATGACCACCGACACCTTCCCCAAGGGCGCGGCGGCCGTGATCGACGGCGAGGGTGGCCCGATCCGGATCGCAGGCATCGCCAAGGGATCGGGAATGATCGCCCCCGACATGGCCACGATGCTGGTCTATGTCTTCACCGATGCCGCGGTGCCGGCTGATCTGTTGCAGCAGGCGCTGTTGTCAGGCTTGGACAGCACCTTCAACGCGATCACGGTGGACAGCGACACCTCGACCTCGGACGCGCTGATCCTGGCGGCGACCGGGCGGGCCAAGGCCGCCCCCATCACCGATCTGCAGGAACCTGCCGGCCGTGCCTTTGTCGAGGCGCTGCACGGCGTCATGCGCGAACTGGCGCATCTGGTCGTCCGTGACGGCGAGGGGGCTACCAAGTTCGTCGAAGTGGCCGTCACCGGCGCCGCCTCGGAGGCCGATGCCCACAAGGTCGCGATGGCGATTGCGAACTCTCCGCTGGTCAAGACCGCCATCGCGGGCGGGGACGCGAACTGGGGACGCATCGTCGCCGCAGTGGGAAAATCGGGGGCCGAGGCCGATCGAGACAGGCTGACGATCCGGTTCGGCGACATGGTGCTGGCCGAGAATGGCTGGCGCGCGCCCTCCTATGACGAGGCTGCCGCAAGCGCCTACATGAAGAATGCCGAACTGCGGATCGGCGTCGATCTGGGGCTGGGGCAGGGCGCGCGAACCGTGTGGACCTGTGACCTGACGCATGGCTATATCGACATCAACGCGGATTATCGTTCGTGAAGATGGTCCTGGTGTCGGCCGTCGCGCTGATCGATCCCGACGGGCGGGTGCTTCTGGCGCAGCGCCCCGAAGGAAAGGCGATGGCCGGCCTGTGGGAGTTTCCGGGCGGCAAGGTCGAACCGGGGGAAACGCCCGAAGCCGCCCTGATCCGCGAACTGCAAGAAGAACTGGGCATCGAAACCTGGGGCAGTTGTTTGGCGCCGCTGACCTTTGCAAGCCATGCCTACGAATCATTTCACCTGCTGATGCCACTGTTTGCCTGCCGCAAGTGGCGCGGAATTGTGCAGCCGCGCGAGGGGCAGCAACTGGCATGGGTTCGCGCCGCCGATTTGCGCAATTACCCTATGCCTGCGGCTGACATACCGCTGATACCTATCCTGCAAATGTGGCTATAACGTCGCAGATTTTCCGCAAAGCGTTGCGATGCTGCCTGGAAAGCGCCTAACTGAACGAGTTGAGAGCGCTTTTTTAACCATTTCATGACTACAATAGATCATGGGCGCAGAGGAGGGCTTGACATGATTCGCACCATCTCGATTGGAAGCTACATCTCGATCCAGGGTTTATTCGCAGGCGCAATGGCGAACGGCAACATCCTTGTCCGTGTCGGCAACCGCACCTTTGAAGGAAAACCCATCGGGGGCTGAGCCGCTCTGCTGCTACGGGAGCACAGCAGGAACGGCGCACACAAAAAACGGGTGGCCCGCCGGGCCGCCCTTTTTCATGAGATGTTGCCGCGGGAGACTAACCGCCCCTGGGATGCAGGACCCTCAAAACCTTGAAGGCATGAAAAAGGGCGGCCAAATCGGCCGCCCCTTGTTTCATTTGCAGATGCCTTACAGCGTCCGCTCGACCTCTTCGCGTTCGAAGATTTCAATGACGTCGCCGGGGCGGATGTCGTCATAATTTTCAAATGCCATGCCGCATTCCTGGCCGGACTGCACTTCCTTGACCTCGTCCTTGAAGCGCTTGAGCGTCTTCAGCGTACCTTCGTGGATCACGACGTTGTCACGCAGAAGGCGAACACCGGCCGAACGACGGGCCACACCTTCGGTGACAAGGCAACCTGCGACCTTGCCAACGCCGGTGACCTTGAAGACCTCCTTGATCGACGCATAGCCGATAAAGTTTTCGCGAACTTCGTTCGAGAGCAGGCCCGAGGCGGCAGCTTTGATGTCGTCCACCAGATCATAGATGATCGAGTAGTAGCGGATCTCGACCCCCTTCTGATTGGCGGCGTTGCGTGCCGGGGCGTTGGCGCGCACGTTGAAGCCGATAACCGGCGCGCTGGATGCCTCTGCCAGGCCGATGTCGGATTCGGTGATCGCACCGACGCCGTAATGCAGCACGCGAACACGAACCTCGTCGTTGCCGACCTTTTCCAAAGCCTGCACGATCGCCTCGGCCGAACCCTGCACGTCGGCCTTCACGACCACCGGCAGTTCAGCCACGTTCACGTCGGCCTTGGCCTTGGCCATCAGCTGTTCCAGTGTCGTGGCGGCACCTGCGGCGGCGCGCTTGTCCTTGGACTGCTGGATGCGGAATTCCGCGATTTCGCGAGCCTGCGCCTCGGTCTCGACAACGTTCAGAACGTCGCCAGCCTCGGGCGTGCCGTTGAGGCCCAGGACCTCGACCGGAACCGACGGACCGGCTTCTTCGACGCGGTCGCCCTTGTCGTTGATCAGCGCACGGACTTTGCCCCACTGTTCGCCCACGACGAAGATGTCGCCGCGGCGCAGGGTGCCGTGCTGAACAAGAACGGTGGCCACGGGACCACGACCCACGTCCAGTTGCGCCTCGATCACCGCACCCTGGGCCGCCCGCTTGGGGTTGGCCCTCAGTTCAAGGATCTCGGCCTGCAGCGCAATCGCTTCCAGCAGTTCGTCCAGGCCTTGGCCGGTCTTGGCCGACACCTCGACGTCCTGCACATCGCCGGACATCGCCTCGACCACAACCTCGTGCTGCAACAGCGACGTACGCACCTTGTTCACGTCGGCCGACGGCTTGTCGACCTTGTTGATCGCGACGATCATGGGGACGCCAGCGGCCTTGGCGTGGTTGATCGCCTCGATCGTCTGCGGCATCACCGCGTCATCGGCGGCCACGACCAGCACGACGATGTCGGTGACCTGGGCGCCGCGGGCGCGCATCGAGGTGAAGGCCGCGTGGCCGGGTGTGTCCAGGAAAGACAGCACGGCGCCGCTTTCGGTTGTCACCTGATAGGCGCCGATGTGCTGGGTAATGCCCCCGGCTTCGCCCGAAACAACGTTCGCCTTGCGGATCGCGTCAAGAAGCGAGGTCTTGCCGTGGTCGACATGGCCCATGATCGTGATGATCGGCGGGCGGGGCTGAAGGTCCTCGTCGCGGTCATTGACCGAGTCGATCACTTGCTCCACGTCGCTGTCGCTGACGCGGACGACCTTGTGGCCGAATTCCTCGATCACCAGTTCAGCCGTGTCGGCGTCGATAGGCTGGTTGATGGTGACCATCATGCCCATCTTCATCAATGACTTGACCACGTCGGCGGCACGCTCGGCCATACGGTTGGCCAGTTCCTGCACAACAATGGTTTCCGGCAGGCGAACCTCGCGGAACTGCTTTTCAGCGCGGGCCGACTGGCCCATTGCCTTCTGGCGAGTGCGCTCCTGCTTGCGCTTCATCGCAGCCATGCTGCGCTGGCGGCCGCCTTCGCCGTTCAGCGCCTGGTTCAGCGACAGCTTGCCGCCGCGCCGGTTGTCGTCGGTCTTGGTCTTGGCAGCTTTGTCGCGGTCGGGACGGTCCGAGGCGCGGTCGGTCTTGCGGGCCACGCCGGCCGACACGCCCTTGGTTTCGGCGCGCGAGGCGGCAGCCTCGATCGCGGCCTGATCGGGGGCTTCGGGCTTGGTGGCGGCCGTGGGCTTGGGCCGTTCCTGGCGCGGCTCTGCCTTGCGGCGTGCCTCGTCGGCAGCGTCCTGGATGGCATTCGCCTCGGCGATGGCTTTGGCCTTCTGGGCCTCCTCGCGCTCGCGCTCCTCGCGGGCCTTCGCCTCGATCTCGGCGCGGCGGCGCTCGCGCTCCTCCTCGCGGGCCTTCTCATCCGCCAGGCGCTTGGCGGCATCATCGGCCTCGCGCGCCTTGGCGGCGGCAAGTGCCTTCAGGCGGCGCTCCATCTCGGCATCAGAGATGCCTGCGGGACGCTTGGAGGAATCGCCGGCCATGCGCGCGGTCAGCGGGTTCTTTTCTTTCTGGGCATCCGTCATCGGCGTGGCTGCCTTGGGCACCACGACGCGCTTGCGCTTGGTTTCGACGACGACGCTTTTGGTGCGGCCGTGGCTGAAGCTTTGCTTGACCTGTCCCGAGCGGCCGCTGCCGCCCAGTCCCAAAGTCGATTTTCCGTCTTTGTCGCTCATCTGCGTCTTCATTCCTTCCCGACGGCCGCATTGCCGTCGTCATGCCCGCGCAGACCCGTCAGTCTACCGGCTTCCAAGATTACCTTGTCCGTCAGGCCACCCTTCGCAAGCGCGCCGTGTATGACATGATCGCGCCCAAAGGACAAACCCAATTCTGATGCGGTCAGGCAGCCGAACCAGCGTCCGCCGGTGGGCGTCCACAATTTGCCCTTGCCGCGTTCCGACCCGTCGCTGGCCTGAAGCAGCACCTTGGCGCGCCCCTCGGCCAGCCAGCCCTTGACTTTTTCAAAGCCCGCCACGGCCTTGCCGGTCTTGCGCGCCAGCGACACCAGATCGGTCACGCGCCGCGCCACACCGGCTTCGACCAAGTCGATCAGACCCGGCGGAACCGTCACCGGTGCGCGTGCGGCGCGAGAAAACAGCCCCTTCGCCGCCGCCTTGTCCAACGCGGCGCGGTCCGCTGAAACCCAGATGCCGCGGCCCGGCAGCTTCTCCGCCAGATCGGGTACAACCAGCGCATCGGGGCCGATCACGAAGCGGATCAGCCCGCGCTTGGGTTGCACCTCGCCGGTGACGATGCACCGCCGTTCCGGGTCGTCCCGGTCCTTGTCACGTCCACCACGGCTCAAGCTTTGCACAGTACCGGGGCGATCAGACCCCGGCCTCCTCGTTGTCGTCGTCCTGTTCGTCCTCGTCCGCCTCGGGCTCCAACTCGGTGGGATCGACCCAACCCAGCAGCACGCGCGCGGTCATCACCAGGGTCTGTGCCTCTTCCAGGGACACCTCGTAAGGCTCCAGCAGACCCTCGTCCTTGACGCGCTGCCCGTTCACCGTGGTCCAGCCGCCGGCCAGTTCCCAGTCGGCGCAGGTGGCAAAGTCTTCCAGCGTCTTGATGCCGTCCTTGGCCAGCGCCTCCACCATCTGGGGGGTGAGCCCCTCGAATTCAATGAGGCTGTCCTCGGCGCCAAGCGCGCGCGCGGCTTCCAACGCCGCCTTGTTCTTGGCCTCCAGCACGTCGCGGGCGCGGGCCTGCAGTTCGGCCGCGGTGCCCTCGTCGACTCCGTCGATGGTCAGCAGCTCGTCCTGGTCCACATAGGCGACCTCTTCAAGGTTCGTGAACCCTTCGGCCACCAGCAGCTGGGCAAAGAACTCGTCCAGGTCCAGCGCCTCCATGAAGAGGGCGGTACGGCTGTTGAACTCGGCCTGGCGACGCTTGGATTCTTCCTCGTCCGTCAGGATGTCGATGTCCAGACCGGTCAGCTGGCTGGCCAGGCGAACGTTCTGGCCGCGACGGCCGATGGCCAGCGACAGCTGTTCGTCGGGGACGACGACCTCGATCTTGTTGGCCTCCTCGTCAAAGACGACCTTGCTGACCTCGGCCGGCTGCAGCGCGTTCACCAGGAAGGTGGCCTGATCCTCGTTCCACGGAATGATGTCGATCTTCTCGCCCTGCAGTTCGCCGACAACGGCCTGCACACGGCTGCCGCGCATGCCGACGCAGGCGCCGACCGGATCAATCGAGCTGTCATAGCTGATCACGGCGATCTTGGCGCGCGAACCGGGGTCGCGGGCCACCGCCTTGATTTCGATCACGCCGTCATAGATCTCGGGCACTTCCATCTTGAACAGTTCGGCCATGAACTGCGGATCGGTGCGCGACAGGAAGATCTGCGGACCGCGGTTCTCGCGGCGCACGTCCTTGACATAGGCACGGATGCGGTCGTTCGGGCGATAGCTTTCGCGGCCGATCTTCTCGTTGCGGCGCAGGATCGCTTCGCCACGGCCCACATCGACGATGATGTTGCCGTACTCCTCGCGCTTGACGACACCGTTGATGATGGTGCCGGCGCGGTCTTTGAATTCCTCGTACTGGCGGTCGCGCTCTGCCTCGCGGACACGCTGCAGGATCACCTGCTTGGCCGACTGAGCGGCGATGCGGCCCAGCTCGACCGGGGGCACCTGCTCCTGGAAGGTGTCGCCGACCTGCGGACGGCCCGCAAAGTCCTCAACCCGCTTCCCGTCGCGGACCCAGGCATTGGCCGGGTCACGCGGGCGCTCGAAATAGGGGCGGGCCTGCTCGGCGGTGAACTCGGCCTGATAGTTCTCCAGCGCCTCGTCCTCGACCACGGTACGGACGCGGGTAAAGGTCGCGTTGCCGGTCTTGCGGTCGATGCGGACGCGGATGTCCATCTCGGCCCCGTAGCGCGACTTGGCGGCACGGGCGAGGCTGTCCTCCATCGCTTCGATGACCAGCTCGGGCTCGATCATCTTCTCGCGGGCAACGGCTTCGGCCGTCTGCAGCAGTTCAAGCTGGTTGGCAGAGGTGATGGCCATCACTCACTCCTTGGAATCGGTGCCGTCGGCACCTTCGTTGTCGTCGGTTTCGATCTCGTCAAAGGCGGCTTCGTCCAGGTTGTCGATCTCGACCCCGGCTTCCTTCTTCTGACGCAGCATTTCCTTGATCAGCTCGTCCGTCAGGACCAGCTTCGCATCCGACAGCAAATCGAAATGCAGGCCGATCGTGTGGGTCTGACCCTGATCCTCGATGTTCAGCAGGATCTCCTGGTCCTCGATCCCGGCCAGGGTGCCCTTGAAGCGCTTGCGCCCGTCGATGGGCTGGGACAGGTCGATGCGCGCCTCGTATCCTTCGAAGGTCGCAAAGTCCTTCAGGCGCGTCAGCGGCCGGTCAATGCCGGGGCTGGACACCTCCAGGTGATAGTTGTCCTCGATCGGGTCTTCGACATCCAGCGTGGCGCTGACGGCGGTCGAGATGTCACCGCAGTCGTCCACGTTGATGCCGCCTTCGGGGCGGTCGGCCATGATCTGCAGCGTGGCGGTCTTGCCGCCCTGCAGCCGGACCCGGACCAGTTCGAAGCCCAGATCCTCGATCACGGGGGCGATGATCTCGGCCAGGCGCCGGTCGATGGGCGTCTTGGCGATCAGGTCGTTCGTCGCGGACAGGCCGCGCGGCGCGGGCTGATCGTTCGCGGGGGTCAGATCGTCGGACATGGGATCCTTTCGGACAGGAAAAAGGGGCCGTCAGCGGGCCCCATGCGGAAGTTCCGGTGGGCAGGGTTTGGACGCCTGCACCGCTGTTGATGTGGCATATAGCGCCGTCCGTCCGCCTTTGCAAGCGGACTCAGCGCCCCACAGCCCCCGGATTATCGCGCCATATGCGCCAGTTCAGTGCCGCCGCCACGCAGAGCCAGCCCAGATAGGGCAGCAGCATCAGACCTGCCAGCCCGTCCAGCTGCCAGAATGTGACGGTCATGCTGGCCACCGTCACCAGCAGGGTGGTGATGACGACCATCCCCAGGGCGATCTGCCTCGCGCCGAAAAAAACCGGGGTCCACAACGTGTTCAAGGCGATCTGCGCCGCCCATAATGCCAAGGCCAGTCCCGCCCCAGGCAGCAGCGCCACCCGCGTGGCCGCAAGGGCCGACAGAAGATAGATCGCGCTCCAGGCCACGGGGAAGGCCCATTTCGGGGGCGTGAAACCGGGCTTGCGCAACCCGTCGTACCATGCGCCGGGACGGAAGATCACGCCGGTCGCGGCAGCGGCGGCGCTGGCAAGGATGAAGATCAGGAACAGGTTCAGGCTCATCTGGCGGGTGTCCGGCTGCGGTCGTCGTCACGGATCATGTCCATGACGGCGACCAGTTCTGCGGTGATGCGTGGTTCGGACAAGGCATGACCCGATGCTGGAACCAGCCGCAGATCGCAGCCCTTCCAGTCCTGCGCCAGCGCATGGGCGCTGGCAGGGGGGCAGACCATGTCATAGCGGCCCTGCACGATAACAGCGGGCAGGTGCTGGATGCGGTGGCGGTCCCGCAGAAGCTGGCCTTCCTGGAGAAAACAGCCATGAGTGAAATAGTGATTCTCCAACCGGGCGAAGGCGCGGGCATATTCCGCGGGCGCGTGGCTGACGGCCGAGGATTGCAGTCCCGCCAGCGCGTTTTCCCACATGAGCCAGGGTTGGGCAAAGCGGGTCTGCCGCCCAAGGTCGCTGTCGAACAGGCGGCGGTGATAGGCGCCGATCATGTCGTCGCGTTCCGCCTGCGGAATCGGTTCTTGGAACTGGGCCCACAGATCGGGAAAGAACCGGGCGGCGCCCCCGCCATAGAACCAGTCCAGCTCGGCCCTTGTGCCCAGGAAAACGCCGCGCAGGATCAGGCCGGTGACGTGATCGGGATGTGCCTCGGCATAGGCCAGGGCCAGCGTGGCGCCCCAGCTGCCCCCAAACAGCAACCAGCGCGGAATGTCCAGGCGGTCGCGGATCTGGGCAATGTCGGCGATCAGGTGCGGCGTGGTGTTGGCGTGGACCGAGGCCGTCGGGCGGGACCGCCCGCAGCCGCGCTGGTCGAACAGCACCACGCGGTAATGCGCAGGGTCGAAAAAGCGCCGCATAAACGGGCTGCACCCGCCCCCTGGCCCGCCATGCAGCACCAGGACGGGCCGTCCCTCGGGGTTGCCGCATTCTTCGACATAGAGGCTGTGGCCGTCGCCCACCTCGATCATGTGCCGCGCAAAGGGTTCGGCCGCCGGGTGAAGGCGGCCATGTGACGCGGAGATTTGTCCTGCCAATCGGTCCATCCTGTCAGTATAAGGCCAGTTGACGCCGCCCGCCAGAAGGACCGCCCGCATGAGCAGCATCGACCCCGCCGAGATCGCCAAGTTCGAGGCCATGGCCGCCGAATGGTGGGACCCCAAGGGCAAGTTCCGCCCGCTGCACCTGATGAACCCGCTGCGGCTGGACTATATCGCGACGCAGGTGGCGGTGGAATTCGGGCGCGACCGCCGGGATCTGCGGCCCTTCCAGGGACTGCGCGTTCTGGACATCGGCTGCGGCGGTGGGCTGGTGGCCGAGCCGATGGCGCGGCTTGGGGCCGAGGTGGTCGGCGCCGATGCGGCCGAGGGCAACATCGCCGTGGCACGGGTCCATGCCGAACAGCAGGGGCTGTCGGTGGATTACCGCGCCACGACCGCCGAGGCGCTGGCCGATGCGGGCGAGGTGTTCGACGTCGTCCTGGCGCTTGAGATCGTTGAGCATGTGGCGGACCCCGCTGCCTTCATCGCCACCTGCCAGCGGCTGGTGCGCCCCGGCGGCCTGGTGATCCTGTCCACGCTGAACCGCACCGCCCGCAGCTTTGGCGCGGCCATCCTGGGGGCGGAATGGATCATGCGCTGGCTGCCGCGCGGCACCCATGACTGGAACCGCTTCATCACGCCCGATGAACTTGCGGCCAAGGCGCATGCCGCGGGGCTGGTGGTGGTCGATCGCCGCGGGATGGTCTTCAATCCGCTGACCTTCGGCTGGCGCCTGTCGGACCGCGACCTGTCGGTGAACTACATCATGACGGCGCGCCAGGGATAATCCTTGCGCCTGCCCGGATCAGGAGGATTTTGGCCGGAAGGCCGCGATCCTGGCCGGGTCGGTCTCGATCCGGGCGGCACCCATGAGGTCCAGGCAATAGGGGACGGCGGCAAAGACCGCGTTCAGGCAGGTCGCGATCGCCGAAGGCTTGCCGGGGATCGTGATGATCAGTGCCTTGCCGCGGATGGCGGCGGTCTGGCGCGACAGGATCGCGGTGGGCACCTCCGCCAGGCTGGCGCGGCGCATTTCCTCGCCGAAACCGGGCAGTTCCTTGTCCATGACGTCGGCCACGGCCTCGGGCGTCAGGTCCCGTGGCGCAGGGCCGGTGCCGCCCGTGACCAGGATCAGGTCCGCACCGCCATCAGCCAGTTCGCGCAGCTTGGCGGCGACGATGTCGCGGCCGTCGGGAATGATGTGGCGTTCGATCTGCATGGGCGAGGTAATGACACCCCGCAGCCAGCTTTCGGCGCCGGGGCCGCCCTTGTCTTCGTATTCGCCGCGCGAGGCCCGGTCGCTGACCGTCACGATGGCGATGCGGGCGGCCCCGCCGTTCATGCTTGGGCCGTCATTTCGCCACGCGGGCGTTGCGGTTCGCGATCAGCTTCAGGCGCAGCGCGTTCAGGCGGATGAAGCCCGCCGCGTCCTTCTGGTCATAGGCGCCGGCATCGTCCTCGAACGTCACATGCGCCTCGCTGTACAGCGAATGATCCGACCAGCGGCCGACGCAGGTCGCCAGACCCTTGTAGAGCTTCAGCCGCACCGTGCCGGTCACGTGTTCCTGGCTCTTGTCGATCAGGGCCTGCAGCATCTCGCGCTCGGGGCTGAACCAGAAGCCGTTATAGATCAGCTCCGCATAGCGCGGCATGATCGAATCCTTCAGATGGCCCGCGCCGCTGTCCAGCGTGATCTGCTCGATCCCGCGATGTGCCTCCAGCAGGACCGTGCCACCTGGGGTTTCATAGATGCCGCGCGACTTCATGCCGACGAAACGGTTTTCCACGAAATCCAGGCGCCCGATGCCATGCGCGCCGCCCAGCTCGTTCAGCTTGGTCAGGATCGTGGCGGGCGACATCGCCTCGCCATTGATGGCCACCGCGTCGCCCTTTTCGAATGTCACCTCGATGAATTCGGGGGTATCCGGCGCATCTTCGGGGTTCACGGTGCGCTGATAGACATAGTCGGGCGCGGCCTCGGCCGGGTTTTCCAGCGCCTTCCCCTCGGACGAGGTGTGCAGCAAGTTCGCGTCCACGCTGAAGGGCGCCTCGCCACGCTTGTCCTTGGCGATAGGGATCTGGTTCTTTTCCGCGAATTCTATCAGCTTGGTCCGGCTGGTCAGGTCCCATTCACGCCAAGGCGCGATCACCTTGATCGACGGGTCCAGCGCATAGGCCGACAATTCGAACCGGACCTGGTCGTTGCCCTTGCCGGTCGCGCCATGCGCCACCGCATCTGCGCCATGTTCCTGCGCGATCCGCACCAGGTGCTGAGAGATCAGCGGCCGCGCGATCGACGTGCCCAGCAGGTACAGCCCCTCGTACAGCGCATTGGCGCGGAACATCGGGAAGACGAAGTCGCGCACGAATTCCTCGCGCACATCGACGATGTGGATGTTGTCGGGCTTGATGCCAAGCATCTCGGCCTTGGCGCGCGCCGGCTCCAGTTCCTCGCCCTGGCCCAGGTCGGCCGTGAAGGTGATCACCTCGCAGCCGTATTCGGTCTGCAACCATTTCAGGATGATCGAGGTATCAAGGCCCCCGGAATAGGCCAGGACCACTTTTTTCGGCGCGTCGGACATGCGGTAACCCTTCATCGAAGTTTCCGGGGGAATACGGCCATTTCTCCGGTGTCACAAGGGTGCAGGACCGATTGGCCGCGGGGCCGGCCGGGGCCGCCCCTGCGCCTTGCGAAGGCTTGCTTATCAGGCGCTTTCGAGGCATGGGCGGGACATGGAAAATTTTGTCGCCTCCGTCCGTCTGGCCGAGGCCGCGCTTCGCGACCTGTTCGAGCCTACCCCGTTGCAGCGCAACGATCATCTGTCCGCCAAGTTCGGCGCCGACATTTGGCTCAAGCGCGAGGATCTGACGCCCGTGCGCAGCTACAAGCTGCGCGGCGCCTTCAATGCCATGCGCAAGCTGGTGACGCCGGGGCAGGGGGGGCAGGGTCATTTCGTCTGCGCCAGCGCCGGCAACCATGCGCAGGGCGTGGCCTATGCCTGCCGCCATTTCGGCGCGCGCGGCACGATCTTCATGCCGGTGACAACCCCCAAGCAGAAGATCGACAAGACCCGTGTCTTCGGGGGCGACGCAATCGAGATCGTGCTGACGGGGGACTATTTCGACCAGACCCTGGCCGCCGCGCAGGAGTTCTGCGTCAAGCAGGGCGCGCAGTTCCTGTCGCCCTTTGACGCGCCCGACGTGATCGAGGGGCAAGCGACCGTGGGGCTTGAGATGCTGGCGCAACTGGGCCGCGCACCTGATCTGGTCGTGCTGCCGGTCGGCGGCGGCGGCCTGTCGGCGGGCGTTACCCGTTATCTGCAGACCGAGGCGCCGGACACCCGGTTCGCCTTTGCCGAACCCCTGGGCGGCGCCAGCCTGAAGGCCGCGCTGGAGGCTGGCGCGCCGGTTGCGCTGCCTGCCGTGGACAGCTTCGTCGATGGCGCCGCCGTGGCCCGCATCGGTGCACTGCCCTTCGAGGCGCTGTCGCGCTTCTTGCCCGCCGACGTGCACTTGGCCCCCGAAGACCGCATCTGCCGCACCATGCTGGAGATGCTGAACGCCGAAGGCGTCGTGCTGGAGCCCGCGGGCGCGCTGGCGCTGGACGTTTTGGGCGATCTGGATGACTTGGCCGGGAAGACGGTCGTGGCGGTCTGTTCGGGCGGAAACTTCGACTTCGAACGCCTGCCCGAGGTCAAGGAGCGCGCCCAACGCTTCCAGGGTCTGAAGAAATATTTCGTCCTGCGCATGCCGCAGCGGCCCGGCGCGCTGCGCGATTTTCTGGACCTGCTGGGGCCACAGGACGACATCGCGCGCTTTGAGTATCTCAAGAAGTCGGCGCGCAACTTCGGTTCGGTGCTGATCGGGATTGAAACCTCGGCACCCGCAAACCTGACGGCGCTGATGGCGCGGCTTGACCAGTCGGGCTTTGCGTATCGCGACATCACCAACGACGGGATCCTGTCCGAACTGCTGGTCTGACGGCCCCGAGTCTTGGGGCGTAGGAGCCTTCATGACTTGAAATTTAATTGTCTGCTGTTTTTGGATTTACCGGATCTTTAGCACAGCAGCATTAGAGATCAGGTCATGAAACCCGCGAATCGTTCCCGTTCCCTATCCAAGCCTGCCGATGCCCCGCCGCCCCCGGGCCGGACGGTGCTGCTTGTGGCTGGCAGCGCCGCGCAACGCAGGGCGATCTCGCCCATGCTGCGGCGGCGCGGTTATTCGGTGGCCGAGGCGCGTGACGGGGCCGAAGCGCTGGCCTTGTGCAAACAGCTGTCGCCCGACCTTATCCTTTCGGACTGGGCCATGCCGGGCATGTCTGGTCCCGACTTCTGCGCGGCCTTTCGCAAGCTGCAGCGCGCCAGCTATGGCTATCTGGTTCTGCTGGCTGAGGGACTGGACGACAAGGACATCAAGGAGGGCCTGGACGCCGGAGCGGACGATTTCCTGGCCCTGCCGGTCCTGCCGCAGGAACTGATGGCGCGGCTGGCGGCGGGCGAACGCATCCTGCGCATCGAGGAGGAACTGCGTGCCAGCAACGTCCAGCTGCGGCAGGCCCTGGCGCAGCTGAGCGAGACACAGGCCGCCATTGAGCGCGACCTGCGAGAGGCGCGCAAGCTGCAGCAGGGCTTGGTCCGGGAAAGATCCGGCCGCTTCGGACCGGCCGAGATCAGCCTGCTGCTGCGCCCGGCTGGCCATATCGGGGGCGATCTTGTCGGGTTCTTTCCGATCGGTGCGGACCGGATCGGGCTTTACGCACTGGACGTGTCAGGCCACGGCGTCACGGCCGCGCTGCTGACGGCTCAGCTTTCGGTGCATCTGTCGGGGTCGTCGGACCAGAACGTCGCACTGCGCGGGGCGCAAAGCGGGGCGGATGCCGCAGGTCCCGTGGCCTTGGCGAACTTCTTCAACAACATGATGCTGGAGGAGATGAACACCGACAGCTATTTCACCATGATCTATGGCGAACTGAACCACACGACCGGCCAGCTGCGCATGGTCCAGGCTGGGCACCCGCACCCGGTTCTTCAGCGCGCCGACGGAACCATCAGCCATCTGGGCCGAGGCGGCATGCCGATCGGCGTCTTCGAAAGCGCGATCTTTGATGAAATCGATATCACCCTTGCTCCCGGCGACCGCCTGCTTATCACCTCGGACGGCATCACCGAGGCGGAAACCCCCAGCGGACGACAGCTGGGCAACGAGGGGCTGGAGGCGGTGATGCGCACCAATGCCTTCCTCAACGGCCATTCGTTTCTTGAATCGATGGCCTGGTCGGTTTCGGAATATTGCCGTGGCGAGCGGCAGGACGACATGTCGGCCGTGCTGGTCGAGTTTCGGGGCGGGGGCAAGCTGATCCGCCTGCCCGACTGACGGTGCCGCCCTCAGCGGGCCATCCACATCCGCAGTGCGTGACGCGATCCGGGATCGACCAGCGCCGACAACGCCTGCCGCGGGGTCATCCAGTGCGCGCTGTGACCAGGCTCGGTCGGATCGGCACGGCGCAGGATCGGCCGCGCTGTCCAGATCAGGCACATCTTTTCCGCATGCATGTTGTAATCGGGCATATAGCAGAACCGACGATAGCTGCCCAGCAGCCGGGGGGCGCCGATGCTCCAGCCGGTTTCTTCGGCGACTTCCCGGTGCAACGCGGCCAGGGGCGACTCGCCGGGATCGATACCGCCGCCGGGAAGCTGAAATTCGGGGGCGGGGGCCTGCTGATGGGTCAGCAGCAGCCGCCCGTCGCGCCACAGGATGGCATATGCGCCCAGCCGGCGCCGATAGCGGCACCCGGCACGTGGGGGTTGTCCAAAGCGCGGGGTCATGAAATCTTCCTTCCTGTCGGTGTGGCCGTGATACCGCGTGGCGTCGGGCGGTAAAAGCCGCCTGCCGCGGGACCCTCTTGGGATCGTCGGGAAATTCCCTATATTGGGCGCAACCCGGCCCGACCCCGTCGGCGCCTCCGCGACTTCAAGGATCACAGATGAACAAGATCAACCAGATCGCCTGGGATGACACTATCCTGCCTTTCCAACTGGACCGCTCGGACATCCGCGGCCGCGTTGCGCGGCTGGACGGAGTGCTGGACCATGTCCTGTCGCGACATGATTATCCGCCCGTTGTCAGTGCCCTGGTGGCCGAGGTGGCGCTGCTGACGGCGCTGATCGGCCCTACCGTCAAGCTGCGTTGGAAGCTGAGCCTGCAGGTGCGGGGCAATGGCGCCGTGCGCACTATCGCTGCGGATTACTTCGCCCCTGAATCCGATGATGCGCCGGCGCGCATCAGGGCCTGGGCCAGCTTTGACCCGGAACGCCTGGACGGGCGCCCGCCCTTCGAGCAGATCGGCGAGGGCTATTTTGCCATCCTGATCGACCAAGGGTCCGGCAGCACCCCTTATCAGGGGATCACTCCCTTGGCCGGAGGCTCTCTGGCCGCTTGTGCGCAGGCGTATTTTGCACAGTCGGAACAGCTGCCCACGCGGTTCCAGCTGTCTTCGGGCCTGTCCCATGTCGCGGGCGAGGGGCCGCACTGGCGCGCCGGCGGCGTGATGCTGCAGACGCTGCCCGCGCAGCCCATGATGCCTGCCGAAGGCGGCACGGGCGAGGGCGGCTTGATCGCCGCTGCCGATATCCTTCAGGGCGCGGAATCCGAAAATTGGAACCGGGCGAACATGCTGCTGGACACGGTCGAGACGCTGGAGCTGATCGGCCCGACTGTCGGCCCAACCGACCTGCTGCTGCGCCTGTTCCACGAAGAAGTCCCCCGCGTCTTCGAGGCACAGCGTGTGGAGTTCGGCTGCTCGTGCACATCGGACCGGGTGCGCAACACCCTGTCGATCTATTCGGCAAAGGATATCACGCATATGACGACCGACGCCGGCATTGTGACGGCAGATTGCCAGTTCTGCGGCGCGCATTACGAGTTCGACCCCCGCAGCCTGGGTTTCGAGGCCACGATCGACGCCGAAGGACGCCCGCTGGACAGCAGCGACAAGGCGGCCGAGTGACCGGAGGCTGGTCCGAGGCCCGGCTGCGCGACGCGCTGCTGCGTACCGCCGGACCCAGTTCCGATTACGACCTGAACCCCGAGGTCGCCCCGCCGGATGCGCCGCTGCGTGCGGCGGGGGTTCTGGCGGCTTTTCGTGCCGAAGACGGTCGGCTGCTGCTGACCAAACGCGGCTCGGGCCTGCGCCACCATCCCGGCCAGATCGCGCTGCCGGGCGGCAAGGTCGAACCTGTCGATACCGATGTTGTCGCCGCGGCTCTGCGCGAGGCGCGCGAGGAGGTGGGGCTGGACCCTGCGCAGGTCCGCCTGATGGGCTGCCTTCCGCCGCATCGCACGGTCACCGGGTTTTCCGTCACGCCAGTGCTTGCGGTGATCGACGGCGCCTACATCCCCGTTCCCGAGGCCGGCGAGGTCGAGGAAGCCTTTTTTTTGCCCTTTGACCATGTAGCCGTTCCCGCCCGTTATCGGATCGAGCGGCGGCGCTGGCGGGGCGGGTGGCGCAGCTATCACGCGGCACCCTTCGGCCCCTATTACTTGTGGGGCGCGACCGCGCGGATCCTGCTGGGCCTGGCGCGCAGGTTGAACCCGTGACCGGGCTGCCCGACCACGTCCTGTCGGACAGCGCGCTGCATCGGGTCCTGCAGGCGCTGCAGGCACAGGGAAACCGCGCCTATCTGGTGGGGGGCGCCGTCCGCAACGCCCTGCTGAACGAGCCGGTGGACGACATCGACATCGCCACCGATGCGACCCCGGACCGGACTGCGGCACTGGCCAAGGCCGCAGGCCTGCGGGCGGTCCCCACTGGTATCGACCATGGCACCGTCACCGTTGTGGCCGACCGGCGCGGCTTTGAGGTAACGACCTTCCGCCGCGATGTCAGCACCGACGGGCGCCATGCCATTGTCGCCTTTTCGACCGATCTGACCGAGGATGCCGCTCGCCGTGATTTCACCATCAACGCCCTTTACGCCGACCCCACCGGCACCGTGATCGACCCGATGGGCGGCCTGCCGGACCTGTGGGCGCGGCGCCTGCGCTTCGTGGGCGATCCCGATCAGCGCATCCGCGAGGATTACCTGCGTATCCTGCGCTTTTTTCGGTTCCTGGCCCGATATGGCAGGCAGGCCGATCCGCAGGCCGTGGCGGCCTGTGCCGTTCATCGGCAGGGGCTGGCCGGGATCGCGCGCGAGCGTATCGGTGCCGAGATGAGGAAACTGCTTGATGCTGCCGATCCCGGTCCCGCAGTGGCGCTGATGCAGGCAACCGGCGTCCTGCCGATGATCTTGCCCAATGCTCGGACCGAAGGACTGACGGCGCTGCTGACGGTCGAAAACGGTGTGCCACCTGTCTGGCGGCGCCGTCTGGCGGCCCTGTCGCCCACCGACTGCGCCATGACCCTGCGTCTGTCGCGGGCCGAAACCAGTGGCCAGGACAGGCTGCGCGACGCACGGGAAAAGGACTGGTCCGTTGACGAGGCCGCCTATCGTCTTGGGGCGGATCTGGGAACGGACCACGCCCTGCTGGCGGCTGCGGCCGGACACCCGCTGCCCCAGGACTGGCGCGAGCGCATCGAAAGGGCTGCGTCCGCAAGCTTGCCGGTCGCTGCGGCGGATCTGGCCCCGCTGACCGGCCCCGCCCTTGGCCGAGGGCTGAAGGCGGCCGAGGCGGCCTGGATCGCCTCGGGCTTTTCGCTGCCTGCCCCAGCCCTGATCGACATGGCCCATCTGGCCCAAGAGGAGACGCCATGAGCCTTCACGCCCGTTTCGGACGCATGGTCGATGCCTTTCGCCCGGCCGAGGGTGCACCGCCCGACACGCTGCTGGCCTTCTTTCGCTGGTGCCTGTCGGGGGCTTGGCCGGGTTTGGGCTTTGCGGCCGTCGCCTCGGCCCTTGGCGGCGCGGCGGATGTCGTATCGGCGATGCTGCTGGGGATGGTCGTGGATGCCGTAACCGGCAGCGCGACCGGCGACTTCTGGACGCAGAACTGGGGGCTGGTCGCGGGCTTTGCCTTCTTTTTCCTAGTGATCCGCCCGGCGATCTTTGGCCTGTCCACGGCCAGTTCGAACGTGATCATCGGGCCGAACATCCTGCCGCTGGTTCTGTCGCGGCTGCACCGCTGGACCATGGGGCATGCGGTGACCTTCTTTGACAACGATTTTGCCGGACGGCTGGCCCAGAAGCAGATGCAGACAGCGCGCGCCGTCACGGATGTCGCGTCTGAAATGGTGAACGTGGTGGCTTTCGCGCTGGCCTCGGTTATCGGGTCGGCTGCCTTCCTTCTGGCCGTCGATGGTTGGGGGGCGGTGGCGCTGCTGGTGTGGCTGGCGGCCTATTTCTTCCTGATCCGGTTTTTCCTGCCCCGCATCCGCGCCAAGTCGGGGGCGCGTGCGTCGGCCCGCGCGAACGTGACCGGTCAGGTGGTGGACACGATTACCAACATCAAGACGGTCAAGCTGTTCGCCCATGCCGATCACGAGGATCAGGCGGCGCTGGGAGCCATGGCGGGGTTCCGGGAACGTGCGCTGGACTTCGGCGTCGTCTCGACCTGGTTCCGGCTGTCGCTGATGGTGGTTGCGGGCATCCTGCCGGTGATCCTGGTCGGCGGCACGATCATGCTGTGGCGCCAGGGCGCGGCCAGCGTGGGCGACGTGGCGGCCTCGGGCGCGATCGCCATGCGGCTCAGCCAGATGACCGGTTGGGTCAGCATGGCGCTGATGGGCATGTGGGGCAATATCGGCGAGGTCGAGGACGGAATGAAGACCCTGTCTCCGCCCCATGCCCTGACGGACCCGCCCGGCGCCCGGGTCCTGGACCGGGTCAGCGGCGGGATAGAATTCGACCATGTCGATTTCGCCTATGGCCGGACCGAGGGTGGCATCCGCGACATGGTCCTGCGGGTGGCGGCGGGAGAAAAGATCGGCATCGTTGGAGCATCGGGGGCCGGCAAGTCCACGCTGGTCGCGCTGCTGCTGCGGCTTTACGATGTCGAGCGGGGGGCGATCCGCATCGACGGCCATGACCTGCGCGAGGTCACGCAGGAAAGCCTGCGCCGCCAGATCGCGATGGTCACGCAGGAAACGGCGATGTTCAACCGTTCGGCCCGCGACAATATCCTTTACGGCCGGCCCGGCGCGACCGAGGCCGAGATCATCGCCGCCGCCCGGGCGGCCGAGGCGCACGACTTCATCCTGACGCTGCGCGACCATGCGGGCCGGACGGGATACGACGCCCATCTGGGCGAACGCGGCGTCAAGCTGTCGGGCGGCCAGCGCCAGCGCATCGCGCTGGCCCGTGCCTTCCTGAAGGACGCGCCGATCCTGGTCCTGGACGAGGCGACCAGCGCATTGGACAGCGAGGTCGAGGCGCAGGTCCAGGAGGCCCTGACCCGCGCCATGCGGGGCAAGACGGTGCTGGCCATCGCGCATCGCCTGTCCACCATTGCCGAACTGGACCGGATCATCGTGATGGAGGATGGGCAGATCGTCGAACAGGGCGCCCATGACGAACTGCTGGCGCGGGGCGGGCGCTATGCCCGCTATTGGTCGCGACAGTCCGGGGGCTTCCTGGGCACCGAAGAGGCCGCCGAATGAGCCGGTGGGTGATTGAGAGGCTTGGCCGCAAGGGCGACGGCGTGGCACAGGGCGAGGAGGGGCGGGCGCTGGCCGCGCTGACCCTGCCGGGAGAGGTGGTCGAGGGCGAGGCGACCGACGGCCGCATCGCCGCGCCCCGGATCGTCACCCCGTCGCCCGACCGGGTGCGGGCGGTTTGCGGACATTACCGCGCCTGCGGGGGCTGTTCGCTGATGCATGCCTCGGATGTATTCACCACCGCCTGGAAACGGCAGGTGGTCGAGACGGCGCTGGCCGCGCAGGGCATCGCCGCCCCCGTGCCGCAGGTCCATGTCTCGCCCCTGCAGTCGCGCAGGCGGGCCGTGCTGTCGGGGCGCCGGACCAAGAAGGGCGCACTGGTGGGCTTTCACGCGCGCGCCTCGGACGTGATCGTCGATCTGGCCGAATGCCAGGTGATGCGTCCCCAGATCACAGCGGCATTGCCGCTGCTGCGCAGGATCGTGGTGGCGGGGGCCTCGCGCGCGGGCGAACTGGACATCACGGTGATCCACGGACCGGCGGGTCTGGACCTGGCGATCAGGGGCGGCAAGCTGATGGATGCGGCGCTTTTCCAAGTGCTGGCGGCCTTGGCCGAGGAGGGGGACCTGGCCCGGCTGGACTGGGATGGGCAGTCGATCACCCGCCGCCCGCCCGCCCTGCCCATGGGGCGCGCCCATGTCATCCCGCCCCCGGGGGCGTTTCTGCAAGCCACTGCAGAGGGCGAAGCGGCCCTGCTGGCAGCAGTGCAACAGACCGTCGGTGGTGCCCGAAATATCGTGGACCTTTTTTCGGGCTGCGGCACCTTTACCCTCCCCTTGGCCGAGGAGGCGCGGGTTCATGCCGTCGAGGGACTGGCCGCGCCGCTGGCCGCCCTTGATTCGGCCTGGCGGGGCGCTGCGGGACTGAATGCTGTCACGATCCAGATGCGCGACCTGGCCCGCCGCCCCCTGTTGCCCGACGAACTGCGCCTTTTTGACGCCGCCGTGATAGATCCGCCACGGTCAGGAGCCGAGGCGCAGGTTCGCCAATTGGCAGCAGCAGGGGTTCCGGTGGTGGCTTTCGTGGCCTGCGATCCGGTTAATTTCGCAAGGGATGCGCGGATTTTGGCCGATGCGGGGTATCGGCTCGAACAGCTCTGGGTGGTCGATCAGTTCCGCTTTTCTCCGCATGTCGAAATAGTGGCAGATTTTAGGCGAAGCTAGGCAGGGCCGGGCGACTTGTGATATCCGGGGATCATAAAAATCAAAAACGCTTTCAGAGGCAGTGATGAGCAGAACGACCCGTCGGACCTTCACGATTTCGATGCTGGCCTTGCTGGCCGCCTGTGGCAAGCCGCAACAGCCGACCAAGTTCCCGCGCTATGCGGGCCCGCCCGTGACACAGGTGTCGATCAACAAGGGTGAGCGGCGCATGCACCTGCTGAGCGGTTCGAACGTCGTGCGATCCTATGATATCAGCCTTGGCAACCAGCCTGTCGGCCACAAGCAGTTCGAGGGGGACGGCAAGACCCCCGAAGGCATCTATTACGTGGACCGCTTCAACCCGCGCAGCCGCTATCACCTGTCGGTCGGGGTATCCTATCCCAATGCCGCCGATCGTGCCTTTGCGGAAGGGCAAGGCAGGAATCCAGGGGGCGACATCTTCATCCACGGACGCGGACCCGATGGCAACAACCTGTTCCCGCGCCAGCGGGACTGGACGGCGGGTTGCATCGCCGTGGCCGATGAGGAGATCGAGGAAATCTATGCGATGCTCAGCCCCGGAACGCCTATCGTGATCTTTCCCTGACGGGCGCAGTCGCATCATGTCAAAGCCCCGGCCGAAACCGGGGCTTTGTGCTGTTCGATCAGCGCGCGGTCAGCAGCGTCCACCAGATCTTGCCCGACGGTTCGGTGAACCAGGCAAAGCCCAGCTGCGTGGCCGTGGGGTCCATGATGACGTCGCGGGTGTCGCGCGTGCTCATCCAGGCGGCCAGGGTCTGCATCTCGTTCTCATAGCTTTCCGAGATGTTCTCGCCCACCAGCGTGCCGGTGAACCCCTGCCGCCGCGCCCGGTCCAGGGGGGACGATCCGTCCGATCCCCAATGCCAGGCCCGGTTCTGCGCGGACATGTCCCGCGAATGCGCCAGCGCCGCCGCATCCAGCTGCGGATTGGGCACCAGAGCTGCCTGGCCGATATTGCCCCGCAGGGTGTTGATCTGCTGCAACACCCGCCCGCTGATCGCAGCCGTGTCAGGAATGGCGGGTTGCGCCGGCGCCTGCTGTTCGACCGGCATGACCGGGGGCTGGTTCTGCAGATATCGCGGCGCGCAGGCGCCGAGCGAGATCATGGCGATCATCGGCAAGATGTTGAACGATTTCATTTTTCCGGTGCCCCTCATCGGCCTTTTGGCGCAGGTGTATCGAACGGGCGCCCAGGCTTCAAACGCAACTCTGCGTGAGTTGCGCGCATGGTGCAACCGCAGCATCCGCACGGTGCTATGAATTGCCGCGAATCTGCCGGGACGCTATATTTCAGGCACCCCCGGACCAAACGGGCTTTCAACCCCGCCCCTCAAGAGCGGTGAACCGAGGACATGTGTCGATGAGCAGATCGCCTTCTTTCAATCGCCGAACCTTTTTGGGTGCGGCTGCGGCGCTTGGGGCTGCGGGTGCCGCGTTGCCGGTGCTGGCGCAGGGGCTTGATCCTGCGACCGGCCTGCCGGTGGCCGCCCCCGCGGCCCCGGCCAACAGCGGGCCGCAGCACAACATCTCCAGTTTCCGGATGCAGGATTGGCGCCCGCATTTCCAGAACCTGACCAACGGTGCGATCCTGTGCGACCTCACCTCGCGCGCGGTCCATTACTGGTCCGAGGACGAAAGCACCTATCGCGTCTATCCCTCGTCCATCCCGGTCAGCGAGGACCTGATCCGCACCGGCCGGACCGAGATCATCAAGAAGGTCGAGGGTCCGTCCTGGGCGCCCACGCCCGAAATGAAGAAGCGCAATCCCGAATGGCCGGATTTCGTGCCGCCGGGGCCGGACAACCCGCTTGGCACCCACGCCCTGTGGCTCAGCTGGCAGTATTATCGCATCCATGGCACGCATGACACGCGCAAGATCGGGCGCAAGTCATCGAACGGCTGCATCGGGCTTTACAACGAACACATCGCCGAACTGTTCGGCCTGGCCAAGGTCGGCACGCAGGTTCTGGTCATGTGACGCAAGAAGGGGCCGTTCGGCCCCTGTCGCGTGTCAGCTGCGGGGTTCGACCCAGCCTTGGATGTTCTCGCGGATCACGTTCAGCATCACCTGGATGTGGGCCGCGTCGTCATTGAGGCAGGGGATGTACTGGAACTCGTGTCCCCCGGCCTCTTCAAAGCTTTCACGGATCTCGCCGTTGATCTCCTCCAGCGTCTCGATGCAGTCCGACGAGAAGGCGGGGGAGAGGACCGCGATGTCCGTGTGCCCCTGGCGGGCCAGTTCGGCCACGTGATCGACAGTATAGGGCTTCAGCCATTCCTCGCGGCCAAAGACCGACTGGAAGGTCGTGTCGATGATCCCTTCGGGCCAGCCCAGTTCCTCGCGCAGCAGGCGCGAGGTCTTCTGGCACTGGCAGTGATAGGGGTCGCCTTGCATCAGGTAGCGCTTGGGCATCCCGTGATAGGATGCGACCAGCTTTTTCGGAACCTTGCCATCCAGCGCGCGCCGCACGCTGTCGGCCAGCGCCTTGATATAGTCGGGGCGGCTGACATAGGGCTCGCAGGTGCGCACGGCCGGCTGCCAGGTTTCCTTCATCAGGACGCGGAACAGCTGGTCGTTGGCGGTGGCCGAGGTCGGCCCCGCGTATTGCGGGTAAAGCGGCAGGAACACGATCCGGCGGCAGCCCGCATCGACCATCCGCCGCACCACGTCCCCGGTCGACGGGTTGCCATAGCGCATGCAGAAATCGACCATCACCTGGTCGCCCCATTCGTCCTGCGCCAGTTCGGCCAGCGCCTTGGTCTGGGCCTTGGTGATGGTCAGCAGCGGGCTTTCGTTCGCCTCGTGGTTCCAGATCAGCTTGTAGTTCTTGCCGGAACTGAAGGGCCGCTTGGTCAGGATCACGCCCTGCAGCAGCGGCTGCCAGATCAGGCGGTTCACGTCGACGACGCGGCGGTCCGACAGGAATTCGTTCAGATAACGGCGCATCGACCAATAGTCATAGCCGTCCGGCGTGCCTAGGTTGGCGATCAGGATGCCGGTCTTGGCCAGCGGGATCCGGGGATGGTCGGCGGGCGCGTGGGTCGGTCTCATTGTTGCTTTTTCCTGATTTCGTTCAAGGCATCGGCCAGCGGGGTTCGCGCCGAGCCGGGCCGCAGCGGTTTGGGCTGGCTGTCCGAAGGCGCCCACCCGGTCAGAAAGACCAGATCAAAGGTGACGGCGACACGGGACGGATCGTCGCGGTCGGGATGGTGGCTGGCCAGGATCTGGGCGGCGCGGGCCATGACACCGCGCGCTGTGGGGCGGCGCAGCCGGGCGGCCATGGCGTTGCCTTCGCCCATGGCGCGCAGGTCGCGGCCCAGGTGGAACAGGTCGCGATAGCTGGCGCGCTGGTGCAGCAGGTCCGCGACCGGCAAGGCCAGTCCTGCGCGATGCAGCAGCCCGCCCAGGTCGCGGATCTCGCCCATGGGCAGGATGCGCGGCGACAGCCCGCCCCGGATTTCGGCCTCGGCCTGGCCCAAGGCCGCGCGCAGTTCGGCCAAGGTCTGGTTGCCAAAGCAGACGCCGATGAACAGGCCGTCCTCGCGCAGGGCACGGCGGCATTGCACGATCTGCCCCACCGGGTCATCGGCCCAGTGCAGCGACATGGCATGGATCACCAGGTCATGCGCCTCTGGCTGCAAATCCAGCATCGGCGCGTCCCCCACGACCCGCGCCTGCGGAAAGCGCGGGCCCCAGATGTCCGGGAAACCCGTCACCAGGGCGGGTGCCGTAAAGGTCCTGTTAACCTCTGCCAGCCTATCCTCGATCTCATCGGCGGCGATCTGGTGGAACAGGTCCACCAGCCCCGTGCGGTGCGCGCGGTCGCGCTGGCGCAGCAGGGCATCGCGGTCGGTCAGGGCGGGGCGGTCGGATGCGGGATGGGTCATGGGGCTGGAACATAGGATGCTTTCCGGGGCGATGAAAGCGGCGCTTCTGCTGCTCTATCCGCCGCAATGCCTGTCCTGCGGGGCAGGGGTGGCCGACAGCGGCCCCGGCGCGATCCACCTTTGTCCCGATTGCTGGAAAGAGGCCGCCTTCATCACCGGGGCCTGCTGCGACTGCTGCGGTGCGCCCCTGCCGGACGACGGCACGGGCCGGGCCGAGGTGCTGGTCTGCGACGACTGCCTGGTGGCGGTCCGGCCCTGGTCGCGGGGCCGGGCGGCGATGGTTTATGGCGGCACCGGGCGCAAGCTGATTTTGGCGCTGAAGCACGGCGACCGGCTGGACCTGGCACCGCCGATGGCCGCCTGGCTGGCACGCGCCGTGGCCCCGCTGGTGCAGCCCGACATGATCGTGGCGCCGGTGCCGCTGCATCTGCGGCGGCTGATGCGGCGCAAGTACAACCAGGCGGCGCAGGTGTCGGGCCGACTGGCGCGGCTTCTGGACCTGCCGCACCAGGCTGACCTGCTGACGCGTCTGCGCCATACCCCCGCGCAGGATCATCGGGGCGCACATGACCGCTTTGCCAACCAGGACGGCGCATTGGCGGTCAGCCGGCGGCGGCAGGTGGGGGTGCAAGGCCGGCCGGTGCTGCTGGTGGACGATGTGATGGCATCGGGGGCCACGATCACGGCGGCGGCGACGGCGCTGCTGGCGGCAGGCTCGGGGCCCGTTTCGGTCGCGGTTCTGGCAAGGGCGGTCAAGGATCACTAGATAAGGGGACCACCACAGAAAGGACCAACATGCCCTCGATCGAGATCTATACCACCCGCACCTGCCCGTTCTGCATCCGCGCCAAGGCGCTGCTTGACCAGAAGGGCGTCTCTTATTCGGAAGTGGACGTTGGCACTGACCCGGCCAAGCGTACCGCAATGACTCAGCGCGCCAACGGCAAGCGCAGCGTTCCGCAGATCTTTGTCGGTGACACGCATGTCGGCGGCTGCGATGATCTTTACGCCTTGGATCGCGCGGGAAAGCTGGACCCGCTGCTGAAGGGCGCTGCGTGATGGCACCCGCCTCGCTGACCGTCGGGCTGATCCAGCTGACGGTCGGCGACGATCCGCAGGCCAATCTGGAACAGACCGTTCCGCTGATCCGCGAGGCGGCCCATCAGGGTGCCCATCTGGTTCTGACACCCGAGGCCACGAACCTGCTGTCGCCCGACCGCAACCGGCAGCGCCGCCTGCTGCGCCCCGAGGCCGAGGACCCCACCCTGGCCGCATTGCGGACCGAGGCGCGGGATCTGGGGATCTGGCTGATGATCGGATCCTTGGCACTGGCGACGGACGACCCGGACGGGCGCTTTGCCAATCGCAGCCTGCTGGTCGATCCGCAGGGGAACATCCGCGCGCGCTATGACAAGCTGCACATGTTCGATGTGACGATCAGCGACACCGAGTCCTATCGCGAAAGCGCAGCCTATCGGCCCGGCGACCGTGCCGTGCTGACCCGGGTCGAGGGCGTGCCCGTCGGCATGACGATCTGCTATGACCTGCGGTTTCCTCAGCTTTACCGGCAGCTGGCCCAGGCCGGCGCGCGCGTCCTGACGGTGCCCTCGGCCTTCAATCCGGTGACGGGGGATGCGCATTGGCAGGTGCTGCTGCGCGCCCGCGCCATTGAAACCGGCTGCTTCGTGCTGGCCCCCACGCAATGCGGCATCCATCCCAGCCCGCACAGTCCCGATCGGCCGCCGCGCCGCAGCCACGGCCACAGCCTGGTCGTGGACCCTTGGGGCACGGTTCTTGCAGACGGTGGTGAGACACCGGGATGCACGATCGTTTCGCTTGACCTTCAGGCAGTTGACAGGGCACGGTCCCGCATTCCGTCTTTGACACATGACCGGCCCTTTGCGGCCCCGGAAGACCATGACGACACGCCCGACCGACATTGACCAGTCCAAGGCAACCGACAGGCTGGCGGCAAGCCTGTTTGCGGAGGTGCTGATCGCGGAACAGCTGTCTCGCAACCTGATCAGCAAGGCGCTGCCCCGCGGCATGCAGATCTCGCACTTCTCGGTCCTGAACCTTCTGGCGCATGTCAACGAGGAGCGGACCCCCGCCCAATTGGCCGAAGCGTTCCACGTCACCCGCGGCGCGATGACCAACACCCTGTCGCGGCTGGAATGGGCAGGGCATGTGCATATCCGTCCGGACTGGGATGATGCCCGCCGCAAGTTCGTGTCGATCAGCCCGGCGGGCCGGACCGCGCGCGACACCGCATTGGCGGCCTTCATGCCGCTGATCGCGGGGGTGGTGCGCGACATCGGCGCCGACCGCGTGCGGGGCGCGCTGCCGGTCCTGCGCGAGCTGCGCAACCGGCTGGAAGGCGGCACCCAGGGCTGACCTGCGGCGCCTACCCCCCGAACAGTCGCAGGGCCAGCGGCGCGATGATGGCCGTCAGCACCGCGTTCAGCCCCATGCCGATACCGGAAAATGCGCCCGCCGTGGCGTTGACCTGAAACGCCCGCGCGGTACCGATGCCATGCGCGGCGACGCCCACCGCAAAGCCGCGCGCACGCCAGTCCCGGATCCGCAGCATGTTCAGCAAGGGCGTCACAACAATCGCCCCGAAGATGCCGGTCAGCAGCACCAGCGCCGCCGTCAGCGTCGGCTGGCCGCCAAGAGATTCCGCGATGCCGATCGCCACGGGCGCGGTCGTGGACTTGGGCGCAAGCGAGGCCAGAACCGGCCCGCCGATGCCGAAGGCGCGGGCGATCGCCAAGGCGGACAGGACCGCCACCCCCGATCCCGCCACCAGCCCGGCCAGCATCGGCAGCGCCGCCTTTCGCACCCGCGGCAGGTTGTCGTAAAGCGGCAGGGCCAAGGCGACCGTGGCCGGTCCCAGCATGAAATGCACGAACTGCGCCCCTTCGAAGTAGGTGGCATAGTCGGTGTCCGTGGCCCACAGCAGCACCGCCAGCAGGATCACCGCGACCAGGACCGGGTTGGCCCAGCTTTGGCGGCCGGCCGTGCGAAAGGCGGCGTCGCCCGCCAGATAGGCAACCAGTGTGGCGGTCAGCCACAGCAGCGGCCCCTGCGCCAGATAGGACCAGATCAGCAGGGGGTCACTCACGTCCCTGGTCCCTCAGCGCGGCGGGTTCTTCGGAGCCTGTCAACCGTGCGACCAGCGTGAACGCCCAGGCTCCCGCCGCGATGGCCAGAAGCGTCGATCCCGTCAACGCGGCTGCAAGGCCGATCCCGTGCATGCGCAGCAGGTCCCAATGCGCCACGATGCCCACCCCCGCCGGCACGAAGAACAGCGACAGGTGCGACAGCAGCCCGGTCGCGGCCGGCCGGATGCGCGTGGCAAGTGCCGGCCGCAGGATGCAGGCTAGGACCAGCGCGATCAGTCCGACCACAGGGCCGGGCAGGGGCAGCGACAGGGCGCGGGAGGTGATTTCCCCGGCCAGCTGAAAGCTGAGGATGATGGCAAGCGTCTGGATCATCGCGACACGCTAGCGCGGGACGCGACGCCATGCCAGATGCTCTGCGCAGCCGCATCTTGTGGACGACAGGACCCGTCCCGCGACATCTTGCGGTATGGTTGACTTGGTGGGGCAGGGCAGGGACAATCACGCATTGACCCGAATCTGACGGACCTGCCCCTTTGCGCTTTGACCGCCTGCGCCTTAACGGCTTCAAGAGCTTCGTGGACCCGACCGACCTGGTCATCCGCGAGGGGCTGACGGGCGTGGTCGGCCCCAACGGCTGCGGCAAGTCCAACCTGCTGGAGGCGCTGCGTTGGGTCATGGGCGAGAACCGCCCGACCGCCATGCGAGGCGAGGGGATGGAGGACGTGATCTTTGCCGGCACCACGCGCCGCAATGCCCGCGCCCATGCCGAGGTGTCGCTGACCATCGACAACCGCGGCCGCCTGGCACCGGCGGGCTTCAACGACGACGACCAGTTCGACATCACCCGCCGCATCACCCGCGACGCGGGCAGCGCCTACAAGATCGCCGGCAAGGATGTGCGGGCGCGTGACGTGCAGATGCTGTTCGCCGATGCCTCGACGGGCGCACACTCGCCTGCGCTGGTGCGGCAGGGGCAGATCAGCGAACTGATCAACGCCAAGCCCAAGAACCGCCGGCGCATCCTGGAGGAAGCGGCGGGGATTTCGGGCCTTTACGCGCGCCGCCACGAGGCCGAGCTAAAGCTGAACGGCGCAGAGGCGAACCTGACGCGGGTGGATGACACCCTGGACCAGCTGTCCGCGCAGGCGGCAGCGCTGGCCCGGCAGGCGCGTGCCGCCGCAAAATACCGAGAGATCGGTGCCGCATTGCGACTGGCCGAGGGGGTGCTGCTTTATCGCCGCTGGGCCGAGGCCGAGGCCGCGCGGCAGGCGGCAGGTGCGGCGTTGCAGGCAGCCGTCCGGGCGGCGGCCGAGGCTGGTTCGGCCTCGGATCAGGCGCGGGCCCGGCGCGAGGCTGCCGAGGCTGCCCTGCCGGATCTGCGCGAGGAGGAGCAGGTCGCAGCCGCCATCCTGTCGCGCGTGACGGTTGAGCGGGAGGCGCTGGCCGCGGCCGAGGCACGTGCCGCCGAGGCTATCGCCGGGCTTGCGGCCCGTATCGGTCAACTGGACCGCGACATCGACCGGGAAGAGGCGCTGAACCGCGATGCCGGCGAGGTGGTCGAGCGGCTGGCCCGGGAAAAGGCCGAACTGGACAAGGCCGGCAAGGGTCACGAGGACCGCCTGGACGCCGCCGCCGCGCGGGCGGAGGAGGCCGCCGAGGCGCTGCGCGAAGTTGAGGCGCGGCTGGCCGAGCTGACGGACGAAGCGGCGCGTCTGGCCGCCCGCCACCAATCGGCCGAGCGGCTTGTCGCCGACCTGCGTGCCATGTTCGACCGGGCCGAGCGTTCGGCTGCCGAAGCCGCCGAGGCCGTTGCCCGTGCCAACGAGGCCGGAGAGGCTGCCGCCGCTGCCTTGGACCAGGCCGATGCTGCCCAGGATCAGGCCCGCGACCGCGTTGATGCCGCCGAAGACGCGCTGGCCCAAGCCGAGGCCAGCCGTGCCGAGGCCGAGACGTCGGAGGCCGCCGCGCGCGCCGCCCGATCCGAGGCCGAGGGCGAGGCCGCAGCCTTGGGTGCCGAGATGGCGGCGCTGCGCCGTCTGGTCGAGCGCGGCCGGTCGGGCGGGAGCACGCTGCTGGATCAGGTGCAGGTGGCGCGGGGGTACGAGGTTGCCTTTGGCGCGGCGCTTGGCGATGACCTGCGCGCCGGCGTGACCGAAACGGGATCGGGATGGCACAACCTGCCGGATTGGGACGTGCCGCAGCCGCTGCCCGCCGGCGCGCGTCCTTTGGGGCCGCATGTGGTGGGTCCGGGTGCGCTGGCGCGGCGGTTGTCGCAGACAGGTCTGGTGCTGGATGCCGAACAAGGCGCCGCCCTGCAGCCACAGCTGCGGCCTGGGCAGCGTTTGGTCACGCCTGAAGGAGACCTGTTCCGGTGGGACGGGTTGCGGGTAATGGCCGGCGAGGCGTCCTCTGCAGCCGCGCTGCACCTTCAGAAGGTGAACGAACTGGCGCGGATCACCGGCCAGTCGAACGAGGCGCAGGCCCGCGCCTTTGTCGCTGTCGAGGCGCATGAGGATGCCCGCGCAGCCTTGGCTGAAACCACGCAGATCGAGAAATCGGCCCGGGACGCCCGCCGCGAGGCGGAACGGCTGCTGTCGGATGCTGCACGTGCCGCCACACGAGCTGAATCGGATCTTGCTCTGGCTGCCAGCCGCGCGGAGGCGGCCCGGGGCGAACTGGCGCGTCATCAGGCCGACGCCGCCGATGCCCGTGGCCGGCTGACCGAGGCCGAGGCGCAGCTGGCGGCGCTGCCCGACCGGGCCGATGCGGCGGCGGCCTCCGAACATGCCCGCACCGGCGTCGAGGCCGCGCGCATTGCCACCATGACCCGGCGTGCCGCACTGGACGAGCTGCGCCGCGATGCGACGGCCCGCGTGAAGCGCCTGCAGGAAATTGCCAAGGAGGAATCGGGCTGGCGGCTGCGGCTGCAGCAGGCGGGCACGCGCGCCTCGGAACTGGCAGCCCGGCGGGATGCCGCGCGGGACGAGTTGGCCGAGGCACAGGCCCAGCCCGCCATCCTGGCCGATCGCCGCATGGTCCTGACCGAGCGCGAGGATCAATCCCGCACCCGTCTGGACCGCGCGCGCGATGCCCTTGGCGCGGCGGACGAGGCCGCCCGCGCCGCCGCCCTGGCCGAGCGCGAGGCCGAGCGTGCCGCATCCGAGGCGCGCGAGTTGCGCGCCGCCCGCAAGGCCCGCGCCGAGGCCGCCGAAACCGCCGGGGCCATGGCCCGCGATCGGATCCTGGAGGAAACCGAGCAGACGCCCGACCAGTTGCGCGCGTCCTTGGGCGATTTCGACCAGACTGCCCCCGCCGACGCGCTGGAGGATCAGGTCGCCCGCCTGCGCGCGGCGCGCGAAGCCCTGGGCGCCGTCAACTTGCGCGCTGATGAAGACAAGCGTGCGCTGGAGGCCGACCGCGACCGTCTGGCCGCCGAAAAGACCGACCTGCAGGAAGCGATCCGAAAGCTGCGCGCCGGCATCAGCAGCTTGAACCGTGAAGGGCGCGAGCGTCTGTTGACCGCTTTCGACACGGTGAACGGCAACTTTGCCACGCTGTTCACGACGCTCTTCGGCGGCGGCGAGGCGCGGCTGGTTCTGGTCGAATCCGACGATCCGCTGGAGGCGGGCCTAGAGATCATGTGCCAGCCCCCGGGCAAGCGGCTGTCGACCCTGTCCCTGCTGTCGGGGGGTGAACAGACGCTGACGGCGATGGCACTGATCTTTGCGGTTTTCCTGGCCAATCCCGCGCCCATCTGCGTGCTGGACGAGGTCGACGCGCCCCTGGACGATGCCAATGTCAGCCGTTTTTGCGATCTTCTGGACGAGATGACCCGGCGCACCGACACGCGGTTCCTGATCATCACCCACCATGCCGTGACAATGGCGCGCATGGACCGTCTGTTCGGCGTGACCATGGTGGAGCAGGGCGTCAGCCAACTGGTCAGCGTGGACCTGAAACGCGCCGAGGCTCTGGTCGCCTGACACGGCCCGCGCTAGGGTCCCGCCAAACCCAACCCAAGCGAGGACATCATGAGCATTGAACAGACCCTGGCCGACAAGGGCATCACGCTTCCGGCAGCCCCTGCGCCGGCCGCCAACTATGTCCCCTTTGTCCAGACCGGCAACCTGGTGTTCATCTCGGGCCAGATCAGCGCGGACGAGAACGGCTTCATCACGGGCAAGCTGGGCGACGGCACCAGCATTGAAGAAGGCGTGGCAGCCGCACGCCGTTGCGGCCTGGCGCTGATCGCGCAGCTGAAATCGGCCATTGGCGACCTGGACCGCGTGACGCGGGTGGTCAAGCTGACCGGCTTTGTGAACTCGACCGCCGATTTCACCGACCAACCCAAGGTCATCAACGGCTGTTCGGACCTGATGGTCGAGGTTTTCGGCGAAGCCGGACGCCATTCCCGCGCCGCCGTCTCGGCCCCGTCGCTGCCCTTTGGCGTCGCGGTCGAGATCGAAGCCGTGTTTGAGGTCCACTGATGCCCTCGCTGCCCGACAGGTTCCTGACGACGCCGATCGCCCATCGCGGCCTGCACGGTCCGGGCGCGCCCGAGAACAGCCTGGCCGCTGCCCGCGCCGCGATTGAGGCAGGCTATGGCATCGAATGCGATATCCAGCCTGCGGGCGACGGCACGCCAATGGTCTTTCACGACTATCAGCTGTCCCGGCTGACGGCGCAGCAGGGGCTGATCGCCGAAACCGCGCCCGAGGTTCTGGCGGATCTGCGCCTTGCCGGCAGCGACGAGCCCGTGCCCACCCTGGCGCAGTTTCTGAAACTGGTCGCAGGTCAGGTCCCGCTGCTGATCGAGATCAAGGACCAGGACGGCTCCTGCGGCAGCGACATCGGCAACCTGCACGGCCATGTGGCCGAGGCGCTGCGGGGCTATGCGGGGCCGGTCGCCGTTATGTCCTTCAACCCCCATGTGGTTGCGGCCTTTCATCAGGCCGCGCCCCACATCCCCGTTGGCCTGACCACCTGCGCCTTCGGAGCGGATGACTGGGCGCATGTCCCGCCCGGCCGCCGCGAAGGGCTGGCCACCATCGACGACTTCGACCGGTCGGGGGCCAGCTTCATTTCGCATGACAAGGCGGATCTGGGCAATCCGCGGGTCGACGCCCTGCGCGCCCAGGGGGTGCCCATCCTGTGCTGGACCATCCGCAGCGAAGCTGAGGAGCCGGCCGCCCGCCGGATTTCGGACAATATCACGTTTGAAGGTTATCGCGCGTGGATGCCCAAGCGGTAAGCCCTAAACAGGCGGGATGCCGGCCCCGGCGCCCCGCGACCTTGCGGCCCCTGACAAGCGGCCCCGTCGCCCCTATGTTGCGGGCATGAGCGACATGCTGACCTTGACCACCCATCCCTCGATTGCCGCCATCGACCCCCGGATCTGGGACGGATTGGGTGACGGCAACCCCTTTACCTCTCACCGGTTTCTGTTGGCGCTGGAACAGTCGCGTTCGGTCGGGACCGGCACCGGCTGGCAGCCGCTGCACCTGACGGTGGAACGTCAGGGTGAAATCGTGGGGGCCGCGCCGCTTTATGCCAAGTCGCACAGCCAGGGCGAATACATCTTTGACCATGCCTGGGCACAGGCCTATACGCGCGCGGGCGGCCGCTATTACCCCAAGCTGCAATGCGCCGTTCCCTTTACCCCCGCAACCGGAAATCGCCTGCTGGCCCGCGACGACCAGGCACTCGGCGCGCTGCTGACCGGGCTGATGCAGGTGACGGAACGGCTGGACCTGTCGGGTGCGCATGTGACCTTCTGCACGGCCGAGGAAAGCAGTCTGGGCGAGGCTGCGGGCTTCCTGCCGCGCGTGACCCAGCAGTTCCACTGGCTGAACCGCGGCTATGGCAGCTATGACGATTTCCTGGGCGCCCTGTCCTCGCGCAAGCGCAAGGACCTGCGCAAGGAACGCGCCCGCGCCCAAGGCTTTGGCGGGACCATTCGGCACCTGACCGGCGACGACCTGAAGCCGCATCACTGGGATGCCTTCTGGGAGTTCTATCAGGACACCGGTGCGCGCAAATGGGGCCAGCCCTACCTGACGCGCGACTTTTTCGACCGCATCCATGACACGATGAAGGACGACATCCTGCTGGTCCTGGCCGAGACCGACGGCGAGCCCATCGCCGGGGCGCTGAACTTCCTTGGGCCCGACGCGATCTATGGCCGCTACTGGGGCTGCGTGGCCGACCACGCCTTTCTGCATTTCGAGCTGTGCTATCATCAGGCCATCGACCACGCGATCACCCACGGCCTGTCGCGGGTCGAGGCGGGCGCGCAGGGCGAACACAAGCTGGCGCGCGGATATGAACCGGTGCCCATCCATTCGCTGCACTGGGTGCGGGACCCAGGCTTCCTGCGCGCGTTGGAACAATATCTGGAGCAGGAGCGCGACGCGATGGGGCAGGAGATAAAGGCCCTGGCCGACTGGACCCCGTTCCGCAAGGGCGACTGAACAGCCGCCTGCGTGCCGGTCCGCACCGGGAAATCAGGGTTTCCCGGTGCGGGTCAGGTCAGACCTTTTCCAGCAGCGCCTCGCCCGCGCTGACGGTGCAGGCGCCCGGCGAATCCTCGACATCAATGGTCTTGAAGACGCCGTCCTCGACCAGCGCGGCAAAGCGCTTGCAGCGCCCGAAGAACCCCACCGGCGGCGCGTCAAAGTCCAGCCCAAGCGCGGCCGTCACCTTGCCGTCGGCATCGGCCAGAACCTCGATCCCGGCATCGATGGCGCCGGTCTGCTCGGCCCAGGCCTTGGCGACGAAGGGATCGTTCACGGTGACGCAGACGATCCGGTTCACGCCCTTCTGGCGGAACGCGTCGGCGCTGCGCACGAAGCTGGGCATATGGGCATTGGTGCAGGTGCCGGTAAAGGCGCCGGGCAGCCCGAACAGGACAACGCGGCCCTGCATCAGGTCGCTGGTCGGCACGCTTTCCGGGCCGCTTTCGCCCACGCGCAGCAACTGGCCTTCGGGCAGCTTGGTTCCGGCGGTGATGGTCATTCGACTCTCCTGAATTGCAACGGATTCGCGGCGACTATAGGGTGCGCCCGAACAACAGGCCAGAGAACCGCGAAGGGGGGCAGGGGCATGCGCATCGTGATCCTGGGGGCGGGCCAGGCGGCGGCCTCGATGGCGGCAAGGCTGCGGGCGCAGGGGCATTCTGGCCCGCTGACCGTCATCGGTGCGGAACCAGCGGCACCTTATCAGCGGCCGCCGCTCTCCAAGGCCTACCTTCTGGGACAGATGGGGCTGGACCGGCTGATCCTGCGCGCGCCCGACTGGTGGACCGGGCAGCAGATCGCCCTGCGCCTGTCGGAAACGGCGCTGCGGATCGACCGGGACGCCCGCACCGTGACGACCGACAAGGACACGCACGCCTATGACGCACTGGCTCTAACCCTCGGGGCCGCGCCCCGCCGCCTGCCGGCCGCGATGGGCGGTGATCTGCCCGGCACCCATGTCATCCGCGACCTGGCCGATGTGGATGCCCTTGCGCCGCAGATGCAGGCGGGTCGTCGACTGGTGGTGATCGGCGGCGGATATATCGGGCTGGAGGCGGCGGCCGTCGCGCGCAAGCTGGGCCTTTCGGTGACGCTGATCGAGGCCGCCCCGCGCATCCTGGGCCGGGTGGCCGCCTCCCAGACTGCTGACATGGTGCGGGCGCTGCACCGCGCTCAGGGCGTCAGCATTCTGGAAGGCACGGGCATCAGCCGGATCACCGGGACGGATCGAGCGACGGGGGTTGCGTTGACCGACGGAACACAGGTCGAGGCAGACCTGATCATCCAGGGCATCGGCGTTTTGCCCCGTACCGACCTTGCCGCCGAGGCGGAGTTGGCGCTGGACAACGGGATCGTCACGGATGCGCAGGGCCGGACCTCGGATCCTGCCATCTGGGCCGCAGGCGATTGCGCCAGCTTTCCGCACCAGGGCGCGCAACTGCGCCTGGAAAGCGTGGGCGGCGCGATCGACATGGCGGAATGCGTGGCTGACAACATGTTGGGCCATGACCGGGCCTATGTGCCGAACCCCTGGTTCTGGTCCGATCAGTTCGACGCCAAGCTGCAGATGGCGGGGTTGAACGTTGGCCACGACCGGATCGTGACCCGCTCCGGCGCCGGGGATCATGCCGGGTCGGTCTGGTATTTCCGCCAGAACCGGCTGATCGCGGTGGACGCGCTGAACGATCCGCGCGCCTACATGATCGGCAAGCGCCTGATCGAGGCGGGCCGCAGCCCCTCTCCCGATGAAGTGGCGACCGCCCCCGACCTCAAGGCCCTGTTGTGACCCTGTCATTCTCTGTTGTTCAAATACCCCCCAGGGGGTGCGGGGGGCGGGACGCCCCCCGCCGCCGCGGGACGCCATCATGAGGATCGTGGGGGGGCGGATGCGCGGGCTGAAGCTTGCGGAACTGGGGGATGGCGACGCCGCAGCCCATCTGCGCCCTACCACCGACCGGGTGCGCGAGGCGATCTTCAACCTGTTGATCAATGGCAACTCAGGCAACCCGCTGCCGGGGGCACGGGTTTTGGACCTGTTCGCAGGAACCGGCGCCCTGGCGCTGGAGGCGCTGTCGCGCGGTGCGGCAAAGGCGGTCCTTGTCGATGATGGCAGCCGGGCTGCGGCCCTGATCCGCCAGAACATCCAGCGCGCCCGCGTCCAGGACCAGGCCACGTATCTGCGGCGCGATGCCACGCGGCTTGGACCCATGCGCGGCGACGCCCATGATCTTGTTTTCCTCGATCCCCCTTATGGCCAGGGAAAAGGCGAGGCGGCAATGGCTTCGGCCCTGCAGGGTGGCTGGCTGGCGTCCGGCGCGGTGGTGGTCTGGGAAGAGTCGCGCCCGCCGCTGCTGCCGCCTGCCTTTGCCCTGTTGGACCAGCGCAGCTATGGCGATACGATCGTGACACTGGCACGTGCGCCCTTAACGGCTGGCTGACGGTGAAGTGTCCGGCATCCTCTTGTCCCCGTGGCAGGCCATAGTGATTTCCAGCTTTCAGACAAGGAGGATGTCATGACCCTTTTCCGCACCTCTGGGCTGCTTGCGGCCCCTATCGCCTTGGCGCTGTCCCTGCCGGGCATGGCGCAGTCCCAGGACCATGCCGCGCACGACGTCCATGGTGCCGAACCGGCCGCGACCGGTCACGCAGAGCACGCTGCGGAGGGCAAGGTGGATGCGGCAGGCGCGGCCTATGCCGAGGCCATGACGCGGATGCACCAGACGATGATGGTCACGCCTTCGGGTGATGCCGACGTGGACTTCATGCGCGGCATGATCCCGCACCACCAGGGCGCCATCGACATGGCCCGCATCGTGCTGGAACACGGCAAGGACCCCGAGATCCGCGCCTTGGCCGAAGCCATCACCGTCGCGCAGGAGGCCGAGATCGCGCAGATGGAGGCTTGGCTGGCCGCCAACGCACCTGCGGAATAACCCGCCCGGCGCCTGGAGGCGCAGGACCTGTCCTGTGGCGCCGGGCCTGCCTTCGGCGGCCCGGCGCGGCAGCACATGCCCGACAGTCGGGTCAGGTGGCCTGCGCGATACGCGCCGCGGCTGCCTCCAGTGCTCCGGCGCCATGCGGCATGGCAAGGGCGGTCAGGCCGGCCTCAAGCGCGCCCAAGGCGCCAAGGACCATCGCCGCATTGCAATGCCCCATATGCGCGATCCGCAGCGCCGATTGCGGATCGGCCGCACCAAGGCCAATGCCCAGGGTCACGCCGCATTCGCGCGTGACCCAGGCCCGCAGGGCATCGGCCCGGGGCAGGGTCACCGCGGTCACCGAGGCGGCGCGCGCCTCGGGCTGATCCACCGAGAGGCGGATGTCGGGATTGCCCACGCCCCAGGCATCGACCGCAGCCCAGACCGCCTGTGCCAGGCGCGCGTGACGGCGCCAGGCGGCCTCCAGCCCCTCTTCGTCCAGGATCATCGTCAGCGCCTCGGACAGGGCATAGATCTGCTGCACCGGCGGCGTGCCGCCCCAAAAGCGCCAGAGCGACTCGGCCCCGGCCCGTTGGTGCCAGTCCCAGTAGGGCGTCGTCAGCCCCGTCCGGCCACGTGCCGCCGCCCGTTCCGAGAACCAGACAAAGGCCGTGCCCGGCAGGGCCATCATCCCCTTCTGGCTGGCCGAGATCAGCACGTCCACGCCCCATTCGTCCATTCGCATCGGCGCGCAGCCCAGGGATGCTATCGCATCGACCACCAGCAGGGCAGGATGATCGCCCATCGCCACCCGAACGGCGGGGATGTCGGCCATGGTCGTGCTGGCCGTGTCGGTCTGGCACAGCAGCACCGCCCTGATCCGGCCCTGCGGATCGCGGGCCAAGCGTTCGGCCAGGCGCGCAGGGTCGGGGGGAAGGTTGCCGAAATTCAGCCGCTCGACATAAACGCCCATGGCTTCCAGGGTATCGGCCCAGCTGCGCTCGAAATGGCCGCAGGTCACCACCAGCGCCAGGTCGCCCCGGTCAAACAGGTTGGCGGCCGCAACCTCCCATCCGGCATGGCCGTTGCCGATATAGGGTGCCAGGTTTTGCGCCGTTCCTGCCAGCCGCTTCAGCTGGGCCATCACCTGCAGGTTCAGCTGGGCCAGCGGTTCCGCATAAATGTCTGGCGAGGCCCGGTGCGCGGCGTTCAGCACGCGGGCGGGGACCGGCGACGGGCCGGGAATGGCGATCAGTTCGTGGCCGGGGGCGAGGCTCATGACAGGGTTTCCTTCACATCGTGCAAGATCGGTAGGCTGCTGCCGAGGTCCCGTCAACAGGCGCCGCGCAGGGGCCGCCTTGTGGCGGCCGCTCGGAACGGGGTATGGCTGAAGGCCAGAGATGGCCGGCCGCGCCGTGGTGCCGCCCGCCCGTGACCGAAAGGCCCGCCCCACCCGTGGATCCGCGCAAAGAAAGCCCCGCCCGCCTGATCGCCACCGCCACGCGGTCGGGGGCGCCGGTTGCCCCCGACCCCGGCAAGATGCCCGGTCTGCTGCGCCGGCTGTGGGACGATTACCTGCGGCCCCACCGCGGCGGCATGCTGGTGGCCTTCCTGCTGATGACGGTCGAGGGATCGACCCTGGCGCTGATCAGCTGGATGCTGAAGCCGCTGTTCGACGTTGTCTTCATCGGCCAGCAGGAGGGCGCGATCTGGTGGGTCGGCGGGGCGATCTTTGGCATCTTCCTGCTGCGCGCGATTACCCTGATCTCCAGCCGTGCGCTGCTGACGCGGATCTCGCTGTCGGTGTCCACGGTGATGCAGACTCGCCTGCTGGCCCATATCCTGACGCTGGACCAGCGGTTCTTCCGCGACAACCCACCCGGCGCGATGATCGAGCGCATCCAGGGCGACACCATCGCGGTGCAGGGGGTCTGGGCCACGCTGATCACAGGCGCCACGCGCGATGCGATCAGCCTGGTGATGCTGTTCGGCGTGGCGCTGACGATCGACCCGATCTGGACCTTGGGCGCGCTGATCGGGGCGCCGATCCTGATCATGCCGGCGGCGCTGGTTCAGCGCTATATCCGCCGCAAGGTGCGCCAGAACCGCGCCAATGCCAGCCTGCGCGCGACACGGCTGGACGAGGTTCTGCACGGCATCTCCTCGATCCGGCTGAACCGGGCCGAGGCTGCCCAGACCGACCGCTTTGCCCAGATCGTCGGCCGCATCCGGCAGGCCGAGACCAAGGTCGCCGCGACCTCCAGCGTGATCCCGGCGCTGACCGATATCGTGACCGGCATCGGCTTTGTTGCGGTCTTGGCCCTGGGCGGCAGCGAGGTGATGGAGGGCGAGCGCAGCGTTGGCGATTTCATGGCCTTCTTCACGGCGCTGGCCCTGGCTTTCCAGCCGATGCGGCGGCTTGGCGGGCTGGCCGGCACTTGGCAGATCGCCGCCGCCAGCCTGGAGCGGATTTATCACGTTTTTGACACGCAGCCGACGGTCGTGTCCGGTCCGCGCCTGGCCGCGCCCGACAGCATGGATGTGCGGCTGGAGGATGTGTGGCTGTCCTATGACGGGCAGGTGGTGCTGCACGGACTGTCCTTCACGGCCGAGGCGGGGCGGACGACGGCGCTGGTCGGGCCATCGGGGGCGGGCAAGTCCACGGTCTTCAACCTGCTGACGCGGATGGTTGACCCCGACCGGGGGCAGGTCCTGCTGGGGGGCGTCCCGGTGTCGGATTATGACCTGGGCGTCCTGCGCGACCAGTTTTCCACAGTGGCGCAGGAATCGGCGTTGTTCGACGAAAGCCTGCGCGACAACGTGCTGATGGGTCGGCCCGATGCCTCGGACGCCGATCTGGCGCGGGCGTTGGAGGCGGCCCATGTGACAAACTTCCTGGACGAACAGCGCAGCCTGGACAGCCCGGTCGGGCCGCGCGGATCGTCCCTGTCGGGCGGCCAGCGCCAGCGCGTGGCGATCGCCCGTGCCCTGCTGCGCGACGCGCCGATCCTGCTGCTGGACGAGGCGACCAGCGCGCTGGACACCGCCAGCGAGCGGCTGGTCCAGGACGCGCTGGACAAGCTGTCCGAAGGCCGCACGACCCTGGTGATCGCCCACCGCCTGTCCACGATCCGCAATGCCGACAAGATCGTGGTCCTGGAATCTGGCAGGGTTGTCGAAGAGGGCAGCCATGACCAGTTGATGGCCAGGCGCGGCGCCTATGCCCGGCTTGTCGCGCTGCAATTCGGAGAGCATGAATGACCCGCCAGATCATCCGCCTGACCGGAGACGACCGCGTCGCCTTTCTGCAGGGGCTTGTCACCAACGACATCCGCCGTGCGCCGTGCTGGGCGGCGCTGCTGACGCCGCAGGGCAAGTACCTGGCCGATTTCCTGGTGATCCCCGACGGCGACGCGCTGCTGATCGATGTCGATGCGCAACTGGCGCCCGACCTGCTGCGGCGGCTGTCGATGTACAAGCTGCGCAGCAAGGTGGCACTGGAGGCGGTGGACATGCCCGTGGCGCGCGGCACCGGCCCCGCGCCGGAAGGCGCCATTGCCGATCCGCGGCATCCCGCACTTGGCTGGCGGCTTTATGGGCAGACTGGCAATGACGGCAGTGATTGGGACGCCATCCGGGTCGCCCATTGCATCCCCGAAACCGGGATCGAGCTGATCCCGAACGACACCTACATCCTGGAGGCCGGGTTCGAGCGCCTGCACGGCGTCGATTTCCGCAAGGGCTGTTACGTCGGTCAGGAGGTCACCGCGCGGATGAAGCACAAGACCGAACTGCGCAAGGGGCTGCAGGTGCTGCGCATCGAGGGCGCGGCCCCCGTGGGAACCCCCATCACCGCCAACGGGCGCGAGGTGGGCACCCTGTTCACCCAATCGGGCGGCCAAGCCATCGCGCATGTCCGTCACGACCGCGTCGGCCCCGACATGCAGGCAGGCGAGGCGCGGCTGTTTCCCGCATGACCCCGGAGGCGCAGCCTGAGCCGGGGCAGCGCAAGATCATCCATATCGACATGGACGCGTTCTTCGCCTCGGTCGAACAGCGCGACTTTCCAGAACTTCGCGGCAAGCCGGTGGCGGTCGGCGGATCGGCGGCGCGGGGTGTGGTGGCGGCCGCCAGCTACGAGGCGCGGGTATTTGGCGTGCGCTCGGCGATGCCCTCGGTCACGGCGGCGCGGCTTTGCCCCGACCTGATCTTTGTGCGCCACCGCTTTGACGTCTATCGGGCCGTCAGCCAGCAGATCCGCGCGATCTTTCAGGACTACACGCCGCTGGTCGAGCCGCTGTCGCTGGACGAGGCCTATCTGGACGTCACCGACCACCTGCAGGGCCGCACCGCGACGCGCATCGCGTCCGAAATCCGCGCCCGTATTTGCGAGGCGACGCAGCTGACCGCCAGTGCGGGCGTCAGCTACAACAAGTTCCTGGCCAAGCTGGCCTCCGACCAGAACAAGCCCGACGGGCTTTGCGTGATCACCCCGGATCGCGGGCCGGATTTCGTGCTGTCGCTGCCGGTGGGCAAGTTCCACGGGATCGGTCCGGCGACGGCCGGCAAGATGCAGGCAATAGGCATCCAGACCGGCGCCGACCTTCGGGCGCAGGATCTGGATTTCCTGATGCGCCGGTTCGGCAAGGCCGGACGCTATTACTGGAACATCTCGCGCGGGATCGACCACCGCCGGGTCAGCCCCGACCGCATCCGCAAGTCGGTGGGTGCCGAGAATACCTATTCCGCAGACCTGATGACCTTGGAAGAGGCCGTCGAGGCGCTGTCGCCGCTGGCTGCCAAGGTTTGGGGCACAGCGACGCGGCACGAATTGCGAGGGCGGACGGTGACAGTCAAGGTCAAGTTCGCCGATTTCCAGCAGGTGACGCGGGCGCGCAGTCTGGGCCACACCGTCGCATCCGAGGCCGAGATGCTGGCAATCGCGTGCGATCTTGCGGGAACGGTGCTGCCTGATGCGCGCGGGGCGCGGCTGCTGGGGATCACGCTGTCGGGCTTTGATCAGGATGACCCCGACCCTGCGCAGCTAAGCCTGTTCGACTAGATGCCAGAAAAAACGCCCCGCGCGACCTGCACGGGGCGTTCTGAATCCCGTTAGCTGAGGACCTGCGACGATCAGGCGCGCTCGCTGTATTCGAAGACCTCGGTGTTGACGATGATCGCCTCGCCCTCGCCGACAAAGGGCGGGATCATGATGCGCACGCCGTTGTCCAGGATCGCCGGCTTGTAGCTGTTGGCCGCCGTCTGGCCTTTCACGACCGGCTCGGTCTCGGCCACGGTGCAGGTGACCTTCTGCGGGATCGAGACCGACAGGGCCTCCTCGCCATAGTATTCGATGGTCGCGGTCATGCCGTCCTGCAGGAAGGGGCGGCGGTCGCCCAGCAGTTCGGCGTCCAGTTCCGTCTGCTCAAAGGTCTCGCTGTCCATAAAGACCAGCTTGCCGTCGGTTTCATACAGGAACTGCTGGTCCTTCTGGTCCAGGCGGACGCGTTCGACCTTGTCTTCGCTGCGGAAGCGTTCGTTCAGCTTGCGGCCGTCGCGCAGGTTCTTCATCTCGACCTGGGCGAAGGCGCCGCCCTTGCCGGGCTTGACGTGGCTGACCTTCACGGCGGCCCATAGGCCCCCGTCATGTTCCAGCACGTTGCCGGGTCGGATTTCGTTGCCGTTGATCTTGGGCATGGGATGCTTCTCGTGCGATTGCGGAGGTTTTGCGCCGTCGGGCGTTGAACGGCGAATTGGACCCCCTATATCGGGGCCTGTCTTCTCAGGCAACCAGATCGGTTCTGCGGCGTTGTCAAGGCGGCAACACAGACAACCTACTGCTGTCACGCGGGAACCGGAGCTTATTTTTCCCGTTTTTGCGCGGCATGCGGTAACGACATGGCAGGCATGCGGTGCAGGGTATACCGAATCGGGGCTGTAAAAGGCTAAGGCAGGCAGCACCGTCGGAGAAACGGATTCAAGAAACAGGGGAAGCGTCAAGTTTCCCCGCAGGTTTTGTCGTGTGACAGGACCGCAAGAGATGGACGAACAAGATGCGCGATTTTGTTGACGGCTCGGCTTTCAATTTCGAACAAGGCCAGCGTGCCCGCAAGCTGTTTGCGGCCGTGGTGCTTGCTGCTTTGGATGATGCCATTGCGGATGACAAGAAATACGGCAACGGCCCCGAGCAGATCGCCCGATGGGCGCGGTCGCGCGATGGCCGCGAGGTGCTGTCCTGCGCGGGGATTGACCCGAACGAGCGCGTGGTGAAGGGCCTGATGGAATTTGTGTCGAAGGGCGTGCGCACTTCGGTCGCGCTGTCGCGCGAGGAAAGCGAACGCCGCATGGCCGCCGAGGCCGAGGAAGCCGAAGCCGCCTGATCCGGCGCGCATCGCCGAATGTTCAAGGCCGTCCCTCGGGACGGCCTCTTTTATTGCTTAAAGCGGGGTGATGACGCGCTGCGAGTAATAATGCCGCACTTCGTCCGCATGGCACAGTTCAGTCGCAGGCGTCTTGACCGCGGCCGATGCGGCTGCGGTGCCCAGGGCCAGCGCCTCCTGCACGGGCCAGCCGCGGGCCATGGCCAGTACGAAGCCCGCAACAAAGCTGTCGCCCGCGCCTACCGCGCTGACCACCTGCACGGGTGCCGCCGCCGCGTGCCAGGCCCCGTCGGGTCCGGCAATCACCGAACCGTCTGCGCCGCGCGCCACGATCACCGATCGCGCCGCGCCGTTCCGGACCAGGCCCGCGGCAAATTCGGCGCTGTCGCTGCGCAGGGGCAGGGGGCGCCCGGCCAGTCCCTCGGCCTCGTGGCTGTCCATGCGCAGCACGTCCACCGGGATCGAGGACCCCGCCAGCGCACGCAGCGCATCCCCCGATGTGTCCACCAACAGCTTGGCCCGCCCGTCTTTCAGGCGAACGGTCAGCATCTGCTCGAACCCCGCTGCGACACCCGGCGGGTTCGAACCCGAAACCACCACCCAGCCTCCGGCCAGTGCGGCCTCGCCGATGGCGGCGATGGTGCTGGCCACCTGCGCCATATGCCATTCAGGGCCGGGCATGACAAAGCGGTACTGCCCGCCCGTCGTGCGGTCCGTGACCGCCAGAGATTGGCGGGTTTCGCCGGGCGCGGTCAGGCGCAGGACCGAAAGGCCGGCCGATTTCAGCATCTCGGCCAGCCGCGTCCCCGTCGCCCCGCCAAGCGCCACCATCGCGGTCGACTGCCCCCCGATGATCTTGATGGCGCGGCTGACATTGATGCCGCCGCCGCCCGGATCGACCACCGGCTTGTCGCAGCGCAGCTTCAGGTCGGGCACGACCTGGTCGGCGGCGGTGGACAGGTCCAGCGCCGGGTTCAGCGTGACGGTCAGGATCGGGGCCTGACCGCTCATTCCCACCAACGATCGATGGTGGCGATGTCGTCGTCGGACCAGCCGAAGTGATGCGCCATCTCGTGCGTGACGATATGGACGACCAGATCCCCCAGGCTGACATCCCCGCGCGAGGCCCATTCGTCCATGATCGGGCGGCGATACAGCCAGATGATGTCGGGCTGGCCCGGCTGGTCGGCCACCGACTTTTCGGTCAGGGGAACGCCGTCATAGATGCCGGTCAGTTCGAACGGGTCGTCGATCTGCAATTCGTCCAGCACATCCTCGGGGGCGAATTCGGCTACGCGGATCGCCACCGCGGCAGCGGCGGCCGCGAATTCCGCCGGCAGACCGTCAAGGGCCGTGCGGGCCATCGCCTCGATCTCGGCTGCGTCGGGGGCGGTCCGCCCATCCCAGTCACTCATTCCTGCGCCTCCTGCGTTCAACCCCCGATATGGACAAAAATGCCGGTCTGTGAAAGAGCAACCCCAACAGGAGACGCCCCATGACCATCACACGTTTCGCGCCCTCGCCCACCGGCCATATCCATGTCGGCAACCTGCGCACCGCGCTGTTCAACTATCTGATTGCCCGTAAGACCGGCGGCACCTTCATCCTGCGCCTGGACGACACCGACCAGGAGCGCAGCAAGGAGGAATATGTCGAGGGGATCAAGCGCGACCTGGACTGGCTGGGCCTGCACTGGGACCGGGTCGAGCGCCAGTCGCTGCGCCTGGACCGCTATCGCGCCGAGGCCGAGGCGCTGAAGGCGTCGGGCCGCCTGTACGAGGTCTTCGAGACCCCGACCGAGCTGGACCTGAAGCGCAAGAAGCAGCTGAACATGGGCAAGCCGCCGGTCTATGACCGCACCGGCCTTCACCTGTCGGACGCTGACAAGGATCGTATGCGGTCCGAGGGCCGCGAGGGTTACTGGCGCTTTCTGCTGGAGCAGGAGCGGATCGAGTGGACCGACGGCATCCTGGGCGACATCTCTATCGACGCGGCCTCGGTCAGCGATCCGGTGCTGATCCGGGCCGACGGGCAGGTGCTGTACACCTTTGCCAGCAGCGTGGACGACACCGACATGGGCGTCACGAATATCGTGCGCGGGTCGGACCATGTGACGAACACCGCGACTCAGATCCAGATCATCCGGGCCATCGGTGGCACGCCGCCGGCCTTTGCGCACCATTCGCTGTTGACCGGCGCCAAGGGCGAAGAGCTGTCCAAACGCATCGGCGCACTGTCGCTGAAGGACCTGCGCGAGGCGGGCGTGGCGCCCGAGGCGCTGATCAGCCTGATGGCGCGGCTTGGATCGGGCGTGCCGGTGGAACTGGCCTCGCTGGACGAACTGGCCGAGGCCTTCGATCTGTCGCAGTTCGGCGCATCGCCCACCAAGTTCGATGCCGACGATCTGTGGCCCCTGACGCGGGAGCGCAACCAGCGCCTGCCCTTCGACCAGGTCGCCGACCGGATTGCGGCGCTTGGCGTGCCGGCGGACCAGGCCGAGCGCTTCTGGCGGGTCGCCTCGCAGAACATCACCCGGCTGGAGGATCTGGCGGGCTGGTGGCAGATCTTCAGCGAGGGGGCCGAGCCGCAGATCGACCCCGAGGATGCCGAGTTCGTGGCCGAGGCCATGACCCTGCTGCCCGAGGGGCCCTTCACCGATGCGACATGGGGCGAATGGACGGCGGCCGTCAAGGAGGCCACGGGCCGCAAGGGCAAGGGCCTGTTCATGCCGCTGCGCAAGGCGGTGACCGGCCAGGCCCACGGCCCCGAGATGTCGGACGTGATGCCGCTGCTGCAGGTCGTGAAGGCGCGCGGCTAATCTGCGTCCTGCGATCGCGGGGGCCTGCTGCCCTCCGCACCCCCGCCCACGCGGATCGCAACCGTCTCCCCCGCAGAAAACCCCTCGAAACCGCTTGACGACCCCGCGGCATTATTCTAGATCGCCGCTACTCCGTGGCGGAGTAGCTCAGTTGGTTAGAGCAGCGGAATCATAATCCGCGTGTCGGGGGTTCAAGTCCCTCCTCCGCTACCAGTTCCCTCACAGTTACAGCCTGTTCAGTGCGGTTGCCCGTCGGGGTAAGTTGTATTCAAATGCCCCTTGGCGGCAGGGGAACGATGCTTCAGCTTCATGTGTTGTGACGATGGCCTTTCCCGGCGGGCAGCGGGGAATAAATGGTGGAATTTTCAGGGGCGGCAGATCAGCATGGACGCGATGAATGAACGCTTGACCCGGCCCGGACACAACTGCTGGCGGGTTGAAAGGTCGGGCCGGTTCGCGGTCATCGCTGATGCAGACGAATACTTCCGCGCCGTGCGGCAGGCCATGCTGGAGGCGCGCAGCAGCATCCTGATGATAGGCTGGGATTTCGACGCGCGGATCCCCTTGGGCGATGCCTCTGCGGATGGCGGACCGTCCTGCCTGGGCGAATTCGTGGTCTGGCTGGCCCGGCGAAGCCCTGCACTGCATGTCCGGTTGCTGCGATGGGACAAGGGTGCGCTGAAGTCCATCTTTCGCGGCACGACGCTGCTGACCATCCTGCGCTGGAAGATGCATCCGCGGATCACGCTGCGGCTGGACGGTGCCCATCCCCTGGCCAGTTCCCATCACCACAAGATCGTCGTTATCGATGACTGCCTGGCTTTTTGCGGCGGCATCGACATCACCGAGGGACGGTGGGACACGCGCGAGCACCTGGATGACAATCCGCTGAGGGTCAGCGCGCGCGGCAAGCCGATGAAGCCCTGGCACGACGCCACCAGCTGCTTTGACGGCCCTGCCGCAAAGGCATTGGGCGACCTGGCGCGCGACCGGTGGCGCATCGCCTGCGGCGAGGAGCTGTCGCCCGTGTCGGATGGCGCCGGCTGCTGGCCCGATGCTCTGGAACCTCGGTTTCGCGACGTTCCGCTGGCCATCGCGCGGACGCGGCCCGAAATTCCCGACGTGCATCCCGCCTTCGAGATCGAGCAGATGTATCTGGACCTGATCGCGCGGGCGCAGCGGGTCATCTATGCCGAAAGCCAGTATTTCGCCTCGCGCCGCATCGCGCAGGCGATCGCCAAGCGGCTGACCGAGGCCGACCCGCCCGAGATCGTGATCGTCAACCCGGTCAGCGCCGAAGGCTGGCTTGAACCGCTGGCGATGGACACCGCCCGCGCCCGGCTGGTCGAGGCGCTGCAGCGGCTGGACCATCGCGACCGGTTCCGCATCTATCACCCGGTGACCGATGCAGGGGCCGATATCTATGTCCATGCCAAGCTGATGATCGTGGACGACATCTATCTTCGGGTGGGTTCGTCGAACTTCAACAACAGATCCATGCGGCTGGATACGGAATGCGACGTGGTGCTGGCCGCCGACCGGCCGGGCTGCGACGCGGTGAGCGCGCAGATCACGGCGCTGCGCGACGACCTGCTGGGCGAACATCTGGCCCTTTCGCCGCAAGAAGTTTCAAGGCGGATCCAAGAACATGGCAGCCTGATCGCCACGATCGAGGCCAGCCGGGGACCGCGCGGTCAGGGGCGGACCTTGGTGCCTTATGAGATCCCGGAGCTGAGCGACCTTCAGGTCTGGTTGGCCGACAACGAGATCATGGATCCCGAAGGTCCCGACAAGATCTTCGAGCCGCTGGAAAAACGCAGCCTGTTCAAGGGCTGGAAATGGCCTCGCCGCAGGCGCCCTACCCAAGCGGCTTGCGCCCGTCGCCCCGTTCGCTAGCTTGCGACCAAGCGACAGGAACGGAAAAGATCTGATGGAACGTGTGAAACTGGGCGGCAGCGAGGTCGAGGTCAGCCGGATCTGCCTTGGCACCATGACCTTTGGCAACCAGACGGACGAAGCCGTGGCCCATGCGCAGATGGATGCTGCGCTGGAGGTCGGGATGACCTTCATGGACTGCGCGGAGATGTATCCGGTGAACCCGGTGCGGCGCGAGACTGTTGGCCTGTCCGAGGAGATCATCGGACGCTGGCTTGGGCGAACCGGGCAACGCAACCGCGTCGAGGTCGCGACCAAGATCACCGGCCCCAGCCAGATGGTCCGCGACGGGGCGCCTTTCGACGGCGCCACGGTCACGGCCTGCATCGAACAGTCGCTGCGGCGATTGCAGACGGACCGGATCGACCTGTACCAGCTGCATTGGCCGGTACGCGGTTCTTATGGTTTCCGGCAGAACTGGGCCTTCGATCCGTCGAACCAGGACAAGGCAGCGACGCTGGTCCATATGCAGGACGTGCTGGAGGCGCTGTCGGCGGCAGAACGCGCCGGCAAGATACGCGCGGTGGGGCTGTCGAACGAATCGGCTTGGGGCCTGACCCGGTGGTGCGATGTGGCCGACCGCATCGGCGCACCGCGCATGGCCTCGATCCAAAACGAATATTCACCGCTTTATCGGCTTTATGACACGGATCTGGCCGAGACGGCCGTGAACGAGGATGTGACGCTGTTGTCCTATTCCCCGCTGGCGGCAGGGCTGCTGACGGGAAAATACGCCGACGATGCCATGCCGGAAGGCAGCCGGGCCGCCGTTGACAAGGCATCGGGCGGTTTGGGGAACCTGGGCGGGCGCAAGACCCGGCGCGGCATCAAGGCCGCCTCGGCCTATGGTCAGCTTGCGGCCGAACATGGCTGGGACGTGATCCACATGGTCATCGCCTGGCAGCTGACCCGGCCTTTCAAGGTGGTGCCGATCATCGGTGCCACGACGACCGGACAATTGCAGCACCTGATCGCCGGCCTTGATCGTGAACTGCCCGACGAATTGCGCCGCGGCATCGAAAGGCTGCACAAGGCCTTCCCTTTGCCCTATTGATGAAACGCGGCCTGCCTCTATCTTTCTGACGAGGCAGAAAAACATGAGGACCAGGCATGGCAGGCGATCCGTATGCAGCGCTTGGCGTCTCGCGTGACGCCAGCGCAGATGACATCAAGAAAGCTTATCGGCGCATCGTCAAGACCGATCACCCGGACCTGAACCAGGAACCGGCTGCGGTGGCGCGCTTCAAGGCGGCCTCGGCAGCCTATGACCTGCTGAAGGACCCCGAACAGCGTCGCCGCTTCGACGCAGGCGAGATCGACGCGCAGGGACAGGAACAGGGGCCGCGCTGGCGGACCCGGCAGCATGCGGGCGCGGGGCGCAACCCGTTCGGCGACGCGGCCGGACATGCGGGCGACCCCGACCTGTCGGATGTCTTCGCCGACCTCTTCGGCCAGCGGACCGGCGGGCGCGCGGGCGGATTTGGGGGCTTTGGCGGTTTCGGCGGTGCGCGGGCCGACCAGCGCGGGCAGGACATGCGCTATCAGCTGGAGGTGGACTTCCTGACTGCCGTCCGCGGCGGCCGGACCCGGATCACGCTGCCAGAAGGGGGCACGCTGGATGTGGCGATCCCCAAAGGCGTGCGCGATGGCCAGACGATCCGCCTGCGCGGCAAGGGCGCGCCGGGGCTGGGACGCGCCCCGGCGGGCGACGCCTATCTGGATGTCAGCGTTACGGATCACCCGCTGTTCCGGCGCGAGGGGGACGACATCCACGTGGTCCTGCCGATCTCGCTGGACGAGGCTGTGCTGGGAGGCAAGGTGCAGGCGCCCACCATCGACGGACCGGTAAACCTGACCATTCCACGCGGTGCCACCTCGGGGCAGAAGCTGCGGCTGCGGGGGCGAGGGGTGAATGGTGCCGATCAGCATGTCGAGCTGCGGATCGCCATGCCGCGCAGTGTCGATGCCCGGTTGGCAGCCTTTTTCGAGGAATGGCGGCAGGAAAACAGCTATGATCCGCGGCGGGGCATGTCGACAGGCTGACCGGCAACCGAAAGCGCCGCCTCGCGCGCCGGAAGATCATGCATGACCGCGCGTCGCGCCTGGGGCGTCATGCTGCCCCAGCAGGCGATCTCGGTCAGGCTGCGAAAGCAGCCGACGCAGAGGTTCGCGTCGGGGTCGATCTGGCAGATCTGGATGCAGGGGCTTTCGATCATCAGCGTTCCTTTTGCAGGGTTTCAAGCCATGAGGTCGGGGGCGTCAGAGGGGTCGGGCGCGGCCCGCGCCCCGGACGCTGCCGCTTGGCTTTGGGCCCGGCGCAGGCGCCGGGTGGTGGGGGATGGTCAGCGCGCCAGATACCGCAAACGATCCAGCGCGCCCTGTAGGATATAGCCTGCGGCAACCTGGTCGATCACCTCGGCCCGACGCTTGCGCGAGGTGTCGGCCTCCAGCAAGGCACGTTCGGCGGCGACGGTGGAAAGGCGTTCATCCCAATAGGCGACGGGCAGTGCGGTCAGTCGGGTCAGGTTGCGAGCAAAGGCGCGGGTCGATTGCGCCCGTGGCCCTTCCGATCCGTCCATGTTCCGCGGCAGGCCCAGAACCAGCCCGACCAAGCCCCGGTCCTTGACAATTGCCAGCAACGCCTCGGCGTCGGTGGTGAACTTCTGCCGGCGGATGACGGTGATCGGCGAGGCGACCTGGCGCATCCCGTCGCTGACCGCCACGCCGATGGTCTTGGTGCCCAGGTCCAGCCCGGCGATGGCGCCAACGGCAGGCAGGGCGGCGGCGAATTCGATAATGTCTTCGTGGATCATTCGGTGATCCCTGCGTCGCGCGCCGCCTGAAGGATCGGGGCCAGCGCCTCGGGCGTGCCGCCAAAGCGCTGCTGCGCCTCGTCCCAGATGGCGGCGGCCTGGTCGGTGCGCCCAAGGACGCCCAAGGCGCCGATCAGCCGCGCCCATTCCTCGGGCGATCCACCCTCGGTCGCCAGACGGTTCTGAAGGCCCGCGACCATGCCCTCGATCATCTGCTGGCGGTCCTCGGGGGACATGTCACCGGCTGCGGCCATCGCATCCGCATCCGGGCCGGGCAGGGCGGCGGGTTCCTCGGGGGGCTGGTAGTCGGGTTGACCTGCCAGCCAGGCCAAGTCCCGGATCGCGGCCCGGATCGAGGGCATCCACGGCGCCTCGGGCGGCCCCTGTTCCAGCAGGCGGCGCCAGATAGGAAAGGCGCGGTCCGGGCGGCCGTTCTGGATCAGCAGCACGCCCTGCAGATAGCGGGCCTGCGCCTGATCGGGGTCCAGTGCCAGGGCGCGGGCCAGCGCGGCCTCGGCCTCGGGGGTTACGATGCCGCCGGCGGCCTCGATCATCAGCGACGCCAGGCGCAGCAGCTCGACCGCGTCGGCCTGGCCTCCAAGCGCCTCGACCAGCTGCTGCTGGGCCTGGCGGGCGGCAACCATGTTGCCGAGGCGGATTTCGTTGCTGACCAGCAGCGTCAGGCCCTGGATGTCCTGCGGGTTGCGGGCCACCGCCTCGCGCAGCTGTTCGACCAGCGACAGGTAATCGGGGGCCTCTTGCGACAGGTCCGGGGCGGGGCGGGCGGGTGCCGCCGCCTCGGCCTCGGTTTGGGTGAGACGGTTGCGATAAGCAGCGTCGGCCGCCGCGATCCGTTCGCCCAGGGGCATGTCGGGGGCACCGGGAACCCCCTCGCGCAGATAAAGCGCGACGGCCGCCACAAGCATGGCCCCCAGCATCAGGACCGCCCAGACCGGGCGCCCCGAGGCGTTCAGCGGCCCGCTGCGCGACAGCCGCTTGTCTGCCTCCAGCACTTTGCGGCCGATCTCGGTGCGCAGGCGGTGGGCGTCCTCGGGCTGGATCACGCCGCGCTCCAGGTCGCGCTCGACCTCGCGCAGCTGGTCGCGATAAACGCGCAGGTCATAGGCGGCTGCGGGTTCGGCGGCGGCACGTCCGCGCCAGACCGGGGCCAGAATGGCAAAGGCGACAATCGCGGTCAGGCCCGCGGCGAGCATCCAGAACATCGGCATCCTCCGTTGCCACTTTCCTAGCCGGATTGCCCGCGATCCGAAAGCGGCGCGTGACCGAAAGCGGGGCCGCAGACGGGCTTTGCGCCGGTCACAAGGTCGCATGTCGCATTTTGCCGTGATCCGCCGCGACGCATCTTGAGCCTGCCGCCCCCTGGCGTCATTCTGATGCTGATTCATTTCAGGGAGCCATCATGCCCGACGCCCCCCGCTCTGGCCGTTATTCCGTCTTTGCCCTGGCCCGCGAGGCATTGCGCCAGCACCAGGGCTGGAACCGGGCCTGGACCAGCCCGGCCCCCCGCGACCGCTACAAGGTGGTCATCGTGGGGGCGGGCGGTCATGGACTGGCCACCGCCTATTACCTGGGCAAGAATTTCGGCATCACCGACGTTGCGGTGATCGAAAAGGGCTGGCTGGGCGGCGGCAATACCGGGCGCAACACCACGATCATCCGGTCAAACTATCTGCAGGACCCCTCGGCCGCGATCTACGAAAAATCCCGCAGCCTTTACGAGACGCTGTCCCAGGACCTGAACTACAACATCATGTTCAGCCCCCGCGGCCTGATCATGCTGGCGCAGACCGAACATGAAATCCGCGGCTACAAGCGCACCGTTTATGCCAACAACCTGCAGGGCGTGCAGACCGAATGGCTGGAGCCGCAGCGCCTGAAGGAGCTGGTGCCGATCATCAGCCTGGACGGGCCGCGCTATCCGGTGCTGGGCGGGCTTTATCAGGCACGCGGCGGCACGGCCCGCCACGACGCGGTAGCCTGGGGCTATGCGCGCGCCTGTTCCGACATGGGCATGCACATCATCCAGAACTGCGAGGTGCAGGGGATCGAGACCGAGGGCGGGCAGGTCCGCGCCGTCAACACCTCCAGGGGCCGCATCGGCTGTGACAAGCTGTCGATCGTGGTGGCCGGCCATTCCAGCCAGCTGGCCGAGATGGCGGGCTTTCGCCTGCCCATCGAAAGCGTGGCGCTGCAAGCGGTGGTGTCAGAGCCGATCAAGCCCTGCATGGATGTCGTGGTCATGGCCAACACCGTCCACGGTTACCTGTCGCAATCTGACAAGGGCGAAATGGTGATCGGCGGCGGCACCGACGGCTTCAACAACTTTACCCAACGCGGCAGCTGGCAGCATGTCGAGGAGACGGTCCGCGCGCTGATCGAAACCTTCCCGATGCTGTCGCGCCTGAAGATGCTGCGGCAGTGGGGCGGGATCGTGGACATGACCGGCGACCGTTCGCCCATCCTGTCCACGACGCCGGTGGGCGGCATCTTCGTCAACTGCGGCTGGGGCACCGGCGGCTTCAAGGCGATCCCGGGATCGGGCTGGGCCATGGCGGAACTGATCGCCACGGGCAGGCCCGGCCCGCTGTCCGCCGCCTTTGGCCTGAACCGGTTCCGCGAGGGCCGCTTTATCGATGAATCAGTTGCCGCTGGCGTGGCTCACTAAACATGTTCAGGCTGATGCAGCAAAGTCGTGGAACCGGCAGCCCCGCCCCTGAATTCTGGGGGAACAACTGCTTTGAACGAAAGGGACTTTCATGGCCGACCGCAACAACAACCGTCTCTATTTCATCGTCGGCGCGATCGTCGTCGTCGTTGCGCTGCTGTTCTTCCTCATGTCCGGCGAACGCACGGGCGTTGCAACGGTGGACAGCGGAGTCGCTGTTGTGGATCATGCGCCCCTTGACGGCGACACGAACGTCGTCGTGGACACGGCACCCGATGTTGACACTCCGGATGTCACGGTCGAGACCGATACCCCCGTGGCGGAACCCGCCCCGGCCAACTGATCCCGTCCAAGTTGCCTGCCCTGCGGATGCCCTGACCGCGGCGGCATCCACGGGACGCCGGGGACGCCCCGTCCCCGGCACCGGCCGCGTTGCGGTCTTGCAGCTTATGGTCTGCCGACCTCGCCCTGCGCGGTCCCGCCGCGGTGGGGCGTCCGCACGTTCCCCTGTTCTTTCTGGCCTCGCAAGGACCCGCCCATGCTGATCCTGACCTGCCCCTGCTGCGGCATCGCCGCCGAGGAAACCGAATTGCAGCCCGGCGGCGAGGCGCATCTGATGCGCGTCGGCCCGCAGGGCACGGATGACGAGTTCGAGGCCTATCTGTTCGCGCGCAAGAACCCCAAGGGCGTGCATTTCGAACGCTGGCGCCACGCCTATGGCTGCGGCAAATGGTTCCTGGCTGCCCGCTGCACCGCGACGCTGCAGGTCTTTGGCACCTATGAGGCGCAGACCAAGCATCCCCCGGCCCGGATCGTCGAGGCGATCCAGAAGACCTATCCCGAATGGCAACCCGACTGGACGACCGCGCCATGACCCACACGCCCCCCTTTCGCCTGTCCACCGGCGGCCGCCTGGTGGATCGCGCCCTGCAACTGCCCTTCCGCTTTGACGGGCGGCACCTGCGGGGGCTGACCGGCGATACGCTGGCCTCGGCCCTTCTGGCCAATGGCCAGATGCTGATGGGCCGGTCCTTCAAGTATCACCGCCCGCGCGGTCCCATCGCCTCGGGCGCCGAGGAACCCAATGCCCTGCTGGGCCTGGGCCAGGGCGGCCGGTTCGAGCCGAACCAGCGCGCCACCACGACACCCCTGGTCGCAGGCATGGTCACGCGCAGCCAGAACTGCTGGCCCTCGCTGGATGCCGATATCGGCGAGGTGAACAATCTGCTGGCGCCCTTCCTGCCGGCGGGCTTCTACTACAAGACCTTCATTCATCCACGCCCCTTCTGGAAGCACCTGTTCGAACCCTTCATCCGCAAAAGCGCGGGCCTGGGCCGGGCGCCGACCGACCCGGACCCGGACCGCTATGAGCAGGCTTATGGCTTTGCCGATGTGCTGGTCGTGGGCGGCGGCATCACCGGGCTGACCGCCGCCCGCGACGCCGCGGATGCGGGCCAGCGCGTCCTGGTGCTGGAACAGTCGCCGGTCTGGGGCGGGCGCACGCCCACCGACCACGACGGGGGGCAGGCGGCCATTGACGCGCTGCTGGACGACCTGACCGGCCGGGACAACGTCACGCTGCGCCGCAACTGCATGGCGACCGGGCTTTACGACCACGGCTATTTGATCGCGCGCGAATCCCTGGCCGATCACGACCCCAACCAGGGCATTCCCCGCCAGCGCCTGTGGCGCATCCGCGCGGGCCATGTGATCGCCGCCACGGGTGCGCTGGAACGGCCGCTGGCCTTTGCCTGCAACGACGTGCCCGGCGTGATGCTGGCCAGCGCCGTGCGCGACTTCATCCGCGATTACGGGGTCGCGCCCGGCCGGCGGATCCTGATTGTCACGAACAACGACGATGCCTATCGCACCGCCCTGGCGGCCCAAGCCGCGGGGCTGGAGGTTCCGGCCGTCGTCGATGCCCGCCCCGTGGCCGAAGGCGCGCTGCCCCGCGCCGTCCGGGCCGCCGGCATCACCGTGCTGACCGGCATGGGGATCGCCAAGGTCAAGGGCGGTCGGCATGTCGATACGGTCGTCCTGTGCGACCAGTCGGGCGAGGGGCGGGCGCTGGACAGCATCGACTGCGACGTGGTCGCCATGTCGGGCGGCTGGTCGCCGGTCGTGCATCTTTACAGCCATTGCGGCGGCAAGTTGATCTGGGACGAGGATGAGGCAATGTTCCGCCCCGACCCCGACCGCCCGCCCCTGGGGCCCGATGGTCAGGGGAACGTCACCGTGGCTGGCGCCGCCAATGGCGATCTGCACTGCGCAGGCCCGCTGGAGCAGTTCGAGGCGCCCACGCAGCCCGTCTGGGTGATGCCCGCCCGCGCGCCCTATAAGCTGCGGGCCAAGATGTGGCTGGATTTCCAGAACGACGTGAAGGTTACCGATGTCGAACTGGCCGCGCGTGAAGGCTATGCCTCGGTCGAACATACCAAGCGCTATACCACGCTTGGCATGGCGACGGACCAAGGCAAGGTCAGCAACATCAACGGCCTGGCGATCCTGTCGAATGCGCTGAACCAGCCGATCCAGGCAACCGGCACCACGACCTTTCGCCCGCCCTATACGCCGCTGACCCTGGCCACGATCGCGGCCGAGGCCAAGGGCGAGGCCTTTCAGCCGCTGCGCAAGACGCCGATCCACACCTGGCACGAGACGCATGGCGCCAGCTTCGAGCCCGTCGGCCAGTGGCGGCGCCCCTATGCCTATCTGCGCGGGGGCGAGGACCGGCATGCGGCCGTCGCGCGCGAGATTTTGGCGGTGCGCAAGGGCGTGGGCACGCTGGACGCCTCGACCCTGGGCAAGATCCTGGTCAAGGGGCCGGATGCCGGACGGCTGCTGGACATGCTCTACACCAACATGATGTCCAACCTGCCGGTGGGCAAATGCCGCTATGGCCTGATGTGCAACGAGAACGGCTTCCTGATGGACGACGGCGTCGTGGCGCGCCTGTCCGAGGACAGCTGGCTCTGCCACACCACGACCGGCGGGGCCGACCGCATCCACGGCCACATGGAGGACTGGCTGCAATGCGAATGGTGGGACTGGCAGGTTTATACCGCCAACCTGACCGAGCAGTTCGCCCAGATCGCCGTCGCCGGACCCAAGGCCCGCCTGCTGCTGGAACGGCTTGGCGGCAGCATCGACCTGTCACAGGCGGGCCTGCCCTTCATGCAATGGGCCGAAGGGCAGGTGGCGGGCATTCCCGCCCGCGTCTTCCGGATCAGCTTTTCAGGCGAACTCAGCTATGAGGTCGCGGTGCCGGCGAACCGGGGCCTGGAGTTGTGGGAGCGCCTGCACCTGGCCGGCCAAGACCTAGGCATTACTCCCTATGGCACCGAGGCCATGCACGTGATGCGTGCCGAAAAGGGCTTCATCATGATCGGGGATGAGACCGACGGCACGATTATCCCCCAGGACCTGAGGCTGGACTGGGCCATCTCGAAGAAAAAGGCCGATTATATCGGCAAGCGCGCGCAGCGGCGCCTGCACATGACCGACGGCAACCGCTGGAAGCTGGTCGGGCTGGAAAGCCTGGATGGGCAGGTGCTGCCCGATGGCGCCTATGCCGTGGCCGAGGGGCTGAATGCCAATGGCCAGCGCCGGGTGCAGGGGCGCGTCACCTCCAGCTATCATTCGCCCACGCTGGACCGGCCCATTGCGATGGGGCTGGTTCATCATGGACCCGCCCGGATGGGTCAGGTGCTGGATTTTCCGATGCCCTCGGGCGCGACGATGCGGGCCCGGATCGTCGATCCGGTCTTCTACGACAAGGAAGGGAGCCGCTTGAATGGCTGACGCATTGGCCACCATCACCCGCCGGACCGGCCTGGGAATAATCACCATCCGTGCTGACCTGTCGCGCGCCGGCGATGCGCTGGCCGAGGCGGCGGGCCTGGCCATTCCCGACCGGACGGGGATCGTCACCGACGGCAGCCGCGCCCTTGGCTGGATGTCCCCGGACGAGCTGTTGCTGATCCTGCCGGGGGCCGAGCTGCCCGAGGCGATCGAGGGGCTGGGCCAGGTCCTGACCGGAGAGCCCGGGCTGGTGGTCGATGTCTCGGATGCGCGCGCCGTTTTCGACATCGTCGGCCCCCATGCGTCAGATGTCGTGGACAAGCTGGCCCCGGTCGATGCCGCCGCCATGCCCGAAGGTCATCTGCGCCGCACGCGGCTGGCGCAGACCGCTGCGGCGATCTGGCGCATCGAGGGCGGCTTTCGGGTCATCGGCTTCCGTTCGACTGCGGACTATTTAGGTCTGATCCTGGCCAATGCTGCCATCCCCGGAAGCCAGCTGGCGCCGCGCTGACATGATGCTGGGGGCGCTGTTCGCCTTGTGACGGGGCAGGGGCCCGACCTGCCTTGCGCCCCTGGAACCGTGCCGGCCCCCTTGCGTTGGGCAGGCGAATGCGCGACCGTGCGCCCGGCTCGCCATCACCCCTCTGAAAGGATTGAAAACATGGCCTTCACCCTTCCCGATCTTCCCTATTCCCACGACGCTCTGGAAGCCGCCGGCATGTCCCGCGAGACGCTGGAATACCACCACGACAAGCACCACAACGCCTATGTCACCAAGCTGAACGAGCTGGTGGCCGGGACCGAATGGGACGGCAAGTCGCTGGAGGACATCGTCAAGGGCACCTACCAGAAGGGCGCCGTGGCGCAGAACGGCATCTTCAACAACGCGAGCCAGCATTGGAACCACGCCCAGTTCTGGGAAATGATGGGTCCGAACCCCGGCGCTATGCCCTCGGAACTGGAATCGGCGATCAAGGACAGCTTCGGTTCGGTAGACGACTTCAAGAAGAAGTTCACCGAGGCCGGCGTCGGCCAGTTCGGTTCGGGCTGGGCCTGGCTGGTCAAGAACGCCGATGGCGGGCTGGAAGTCACCAAGACCGAGAACGGTGTGAACCCGCTTTGCTTCGGCCAGACCGCCTTGCTGGGCTGCGATGTGTGGGAACACAGCTACTACATCGATTTCCGCAACGCGCGTCCGAAGTACCTGGAGAACTTCCTGGACAAGCTGGTGAACTGGGACAACGTGGCCTCGCGCCTCTGATCCCGCGACCTTGCACATCGGGGCCCGCCGCGCGATCGGCGGGCCTTTTTCATGCGGGTGCCTCTGTGGGTTCCCCCGTGCGCCACCATTGGCTTTTCCGGCCACGGCGGTATAAGACCTCTGAAACGCAAGACAGATCGGACCGAGGCGGCCATGGCCAACCAGAACGACAGCTTCATCGACGAGGTGACCGAGGAACTGCGCCGCGACCGGCTTTATGGCGCGTTCAAGCGCTATGGCTGGATCGGCATCCTGGTGATCCTGCTGATTGTCGGTGGCGCGGCCTGGCGCGAATACAGCCGCGCGCAGGATCGGGCTGCGGCCCAAGCCTGGGGCGACGCGATCCTGGCGGCCGAGGCGGCGGGCGATCCGGCTGCCATTCGCGCGGTCGATCCGCGGGGTTCGGTAGGGCGCGAGGCCTTGGCGGGGCTGCTGGCGGCCGGAACCGCCGCGCAATCGGGCCAGACCGATACCGCCGTCGAGGCGCTGCGGGACGTGTCGGAAGATACACCCGATGACAGCGTCCTGCACGATCTGGCCGATCTTAAGCTGGTGATGCTTGAAGGGCAGGACATGGACCCGTCCCGGCGGGATGCCCTGCTGGCACGCCTGTCGCGCAGCGGCGCCCCCTTTGAGCTTTTGGCACTGGAGCAGAAGGCCGTCGCGCTGATCGGCGCCGGGCGGCCCGAGGACGCCGTGACGCTGATCCGTCAGATCCAGCAGAAGGACGGCCTGAGCGAGGCCTTGCGCCTCCGCCTGTCCGAGATGATGGTTGCCCTTGGCGCCGAGCCTGTGGCCGGCAGCGACGCCATGCCCGTGACCAATTGACCGCGGCGCGCAGACAGAAACTGACGAGGGAGAGGCAGGGATGACCGCCACGCTGCGACTGACCTTGGTGCTTGCCGCCGGACTGGGCCTTGCGGCCTGCGCGGACCGCGATGTCATCCTGCCCGGAGAGCGTCTGGACCCGCTGGCCGTGACCTCGCTCGACGGGCCGTCGATCGAAGGGCAGGCCGGCGTCAGCAGCACGGCGTTGTCGCTTGCGGGGCCTGTCATCAATGCCGAATGGACCCAGCGCGCCGGCAATGCCGCACATGCGCCGGGCCATGTCCAACTGGGCGCGGCCGGCAGCCGGATCTGGTCCGCGCCGATCGGGCAGGGCGAGACACGCCGCCACCGCATCACCGCCGACCCGATCGTGGCCGCCGGCCGTATATTCACGCTGGACAGCCGCGCACGCGTGACAGCGACGGCGTTGAATGGCGGGCGTGCCTGGTCCACTGACATCACCCCGGTGCTGGAGGATCCCGACAGTGCTTCGGGAGGGGGGCTGGCCTACGAGGGTGGCCGGATCTTTGCCACCACCGGCTTTGGCGAACTGGTGGCGCTGGACGCCGCCTCGGGCGCGGTCCTGTGGCGGCAGCGCGTCGATGCGCCGATCGGCGGGGGGCCTGCCGCTCAGGATGGTGTCGTCTATGTCGCGGCGCGCAATTCGGTCGGATGGGCCGTGCGGGCCAGTGACGGCCGCGTGCTGTGGCAGACTTCGGGCACCCCGTCCGGCTCGGGCGTGATGGGCGTATCGGTCCCGGCGGTGCAGGGCAGCACCGTGCTGTTTCCGTTTTCGTCCGGACAGATCCTTGCAGCCGATCGCGACAGCGGGCTGACCAACTGGACCGGCCAGGTTGCAGGCACCCGGCAGGGCCGCAGCATCGCTGTTGTCCGCGACGTGACCGGCGACCCGGTGATTTCGGGCGGGCGGGTCTTTGCCGGCACCTCCTCCGGGCGGATCGAGGCGATGGACCTGACGACCGGACTTCAGGACTGGAGCGCGCGCGACGGCGCCACTAGCCCGGTCGTCGTGGCGGGCGGTTCGATCTTTGCCGTCAGCGACCAGGCAGAACTGGTGCGGCTGGATGCCGCCACCGGCGGCGTCATCTGGCGCCAGGCGCTGCCCTATTTCACGACCGATCGGGTGCGCCGTCAAAGCGGTATCCATGCCCACTACGGCCCGGTCCTTGCCGGAGGGCGGTTGCATGTTGCCTCCAGTGATGGCATGTTGCGCAGCTTCGACCCCGCCTCCGGCGCGCTGGTCGGCCAGGCGCAGATCCCCGGTGGGGCGGCCTCGGCCCCGGTGGTTGCCGGTCAAACCCTTTACGTCGTTGCGCGCAACGGCCAGTTGCATGCGTACAAATGACCTTTACACTCGCCATCGTCGGCAGACCAAATGTCGGCAAATCCACTTTGTTCAACCGCCTGGTCGGCAAGAAGCTGGCGTTGGTCGATGACCAGCCCGGGGTGACCCGCGACCTGCGCGAAGGGGCGGGCCGTCTTGGCGATCTGCGCTTCGTGGTAATCGACAGTGCCGGCCTGGAAATGGTCGAGGATGACAGCCTGCAGGGCCGCATGCGGCGCCTGACCGAGCGCGCCGTGGATGAGGCCGACATCTGCCTGTTCGTCGTCGATGCGCGTGTGGGCATCACTGCCGCCGACGAATATTTCGCGGAAATCCTGCGCCGCCGCGCCAAGCACGTGATCGTCGCCGCGAACAAGTCCGAAGGCCGGGCCGGCGAGGCGGGCGCGATGGAGGCCTATGCCCTAGGGCTGGGAGAGCCGATTCGCATCTCGGCCGAGCATGGCGAGGGGATGGACGATCTTTACCGCCTGCTGATGCCCTTGGCCGACCAGATCGAGGCCGACCGTCCCGCCCCCATCGAAGCCGTCACAGACATCGACATTTCGGAAGAGGATGCCGAAACCGGCCAGGGCGAGGAGGACTGGCGCCCGTCCGAGGCGCGGCCGTTGCAACTGGCCGTGATCGGGCGTCCGAATGCCGGCAAGTCCACCCTGATCAACAAGATCCTGGGCGAAGATCGCCTGCTGACTGGTCCCGAAGCCGGCATCACGCGCGATTCGATCAGCGTCACGACCCGCTTTATGGACACGCCGATGCGGATCTTCGACACTGCAGGCATGCGCAAACGCGCCAAGGTCACCGACAAGCTGGAAAAGCTGTCGGTCGCCGACGGCCTGCGTGCCGTGCGCTTTGCCGAGGTGGTGGTCGTTCTGCTGGACGTGGAGATTCCGTTCGAGCAGCAGGATCTGCGCATTGCCGATTTTGCCGAGACCGAGGGTCGCGCCGTCGTGGTGGCCGCGAATAAGTGGGACCTTGAGGACGACAAGCCGCAGAAGCTGAACGAACTGCGCGCAAACTTTGAAAAGCTGCTGCCGCAGTTGAAGGGGGCGCCGCTGGTCACTGTCTCGGCCCGCACAGGCAAGGGGCTGGACCGCCTGCACAACGCGATCCTGAAGGCGCACGAGGTGTGGAACCGCCGCATCTCGACCGCGCGGCTGAACCAGTGGCTGGGCGCGATGACCGAAAGCCACCCGCCCCCCGCGCCGGGTGGCCGCCGCATCCGTTTGCGCTACATGACCCAGGTCAAGACCCGGCCGCCTGCCTTCATCGTCAAGGCGACGCATACCGACAAGATCCCCGACAGCTATCAGCGGTACCTGATCAACGGGCTGCGGACGGACTTTGACATGCCCGGCACGCCGATCCGGCTGTTCTTCCGCGACCAGGGGGGAGACAATCCCTATAAGGCCAAGGCCAGCAAGATCGTCCAGTCCGGTGCGCTGTCCAAGCACAAGAACCGTCAAAAGCCCAAGGGGAGCTGACGGCCGGCTGCGGTCAGCTTGCCGCGCGGACGAGGACGGTGGCCATGCCCGATATGCCCAGGATGGCGGCCAGCGCGATCATCGGATCGCTGCCCATGGTGGAGACTGCAAGCCCGCAGAAGGCCCAGATCAACGCCGCCGAATAGCCGATGCTGGGACCGATCCACAACTGCGCCACCATGCCGATGGCAGCGCCAGGAAGAATGGCAAGCGCCGCCAGTGCCTGCACCGGCAGCGCCAGCCGCGCCGCGGCAAATCCGGCGAGGGCTGCGGAAAAGATGGCCGTGGCCCAGCCCGCGAAGAAGCCGATGGCCGGGCGCTGTCGTCCGGCGGCGCGCCGCGCGGCCACAACGGCGGTTGCCGCAGTGATGGCAGTGCCCACCGTCAGCCAGCCCGAATGTTCGGTAAACATCCACGGCCACAGGGCCGCGCTGAACAACGCCGCCGAAAATAGCGGCCAGATAGGGCCGTGGCCCGCGCGCGATGCGGGATCGTCGGAATAGTCGATCCATTGTCCCGCCGCATCCAGCAGGACCATGATCAGCACTGCGGCCAGCAGCACCCACATCAGCCCGCTGACGGGGTCCAGGTACAGTTGCGGAATTGAAACCGCGCTGGTCGTCTGGATCTGGGGTGGCGGGGGCAGCAGGGGGCCTGCCAGCCGCGCGCTGGCCAACACGTCGAGAGCCGGAGGATGGGGACGCCCTGCAAAACGCAGTCCGGCGATGACGAAAATCGCCGCCGCCGCCGTCTGAACAAGAGTTCCCACGCGCATCGTCATCCTGGCCAACGCCGTCCAGCCCGCAGCAGTTTCGCAGAGCAGGCGGAACGCTGGCCTTTCGCGTTCAGCTCAGTTGCCCCTCGGCCGTCAGGCGGGAGGCGCCCCCCAGATAAGGATGCAGCGCCGCCGGCAACAGGACCGAACCATCGGCCTGCTGGCCGTTCTCCAGCACGGCGATCAGCGTTCGCCCCACCGCCAGGCCGGAACCGTTCAGCGTGTGGACGAATTCCGGCTTGCCGCCGCTGTCGGGACGATAGCGCGCGTTCATGCGCCGCGCCTGATAATCGCCGCAATAGCTGACGCTGCTGATCTCGCGATAACGGTCCTGACCGGGCAGCCACACCTCAAGATCATGGGTGATGCGCGCGCCCGCGCCCATGTCGCCGGTGCACAGCACGATGGTTCGATAGGGTAGGTCCAGCGCCTCAAGCACCGCCTCGGCGCAGCGGGTCATGCGGTCGTGTTCGGCAAGGCCGCTGTCAGCGTCGGTGATGGACACCATCTCGACCTTCTCGAACTGGTGCTGGCGCAGCATGCCGGTGGTATCACGGCCTGCGCTGCCCGCCTCCGACCGGAAGCACTGGCTGTGCGCGACCATGCGCCGGGGCAGGCTGGACTGGTCCACCAGGTCGCCGTTCACGGTGTTGGTCAGCGTCACTTCCGAGGTCGGGATCAGCCAGTACCCTTCGCGGGTCTTGTAGCTGTCTTCGCCGAACTTGGGCAACTGCCCGGTGCCCAGCATCATGTCCTCCAGGACCAGGACCGGGGTCCAAGTTTCCTCCAGGCCGTGGCGGTCGATATGCAGGTCCAGCATGAACTGTGCCAGCGCCCGATGGATGCGCGCCACGCCGCCCTTCAGCACGACAAAGCGGCTGCCCGACAGCTTGGCCCCGGTCTCGAAATCCATCCCCGGCTTGACGCCCGCGATCTCGAAATGCTCGACAGGGGCAAAGTCCAGTGCGCGGGGGCTGCCCCACCGGCGCAGTTCGACATTGTCCTCCTCGTCGCGACCCTCAGGGACGCTGTCCAGCGGCAGGTTCGGGATGCCCAGCAGCAGGTCGCGCAGTTGCGCATCCAGATCGGCGGCCTCGGCCTGCATCCGGGCAATATCGGCCTTCTTCTCGGCCACCAGCGCCCGCAGGCGTTCGAATTCGGCATCATCGCCGCGCGCCTTCGCGGCGCCCACGTCCTTGCTGGCCCGGTTCTGCTCGGCCTGTGCGGTCTCGGCCGCGTTGATCCGCGCCCGCCGCGCGCTGTCCAGCGACAGGATCTGCGAGGTCAGCCCGTGAAGGCCACGCCGGTTCAGGGCGTGCTCAAAGGCATCGGGGTTCTCTCGGATCGCACGGATGTCATGCATGGCGGCACCTTCACGGAAATGGTTGCCGCATGCCTAGCGCAGCCCCGCGTGCAACAAAAGCCCGCCCCCCATCTTCTTTGCCCAAATAGCTCCTGCCATCCGCCGCAAGGCAACAGGCGGCGCCGGTCAATCCGTGCAGAACAGCCGATACATCAACCCGACCACCTCGGCGGCCCGGGGATCAGCGACCGAGTAAAGCCGCGCCTTGCCCTCGCGCCGACACTGGACCAGCCCGTCGGTGCGCAGCCGGGCCAGTTGCTGGCTGACGGTGGCCTGACGTTGGGCCAGAAGCTGTTCCAGCTGGGTGACGGTCTTTTCGCCCGCCGACAGGTGGCAAAGGATCATCATGCGACCCTCATGCGCCAAGGACTTCATCAGGGCCGTGGCCTCTGCCGCGCCATCCAGCATCTCTGCCGGGCTGCGCGCGGGCGGTCGCAGGCCCGCGCTGCCATCCGGATCGGTCAGAGCCGTCATTTCCGTGCTCCGCCCTGGGGCAGGTCCAGCCCCGCGCGCTGCATCATCTCCTCAAGGACGGGATAAAAGTGCCGCTTTCCGACATATCCCTCCACCCGCCCGATCTCGGTTCCCCGATCCAGCAGGATGAAGCTGGGGGTCAGGCGCGGCCTTCGGTCCAGGGCCAGCCCGTCGGGAAAGGGACCCGCCACGTCCACCTCGAAGATCGGCGCCATGCGCCCGGCGGCCGAGGCGGCATAGTCCGGCCCGATCTCCTCCCGCCAGAGGCGGCAAAAGTGACAGGCGGGCGAGGTCACCATCATCATCTGCAGGGGCCGGACCTTCCAGTCGGGCCGCAGTGGTGCCGCATCTGCCGGCAAGAACAGGGCCAGTGCCGCCAGCCCGCCCAGCACCATGCGACGCGATGCGACGCGGGGGACCGTGCGTGACGGCAGCCAGGCAGCGGGGCGCGGCGGGGCGCGCATGGGCATCTCCAAACCTGATACCCGATACAATTAGGCAGCCCCTGTGCCCGAAGCAAGCGCCCCGACGGTCCCAGGGGATTGCCGCGCCTTGGCGTCTGGTCCAATCTGCCGCCGCAGGCCACAGCCGGGAAATGTGACGCCATCCGATGGACGACCTTCTGACACCCCTGGTCCAGGGCGATCGCCGTGCTTTGTCGCGGGCGATCACCTTGGTCGAATCGACCCACTCCGACCACCGCGCCCGCGCGCAGGCGCTGCTGGCGGCGCTGCCCGACCGGCAAGCGCTGCGAATCGGTCTGTCGGGCACCCCCGGCGTCGGCAAATCCACCTTCATCGAGGCATTCGGCACCCGGCTGACGGGGCAGGGGCTGGGGGTGGCGGTGCTGGCGGTGGACCCCTCCTCGACCCGGTCGGGGGGATCGATCCTGGGCGACAAGACGCGGATGGAGCTGCTGTCGCGCGATCCGCGCGCCTTTATCCGCCCCAGTCCCTCCAGCGCGCATCTGGGCGGCGTCGCGCGCCGCACGCGCGAGGCAATCCGCCTGTGCGAGGCTGCGGGTTATGATGTCGTTCTGATCGAAACCGTGGGCGTCGGCCAGTCCGAAACCCTGGTGGCCGAGATGTCCGACCTGTTCGTCCTGCTGCTGGCGCCCGCTGGCGGGGATGAACTGCAGGGCGTCAAGCGCGGCATCATGGAGATGGCCGACCTGATCCTGGTCAACAAGGCCGACGGCGACCTGCTGCCCCCCGCCCGGCGCACGGTTTCGGATTATGCGGGCGCCCTGCGCCTGTTGCGCAAGCGGCCGCAGGACCCCGAGGGCTTTCCGAAGGCATTGCCCGTCTCGGCCGCGACGGGGGCGGGGCTGGACGATGCCTGGGACCAGATGCGGCAGCTGGTGCAATGGCGGCGGGATCACGGCCATTTCGACCGCAACCGGGCCGATCAGGCGCGTGACTGGTTTCTGGCGGAACTGCGCGCCGGGCTTCTGGCACAGCTGGACCGCCCCGAGGCGCGCCGCCGGGTCGAGGATCTGGGCCGCGCGGTGGCGGCGGGCGACCTGCCGCCCGGTCAGGCCGCAGGGCAGGTCCTGGACTGGCTGGCCGGAGTTCACGCTCAATAGCTGCCCGATTCCGCGACCCGCCCTTTGGCCGAATCGGTTAAAACAGGATGAAAGGGGGGGCATCATGCGCGATCTGACCGACCACGACCGGCTTTACACGGCGCTTTTGGCGCGCGACCCCGCCTATGAAGGGTTGGCGCTGGTGGGCGTTACCTCGACCGGGATCTTTTGCCGGTTGACCTGCCCGGCCCGCAAGCCGCTGGCCCGCAACTGCCGCTGGTTTGCAACCGCCGCACAGGCACAGGCGGCCGGCTTTCGCCCCTGCCTGCGCTGCAAGCCGCAGGGACCGCAGGCCGAGGCGCATCCGGTCATTGCGGACCTGACCCGCGCCCTAACAGACCAGCCCGCGCATCGCTGGTCCGAGGCCGACCTGGTGGCGCGGAGGCTGGACCCCTCGACCGTGCGGCGGCTTTTTCGGCAACATTACGGGCAAAGCTTTCTGCAGATGGCGCGGTCCGCGCGGCTGCGGCTGGGGATGGCCCGGCTTCATCAGGGGGATGCGATGATTGAGGCGCAACTGGATTCGAGATTCGATTCGGCCTCGGGGTTCCGGCAGGCGTTCCGCGCGCTGTTCGGCCACGCGCCGCACCAGATGCGCGGCGGAGGCGATCTGGGCGCGGACTGGATCGACACGCCGCTTGGCGGCATGATCGCGATCGCGGACGACCAGGCGCTGCACCTGCTGGAATTCGTGGACCGCAAGGCGCTGCCGCAGGGGCTGCGGCGGCTGTCGGGGCTGGTGACGGGGCGCATCGGGTTGGGACGGAACGGGATCATTGACCGGACCGAAGCGGCATTGGAGGGCTTTTTTGCCGGGCGGGACGGGCGGCTGGACTTGCCTGTCCGGATGCACGGGACGCCCTTCCAGCTGCGGGTGTGGCAGGAACTGCGGGCGATCGGCCCCGGGCGGACCCGCAGCTATGGGCAACTGGCCGCGGCGATCGGCCAGCCCGCGGCGGTCCGGGCGGTGGCGCGAGCCAATGGCGCCAACCGGCTGGCGTTGGTTGTGCCCTGTCACCGGGTGATCGGTGCGGATGGCACCATGACCGGCTATGCCGGCGGGTTGTGGCGCAAGGAAAAGCTGATCGCGCTGGAGGCTGCATGGCGCGATGGAGCGACCGAAATGGCCGACAAGGCTTGACTGGGGGCGCGCGGACCTGTAACCACCCGCGAACGGAATTCCGGGCGCTGCCTCGCGGCGCCCTTTCACATTGGGACGGACCCACCGCCGGGGACGCCCGCGTAGCTGAGACGAAGGAACACACCATGTCGCGCGTCTGCGAACTGACCGGCAAAGGCCCGATGACCGGTAACAATGTCAGCCATGCCAACAACAAGACCCGTCGCCGGTTCTTGCCGAACCTGAACGAGGTCACGCTGCTGTCCGAAAAGCTGGGCCGCGGCTACTCGCTGCGGATCTCGGCTGCGGCCTTGCGCTCGGTCGATCACCGGGGTGGCCTGGACGCCTTCCTGGCCAAGGCCAAGGACACCGAGCTGTCTGACCGCGCGCTGAAGATCAAGCGCGATCTGGTCAAGGCCGACGGCGCCGCCGCTACGGCCTGATTGCCTGCTTTGTTTCGATTGCATCGCCCCGCCTTCCAGCGGGGCTTTTGCATGTTGGCTGCGACGTGTTGTCCATGGGCGGCGCAGCCCGTCGATTGACGGCTGTCTTTTCCTGCGCATAGACCTAGGTTGCGGCCATGTTCCGTCCTGTTCCCCTGCTTCTGATCCTTGCCGTGATGCTGACCAGCATCGGGCTGGGTGCGGCGCGTGGCACGGTGCGCCAGGGAACCGAGGTGGTCCTGTGCACCGGCCACGGTGTGGTGGTGACCCGGCTTCCGGAGAGCGGGAACGCGCAGGCGCGGATCTGTCCCGACATGGCGCTGTCTCTGCTGGCCGTGATCGGCATGCCGGAGCCTGCCTTGCCGCTGCGCGCCCCGCTGCCGCAGCCAGGACCCCCCGTTCTGATCGCCGGCACCGCGCCCGTGCTGGCAACGGTGATTCGTGTCCGCGGACCCCCGGTTCCGCACCCTGCCTGAGACTGACACGAATCCCATCAAGGACCGACAGATGAAGACCCTGACACTTGCCGCCGCCGTTGCGGCTCTGCTGCCTGTTGCCGCTTTGGCCCATGACGGCATGCACATCAACGATGCCTATGCGCGCAGCACCAACCCCAAGACCGCGGCCGTCTTCTTGCAGCTGGCAAACCATCGCGCCGTGGACTGCACGCTGAAGGGCATCACCACCGATGCGGCCGAAAGGGCTGAGCTGCACACCCATCAGGAGGCGGAGGGCGTGATGCGCATGACCCGGCTGGACAAGGGCATCACCGTTCCCGCCGGTGAGGTGCATGACATGGTTCGGGGCGGCGATCACGTCATGCTGCTGGGCCTGACGCGCCCGCTGCAGCAGGGCGACAGCCTGACTTTGACGTACGATTTTGGCGACTGCGGCACCGAGGAGGCCGAGGCCGTGGTGGATAACGCGCGCACCGACGCCACCCATGGCTCCCACGCCGGTCACTAAGGCCGACCGCAAACGCGCCCAGGGCCGGCCCGACAAGTCGGCCTTGGGGCATCAGGCCCCTTGGGCGCGCCGCACCAGTTCGGCGGCGACGGGACCCAAGTGATCCACGATCAGGCGCACTCCTTGCGCTGACGGATGAACCCCGTCGCGCAGCATCAGTGGACCGCGCCGGGCGGGCGGCACCGCCGCCAGCGGCGCATAAAGATCGGGCAGCAGCAGTGCCTCATGCCGCGCCGCAAGCCGGGACCAGATCGCGGCCCAGCCTTTTCGCCAGGCGGCATCCCCTCCGGGTGAGTGAATTCCCACCAGCAGCAGCGGCCGCCCACCTTCGCCCGCCGTCGTCAGGATCGCATCAAGGTTCGCCTCGGCCTGATCCGCGCTCCATCCGCGCAGCATGTCGTTGCCGCCCAGTTCGACCATAACCGCATCAGGCCTGTGGCGCCGCAACGACAGGCCGATGCGGACGCGGCCGCCATAGGTCGTGTCGCCCGACATCCCGCCGTCGATCAGCCGGACCCGATGCCCGCGATCGGCCAGCCAGTGCGACAGCTGCGGCACCAGCCCTTCGGTCCGGCCCAAGCCATAGCCGGCCGTCAGGCTGTCGCCAAAGCACAGCAGGCTTGGCACCGTATCCGCCGCGGCGGGGCGCGCCACGGCCAAAGCAGTTGCGCCGGCCAAAACATCACGCCGCGTCGGGGTCATCCGGCGCGCCGCAGCCGCAGGGCATTGCCCACCACAAAGACCGAGGACAGCGCCATTGCCCCCGCGCCCAGCATCGGGGACAGCTGCGGCCCGCCAAAGGGCACCAGCACGCCCATGGCGACCGGGATCAGCGCAGTGTTGTAGGCAAAGGCCCAGAACAGGTTCTGGCGGATGTTGCGCATCACCGCGCGTGACAGCCGGATCGCCCGCACCACGCCCTGCGGATCGCCCGACATCAGCACCGCATCGGCCGATTCGATGGCGATGTCGGTGCCGGTGCCGATGGCGATGCCGGTTTCGGCCGCCGCCAGGGCAGGGGCGTCGTTGATGCCGTCGCCGACAAAGACGCTGCCCTTGCCCATGCTGCGGATCGTGGTCAGCTTGTCCTCGGGCGTCAGGCCGCCCTCGATCCGGTCGATGCCCAGCCTGGTGCCCACGGCCCGCGCGGTGGCCGGCAAGTCGCCAGACAGCATCGCAGTTTCCAGCCCCAGCTGGTGCAGCGCGGCGACAGTCGGCGCGGCTTCGGGGCGTTCTGGATCGGCCAAGGCGAAACTTGCAACGTGCTGCCCGTCCACCGCCAGATGCACCGGGGTCGCGCCCTGCGATGCGGCTCGGTCGGCCTGTTCCACAAGCGCCGCCGCCGGGACGATGCCCGCGGCTTCAAGTGCCGCGCGGTTGCCGATCAGCAGGGCCTGTCCTTCCACCGTGGCGGTCAGGCCGCGTCCGGGCGTGGCGGTGACGTCCTGGGCCGAAGGCAGGTCCATCCCCTCGGCCTCGAACAGGATCGCGGCGGCCAGAGGATGTTCGGACCGCGCCTCTGCCGCAGCAGTCAGGCGCAGGGCCTGGTCGCGCCCGATGTCGTCGGTCCAGATCGCGGTGACACGCGGGCGCCCCTGGGTCAGGGTTCCGGTCTTGTCAAATCCCACGATCCGCGCCTCGGCCAGCTTCTGCAGGGCATCGCCGCGCCGGAACAGCACGCCCAGCTGCGCGCCGCGCCCGCTGCCCACCATGATCGACACCGGCACCGCCAGCCCCATCGCGCATGGACAGGCGATGATCAGCACGGCCACGGCGGCCACGACCGCCTCGGCCAGGCCCGGCCCGAAGGCCAGCCACAGCGCGAATGCCAGCAGCGCCAGCCCCATCACAACGGGGACAAAGACGCGGGTGATCCGATCCACCAGCGCCTGCACCGGCAGCCGCGTGGCCTGCGCCTGTTCCACAAGCGCCACGATGCGCGACAGGACCGTGTCAGCCCCCGTCGCGGTCACCCGGAAGGTCAGGGCCGAGGATCCGTTGACCGTGCCGCCCGTGACCGGATCGCCGGGTGTCTTGGCGGCAGGGATCGGCTCTCCGGTCAGCATGGATTCGTCGACCGGGCCGGAGCCTTCGGTGATGACGCCGTCCAGCGCCACGCGTTCGCCCGGCGCCAGGCGCACAAGGTCCCCCGGTCGCAGATCCGCGACGGCCACCTGCTCGGGCTTGCCGTTGCGCAGGACGGTCGCATGTTCGGGGACCAGCGCGATCAGTTGGCGGATCGCCTCGCCGGCCTGGCCCTTGGCCCGTGCCTCCAGCCAGCGACCCATCAGGATCAGGGTCACGATGACGGCGGCAGCCTCGAAATAGACATGGCGCGAGGCGGCCGGGACCAGCTGCGGCGCCAACGTGACCACGGCCGAGAACAGGAACGCCGCACCGGCCCCCAGTGCCACCAGGCTGTTCATTTCGGGCGCGCCGCGCATCAGCGCGGGTATGCCGGTGGTGAAAAAGCGACGTCCCGGCCCCACCAGCACCGCCAGCGTCAGCACCAGCTGCGCCAGCCACAGGACCTGCGTCGGGACAAGCCCGTGCAGCCAATGATGGAAGGCGGGGAACAGATGGCCGCCCATTTCAGCCACGAAGACGGGCACGGTCAGCGCCAGCGCCGTCAGAAAGGCCCGGCGCAGGGCAGGGGCCTCGTCCAGGGGCGGCGCCGTGGGTTGGTCGGGCTGCTGGACCTGCGTGGGATAGCCCAGGTCGGTGACGATCCGCGCCAGCGCCTCGGGCATCAGGTTGGGGGCATGGGTCACCTGGGCACGATGCGTCGCCAAGTTCACCTGCGCCTCGGCCACGTCGGGACGCGCCGACAGCACGCGGGTGATCCGCCCCGAGCATGAGGCGCAGCTCATCCCTTCGATCGTCAGACGGGTGGTGATCAGTTCGGCGGGATATCCCGCCTGCGTCAGCGCCTCCTGCACCTGCGGCAGGGTGGCGCCATCCAGGCGCAGATGCGCGCGCTTGGTGATCGGGTTCACGTTGATGTCAGCGGTGCCTGGGAGGTCGGTCAGCGCGCGGGTCACGCGGCCGGCGCAGGCGCCGCAGCTGATGCCCGGAACGGGCAGGTCAAGGATGGTGGCAGATGTCATGTCCGGATCCACTGATATTGCGGGAAGGGCGGTGCAATATCAGGGCGGCCGGCGGGGCCTGCGGGCGCATGGGTGCGCGATCGGGCAGATCCCGGCGCGGACGGGCGTCCAGGTGCTGCGGCTCGGATCGGGGGGCGGGCCGCGACAGGCGCAGACGGGCCGCCGGATGGCAGCGGCAGGCACGGTCGCCCCGGCCCCGGCACCGATGGGCGGGACGGGGGGACGCCGTGCGGGCGTGGCAATCCAGGCTGGGCATGTCGCGGCTCATGTGAAACAGATGTGGCTCCGGGGCCTGCCGGTCAAGGGCGCATGACCCCGCAACGCCGTCGTGAGTTGCAGCGGGCCCCGTTTTTCCTGTATCGGTGGGAAAACGAACTGGACGAGGATATCCGCCATGAACCGTCGTCAGCTGATCTCGCTGGCCGCCCTGCTGGCTGCAACGCCCTCGCTGGTGATGGCGCAGGCCGCCCCTGCGGCGGTGCCCGCCGTGGCCCAGGCCGATCCCTATGCCCCGACCGAGGTTGCCATCCGCAACGACTTTGAGGTTGGCAGCATCGTCGTCGTCAGCCGGGATTTCTTCCTTTATCACGTCGTGGCACCGGGACGGGCGATCCGCTATGGCGTCGCCGTCGGCAAGGATGAACTGGTCTGGAAGGGCAAGGCCACCATCGGCCGCAAGGTCGAATGGCCCAGCTGGCGCCCGACCAACGACATGATCGAGCGCAACCCGACGGCTTATCAGAAATATGCCGATGGCATGCCCGGTGGACCGACGAACCCCCTGGGGGCGCGCGCGCTGTATCTGTACAACGAGAACGGCCAGGACACGGCGATCCGCATCCACGGCACGACCGAGCCGGGATCGATCGGGCGCGCGGTGTCGAACGGATGCCTGCGGATGCGCAATGAGGCGGTCATCAGCCTGTTCGACCAGGTGCCGATCGGCACGCCCGTCTACGTCTTCTGATCTTGAACCTGCGCCTGTCCCGCGTGGCCGACCCCGCACTGTCGGGGTTCGACCAGATCATCGATGCCCGCTCTCCGGCAGAATTCGCCGAGGATCACCTGCCCGGCGCAATCAACCTGCCCGTCCTGAGTGACGAGGAGCGGGCCCGCGTCGGCACGATCTACAAGCAGGTCTCGCCCTTTGATGCCCGCAAGATCGGCGGCGCATTGGTCATATCAGCCATTGCGCGCCACATCGCAGGCCCGCTGGCCCAGCATGACGGCGCGTGGAAACCGCTTGTCTATTGCTGGCGCGGTGGCCAGCGGTCGGGTGCCTTTACCACGCTGCTGCGCGAGGTGGGCTGGCGCGCCGAGCGGGTCGAGGGCGGCTACAAGGCATGGCGGCGGCTTGTGGTGGACCTGGTTCAGAACGGGCCGGTGCCTTCGCCCGTGATCGTGCTGGACGGTAATACCGGCAGCGCCAAGACCGAGATCCTGCTGCGCCTGGCCGAGCGCGGGCATCAGGTCATCGACTTGGAGGGCCTTGCGAACCACCGGGGCAGCATCTTCGGCGGCATGCCCGGCGGACAGCCCAGCCAGAAGATGTTCGAGGGACGTCTGGCCTTGGCCTTCGAGGCGCTGGACCCCGCCCGCCCGGTCCTGGTCGAGGCCGAGAGCAGCCGCATCGGCAACCTGAATGTGCCCAAGGCGATGTGGCAGGCGATCTGCGCCGCGCCGCGCGTCCGCCTGGAGGTGCCCGTCGAGGCGCGCGCCGTCTTCACCGCCGACCGGTACGAGGAAGTGCTGAGCGACAAAGCGCGCATGGAGCCGATCCTGACGCAATTGGCGCCCCTGCACCCTGCGGCACGGGTTGAAAACTGGCGCGCGTTGATCGAGGCCCGCGACTGGCGCGTGCTGTCCGAAGGGCTGCTGAGCGATCATTACGATCCGCGCTACAACAGCCACCGTGCCCGCCATGACGATGGGCGCGGGCAGATCGTGCCAGTGGCGGATCTGCGCGACCTAGAGGCGGCTGCCGACGCTGTCGAAGCCGCCTTGGCGCGGATGGACGGCTGAGGGCCGTCCTGCCGGCGCCGCCTCCGGCAGGGGTATTTCACGCAACGAAGAAGGGGCGTTCAGCCTTCGCGCAGGAAGCGGCGCAGCACTGCCTCCAGCTTGGTGGCGCCCAAGGGGGCCATCGCCTTGGTGTGGTCGTGGCTGATCGATTCGTCACTGAGCCCTGCGCCCATGTTGGTGATGACCGAGATCGCCGCGCAGCGCAGGCCCAGAAAGCGGCCGAGGATGATTTCCGGTACTGTGGACATGCCGACCGCATCCGCGCCCAGAACACGGGCCGCCCGGATCTCGGCCGGGGTTTCGAAGCTGGGACCCGAGAACCAGCAATAGACCCCCTCGGGCAGGTCCACGCCCTCGGCTGCGGCGGCCGCCGCCAGCGCCTGGCGCAGGCCGAGGTCATGGGCATCGGTCATCGGGACAAAGCGGGCATCCGTCGGCTCTCCGATCAGCGGGTTCGTGCCCGCGAAGGCGATGTGATCGTTCAGCAGCATCAGCCCGCCCGGCGGGATGTCGGCCCGCAGCGACCCGGCCGCGTTGGTCAGGATCAGCCGGTCGCAGCCAAGCGCGGCCAGCACCTCCAGCGGCAGGCGCATGGCATCGGCGCGACCGCTTTCGTAGTAATGCGACCGGCCCCCAAAGACGGCGACGCGGCGCCCCTCCAGCTGGCCGATGACCAACTGCGGGACATGGCCCGAGACGCCCGCATGGGGGAAGCCCGGCAGGTCGGAATAGGGGATCGCCGTGCCGTCGATCCTTTCCGACAGGTGGCCCAGACCCGATCCCAGGATCAGGCCGAATTCCGGGGCCTCGTCGCCGGCGCGGTTGCGGATCAGGGCGGCAAGCTCAGCGCTCTTTGACATAGGGCTCTCCTCCGGCGCGGGGCGGAACGGCGCGGCCGACAAAGCCGGCCAGGATGACCACCGTCAGGATATAGGGCAGGGCGTTCATGAACATCGAGGGCACTGTGACGATCCCCAGATCCAGATTCGGGTACAGGTTGGCGATCGCCTCCAGAAGGCCGAATAGGAAGGTCGCGAACAGCGCCTGCCAAGGCCGCCACTTGGCGAAAATCAACGCCGCAAGGGCGATGAAGCCGCGCCCGGCGGTCATTTCCTTGACGAATCCCGCCGACAGGCCGGTGGCCAGATAGGCGCCGGCAATGCCGGTCAGCACGCCGCAGATCGCGACGGCCGCATAGCGCAGCCGCGTGACCGAGATGCCTGCGGTATCGACCGAGGCCGGGTTTTCCCCCACCGCCCGCAGGCGCAGGCCAAAGCGCGTGCGATAGAGCACCCACCAGGTGATCGGCACCAGCGCGAAGGCCACATAAACCAGGATCGTCTGCCCCGAGATCAGCCCCGAGTAGATCGGCCCAAGCACGGGCACGTCGCGGACCGCATCGGCACCGGGCAGGGTGATCGGGTTGAACCGCCCGGCACCGCTCAGCGCGGGGGTCCGTCCGCCCAGGCCGAAGGCGTTCTGTCCGATCAGCACCGTCAAACCCGAGGCGAGGAAATTGATCGCCACGCCTGAGATCAGCTGGTTTCCTTTGAAGGTGATCGAGGCCAGCCCGTGGATCAGCGACAGCGCCAACGCGCCGCCGATGCCCGCCACCAGGCCCAGCCAAGCGCTGCCGGTCAGGAACGCCACCGAAGCCGAGGTGAAGGCCGCCATCAGCATCTTGCCCTCCAGCCCGATGTCGAAGATGCCTGCCCGTTCGGAATAAAGCCCGGCCAGACAGGCCAGCAGCAGCGGCGTCATCAGACGCAGGGCGCTGCCGATCCCCTGCTGGGCGGCCGGACCGTCGGCCAGCGCCCAGATCAGGCAGATGGCCAGGACGATGATCGCGATCAACGAGTCCCGGATGTTCATCGCGCGGCCCCCTTGCTGCGCCGCGTGGCCAGGAAGATCCGCTCTAGCGGCATGCGGACCATGTTGTCCAGCGCCCCCGTGAACAGGATCACCAGCGCCTGGATCACCACGATCAGTTCGCGCGGGATCGAGGTCCACAGCGCCAGTTCCCCGCCGCCCTGGTAGAGAAACCCGAACAGCAGCGCGGCCAGGAAGATGCCCAAGGGATGATTGCGGCCCATCAGCGCCACCGCGATGCCGATGAAGCCCGCGCCCTCGACCGCATTCAGGACCAGGCGTTCGGATTCGCCCATAACGTTGTTGATGGCCATCAGCCCCGCCAGCCCGCCCGAGATCAGCATGGCGATCACGGTGATCCGGACCGGGTTGATGCCCGCATAGACGGCGCCCGGCTCGGACTTGCCAAGGGCGCGGATCTGGTAGCCAAGCCGCGTGCGCCAGACCAGCACCCAGACCAGCAGGCAGGCCAGCAGCGCAATGAAGAAGGTGACATTGACCGGCGTGTTGCGGCCCCATTCCATGCCAAAGCCCGCCGCGATGTCGGACAGCGTGGGCAGGTTGGTCGCTTCGGGAAAGCGGGCCGTGGCCGGGTCCATGCTGCCCACCGGGCGCAGCAGGTTGACCAGCACATAGTTCAGCGCCGCCGCCGCGATGAAGTTGAACATGATCGTGGTGATCACGATGTGGCTGCCGCGCTTGGCCTGCAGGATGGCCGGGATAAAGGCCCAGGCCGCGCCAAAAGCCGCCGCCCCGACCATCGCCGCCGGCAGCGCCAGCCCCCAATGCGGCAACGGCAGATAAAGCAGCACCAGCGCAACCCCCAGCCCGCCCATCGCCGCCTGGCCTTCGCCACCGATGTTGAACAGGGCCGCGTGATAGGCGACCATCACGGCAAGTCCCGTGAAGATGAAGTTGGTGGCGTAATACAGCGTGAACCCCCAGCCATAGCTGGAGCCGAGCGCGCCTTCGACCATCGTGGTCAGCGCCTCGCGCGGGCTTTCCCCGATCGCCAAGATCACCAGCGCCGAGATCGCCATTGCCAAAATCAGCGAGATCAGCGGCGTCAGGACGACATCCGCCCATTTCGGCATCTTGTCCATCAGGCCCTTCCTTCCGGCAGCTCGTCGACATGGGCAGAGCCGCCGGCGTTGGCGGAACTGTCGCGGGTGTCGGTGACGCCCGCCATCAGCAGGCCCAGCTCACCCGTGGTGGTGTCCCCGGGCAGGCGTTCACCCATGATGCGGCCGTCGAACATCACGGCCACCCGGTCGGCCAGCGCCAGAATTTCGTCCAACTCGACTGAAACCAGCAGGATTGCCTTGCCCGCGTCGCGCAGGGCCACGATCTGCTTGTGGATGAATTCGATCGCGCCGATATCCACGCCGCGCGTCGGCTGGCCGATCAGCAGCAGGTCGGGATTGCGCTCGATCTCTCGTGCCACGACGATCTTCTGCTGGTTCCCACCAGAAAAGTTGCGCGCCGCCAGCCCCGCGTCGCGGGGGCGGACGTCGAACCGCTCCATCTTGGCCTCGGCGTCGCGTCGGATGGCCTGGTTGTCCATCAGCCAGCCCTTGTTGAACTCGGGCGCGTCCTGCCAGCCGAAGGCGATGTTTTCCCAGGCCGCGAAATCCATGATCAGCCCCTCGACCTGCCGATCCTCGGGGATGTGGCCGATGCCGTCGCGGCGACGCTGACCAGCGTCGCAACCGCGACCGGACAGGGGCAGGTCCGCGCCGTTCATGCGCACCTGACCCGTGACGCGGCTGCCCTTGGGGGGATAACCGCCCAGGATCTCCAGCAGCTGTGTCTGTCCGTTGCCGCTGACGCCCGCGATGCCCAGGATCTCTCCGGCGCGGATGTCCAGGCTGACGCCGCGCAGGCGTTCCACGCCGCCATCGTCGACCAGCCGCAGGTCGCGCACCTCCAGCACGAGGGCGGCGGGGCGGGCGGGGGTCTTTTCGACGTTCAGCAGCACCTTGCGGCCGACCATCAGCTCGGCCAGCTCTTCGGGGCTGGTCTGGGCGGTCTTGACCGAGGCGACCATCTCGCCGCGGCGCATTACGCTGACATTGTCAGTGATTTCCATGATCTCGCGCAGCTTGTGGGTGATCAGGATGATTGTCTTTCCCTCGTCGCGCAGGCCCTGCAGGATGCGGAACAGGTGGTCGGCCTCGGCCGGCGTCAGCACGCCGGTCGGCTCGTCCAGAATCAGAATGTCGGCCTGGCGATACAGCGCCTTGAGGATCTCGACCCGCTGCTGGTGGCCCACCGACAGGTCCTCGACCGTTGCGTTGGGATCGACGTTCAGCTGGTATTCGGCGGCCAGCTGCTTCAGCACGCCGCGCGCCTTGGACAGCGAGGGGCGCAGCAGGGCTCCCTCCTCGACCCCAAGGATGACGTTCTCCAGAACCGTGAAATTCTGCACCAGCTTGAAATGCTGGAAGACCATGCCGATGCCCGCGCGGATCGCGGTCTGGCTGTCGGCGATGGTGATGGGCCGGCCATTGACCAGGATCTCGCCGGCATCGGGCTTGTAGAACCCGTAGAGGATCGACATCAGCGTGGATTTTCCCGCGCCGTTCTCTCCGATGATGCCGTGGATCGTGCCCTTGGGCACCGAGAGGTTGATGTCCCAGTTGGCCTGAACCGGGCCGAACGCCTTCGAGATGCCGCGCAACTCGATGGCAGGGGGGGCGGCCGTGCCCGACCGCCCCCCCTTCATGTCGTCTGCGGCGGCCATTACGACGCCGGGCAGGTGTTGTCGGTCATGTAGTCGTGGACCTCGATCTCGCCCGAGGCGATGGCGGCCTTGGCCTCGTCCACGGCGGCCTGCATCTCGTCGGTGACCAGTTCGGCATTGTTGTCGTCGATGGCCACGTCCACACCGCCCGCGGCCAGGTCCATGACCTTGACGCCGGGTTCCAGGTCTGCGCCGGCGGTAAAGGCGTCAAAGACCGCGTTGTCCACCCGCTTGACCATCGATGTCAGGATCTGCCCCGGATGCAGCGCATTCTGGTTGCTGTCCACGCCGATGGCCAGGATGTCCTCATCCGCCGCGGCCTGCAGCACGCCGATGCCAGTGCCGCCCGCCGCTGCGTAGATCACGTCCGCGCCCTGCGACTTCTGCGCACGGGCCAGCTCGCCCCCCTTCACCGGGTCGTTCCACGCTGCGGGCGTGGTTCCGGTATAGTTCACGACCACGTTGCCTTCGGGCTGCACCGACTTGAAGCCTTGGGCAAACCCGCATTCGAACTTGTGGATCAGCGGGATGTCCATGCCGCCGATAAAGCCCACGGTCCCGCTTTCCGACGCCATCCCGGCCATGACGCCGGCAAGGTAGCTGCCCTGCTCCTCGGTAAAGACGACCGACTGCACGTTGGGGGCCTCGACCACCATGTCGATGATCCCGAACTTTGTGTCGGGATAATCGCCCGCGACCTTGGTCAGCACGTCGCCAAAGGCAAAGCCCACCATGATGATCGGGTTCGACCCGGATTCCGCCAGCCGGCGCAGGGCCTGCTCGCGCTGTGCCTCGGACTGCATCTCCAGTTCGCGATAGCTGCCGCCGCTTTCCTGCACCCAACGCTCTGCACCGGCATGGGCGGCCTCGTTGAAGGACTTGTCGAACTTGCCGCCCAGGTCATAGATCAGCGCCGGTTCTGCCAGGGCCGCACCGGACGTCAGGGCCGTCAGGGCCGCACCTGCCAGAAGCGTTTTCATCAGGGACATAAGGAACCTCATCCTGTTTCGCGGGCGATTCAGCCGGCCCGCTGATCGCCCGATTAGGGCGCATCGGTCAGGGTCGGTCAACCGCCTTCTTGGGTGGCATGCAGCGTCAGACGCATCACGACGGCATCTGTCGCGGGACCGTAATATCGCCGCCTGATGCCGGCTTCCAGCCAGCCAAGGCTTCGGTACAGCTGCCGTGCCGCAAGGTTATCTTCGGCAACCTCCAGAAAGGCATCCTCGACATCGCGGGCGCGGCATTCATCCTGAAAGCGCGCAACCAGGCAGCGTCCCAGACCGTGTCGCCGCGCCTCGGGGGCGACGGCCAGGGTCAGCAGCTCCGCCTCGCCCGCCAGCGCCCGGCCCAGCAGGAACCCCTGCGGCTCGGCCAGCAGGAAGGTGCCTCGCCCCGCCAGAATCCCCGCAAAGGCTTCGGTCGTCCAGGGGGCGGGCCGCAGGAAACAACGCGCATGCAGATCGGCCAGCGCCTGCAGGTCGGACGCGGTGGCGCTCATGCCAGAATGCGCGGCGGCGCCTCGCGCGCCGGGGCGGCATCCGCCGGGCGCAGGTACAGCGGCGCGGGCCGGGGTCCGGGCTGGTCGGCGCGGCCCGCCGCAATGCGCGCCACGCCCTCGGCCAGCGCGACCGCCGGCGCAGTCGGCGCCGGGCCGGGCGGCAGCGCGCCGGCCGCAGCTTGCTGCGGCCGGCTCTCCTCCCTCGTCTCCGTGTTGAAATCCTGCCAGATGACCAGATCGCCGCGCCCCGGCAGGATGATCCGGCAGGGGCGCGACAGGCCCCAGGCCGCCGCCTCGGTCACGCTGACGCCGATGGCCGGAATACGCAGCGCCAGCGCCAGCCCCCGCGCCGCCGCCACCGCCACGCGGATGCCGGTAAAGTTGCCTGGCCCAATCCCCACGCCCAGGGCGTGCAGGTCCCGCCAGCCCAGTCCGGCCTTCGCCAGCAGCTCCTCCAGCATCGGCATCAGCCGCTCGGCTTGGCCCTTGGCCATCTCCTCGTGCCGGATCGCCAGCAGGCGGTCCCCCTGCAGCAAAGCGGCCGCGCAATGCGCGGCCGATGTGTCAAAGCCCAGAACGATCCTGTCAGACAACGGGCCTGACCTCGATCACCTCGGGAATGTAATGGCGCAGCAGGTTCTCGATCCCCATCTTCAGCGTCAGAGTCGAGGAGGGGCAGCCCGCGCAAGCCCCCTGCATATGAAGGTAGACGATGCCGCGATCAAAGCCGTGGAAGGTGATGTCGCCGCCGTCCTGCGCCACCGCCGGCCGCACGCGCGTGTCCAGCAGTTCCTTGATCTGGCCCACGATCTCGCTGTCGGGCCCGTCATGGGTGGCATGCCCTGCGCTTTCCGGGGCCGCGCCTTCGATGGCCGGGGCACCCGACTGGAAATGCTCCATGATCGCGCCCAGGACCGATGGCTTCAGGTGATCCCAGGGTACGTTGTCGGCCTTGGTCACGGTCACGAAATCGCGGCCCAGAAAGACGCCCGCCACGCCCTCCACGGCAAAGATCCGGCGCGCCAGGGGCGAACTGGCGCCGGTATCAGGCGACGGGAAATCAGCAGTGCCGCTGCCCAGCACGGTTTCGCCGGGCAAGAATTTCAGCGTCGCGGGGTTCGGCGTGGTCTCGGTCTGGATGAACATGGGCGTGCTCCTTTGAAGCCTGATATGGCCACGCCGGAGGCGCTGGTCAAGCCGCGGGCCTCAGGTGATCGCGTCCAGCCGTTCCTTGGGCAGATCGCCCGGCACCAGGGTGATCGGGCAAGGCAGTGCCGTCGGATCGCGCAGCAGCCGCGTCAGGATCGGGTTCTGGCCGCCCTTGTCCGCGCTAAGGCCAAGCGCCACCACGCCGATCTCGCCATCCTCGGCGATCTGGGCCAGCAGCTCCTCGGCCGGGTCTCCCTCGCGGATGACCAGCTCCGGCTCGATGCCTGGCCGCGACCGCATCCACTTGGCAAACACCTCGTAATGCGCCTCGATCCGTTCGCGGGCCTCGGCGCGCATCACCTCGGCCACGCCAAAGCCGTGCTGGATCTCGTCCGCGGGGATGACCGACAGGATCACCACGCCGCCCTGCGTGCGGGCCGCCCGCATCGCTGCAAAGCGCATGGCGTTCAGGCATTCCTTGCTGTCGTCCAGAAGGACCAGAAATTTGCGCATGTTCCCGCTTGAAGCTGTTTCGCTCGGCGCAGAGTGGCCGATGTGCCATGCAAGCGCAAGTGATTGCACCGTTTCATCGCCCCGCCTGTTCCCAATGCCGTGCACATGTGTTAGCCGCCAAAGGGACCTCAAACTGCACAGCGGATGGCGCCGTGACGATCCACCACGACTGGGACAAGACCGACGCGGCCAGGCTGGCGGCGCTGACCTCGCCCAAGATGGCCTGGTTCATGGGGCAGGCCAGCGCGCCCGGCGTCAAGCCGATGCCGCTGTCCAAACGGGTCTTCGACATTGTTCTGTCGCTGCTGCTGCTGCCGCCCGTCTCGCTGGTGATGCTGGTCATGGCGGCCATCCTGCTGGTGGTGCAAGGGCGCCCGATCTTCTATGCCGCGCACCGGATGCGCGGGCCGAACCAGCCCTTCACCCAGTGGAAGTTCCGCACCATGCTGTGCGAGGAAAAGGATTTCGGAGCCACGGGCGCACACAAGAACTGGCGCATCACGCCGCTGGGGCGCTTCATGCGCCGATCACGCATCGACGAACTGCCGCAGCTGTTCAACATCCTCAAGGGCGACATGAGCTTTGTGGGACCCCGCCCGCCTCTGCGCGAATATGTCGAACGCTTTCCCGCCGTCTATGCCCAGGTGTTGCACAGCCGCCCCGGCGTCACTGGGCTTGCCACGCTGATCTATCACCGGCACGAGGATCGCATCCTGGCGCGCTGCCAGTCTGCGGCGGCGACCGAGGCTGCCTATTACCGCCGCTGCCTGCCTGCCAAGCTGAAGATCGACCTGATCTATCAGCGCCACCGGAACATGCGGCTGGACCTGTGGATCCTGTGGCACACGCTCAAGATCGTCATCTCGCGCCGCGACGAGCGGCCCCGCCGCCGCCGCAATCCCGCTGCCTATCCGCCGCTGCCGGCTTCCCGCGGCGGCCGGAACGGATCGCAGGGATAACCCACCCCCGTCAGGTACAGGCCCTGCGGTGGGCAAACCGGGCCGCAGGCGGCGCGGTCGCGGGCTGCCAGTGCCTCGGCCACGCGCCCTGGTGCCCATGATCCCGCTCCGACCCGCTCCAGCGTGCCGACGATTGACCGAACCTGGTTGTGCAGGAAAGACCGCGCGCGCAGAACAAAGCGGTATTCCCGGCCCTGCGGGATCTCATGTTCGGTGATCTCGATGCAGTCCAGCGATTTCACCGGGCTTTTCGCTTGGCAGATCGACGACCGGAACGTCGTGAAATCGTGGTGTCCCACCAGATGCGCCGCGCCTGTCCGCATCGCCTGCAAGTTCAGCGGGTTCAGCACCTGCCAGACCTGCCCGCGCCCATGCGTCAGCGGGGCACGCCGCGCCACCAGCCGGAACAGATAGCGCCGCTCGGTCGCGGAAAATCGGGCATGGAAATCGTCCTCCACCCGCGCGGCCTGCAGGATCGCCACCGGGGCGGGCTTCAGGTGCCAGTTCAGCGCCTCGCTCAGCCGGAACGGGTCCCAGTCCCGGACCAGGTCCGCATGGGCCACCTGACCCGTCGCATGGACGCCCGCATCGGTGCGACCGGCCGCAGAGATCCGGGCACCGGCGGCAAAGCCCGGATCCAGCCGCGCCAGCGCCCCCTCGATCGCCCCCTGGACCGAGGGCTGGTCGGCCTGCGCCTGCCATCCGGCAAAAGGGGCGCCGTCATATTCGACCTGCAACGCGAAACGGGGCATCAGTCGCGCGGGGTCTTCTGGCCGGGAAAGGGCATCTTCAGCAGGTCGTCCAGCGTCTGCGCCTCCTGGCTCTGCAGGGCGGGGCGATCCTCGGCAGCAACCTGGGTCGCGGCGCCGGTCAGCCCCTCGCGGGCCAGCCGCTCGCGCAGGACTGACATCTCGATGTCCAGCGCCTCGCGATCGCCGTCCAGCAGGCGGTCGGCGCGGGCGATGAAATCCCTTTCCAGATCGTTCAGGAAATCCTCATAAGCCCGCCGCGCCCCGGTATCCTGGGTCTGGGCGTAAAGATCGGCAAAGCGGATCGTCGCATCCCGCGCGCCCAGCAGATAGACCCCCAGATAGCGCCGGGCCGAGGCCAGCCCCCCCGGATTGTCCCGCACCCGGTCGAACAGGTGCTGAACGCTGGCCGCGAACATCTGGACGCGCGCCTCCAGCCGCCGGTCGCCCGCGCGCAGGATCGCGTCCTTCATCTGCGCCAGATGCGCCTCGGCCTCCTCGATCATCCGCTGCGCGCGGTCCTGCTGAAAGCTGTCGATTCCCTCGCGGCCCTTGTCGCGCCAAGGGTCTGCCCCGAAGGTCAACTGGTGCAGCGCCAGACCCGCCGCGCCGATCAGCCCAGCCTCGGCCCAGACACCGGGCTCCGCGGCGCCCAAGCCCACGCCCAATCCCGCCAGCAGTCCGCCGAACAGCTTGCGGGGGATGGCGGGGCGGCGGGCGATGCGGCGCGCCTCGAAGGCGGCCTGCGCGACCAGCCCCTCTCGGGTCATCCACATGCCGCTGGCCACCAGCCCGAAGGCCGCAAGGTCCGTGACCATGCCTGTCGCGCCCTGGAAGAACGCGCCCAGCAAAAAGGGGGTCGCGGCCAGGGTGACCCATTTCGGCCGTCCCTCATGCGGGTGGCGCGGGGTGGGCGGCAACTCGGCGCGCGGCGGCAGGGCGCGGCCCGCCCCGGCAACAGGGGAAAATCGGCCTCCGAAACGTTGCGACATGCCCGCCCCCTCAGCCCGCGCCCGCAAGCGAGGCATAAAGCGTCAACAGCAGCAGCAGGTAGAAGCTGAGCCTTGATCGGGCATTGCGTGACATGGGCGTCCTTTCGGCGGTTCAGCGCCATATATCGGCATCGCCGGGCGGAATTCAAACCGCACGCGGAAACAGCCGGTCCAAGGCAGCCACCAGCGGCCCGTCGTCGGCCAGCGTCAGCCGCACGGGCAGGGCCATGACCTTGGGCCGGAATGCGCGGGGCAGGCGGGCCGCGTCCTTTTCGGTGGTGACCAGTTGCGCGCGCAGCATCCGCGCCTCGGTCTCCAGCCGGGTCAGCAGGGCTTGGGTAAAGGGCTGGTGATCCTCCAGCGGCTCGGCGCGGACCAGCTCGGCGCCCAGGTCGCGCAGGGTGCCAAAGAACTTTTCAGGATGCCCGATGCCCGCAAAGGCCAGAACCCGGTGCCCGCGCCAGTCGAAACCCATCTGCAGGGGCGCCAGCCGCCCGCGCAGATGCGGGGGCGCGTCCGGGGGCGGAACAAAGCCCGCCTGCGCGACGTCGCTGCCAATCGACAGCAGCAGGTCAGCGCGTGCCAGCCCCGTGGCGACGGGTTCGCGCAGGGGGCCTGCGGGCAGGCACAGCCCGTTGCCGAAACCCTTGGCCGCGTCAACCACGACCAGCCCCAGGTCATGCGCCAGCGCCGGGTCCTGGAAGCCGTCGTCCAGGATGATCGCCTGCGCACCCGCCGCGACCGCCGCCTGCGCGCCCGCAAGCCGGTCATTGGACACCCAGACCGGTCCAAAGGCCGCCATCAGCAGCGGCTCGTCCCCGGTCAGGGCGGCGTCATGGCGCCGCTCATCGACCTGCAGCGGCCCCGTGGCGCTGCCGCCATAGCCGCGCGAGACAACATGCGCGGCAATCCCCCGCCCGGCCAGCAACATCTGCAGATGGATCACAGTGGGCGTCTTGCCGGTCCCGCCCGCGTTCAGGTTGCCCACGCAGATCACCGGCACGCCCGCGCGCGCCCGCGCCCCCTGCGCCAGCCGCCGGGCCGTGGCGCGGGCATAGGCGGCCCCCAGGGGCGCCAGCAGGCGCGCCCGCAGCGTCGGCGGGCGCCGGAACCAAAAACCGGCCGCGCGCTTCACGCCGGGACCCTTCCTGCGGGGGCGAAACGTTCCATCGCACCCAGCACGCGGTCGGCGATGAGGATTGCCACCTCGGCTCCGCCGGTGCTGACCTTCCAGGCATTGCTGGCCAGCGCGGCAATCAGTTCGGGCTGGGTCAGTTCGGTCACGGCCTGGGCCAGTTCCTCGGGGCTGCGCACCTGGCGGGCGGCATGGGCGCCGTCCAGGTGCTGCCATTCAGTGGGATAGGGTCCGGGCTGGGGACCATGCACGATGGCCGAACCAAGCGCCGCGGGTTCGAACGGGTGGCGCATGGCCGTGTCCTCTCCCTCCAGCGTGCCGCCCATGAAGCTGACGGGTGCCAGCCGGTACCACAGGCCCATCTCGGTCGGACCGTCGGTCAGCAGGACCTGCACCTCGTCGCCGAAATCCTCGTCCTCGCTGCGGCGGGCGACCGTCAGACCCCCGGCGTCGATCCGGGCGGCAAGGGCGTCGATCCGCGCGGAATCGCGCGGCGCCAGGATCAGCAGCGCGCGATGGGAATGGCGCAAGGCAGCCTCGTGGGCGGCCAGAACGGCGGCTTCCTCGGGCTGGGGCAGGCTGGCGGCGAACCAGGCATGACGGCCGTTCATCTGCTGCGCCATCGACACGCGCTCGGTTTCGGAACAGTAAAGCGGCTCGCGGATCTCGGAAACGGGGCCGGTCATCAGCAGCCGCCCTGCGGGCAGGCCCATGCGGCGGGCGATCTGGTGGCTGGCGGCGTCGCGCAGCAGGATCGACGTCATGTGCGACAAAAGCTGCCGGCGCATGCTTGCCCCCATCCCCCACGCCAGGGCGGCCCGGCCAAGCCGGAATTCGGCCAGGATCATCGGAATCTGCCGAGCCTGCGCCGCCGCGATCAGGGCCGGCGGCAGGTCCGACCCCAGCAGCAGCAGGGCGCGCGGCTGCGCCACATCCAGCAGCCGGGCCGCCCGTGCAGGGTCATGCGCCAGGTTGGCCGCCTCCGGGGCCAGCCGGATCACGCGCAGGTCCGACCGGTTGCGCGCCAGGCGGCGCAGGACCTGCGCCTCGGCCTGCAGCGCATCGGCCGACACATGCAGGACCAGCGCCGGACCCTCGCCCGCGGGAATGGCAGGCAGGGCCGGGTCCTGGCCGCGCCGGCCGCGCAGATGCAGCCACAGCCCCAGCTGTCCCAGCCCCGCCCCTGCCATCAGCCGCCCAGTTCCTCGGTCGGGCTGACCTCGCGCTGCTCGTCGCGCAGGCGGTGCAGGTGGGCGATGAAATAGCGGGTATGGGCGCTGTCCACGGTCCGCTGCGCTTCGGCCTTCCAGGCGGCAAAGGCGGTTTCGTAATTGGGGAAGATCCCCACCATGTGGATGTCCTTGGTGTCGCGGAACTGGGTTCCCTGCGGATCGACCAGCTCACCCCCGAAGACGAGATGCAGGCGTTGGCTCATGTGACCTCCTGGCTGTCGGAATGGGCGCAAACCTAGCGCGCGGCGCGGCGAAGATGAAGCGGGGATGGCTAAAAATCGACAGGCTTCGGCTTTGCCACTCCCGTCCGCGGGCGGCTAGCCTTGCGCCGAGGCCAGAAGGCCGGAACGGCACGGCGGGTGCGGGGTGTGCCCGCCACGGGGGCCGCGCGCGGCGGGCAGGCCGGGCGCGTGCCCTTTGGCCCTGTCGGGGGGCATCAGCCCGCGTCGCCCGACAACTCCATGATCACCGCCCATTCCGCCTCGGTCACCGGCTGGACCGAAAGGCGGGTGTTGTTGACCAGCACCATGTCCTTCAGCCGCGGCTCGGCCTTGGCCTCGTCCAGGCTGACGGCGCGGGGCAGCTTGCGGACCGCGCGGACATCCACGCAGTCCCATTTCGGATCCGCCGCCGTGCTGTCGGGATGGGCCTCGGCAATGACCTCGCAGATGCCCACGGCCTCCTTGCCGATATTGGAATGATAGAACAGGCCCAGGTCGCCGACCTTCATCGCCCGCATCATGTTGCGCGCCTGATAATTGCGCACCCCGTCCCATTCCTCGCCGGCGGCGCCCCTGGCCACCAGGTCGTCCCAGCCAAAGACGTCGGGTTCGGACTTGAACAGCCAGAAGGCCATCAGCCGATCACCTTCTTCCATTCGGTGATCTCGGTCGAGGCGAACAGCCCCGCCGCCTTGTAGGGATCGGCCTCGGCCCAAGTCCGCGCCGCGTCCAGGTCGGCGGCGTCCAGGATCACCAGCGATCCCCGCATTTCGCCTTCCTCGATCAGCGGGCCGGCCATGGCCACGATTCCGCTGTCGCGGATATGGGCCAGATGCGCGTCGCGCGTGTCCAGGCGGATTTGCAGCGCTCCGGGCTTGTCCCGGCAGATCACGGCGAACAGGGGCATCATTCCTCCTTCAGGGGACGGCTCAGCAGATGGTCCATGGCCTTTTCCACCGAAACGCCGCCTTCGGCAAGACGCGCGACCATGCCGGCAATCGGCAGGTCCAGCCCGTCGCGGGCGGCCATGCGGGCCAGGGCGCGCGCGGTGGCCGCGCCCTCGACCGTGGTGGCGGTGTCGAACTCCAGCCCCGCGCCAAGCGCCCGGCCAAAGCGGAAGTTGCGCGACCCGTCCGAGGTGCAGGTCAGCGTCAGGTCGCCCAGGCCCGACAGCCCGGTCAGCGTCTCGGGGCGGGCGCCCAGATGGGTGGCCAGGCGCGTCATCTCGGCGAAGCCGCGGGTGATGATCGCGGCGCGGGCGCTGTCGCCCAGGCCCGCGCCCATCACCGCCCCGGCCGCTATGGCGATCACGTTCTTTAGCGCTCCGCCCAGTTCGGCCCCGGTCACGTCGGTGGTGCGGTAAAGCCGCAGGACCGGCGTCGACAACGCCTGCTGCAAGGCTTCGCCCGCCTGCGGATCGGCGCAGGCCAAGGTCAGGGCGGTGGGAAGGCCCCGCGCGATGTCGGCGGCAAAGGACGGCCCCGTCAGCACAGCCACTGTCGCGCGTGGACAGGCGGCGACGATCAGGGCCGAGGGTCCGGTCAGATGCGTCAGGTCAATGCCCTTGGCGGTGCTGACCAGGGTCTTGCCCGCCAGCCGCCCGCCATGTTCGCTCAGGAACCCTCCCAGTGCCTGCGCCGGCAGTGCCAGCAGCACGATCGGCGCGGCCAGCGCCGCCTCCAGATCCTGCGTCACGGACAGGCCCTGGGGCAGCGTCACGCCGGGCAGGCGGGGGTTTTCGTCCTGCCAGTCGATGCGCCGCCCCCACAGCGTCACCGGTCCGTTTGCCGTCAGCGCCACCGCCAGCGCCGTGCCAAAGGCGCCCGCGCCCAAAATCCCGATCATGCCTTGGCCCCCTTCTTGCCGCTGCCCAGCATTGGCGCGGCGCGCCGGTCCAGCGGCCAGCGCGGCCGGGCGGACAGGTCCAGCCCGTCGCGATGCCCCATGCGGAACCGCTCGATTCCGGCCCAGGCAATCATCGCGCCGTTGTCGGTGCAAAGCCGCAGGGGCGGCGCCAGGAAACGCGCGCCCGCAGCCCCGGCCACCGCCTCCAGCGCGGCTCGGATCTGGCGGTTGGCGGCCACGCCCCCCGCCACCGCCAGCACCGGGGCGGGGCTGCCGGCCAAGGCGCGGCGCGATTTCTCGGCCAGAACCTCGGCCACGGCGGTCTGGAAGGCCGCGCACAGGTCGCGGCGGTCCGCGGCGCGCAGCCCGCCCTGATCCGCAATCAGCGCGTCGCGCTGGCGCAGAACGGCTGTCTTCAGCCCCGAAAAGCTCATGTCGCAGCCGGGCCGGTCCAGCAGCGGGCGGGGCAGGGGGATGCGGTGGGGATCGCCCTGCGCGGCCTCGGCCTCCACATGCGGCCCGCCCGGTTGGGGCAGGGCCAGCAGCTTGGCGATCTTGTCGAATGCCTCGCCCGGCGCGTCGTCGATGGTCCCGCCAAGGCGGGTAAAATCGTCCGGGCCCTCCACCCGCAGGAACTGGCAATGCCCCCCCGAAACCAGCAGCATCAGATAGGGAAAATCCACCCCGTCGGTCAGCCGCGGCGTCAGCGCGTGGCCCGCCAGGTGGTTCACGCCGACCAGCGGCAGCCCGGTTCCGGCAGCCAACCCCTTGGCGCACATGACGCCGGCCATGACGCCTCCGATCAGTCCCGGCCCTGCCGTCACTGCGATCCCCGACAGCGCGTCCAGGCCCAGCCCCGCCTCGGCCAGTGCCTGTTCCACGGCCAGGTCCAGCCGCTCGGCATGGGCGCGGGCGGCGATCTCGGGGACGACGCCGCCGAAATCGGCATGCAGATCGGTCTGGCTGCTGACCACGCTGGACAGGATGCGCCGGTCGCCCGTCACCACGGCGGCGGCGGTATCGTCGCAGCTGCTCTCGATGCCCAGAAAGATCAGATCATCCATGGTCTTGCCCAAGTCCTGGGTGGCGCTTACCCCTGTGGGCCTAGCACCCGCGCAGGAAGTTGCCAATGCCAGCCGACCCGCACCCGCCGCTTCTGCTGACCCGGCCGCTGCCGGATGCACGGCGTTTCGCGGCCTCGATGCCGGGCTGGCGGGCTGTGATCTCGCCCATCATGCGGATCGTGCCGGTGGACCACGATGGTGCGCGGCTGGCGGCTGCGCCGGGGCTGGTCTTTACCTCGGCCCATGCAGTGGCCGCGGCGGGACCGGGGCGCGGGCGGCTGGCGCTGTGCGTGGGCGGCCGCACGGCCCAGGTCGCACGCGACGCGGGCTTCCAGGTGACCGAAGGCGCGGGCAACGCCCAAAGCCTGTTGCCCCTGATCCGGTCCGCGCCCGTGCCCCTGATCCACCCGCAGGGGCGTTATCTGGCCCAACCCCTTCCGGTGCCCGGCATCGTCGTTTATGAGCAGCAGGCGCAGCCTTTGTCGGATGCGGCCGCCGCGCTGCTGGCGGGGAACGGGCCGGTAATCCTGCCGGTCTTCTCGCCCCGCTCGGCGCGGCTGTTGGGGCAGGCGGTGGATCAGGCGCGGGCGCCGCTGTGGCTGGTGGCGATCAGCGAGGCGGCCCGCGAAGCCTGGGCGGCGCCGACCGCCCGGCAGGCCGTGGCTGCCCTCCCCTCGGCCGAGGGGATGCGGCAGGCCATCCGGCAGATCGTCGCAGCGGAACAAAGCTGACGACGACGGGTTGAGCGTGCAGCCATCGCTCATTAGGCTGCCGGGGATGCGCTGAAGGGCGGCCATGCAGGCATGGCACCGAAACGGGGACAGGACGTGAAGCAACCAAGCAAGACCCAGGCCGGGGACAAGGCCGCCAAGACAACCGGCAGCGACGGGTCCACCCTTGCCGCCAAGACGCCTGCCGCGCCGGGCGTGATCGCATCGACCGAAACCGGTGCCGGAACGCCCGCGCAGGCCGGACAGCCCGGAAAGATCACGCCGGCAGAATCCAGTCTGCTGGGCGACGCGGGCAAGGGACACCCCCCCGCCCAGCCCAAGCCCGGCGCCACCGCTGCCGACCGGTCGAGCGCCAAGGATGCGGCCGCACCCGGTGCCTCCGCCGCTGGTCAGACCGACGCCAAGGATGCCGCCACGGCCGACAAGACGCGCGCCAAGGATGCCTCCGCTTCCGGCGCGACCGCTGCCGGCACATCCGGCGCGGCGCCTTCGGGTGCAAAGTCCTCGACGGCCTCCGGCGCTCCGGCGGCCAAGTCTGCCGCACCCGTTCGCAAGACCGGTTTCTGGCCCGTCACCCTGGGCGGGGTCGTGGCCGCAGGTCTCGGCGCTGCCGCAACTATCTATGCGCTGCCGCATCTGCCGCCCGAATGGCGTCCTGCCACGCAAACGGCCGCCCCCGACGACGCCGCCCTGCAGCAGGCCGCCGAAGAGGCCGCCCGCCGCGTGGTGTCCGAGGAGCTGGCAGCCCGCCCCGCCGCCGATGACACCGAAATGGCCGAGCGCCTGAACGCGCTGGAACAGCGCCTGGACGCCCCTGCCGAGGAGGGGGGCGTCGCCGATGCCGAACAACTGGCCGCCCTGCAGCAGCGTCTGGACGAACAGCAGGCCCGGCTTGAGGAGCTTGCCGCCCGCCCCGCCTTTGATCAGCAGGCTGCCTCTCAGGCGCAGCAGCAGATCGAAGCCGCCGCCGCCGATGCCGAGAAACGCCTGGAAGCTGCCCGCAGCGAGGCGCAGGAGTTGCAGGACGCCGCCGCCGAAAGCACCCGCCGGGCCGAGGCTGTGGCCGCCATCGCCTCGCTGCAGACGGCGCTGGATCGTGGCGTGTCCCCCGATGAGGCGCGCCAGACGCTGGAAGACGCCGGCCTTCAGACGCCCGAGGCGCTGAGAACCGAGGTGCCCAGCCTGACTTCGCTGCAGGCCAGTTTCCCCGAAGCTTCGCGCGCGGCCTTGCGCGCCGCCCTGCGCGACAGCAGCGCCAGCGGACAGGGCAACTTGGTCACGAACTTCCTGCGCGCCCAAACCGGCGCACGCTCGGTCGAGGTGCGTCAGGGCGACGATCCCGATGCAATCCTGTCGCGCGCCAATGCACAGGTCGAGGCCGGCCAGATCGACCAGGCCCTGACCGAAATCGAGGCATTGCCCGAATCCGCACGCTCCGCCCCCGCCATAGCCGACTGGCTGTCCCGCGCAACCGCCTATTCCCAGGCTCAGGCGGCGCTGTCCGACCTGTCCTCCGGCACGAACTGAGGGACGCCCGATGCTTCTGTCGCTGCTCAAGATCCTGTTCTTTTTCGCCGTCGTCCTGGCCGTGGCCCTGGGCGCGATCTATCTGTCCGAACACGGCGAGATGCTGCGGATCGAATATGCCGGCACCGAATACGCCCTGACCCCGGTCAAGGCCCTTGTCGCGCTGCTGCTGCTGATGGTTCTGGCCTGGGTGGTCTTCAAGATCCTGGGCCTGGCGCTGGCCTTTCTGCGCTTTCTGGCCGGGGACGAAACCGCGATCAACCGCCACTTCGCCCGCTCGCGCGAGCGCAAGGGCTATGCCGCCTTGGGTGACGGGATGCTTGCCGTCGCCGCCGGCGAAGGCAAGCTGGCGCAGGACAAGGCCGCCAAGGCCGCGAAATACCTGAACCAGCCGCACCTGACCAACCTTTTGGCCGCCCAGGCCGCCGAAACGGCGGGTGATTCGCAGAAAGCCGTCGCCGTTTATCGCGACCTTCTGGAGGATGACCGCACCCGCTTTGTCGGCATCCGCGGCCTGATGCGTCAGGAACTGGCCATGGGCCACACCCACAAGGCGATGCTGCTGGCCCAGAAGGCCTATGCCCTCAAGCCCCGCCACAAGGAACTGCAGGACACGCTGCTGGACCTGCAGACCCGGGAACATGACTGGAAAGGTGCCCGTCAGACGCTGAAGGACAAGCGAAATCAGGGCGACCTGCCCAAGGACGTGGCCCTACGCCGCGACGCTGTTCTGGCGCTGCAGGAGGCCAGCGAGGTGCTGGCCCAAGGCAACTCCATCAGCGCGCGCGAAGCCGCCATTTCGGCCGCCAAGGCATCGCCGGACCTGATCCCCGCCGCTGTCCTGGCCGCCCGCAGCTATGTGGCGCAAAAGGATTTCCGCAATGCCTCGCGTATTCTGGAAAAGACCTGGTCGGTGCGCCCGCATCCCGACGTCGCCGCCGCCTATGCGGAGATCGTGCCCGACGAATCGCCGACCGCCCGTTTGAACCGCTTCGATCGGCTGATCTCGAAAAACTCCGATCATCAGGAAAGCCGCCTGCTCAAGGCCGAACTGATGCTGGCGGCCGAGGATTTCCCCGGTGCGCGGCGTGCCTTGGGGGATCTGGCCGAAAAGCATCCGACCGTGCGGACCCTGTCGATCATGGCCGCGATCGAACGTGGGCAGGGTGCCGACGACAGTGTGGTGCGCGGCTGGCTGACGCGGGCGCTGACCGCATCGCGCGGGCCGCAATGGGTTTGCGACAAGTGCCACAACGTAATGGCCGCTTGGTCGCCTGTGTGTGACAGCTGTGGTGGTTTTGACACGCTGACCTGGCGCGAACCCGATGGCGTGCGCAGCACCGCCTCGACCACGCCCACGGGGGCCGAGATGCTGCCGCTGCTGGTCGGCGCGCCCAAGGCTCCGGCCGCCGATGCCCCCGACCTGACCGAGCCGGTCCGTCCCCATCCGCCCGGCCCCGCCGAGCCGGAAGGCAGGACGCGTCCGCGGCACCTGGACCAGCCCAATGTGGCGCCGGGCATGGTCCCCCGGGAAAGCGACTACCATTATCCGGACGAACCCTCGACTACGGTCACAATGCCCGACTCCAAGCCCCAGCCTAAACCCGTTGTGCTGAAGGCCAGCGAACCGCAGACCTCGACCGAGCCGGAGCTGGCTCAAGCCATTGCCGCTTCGCAGGCGACCACGGTTGAGGCAATGCCAGCTCAGGCCGTGCCGACCCCGGACCTGACTGCACAGCCCGACGGGCCAGCGGTGCGCCAACCCAAGATCACGTCCGAGGCAGAAATGGTGCGGCCCGATGTCGAACCCACCGACACGGCTGATTGGACCGAAGGCAAGCGCCGGCCCTGATTACAGGCCGGGCCCAAACGGGCGGGGAGGGGTGAAAAAATCGCCCATCCCCTCTTCCCCCCGCCCGGTGAAACTGCTATCCGCCGCGCACAACCTGATGCCGGTGTAGCTCAGCTGGTAGAGCACGTCATTCGTAATGATGGGGTCGGGGGTTCGAGTCCCTTCACCGGCACCAGGTTTGTAGCCCTCTCTGATCTCGACTGGCCGCCTCTCACGGGCGGCCTTTGTCATTCCAGAGCACCCACCACCTTGCGATAAAGATCCAGCATTTGCTCCAGCGCCTGCGGCAGCCGCGCCAGCTCTCTGTCTCCAGCCCCCCAAGACCGGCTCAGGGCCGATCCGGCCTCATAGCCCAAGGGCAGGGCGGCCGGCGACCCAAGGCAGATAGGGCCTTCGGAAAAGCCATGATCCCGGCCCGCGCGGGTGCGGGTCCCGGTCGCCAACTGCCGCAGATGCGCCCGGCCTTCGACCGCTCCTAGATGGGCCAGCGCATCGGCCGCGCCATGCTGCAGTGACAGGGTGACTGCCTCGTCCCGCGGATTGATGAAGATGACGACGTAAAGACCATGCCGCATGCTGCGCGTCACCTGCGGCGCGAAGAAGGCCAGCCAAGGCACACTGGCCCAACCCGGCGCCCCGGTGCTGGCCCGCACCAGCAGGCGTTCAGGGCGCGCGGCGATCAGGTCGCGCCCCATCTGCGCCACATCGCGTCGGAAAAACTGCGCGAAGGCGCTGCCCCCCACAGGCTGCTGGCGTTCGAACGCATAACGCCGCGCCGTCAGGGACAGCGCGGCGGCAAGCGGCGGCAGCAGGGAAGGGGGCGCGGTCAGACCAGCCGCCCTTCCTCCATCGCGGCGCGTACGAAGCCCGCGAACAGCGGCGCCGGCTCGAACGGCTTGGACTTCAGCTCGGGGTGGGACTGCACGCCGATGAACCAGGGGTGGTCGGGATATTCCACAACCTCGGGCAGCTTGCCGTCGGGTGACATGCCCGAAAAGCGCAGGCCCGCCTGCTCCAACTGGACGCGATAGGTGGCATCGACCTCATAACGGTGGCGGTGGCGGTCCTCGATCTCGGTGACGCCGCCATAGATGCCCGAGATCTTGGACCCCTCGCTCAGCACCGCCGTATAGGCACCAAGGCGCATGGTGCCGCCCTTGTTGTCGCCCACCTTGCGCTGAACGGTATAGTTGCCCTGCACCCATTCCTTGAGGTGATAAACAACCGGCGTGAAGCGGGTCTGTCCCGCCTCGTGGTCGAATTCTTCCGATCCCGCGTCAGGCATGTCGGCCAGGTTGCGCGCGGCCTCGATCACGGCCATCTGCATGCCCAGGCAGATGCCCAGATAGGGCACCTTCTTCTCGCGCGCATAGCGGGCGGCGGTGACCATGCCTTCGGTCCCGCGCTCACCAAAACCGCCGGGCACGATGATGCCATGATAGCCGTCCAGCAGATGCGCGCCTTCGCCTTCCAGCTTCTCGCTGTCGACCCAATCGGCCTTGACGCGCACTCGGTTCGCCATGCCGCCATGGGTCAGCGCCTCGGCGATGGACTTGTAGGCATCCTCCAGCTGCGTGTACTTGCCCACAACGGCGATGTTCACCTGGCCCTCGGCATTCTGCAGGCGGTCGATCACGTCCTCCCACCGCGACAGGTCGGGGCGCGGAGCGGGGCTGATGCGGAAGGCGTCCAGCACGGCCCGGTCCAGGCCCGCGCGGTGATAGGCCAGCGGCGCCTCATAGATCGTCTTGAGGTCATAGGCCGGGATCACGGCATCGGGGCGCACGTTGCAGAACAGCGCGATCTTGGCGCGTTCCTTTTCCGGGATCGGATGTTCCGACCGGCAAACCAGCACGTCGGGCGCCAGACCGATCGACTGCAGCTCCTTGACGCTGTGCTGGGTGGGCTTGGTCTTCAGCTCTCCCGATGCCGCCAGATAGGGCAGCAGCGTCAGATGCATCAGGATGCATTCGCCGCGCGGACGCTCGTGGATGAACTGGCGGATCGCCTCAAAGAAGGGCAGGCCCTCGATGTCGCCGACCGTGCCGCCGATCTCGCACAGCATGAAATCCACCTCGTCGCCGCCGATCGAAAGGAAGTCTTTGATTTCGTTGGTGACATGCGGGATCACCTGGATCGTCTTGCCCAGGTATTCGCCCCGGCGTTCCTTTTCCAGCACGTTGGAATAGACGCGACCGCTGCTGATGCTGTCGGTGCGGCGCGCCGCGACACCGGTAAAGCGTTCGTAATGGCCCAGGTCCAGGTCGGTTTCCGCGCCGTCATCGGTGACAAACACTTCGCCATGTTCGAACGGGCTCATCGTGCCGGGATCGACGTTCAGATAGGGGTCCAGCTTGCGCAGGCGCACGGTAAAGCCGCGGGCCTGCAGCAGCGCCCCCAACGCCGCGGAGGCCAGGCCCTTGCCAAGGGACGAAACCACGCCGCCGGTGATGAAGATGTAACGCGCCATGAGGCCCCCGTGATGTGCAAGTCAAGAAGTGCAAATTAGGTCTGCTGCGGGCCATCGAAACGACCAGCATCACGGGAGTTGGAGAATAACCGATTCGCCCCGTGGTCGCAACGGACCGCAAGTTCCTGTGGGGCGGGAAAACAGCCGCCCCAAATTATTGTGTCAGCCTCAGTTGGCGGGCTGCGGCGCGGCCGGTGCGGGCGCCGGGGTCGCAGGCGGGGCGACCGCATCGGCGGCGGGGGCCGGGGCAGGCTCTGCCGCCGGGGGCGCCAAGGGCGTGGTTGCCGGTGCCACCACGTCGGCGGGCGCTGCGGCAGCCGGAGCCTCGGTCACGGGTGCGGCCGGGGCCGCCGCTGCGGGCGCCTCAGCCGCCGGCGCCACGTTCGTCGGCGCATCGGGGGCGGGCGGCGTCAAGGGGTTGCCCCCGGTCGAGGGCGGGGGCGCATAGGCCGGCAGCGTCGGCAGGTTCGTCTGCGGCTGGTTGCTGGCGGGCACGCCCATCTGGTCCATGATCGACCCGGTGGTGGCCTGCCGCGCCGCCAGGACGGTCAGCACGATCGAGGTGACAAAGATCGCCACGCCCAGGATCCAGGTCAGCCGGGTCAGCGCATTGGCCGCCGCGCGGCTGGACATGACGCCGCCCGCGCCGCCACCGCCGCCCATTCCCAGCCCGCCCCCTTCGGAGCGTTGCAGCAGGACGACCCCTGCCAGCAGGACTGCCAGGATCAGATGGACGGTCAGAATGACGTTTTCCACGGCTTTCGGCCTTTCATTTGCGGACGCGCCTATCTAGTCAACCGGACAGGTGATGGCAAGCAAGAGTGTCCCATGGTTGCGGTGATGATTCAGGGCACCGGCTCGAATGTCGGCAAGTCGCTGCTGGTCGCGGGGCTCTGCCGCGCGGCCCGCAGGCGCGGCCTCTCCGTTGCCCCCTTCAAGCCGCAGAACATGTCCAACAATGCCGCCGTGACCGCCGAGGGCGGAGAGATCGGGCGCGCCCAGGCGCTGCAGGCCCGCGCCTGCGGGCTGGAACCCGTGACCGACATGAATCCGGTCCTGCTGAAGCCCGAGACCGACACCGGCAGCCAGGTGATCCTGCAGGGCCGCGCCATCGGCCGCGCGCAGGCCCGCGACTATCAGGCGCTGAAGCCGCGACTGCTGGGGGGCGTGCTGGACAGCTTCGCCCGCCTCTCGGCCGGTCATGACCTGGTCATCGTCGAAGGCGCGGGCAGCCCGGCCGAGGTGAACCTGCGTCCGCGCGACATCGCCAACATGGGCTTTGCCCGCGCCGCAGGCGTGCCGGTGGTGCTGGCGGGCGACATCGATCGCGGCGGCGTGATCGCGCAGATCGTGGGCACCCAGGCCGTCATCGACGCGGGTGACGCCGCGATGGTGCAGGGCTTCCTGATCAACAAGTTCCGCGGCGACCCACGCCTTTTTGACGACGGCTACCGGATGATCGAGGCGCGTACCGGCTGGCGCGGCTTCGGCGTGGTGCCGTGGTTCGCCGGTGCCCATCGCCTGCCGGCGGAGGATGCGGTCGACCTGCGCGCCAGCCGGGGGCAGGGCCTGCACGTCGTCTGCCTGACCCTGTCGCGCATCGCTAATTTCGACGACCTTGACCCGCTGGCCGCCGAACCGGACGTGCGGCTGACCATGCTGGCGGCGGGGCAGGCGCTTCCGGGGGATGCCGACCTGGTGATCGTGCCGGGGTCCAAGTCGACCTTGGGGGATCTGGCCTTCCTGCGGGCGCAGGGTTGGGACATTGACCTGATGGCGCACAGGCGGCGCGGGGGCCATGTGCTGGGCATCTGCGGCGGCTACCAGATGCTGGGCCGGGTGATCGACGACCCCTCGGGCGCCGACGGGGTGGCGGGGCAGGTTCAGGGCCTGGACCTTCTGGACGTGGCGACCGTAATGTCGCCCGACAAGCGCGTGCTGCGCGCGACCGGCACCGCCCTGGGCCAGCCGGTGTCGGGATACGAGATCCACATGGGCCGCACCGACGGCCCCGACTGCGCCCGTCCCTTTGGCCACATGCCCCAGCCGGACGGCGCGATCAGCCCGGATGGGCGGGTGATGGGCAGCTATCTGCACGGGCTGTTTTCCGACGACCGGTTTCGCGCGGCCTTCCTGGCGCGGATGGGCGCACCTTCGCAGCCCGGATTCGAGGCGGGCGTCGAGGTCGCGCTGGAGGACCTGGCCGATCACCTGGAGGCGCATCTGGACGTGGGCGCCCTGCTGGCTGTGGCGCGCTGAGATCGACGCAGCGTACCTTGCCGGTGCACGCCCCGTGCAAGGGTTGTGACCGCCGGGTGCTGGACGAACGCGGTCGGCCGCGCTACCTGAAGGGCATGGAACAGATCAAGCCCCCCCTGACCCTCTATCTGGCCGCTCCGCGCGGCTTCTGCGCGGGCGTCGACCGCGCGATCAAGATCGTCGAGATGGCGCTGCAGAAATGGGGCGCCCCGGTCTATGTCCGCCACGAGATCGTGCACAACAAATACGTTGTCGATCAGCTGCGCGATCAAGGCGCCGTTTTTGTCGAGGAACTGGACGACTGCCCCGACGACCGCCCGGTGATCTTTTCGGCGCATGGCGTCCCGAAGGCGGTCCCGGCCGAGGCACAGCGCCGCCAGATGGTCTATGTGGACGCAACCTGCCCGCTGGTCAGCAAGGTCCATATCGAGGCCGAACGCCATCATGCGGCCGGTCTGCAGATGGTGATGATCGGCCATGAGGGGCATCCGGAAGTCCTTGGAACGATGGGGCAATTGCCCGAGGGCGAGGTGATCCTGGTCGAGGATGTGGCCGATGTCGCGACCATTGAGGTCCGCGACCCGCAGCGCCTGGCCTTTATCACTCAGACAACCTTGTCGGTTGACGATACCGCGGGCATCGTCGCCGCCTTGCAGGCGCGCTTTCCCGGTATCGTGGGACCGGCCAAGGAGGACATCTGCTATGCCACCACCAACCGCCAGGCGGCGGTCAAGGCGGTGGCCCCGCATATTGACGCGCTGCTGGTGATCGGCGCTGAGAACTCCAGCAATTCCAAGCGGTTGGTCGAGGTCGGCAAGGCTTCGGGATGCAGCTATTCGCAACTGGTGATGCGCGCGGCGCAGATCGACTGGCGGGCGCTGGAAGGCATCCGCGCGGTGGGCGTGACGGCCGGGGCCAGCGCGCCCGAAGTGCTGGTGAACGAGGTCATCGACGCCTTCCGCGACCGCTATGACGTGACGGTCGAACTGGTCGAGACGGCGGTCGAACGGGTCGAGTTCAAGGTGCCGCGGGTGCTGCGTGAAGCCGCCGGCTGAGGCCGGCGCCGGACAAGCCGCTGAAGAAAGGTGGAGCATGAAGCTCTGGTCGATGCCCTCTTCGGGCAACAGCTACAAGGTGCGCCTGCTGCTGGCCCTGTTGGGCCGCGACTGCCAGGTCGCCGATGTCGAGGAGTCCTCGGACGCGCTGCGCGAGGCGCAGGCCAAGGGCGCGCTGCCCTTTGGCAAGGCGCCGGTGCTGGTTCTGGATGACGGGCGCATGTTGCCCGAATCCAACGCGATCCTGTGCTGGCTGGGCGAAGGAACGCGGTTCTGGCCGCAGGACCCCTTTGCCCGCGCCGAGATGCTGGCCTGGATGTTCTGGGAGCAGAACCAGCACGAAGGCGTCATCGCCGTGCGCGCGTCGCTGAACTTCTATCCTTCGCGCGCAAGCCTTGCCACGCCCGAGCGGATGGCGGACCTGCTGACCCGTGGCCATGCCCTGCTGTCCGTCATGGAGACGCGCCTGACTGACCGGGACTGGCTTGTCGGCGACGCGGCCAGCCTGGCCGACATCTGCCTTTACGCCTATACTCACACCGCCGGCAGCCGCGGGGGCTTTGACATGGCGCGCTTTCCGGCCGTCACGGCCTGGCTGGACCGGGTGGCGGCGCTGCCGGGCCATGTGGCGATCGATGCCTGAGCTGTTCGCCTGGACCGATGGCGCCTGCAGCGGCAATCCCGGCCCCGGAGGCTGGGGCGTCCTGATGCGCGCGCTGGAAGGGGAATCCGTCGTCAAGCAGCGCGAGTTGCAGGGCGGCGAGGCCGCGACCACCAACAACCGCATGGAACTGATGGCCGCCATCAGCGCGCTGGAGGCACTGACCCGTCCCAGCAAGATCGTGATCGTGACCGACAGCAACTATGTCAAGAACGGTGTCACGCAGTGGATTCACGGCTGGAAGCGCAACGGCTGGAAGACCGCCGATCGCAAACCTGTCAAGAATGTCGAATTGTGGCAGCGCCTGGACGAAGCGGCCCGCCGCCACGAGGTCGAATGGCGCTGGATCAAGGGCCATGCCGGCCATGCCGAGAACGAGCGTGCCGACGAACTGGCCCGTGCCGGAATGGCCCCCTTCAAATGACGCCCGCGGCGCTGGTCGCGGCGCTGGATTACGGCGCCGTGCTGGTCTTTGCGCTGACCGGGGCGCTGGTGGCCAGCCGGGCGCAGCTTGACCCGGTGGGCTTCATCTTCATGGCCGCGCTGACCGCCGTGGGCGGGGGGACCCTGCGCGACTTGATTTTGGGGCGCGAGATGGTCTTCTGGGTGGCGCAGCCGGCTTATGTGCTGATCGCCGCCGCGGCCGCGCTGGTGGTGTTCTGGACGGCCCACTTGTTCGAGAGCCGCTATCGCTGGCTGGTCTGGCTGGACAGCGTCGCCTTGGGCGTGGCCGTCGCGGCAGGCGTGGGCGTTTCGATGGAGGGGGGCTTTGGCCCCGTCATCGTCGTCATCATGGGCGTGGTGACGGGTACTTTCGGCGGGTTGATGCGCGACGTCGTGGGCAACGAGGTGCCGCTGGTCCTCAAGCAGGGGCAGCTGTACCTGACGGCGGCCTTTGGCGGCGCGCTGACGGCGGTGACGCTGGTCTGGCTGGGCCTCGACCGGGCCGAGGCGCTGATCGCCTGCGCGGTCGTGGTCTGGGTCCTGCGCGCGGGCAGCCTGCATTTCGGCTGGCGGCTGCCGGTCTATCGCCCGCGCCCGCCCCGCAACCGGGGCTAGCGCAGCCGGGGCGGTCCGTTGCGGCCGGCATCCACGTTCTGGACCCCCGCGCGCACGCCCTGGCCGATGCGATGCGCCATCTGCGACCAGGCACGTGCGCTCCAGGGCGGCAGCGTGCGGCGCAGCGATTCGTCAAACAGTTCCAGCCAGATCGTGAAATGTTCAGGCCGCACGTTGCCGGCCGACAGATGGGCGCGCATCGGGCTGCCGTTATAGCCCGCGCGGTGCAGGATTGCCCCGGCCCAGAAGGCCGCGATGCGATCCTCATGCGCGGGCCAGTCGCCGACATGTTCCGCAAAGATCGGCCCCAGCACCTCGTGCCGGCGGACGGCGCCATAAAAGACACCGACGGTGCGGCGGATCTCGGCTTCGGTGATGTCAAAGCGGGGGGGCAGGTCGGGCATGTCCATATGCCGCATCTGGCCCGGTCTGACGCGAGTTTCAAGGGTTTGATCGCCCGCCGCCGGGGTGCTAAGACGCCGCTTCCGGTCGTAGCCCACCCGGTCAAAACAGGAGCCAGACGATGAGCCATTACACCGACGCGCTGACCCAGCTTGGCGCCAGCACCCCCCTGCCGCAATCGCCCGAGGAGGCTGTGCTGGAGCGCGTGCCCAATCCGCAGCCGGGCGAAACCTATGCCGTGCGCTTTACCCAGCCCGAATTCACCAGCCTGTGCCCGCTGACGGGCCAGCCGGATTTCGCGCATCTGGTGATCGACTATGTGCCGGGCGAATGGCTGGTCGAATCCAAGTCGCTGAAGCTGTTCCTGGGCAGCTTTCGCAACCACGGCGCCTTCCACGAGGATTGCACCGTGGGCATCGGCAAGCGCATCGCCCAGTTGCTGGACCCGCGCTGGTTGCGGATCGGCGGCTATTGGTACCCGCGCGGCGGCATGCCGATCGACGTCTTCTGGCAGACCTGCGCCGTCCCCGAAGGTCTGTGGCTGCCCGATCAGGGCGTCGCCGGCTATCGCGGGCGGGGCTGAGGGCGTGGTTCTGCCGCAGAAAACGGGCGGGTGGAAAAGGGTCGGCGCTTGCGGGTGCGGGCGGGCGTTTCTATAGAGGGCGCATGGATTTTGCGGGCTTCGGCATACGAATTAGCGGCCCGGCGGCGTGATGTTTCGCACCGCCGGGATCTTTGCCGCCTGAATTCTTGATCCGACTGCCGGACCCAGCCCCAAGGAACGCTTCATGACCCCCGACTATCGCGACACCGTCTTTCTGCCGCAGACCGAGTTTCCCATGCGCGCGGGCCTGCCGCAGCGCGAGCCGGAATGGTTGGAGCGCTGGTCCCGCATCGGCATCTATGACCGGCTGCGCGAGCGGGCGGCAGCGGGGGGGCGGACGCCTTTCGTCCTGCATGACGGCCCGCCCTATGCCAACGGCCACCTGCATATCGGTCACGCGCTGAACAAGACCATCAAGGACATCATCGTTCGCAGCCATCAGATGATGGGCCGCGATGCGCGATACGTGCCGGGCTGGGACTGCCACGGCCTGCCGATCGAGTGGAAGATCGAAGAAAAGTACCGCAAGGAAGGCCGCGACAAGGATGCGGTCGACGTGGTCGAATTCCGGCAGGAATGCCGCCGCTTTGCCGATGAGTGGGTGGACATCCAGCGCGACGAGTTCAAGCGCCTCGGCATCACCGGAGCCTGGGACCGCCCCTATCTGACCATGGATTTCCACGCCGAGGCGGTGATCGCGGCCGAGTTCATGAAATTGCTGATGAACGGCAGCCTCTATCAGGGGTCCAAGCCCGTGATGTGGTCGCCCGTGGAAAAGACCGCCCTGGCCGAGGCCGAGGTCGAATACCACGACCACACCAGCCACACGATCTGGGTGCGGTTCGGCGTCGTTCAAACAGGTCGCGAAAGAACTCCGCTGATGGGGGGGCAGCCCGAGGCGGTAGATGTCCTGGAGGCGCGTGCAGAGCAGAACCTGGTGTTGAAGCAGAAACTGGGTGACGCGAAGGTTGTCATCTGGACCACCACCCCCTGGACCATCCCGCAGAACCGCGCGGTCGCCTTCAACCCGGCGATCGCCTATGGCCTCTATGAGGTGGGCGCAGTGGCCGAAGGCTCGACCGCCGTGGCGGGCGAGCGTCTGGTTCTTGCCGACGCGCTGGCGCAGGACGTCATGGCGCAGGCCAAGGTGACCGAGTTCGCGCGCGTTGCCAACGTGACCGCCGCCGACCTGGAGGGGCTGCTCCTGGCCCACCCCTTGCGCGGGGTCGAGGGGGGGGTGGGCGAGTGGGATTACGATGTCCCCATGCTGCCGGGCGATCATGTGACCGACGACGCCGGCACAGGATTCGTGCATACCGCGCCCAGCCATGGCGACGACGATTATCAGATGGGTCTGCGCTTCAAGCTGCCGATGACCTACAATGTCGAGCCCGACGGCAGCTATCGCCGCGACCTGCCGATCTTCGGCGGCGAGGCGATTATCGCGCCCGACGGCAAGGACGGCCCCGCCAATGTCAGCGTCATCAAGCAGCTGGCCTGGGCCGGCGCGCTGCTGGCCAAGGGCAAGATCAAGCACTCCTACCCGCACAGCTGGCGGTCCAAGGCGCCGCTGATCTATCGCAACACCCCGCAATGGTTTGCCGCCATCGACAAACCGCTGGACGACGGCATGGGCAGCCACGGCGACACGATCCGGACGCGCGCGCTGACCTCGATCGACAAGCTGGTCAAGTGGTGGCCCCAGACCGGGCGCAACCGCATCCATTCAATGGTCGAGAACCGCCCGGATTGGGTGCTGTCGCGCCAGCGGGCCTGGGGTGTGCCGCTGACCTGCTTTGTGAAGAAGGGTGCCAAGCCTACGGACGACGACTTCCTGCTGCGCGATCCGCGCGTGAACGACCGTATCGTGGCGGCCTTTGAACAGGACGGCGCCGATGTCTGGTACCGGGCGGGCTTCAAGGCGCAGATGCTGGACGGCATCGTGAACCCCGACGATTACGACCAGGTGACCGATGTGCTGGACGTGTGGTTCGACAGCGGCTCGACCCATGCCTTCGTGCTGCGCGACCGGGAAGACGGCACGCCCGATGGCATCGCCGACCTGTACCTGGAGGGCACTGACCAGCATCGCGGCTGGTTCCAGTCCTCGCTGCTGCAGGCCAGCGCCACCAAGGGCCGCGCCCCCTATCGCAACGTCGTCACGCATGGCTTCACGTTGGACGAAAAGGGCATGAAGATGTCCAAGTCCCTTGGCAACACCATCGTGCCGGCCAAGGTGATCGAACAATACGGCGCCGACATCCTGCGCCTGTGGGTGGCGCAGGCGGATTACACCGCTGACCAGCGCATCGGCCCCGAGATCCTGAAGGGCACCGCCGACAGCTATCGCCGGCTGCGCAACACGCTGCGCTTTCTGCTGGGGGCGCTGGCGGATTGGGACGAGGCCGAGCGGCTGCCGGCCGACCGGATGCCCGAGCTGGAACAGTGGGTGCTGCACCGTCTGGCGCAGCTGGATCACCAAGTCCGCCGGGGCTATGAGACCTTCGACTTTCAGGGCGTGTTCCAGACGCTGTTCCAGTTCTGCACCGTGGACATGTCGGCCTTCTATTTCGACATCCGCAAGGACGCGCTGTACTGCGATGCGCCCGACAGCCCGCGCCGGCGGGCGGCACGGACGGTGCTGGACCTGCTGTTCCACCGCCTGGTGACCTGGCTGGCGCCGATCCTGCCCTTCACCATGGAGGATGTTTGGCTGTCGCGCTTCCCGTCCGAGGATGACAGCGTGCATCTGCACGATTTCCCCGCAACCCCGGCCGATTGGCTGAACGAGCCCCTGGCCGCGAAATGGGACCATGTCCGCCGCGCCCGCCGTGTCGTCACCGCCGCGCTGGAGGTCAAGCGCACCGACAAGACCATCGGCGCCAGCCTGGAGGCCGCACCGGTCATCCACGTCGAGGACCTCGAAATGCTGGCCGCGCTGAAATCGGTGGCCTTCGCTGATATCTGCATCACCTCGGACCTGTCGTTGACCCGCGATCCGGCCCCGCAGGAGGCATTCCGCATGACCGAGGCCCCCGGCATCGGCGTGGTCTTCGAGCCAGCCGAGGGCGACAAGTGCCAGCGTTGCTGGAAGATCCTGCCCGACGTGGGCAGCCACAGCCACCCGGGCGTCTGCGCCCGCTGCGACGAGGTTCTGAGCCGTGGTTGAGGAAAACCGTTACCAGCCCGCCGCCGACCGGTATGCGGTCATGGACTATCGCCGCTGCGGACGATCGGGGTTGAAGCTGCCGGCGATCAGCCTGGGGCTGTGGCACAATTTCGGCCATGACACGCCCCACCAGACCAAGCGCGACATCTGCCGCACCGCCTTCGACCTGGGGATCACGCATTTTGACTTGGCCAACAACTATGGCCCGCCGCCGGGCAGCGCCGAGGAAGCCTTTGGAGAGATCCTGCGGACCGATTTTGCCGGCTATCGCGACCAGCTGATCGTCAGCAGCAAGGCCGGCTATGACATGTGGCCCGGCCCCTATGGAGAGATGGGCAGCCGGAAATACCTGATCGCTTCCTGCGACCAGTCGCTGAAGCGGATGGGGCTGGATTATGTCGACATCTTCTATTCGCACCGCTTCGATCCCGACACGCCCCTGGAGGAAACGATGGGCGCGCTGGACCACATCGTGCGGTCGGGGCGCGCGCTGTATGTCGGGATCAGCAGCTACAACAGCGCCCGCACCCGCGAGGCGGCGGCCATCCTGAGGGATTTGGGCACGCCCTGCCTGATCCACCAGCCCAGCTACAACATGCTGAACCGGTGGGTAGAAAACGACGGGCTGCTGGACACGCTGGACGACCTCGGCATGGGCAGCATTGTCTTCACGCCGCTGGCGCAGGGGATGCTGACCGGAAGATACCTCAACGGCATCCCCGCCGACAGCCGCGCCGCGCAGGGCAAGTCCCTGTCCCCCGACTGGCTGAGCCACGACATGATCGAGCGTCTGAACGGGCTGAACGACCTTGCCTCGGATCGCGGGCAGACGCTGGCACAGATGGCAGTTGCCTGGACGCTGCGGAACGGACGCGTGACCAGCGCGCTGATCGGGGCCTCGCGGGCGGCACAGGTGCGCGATTGCGTGGGCGCCCTGGGCAACCTAAAGTTTTCGGATGACGAACTGGCCCGGATCGATCAGCTTTCGGCCAGGGGCGACGTGAACATCTGGGCTCGGTCCTCCGAAGGGGCAGGGGCCTGACCGCTGCTGCCGCCTAGACCAGCCACCAGCCGCGGGTCTTCAGCTGGTTGCGGATCTGCTTTTCCGGAACCGGGCCGCTGCGGTCGGCAAAGATCGGGCGCACCTTGGTGCGGCCCTTTTCCTGATAGATCAGCTTGCGCGCAGGTTCCCATTCGCGCAGGCAGCGCTTGATCTCTTTCGGGGCCACGGCGCTTTCCAGCACTTGGATCGCATGGTCGCTGTGACGGGCGTACAGCAGTGGCAGGCGCCGATAATGGCAGGTCACGTCGCCATCCAGCCCGTCCAGTTCGGGTCCGGGCCGGCCACCGCCCAGGCTGTGGACCACCACGGGCAGCACCGCCTGGTCCAGCCAGGGTTCCATCACCTGGCAGGCCAGTTCGTCATGGGGATCGTCACGCAGCGCGCGCGCCCAGTTCAGAAAACGACGCCCGAATTCGGCCGGGTCCGCCCCGAAGAACCAGCCCGCATTGAAATAAAGATAGCGTTCCCAGTGTTCGTCCGGCTGCGTCAGGTCCAGGCTTCTGTCGAAGTCCTGCCCGAAACGCTCATAGATCGATTTCCAGATGCCCGCATAGCCCGGCCCGTAGAGGGGCGGCTGCGGCCATGTCGCCTCGCGCCGCATCGAGGCGGAAGGCCGCCGGAAGTCGAAGCGCACCCGGTCCAGGGGGCCGGTGATCAGCGTGTCGGTGTCAAAGAAGACAAAGGGTTCACCTTCCGGCAGCAGCGCCAGGGCCTCGATCTTGTTGCCCTGCGGGTAGGCAGCGCCAAAGTGCCGGGCCGTGAAGGGGATGATCCGGCCACCCAGTTGCGTCAGCAGGTCCCGGCATTGCTCCGATATCTGGGTGGGATGATCCTGCCATGCACCGTCGGGACGCGGCTCGGCGATGATCACGCGACCGGACCAGTCGGGCGCACTGACCCGCAGGCTGGCCATGAAGATCAAGGCTTCGAATTCCAGCCGCCCGGCCTGGGCTACGATCAGCAGATTGGGCGTCGTCTGTGTCTGCTGCATCATCGTGGCCGAAACGTCCGTTAAACGCGCGCAGCCTATCCGATGGTGCATGCCGGCAAAAGCCCCTGCAGGGCAACCGACCTCGCCGCCGGCGCACCACAAACCAGGATCAGGAGGAAAGTGGTGGGCGACCCTGGAATCGAACCAGGCGTGGGTCTCCCCGGCGGAGTTACAGTCCGCTGCCGCACCTTGCAGCACGTCGCCCGCCGATCGCTTTCGGCGTGGGCGGTGATTAGCTGTCCCGCTGGGGGGCGTCAAGCAGATTTCCGGGGCTTGCGTGATCGCGTCGGCACGCGCAGAGAGACAGGGCAGGAAAGGAGGCCCCAGATGGCCGAAAGGACCCCGAAATCCAAGAAGCCCGCATGGGTGATCGACAAGGAGCGCGACCGCCGGGCCGCCGCGGCCGAGACGGTGTGGCTGTTCGGACTGCACGCGGTTCGGGACGCTTTGGCCAACCCCGTACGCGAAAAGCTGCGCCTGGTCGTGACCCAGAACGCGCTGACCCGTCTTGGCGATCTGCACGGGATGGAGCCCGAGGTGACCGACCCGCGGGTTTTTGACAAAGCCGTTCCGCTGGCCGTCGAAAGTGTCCACCAGGGCGCCGCGCTGGAGGTGAAGCCGCTGAAATGGGGCAGCCTCAGCGAGGTGGCGTTGCGCGAAGCGCCGGGAGAGACGCGTCCGCTGCTGGTTGCGCTGGACCGGGTGACGGACCCTCACAACGTCGGTGCCATCCTGCGTTCGGCCGAGGTGTTCGGGGCCCGCGCGGTGATCGCGCCTGCCCGCCATTCCGCGCCCGAAACGGGGGCGCTGGCCAAGACCGCCTCGGGGGCGCTGGAGCGTCAGCCATATCTTCGCGTGCCCAATTTGGCCGAGGCGCTGACCCAGCTGAAAAACATGGGCTTCATCCTTGTGGGACTGGACGGCACCGGCAGCGAATCCCTGCCTGACCTGATGGCCCGGCTGTCCGGGCGGGCGATCTGCCTTGTTCTGGGTGCCGAAGGGCCGGGAATGCGCGAACTGACGGTCAAGACCTGCGACCACGTGGCCCGCATTCCCTTCGCGGCGGATTTCGGATCACTGAACGTCTCGAACGCCGCAGCCGTTTCGCTTTACGCCGCCGGGCGTGCATGACCATCACATCACTGCGACGATCCTGCCGATCGCGTTGAGATTCGGGCTGACTGCTGCCAAGTAGACATCAACCCCAACAACCGAGTCGCCATGCGCAACCCTGTCCTGCCCATCATCCTGTCGATCCTGTGCGGGCTTCCTGCCGCGGCGCAGGACTGGGCCTTGGGCGGGTTCGATCCCGTTGGCTATGTCCAGAGCGGACGCCCTGTTCCGGGCCGCGGTGACATCGCAACCATGTGGCAGGGGCAGGTCTGGCATTTTGCGTCCGAAGCGAATCGGTTGCGCTTCGAGGCCGATCCCCGGTCTTTCGTGCCGCGCTTTGATGGCATGTGCCCCATCTCCATCATTGAGGGTCGGCCGCAGCCCGGAGATCCGCGCTTTTTTGCTGTCATCGGGGGCGATCTTTACCTGTTCCGATCGGACGCGGCCGAGCGTCAGTTGAAGCAGGACCCGGCGCGTATCCTGAACCAGGCGCGCGCCGCGTGGGGCGGCGGAAACTGAGGGCAGGGGTGCCTAATCACGAAAGCGCGACCGATCTGGAACTTTTGGCAGGTGATGCCCATTTACATCTGAGGACATGACCCCGGAACGGTCATGTTCGGATCACTGTCCCTCGTTCCGCCACTTGCGCCCGGCCACCCTGTGGACCGGGCGTCTTTTCTGTGAGAGATTGCCGCAACTGCAGGCTGAAAAGGGAGAGGAAGATGGAGATCGAGCTGGACGAGGATCAGGACATCGCCCGCATCGCCCGGACCGTCAAGGTCGTCGCGGTGGTTGGTCTGTCGCCGAACGAGGCGCGGCCCAGTTGGGGGGTGGCGCGCTATCTGCAGGCGCGGGGTATTCGGGTGATCCCCGTCAACCCTGGCCATGCTGGAGATACGATCTTGGGTGAAACCGTTCATGCAAGTCTTGCCGACATCCCGCCCCAGGCTGGCGTGCAGATGGTGGACATCTTTCGCCGCTCGGACGCGGTAGCGGGCATCGTTGCCGAAGCTCTGGATCATCTGCCCGACCTGGAGGTCATTTGGACTCAGCTGGGCGTCCGCGACGATCACGCGGCCGAGCGCGCCCGCCGCGCCGGCAAGATCGTGATCCAGGACCGCTGCCCCAAGATCGAGTTTCCGCGTTATCTGTAAGGGGAGCCCGAGGGTCTGATATCTGCTTGACGGGGGCGCTGTCCGCGCCTAATCAGGCCCCACCTCAGGGGTATAGCTCAGTTGGTAGAGCATCGGTCTCCAAAACCGAGGGTCGTGGGTTCGAGTCCCCCTGCCCCTGCCAGGTCCTTCCGTCAGATACGCCGCCAGCCGGGCGGGAACATCGGGCAGGCTTGAAATGCCGGTGCAGGCCGGATAGATCAGCGTCTGCACTTGCCTAGGAGCCTGCCGTGGCCAATCCCGTCCAGTTCATCAACCAGGTCCGCGCCGAGGCCGCCAAGATCACCTGGCCCACGCGCCGCGAGGTCATCACCACGACCATCATGGTCATGATCTTTGCAACGATCACCAGCCTGTTCTTCTTTCTGGTCGATCTGGCAATTCGCACCGGCCTAACCCAAGGTCTGCGGTTGATCAGCGGCTGATCAGGGCTTGCATTTAGGTCGCAGGGGCGGTATCTGCCCACGACTGTCCGGAAATCGGCGTGCATCGGAATCGCATGCGCGCTGATTTCAGTTTTTCGGATACACAGGAATTCAAGGGGTTGGCGCGGCATCCGCGTGATTCCCCGAAAGATGAGCAGGGGTCGATCGAGACATGGCAAAGCGTTGGTATTCGGTCAGCGTCCTGTCGAACTTCGAAAAGAAGGTCGCCGAGGCGATTCGTCAGGCCGTCGCCGAGAAGGGTCTGGAAGAGCAGATCGACGAGGTGCTGGTTCCGACCGAAGAAGTGATCGAGATCCGCCGCGGGAAGAAGGTCACCTCCGAGCGTCGCTTTATGCCGGGCTATGTGCTGGTGCACATGGACATGTCGGATCGCACCTATCATCTGGTCAATTCTATCAACCGCGTCACCGGTTTCCTCGGCGCGCAGGGCAAGCCGATGCCAATGCGCGACGACGAGGTGAACGCGATGCTGAACCGTTCGGTGGATGGCGAACCTGCGGCACCCCGCAACTTGATCCGCTTCGACGTGGGCGAGAAGGTGAACGTGACCGACGGTCCGTTCGAGGGTTTCTCGGGCATGGTCGAGGAAGTGGACGAGATTTCGTCGCGCGTGAAGGTCACCGTGTCGATCTTTGGCCGGCCGACGCCGGTCGAACTGGAATTCACGCAGGTTTCCAAGACCGCGTGATTGGCTGCGGAAGGCGCCGGTCCTTCGGGACACGGGCCGTACCGCTAAATCGGCCCCATCCGCGGGCTTGATGATGAAGGAGTAGGCCAGATGGCCAAGAAAGTAGTTGGCAGCCTCAAGCTGCAGATCAAGGCGGGTCAGGCGAACCCGTCGCCCCCCGTCGGCCCCGCACTGGGTCAGCGCGGCATCAACATCATGGCCTTCTGCAAGGAGTTCAACGCTCGCACGCAGGAGATGGAGCAGGGTTCGCCCGTGCCCGTCGTGATCACCTATTACGCCGACAAGTCGTTCAGCTTCGAGACGAAGACGCCCCCGGCGTCCTTCCTGCTGAAAAAGGCCGCCGGCCTGAAGCCGGTTGGCAAGCGCAACCGCGCCAAGGGTTCGGACAAGCCTGGCCGCGCGACCGCCGGTTCGGTGACCGTCAAGCAGGTGCGCGAGATTGCTGAAGCCAAGATGGCCGACCTGTCCGCGAACGACGTCGAAGCCGCGATGAAGATCATCGTAGGCTCCGCCCGGTCGATCGGTATCGAGGTGAGGGGCTGATCATGGCAAAGTTTTCCAAGAAGAAGACCGCGGCCCGCGCCGCTTTTGAAGGCAAGTCCAACCTGACCGTCGAGGACGCGATCAAGCTGGTCAAGACCTCGGCCTCGGCCAAGTTCGACGAGACGGTTGAGATCGCGCTGAACCTGGGCGTCGACCCGCGCCACGCCGACCAGATGGTCCGTGGTGTCGTGACGCTGCCCGCCGGTACCGGCAAGGACGTCCGCGTCGCCGTGTTTGCCCGTGGTCCCAAGGCTGACGAAGCCAAGGCCGCCGGTGCGGACATCGTCGGCGCCGAGGACCTGATGGAGACCATCCAGTCCGGCAAGATCGAGTTCGACCGCTGCATCGCAACGCCGGACATGATGCCGCTGGTCGGTCGTCTGGGCAAGATCCTGGGCCCGCGCAACCTGATGCCGAACCCCAAGGTCGGCACCGTGACCATGGACGTGACCGGTGCGGTCAACGCGGCCAAGGGCGGCGAGGTCCAGTTCAAGGCCGAGAAGGCGGGCGTCGTCCATGCCGGCATCGGCAAGGTGTCGTTCGACGAGGACAAGCTGGCCCAGAACCTGCGCGCCTTCGTGGACGCGGTCAGCCGGGCCAAGCCCACGGGCGCGAAGGGGACCTACATGAAGAAGGTCTCGATCAGCTCGACCATGGGCCCGGGCGTGTCGGTGGACGTCGTCTCGGCGACCGCTAACTGAGAATTTCCCGGCCGCAAGGTCGGGAATGACGGGGCAGCCGCAAGCCGCCCCGTCCTGTCCGAGACGGAGGGTGCAGGGAAACCTGCTTAATGTCCTTCCTGAGATGGGGAAGCATTTTTCCGAAGGTCCAGACCTTCGGGTGATCTTGCCCTAGCGGACCCGACCCGGTCACATTCGAGACCGGGAAAAGTGAGAGCGGGGGGAAACCCCCTACTTGGAGTGAAACCGTGGATAGAGCACAAAAAGAACAGGTGGTCGACGAACTCGGCCAGATCTTTGAAAGCTCTGGCGTCGTGGTGGTTGCCCACTACGAGGGGATGACGGTTGCACATATGCAGGACCTGCGGGCGCGCATGCGCGAAGCCGGCGGTTCCGTTCGCGTTGCCAAGAACAAGCTCGCCAAGATCGCCCTGGAAGGTAAGCCCTGCGCAAGCATCGCTGATTATCTGACGGGCATGACCGTGATCACCTATTCGGAAGATCCGACCGCTGCGGCCCGGATCGCCGACAAGTACGCCAAGGACAACGATCGTTTCGTGATCCTGGGCGGTGCCATGGGTGACTCGGCGCTGGACCCCGCCGGTGTGAAAGCCGTCGCCTCGATGCCGTCGCGTGAAGAGCTGATCGCTCAGATCGTGTCCTGCCTCGGTGCGCCTGCCTCCAACATCGCCGGTGCCATTGGCGCGCCTGCTTCGAACATCGCGAGCATCCTTACGACCCTTGAGGAACGTGAGGCTGCGTAAGCAACCCGATCCCTGCGTGTGGTTGAAGACCCGACGTTGGAACACTAACTGGAAAGAACGGAAAAATGGCTGACCTTAAGCAACTCGCAGAACAAATCGTGGGCCTGACCCTGCTGGAAGCCCAAGAACTGAAGACCATCCTGAAAGACGAGTACGGCATCGAGCCGGCAGCCGGTGGCGCCGTCATGATGGCTGGCCCGGCCGCTGCTGCCGAAGCCGAAGAAGAGAAGACCGAATTCGACGTCGTCCTGACCGACGCCGGCGCCAACAAGATCAACGTGATCAAGGAAGTGCGCGGCATCACCGGTCTGGGCCTGAAAGAAGCCAAGGACCTGGTCGAAGCCGGTGGCAAGGTCAAGGAAGGCGCTTCCAAGGCTGACGCTGAAGAAATCAAGAAAAAGCTCGAAGCGGCTGGCGCCAAGGTCGAGCTGAAGTAATCGGTCGCAAGACCGTTGTCGAAAGGGCAGGGTCCGGGATTTCCCGGTCCCTGCCGAACCTGTCTTGGAGGGCGGTTTCTCCGCCAGACCTTCCTTCAGGGCATGTTCGAGGTTCGGGAGCCGCGCGGTGGGACGCACGGCACGAATGGAACCTCACCCCTGCATTCGTAGGCCCGTTCCGGGTGCCCCGACCCGGAACGCGCGCGAAGACGAAAGGTGACAAGACCCCATGGCGCAAGCTTATGTCGGCCAGAAGCGTATCCGGCGCTACTATGGCAACATCCGTGAAGTTCTGGAGATGCCGAACCTGATCGAGGTTCAGAAATCCTCCTATGACCTGTTCTTGAACTCGGGCGAGGGGACCGGCCATAACGATGGCGACGGCATCCAGGGGGTGTTCCAGTCGGTCTTCCCGATCAAGGATTTCAACGAAACCGCGACGCTGGAATTCGTGAAATACGAGCTCGAGCGCCCGAAGTATGACGTGGACGAGTGCCAGCAGCGTGACATGACCTATGCCGCGCCGCTGAAGGTCACCCTGCGTCTGATCGTGTTCGATGTCGACGAGAACACCGGCGCGAAGTCCGTCAAGGACATCAAGGAGCAGGACGTCTTCATGGGCGACATGCCCCTGATGACCCAGAACGGCACGTTCATCGTGAACGGCACCGAGCGCGTGGTCGTCAGCCAGATGCACCGTTCCCCCGGCGTGTTCTTCGACCACGACCGCGGCAAGACCCATTCGTCAGGCAAGCTGCTGTTCGCCTGCCGCATCATTCCCTATCGCGGCAGCTGGCTGGATTTCGAGTTCGACGCCAAGGACCTGGTGTTCGCGCGGATCGACCGTCGCCGGAAGCTGCCGGTGACGACGCTGCTCTATGCCTTGGGCATGGATCAGGAAGCCATCATGGATTCCTTCTATGAAACGGTAAGCTACACCCTGCGCCGCGAGGGGCGCGAGCAGGGCTGGGTCACCCGCTTCTTCCCGGAACGTGTCCGAGGCACCCGCCCGGCCTTTGATCTGGTCAATGCCGATACCGGCGAAGTCATCACCAAGGCCGGCGAAAAGGTGACGCCGCGCCTGGTCAAGAAGCTGCTGGAAACGGAAGAGCAGCTGAACCTGTTCGTGCCGTTCGAACGCATCGTCGGCCGCTTTGTCGCTAAGGACCTCGTCAACGACCAGACCGGCTTCATCTATGCCGAGGCGGGCGACGAGATCACCGCCGACTACAACAAGGACGGCGAGTTGTCGGGCGGCTTGCTCAAGGTGCTGCTGGACAACGACATCACCGAGGTCCCGGTTTTGGACATCGATCACGTCAACGTGGGTCCTTACATCCGCAACACCATGGCTGCCGACAAGAACCTGGGTCGCGAAGGCGCGCTGATGGACATCTATCGCGTCATGCGCCCGGGCGAGCCGCCCACCGTCGAGGCCGCGCAGACCCTGTTCAACAGCCTGTTCTTTGACAGCGAACGCTATGACCTTTCGGCTGTCGGCCGGGTCAAGATGAACATGCGTCTGGACCTGGACGCGCCGGACACGCAGCGCACGCTGCGCCCCGAGGACATCGTGGCCTGCGTTCATGGCCTGGTGGAACTGCGCGACGGCAAGGGTGAGATCGACGACATCGACCACTTGGGCAACCGCCGGGTGCGTTCGGTCGGCGAGCTGATGGAGAACCAGTACCGCGTCGGCCTGCTGCGCATGGAGCGTGCCATCCGCGAGCGCATGTCCGGCGTCGAGATCGACACCGTCATGCCGCAGGACCTGATCAACGCCAAGCCGGCGGCGGCAGCGGTACGTGAATTCTTCGGCTCCAGCCAGCTGTCGCAGTTCATGGACCAGACCAACCCGCTGTCGGAAGTGACGCACAAGCGTCGCTTGTCGGCACTGGGGCCGGGCGGTCTGACGCGTGAGCGTGCGGGCTTTGAAGTTCGCGACGTTCACCCGACCCATTACGGTCGGATGTGCCCGATCGAAACGCCGGAAGGTCAGAACATCGGTCTGATCAACAGTCTTGCGACCTTTGCCCGCGTCAACAAGTACGGCTTTATCGAAACCCCCTACCGCAAGGTGATCGAGGGCAAGGTGACCGACGACGTGGTCTACATGTCCGCGACCGAGGAAATGCGTCATACCGTGGCGCAGGCCAACGCAACGCTGGACGCCGAGGGCAACTTCGTTGATGAGCTGATTTCGACCCGCCAAGCGGGCGATTTCATGCTGAACCCAGTAGACGCGGTCGACCTGATCGACGTGTCGCCCAAGCAGCTGGTGTCGGTCGCTGCAGCTTTGATCCCGTTCCTTGAGAACGACGACGCCAACCGCGCGCTGATGGGGTCGAACATGCAGCGTCAGGCGGTTCCGCTTCTGCGGGCCGAGGCGCCGTTCGTCGGCACCGGCATGGAAGCAACCGTGGCGCGCGATTCGGGCGCTGCGATCATGGCGCGCCGCGGCGGCATCATCGACCAGGTCGATGCGCAGCGGATCGTGGTCCGGGCGACCGAGCACATGGGTTCGGGCGATGCGGGCGTGGATATCTACCGTCTGCGCAAGTTCAAGCGGTCGAACCAGTCCTCGACCATTAACCAGCGTCCGCTGGTCAAGGTGGGCGAGAAGGTCGTGGCCAACCAGGTCATCGCAGACGGTCCGTCAACCGATCAGGGTGAACTGGCCATCGGCCGGAACGTGGTCGTCGCGTTCATGCCCTGGAACGGCTACAACTACGAGGACTCGATCCTGATCTCCGAGCGGATCCACCGCGACGACGTGTTCACCTCGATCCATATCGACGAATACGAAGTGGCAGCCCGCGACACGAAGCTTGGGCCCGAGGAAATCACCCGCGACATCCCGAACGTCGGCGAGGAAGCCCTGCGCAACCTCGACGAGGCGGGCATCGTCTATATCGGCGCCGAGGTGGGGCCGGGCGACATCCTGGTGGGCAAGATCACCCCCAAGGGCGAAAGCCCGATGACGCCGGAAGAAAAGCTGCTGCGCGCCATCTTCGGTGAAAAGGCATCCGACGTGCGCGACACGTCCCTGCGTCTGCCGCCCGGTGCCTATGGTACCATCGTGGAAGTCCGTGTCTTCAACCGTCACGGTGTCGACAAGGACGAACGCGCGCTGCAGATCGAGCGCGAGGAAGTCGAGCGTCTGGCCCGCGACCGCGACGACGAACAGGCGATCCTGGACCGCAACATCTATGCGCGTCTCAAGACCCTGATCCTGGGCAAGGTGGCGCTGAAGGGTCCGAAGGGCCTGAAGGCCAACAGCGAGATCACCGAGGACCTGCTGGGCACACTGTCGCGCGGCCAGTGGTGGCAGCTGGCCGTGTCCGAGGAGGATATCGCCAAGGAAGTCGAGGCGCTGAACGGTCAGTACGATACCCAGAAGAAGCTGCTGGAAGCCCGCTTCGAGGACAAGGTCGAGAAGGTCCGTCAGGGCGACGACCTGCCGCCGGGCGTGATGAAGATGGTCAAGGTGTTCGTCGCCGTGAAGCGCAAGCTGCAGGCTGGCGACAAGATGGCCGGTCGTCACGGCAACAAGGGCGTCGTGTCCAAGGTGGTCCCGATCGAGGACATGCCCTTCCTGGCGGACGGTACCCCGGTTGACCTGGTTCTGAACCCCTTGGGCGTGCCGTCGCGCATGAACGTGGGCCAGATCCTGGAAACCCACATGGGTTGGGCCAGCCGTGCCTTGGGCCTCAAGATCGACGAGGCGCTGGAGGATTATCGTCGCAATGGCGACATGACCCCGGTCCGTGAGGCGATGCGCATCGGTTATGGCGACGACCTGTTCGCCGAAACCTTCGAAGGCATGGACGACGAGACGCTGCGCGAGCATGCCGACACCGTGCGTGCGGGCGTTCCCATCGCCACGCCGGTTTTCGATGGCGCCAAGGAGGCTGACGTGAACGACGCGCTGACGCGTGCCGGATTCGACACTTCGGGGCAGTCGGTGGTGTTCGATGGCCGCACGGGCGAGCAGTTCGCGCGCAAGGTCACCGTCGGGATGAAGTATGTCCTCAAGCTGCACCACCTTGTGGATGACAAGATGCACGCCCGTTCCACGGGTCCGTACAGCCTTGTCACGCAGCAGCCCCTGGGCGGTAAGGCCCAGTTCGGTGGCCAGCGACTTGGTGAGATGGAGGTCTGGGCGCTGGAAGCCTATGGCGCCGCCTACACCTTGCAGGAAATGCTGACCGTCAAGTCGGACGACGTTGCCGGCCGCACCAAGGTCTACGAGTCCATCGTCAAGGGCGAGGACAATTTCGAGGCTGGCGTGCCGGAATCGTTCAACGTGCTGGTCAAGGAGGTCCGGGGTCTGGGCCTCAACATGGAACTCCTGGATGCGGACGAGGATGAGTGAGGGCGCAAGCCCTCACCACTCCTTCTTCCGTGCCCTTCATTAGGAATTGAGAATGAACCAGGAACTCGCCACCAACCCCCTGAACCCGCTGGCCCCGCCGCGGCAGTTCAACGAAATCAAGATCTCGCTTGCCTCGCCCGAAGAAATTCTGGCCTGGTCCTTCGGCGAGGTGAAGAAGCCCGAGACGATCAACTATCGCACGTTCAAGCCGGAACGTGACGGCCTGTTCTGCGCGCGCATCTTTGGTCCGATCAAGGACTATGAGTGCCTGTGTGGCAAGTACAAGCGCATGAAGTATCGCGGCCTTGTCTGCGAAAAGTGCGGCGTGGAAGTGACCCTGCAGAAGGTCCGCCGCGAGCGGATGGGCCATATCGAGCTGGCCGCCCCTGTTGCGCATATCTGGTTCCTGAAGTCGCTGCCGTCGCGTATCGGCCTGATGCTGGACATGACGCTGCGTGATCTGGAACGCATCCTGTACTTCGAGAACTATGTCGTCATCGAGCCGGGTCTGACCGACCTGACCTATGGCCAGCTTCTGTCCGAGGAAGAGTTCCTGGACGCGCAGGACAACTTCGGCGCCGACGCCTTCCAGGCGGATATCGGTGCGGAAGCCATCCGCGCGATGCTGGCCAACATCGATCTGGCGGCGACCGCCGACCAGCTGCGCGAGGACCTGAAAGCCGCCACAGGCGAGCTGAAGCCCAAGAAGATCATCAAGCGGCTGAAGATCGTCGAAAGCTTCCTGGAATCGGGCAACCGTCCGGAATGGATGGTCCTGACCGTGATCCCGGTCATTCCGCCGGAACTGCGCCCGCTGGTCCCGCTGGACGGCGGCCGCTTTGCGACCTCGGACCTGAACGACCTCTATCGCCGCGTCATCAACCGGAACAACCGCCTCAAGCGGCTGATCGAGCTGCGCGCGCCCGACATCATCGTCCGCAACGAAAAGCGGATGCTGCAGGAATCGGTCGATGCGCTGTTCGACAACGGCCGTCGCGGCCGCGTCATCACAGGCAACAACCGTCGCCCGCTGAAGTCGCTGTCGGACATGCTGAAGGGCAAGCAGGGCCGCTTCCGCCAGAACCTTCTGGGCAAGCGCGTCGACTTTTCGGGTCGTTCGGTCATCGTGACCGGCCCCGAGCTGAAGCTGCATCAGTGCGGTCTGCCCAAGAAGATGGCGCTCGAACTGTTCAAGCCGTTCATCTATTCGCGGCTTGAGGCAAAGGGGCTGTCCAGCACCGTCAAGCAGGCCAAGAAACTGGTCGAAAAGGAGCGCCCCGAGGTCTGGGACATCCTGGATGAGGTCATCCGCGAGCATCCGGTCCTTCTGAACCGTGCGCCCACGCTGCACCGTCTTGGCATTCAGGCCTTCGAGCCGATCCTGATCGAGGGCAAGGCGATCCAGCTGCACCCGCTGGTCTGTTCGGCCTTCAACGCCGACTTTGACGGCGACCAGATGGCCGTGCACGTCCCGCTGTCGCTGGAAGCGCAGCTGGAAGCGCGCGTTCTGATGATGTCGACCAACAACGTGCTGTCGCCCGCCAACGGCGCGCCGATCATCGTGCCGTCGCAGGACATGGTCCTGGGCATCTACTACGTCACGATGATGCGCGAGGGCATGAAGGGCGAGGGCATGGCCTTCGCCAATGTCGATGAGGTCGAACACGCGCTGGCCGCAGGCGAGGTGCATCTGCACGCCAAGATCACGGCGCGCATCAAGCAGATCGATGAGAACGGCAACGAGGTCCTCAAGCGTTACGAGACCACGCCGGGCCGGATGCGGGTCGGGGCCATCCTGCCGATGAACGCCAAGGCGCCCTTCGAGCTGGTGAACCGCCTGCTGCGCAAGAAGGACGTGCAGCACGTCATCGACACCGTCTACCGCTACTGTGGTCAGAAGGAATCGGTGATCTTCTGTGACCAGATCATGGGCCTGGGCTTCCGCGAAGCGTTCCGCGCCGGCATCAGCTTCGGCAAGGACGACATGGTCGTGCCCGACAACAAGTGGTCGATCGTGGAAGAGGTCCAGGACCAGGTCAAGGAGTTCGAGCAGCAGTACTTGGACGGCCTGATCACCCAGGGCGAGAAGTACAACAAGGTCGTGGACGCCTGGTCGAAGTGCAACGACCGCGTGACCGACGCCATGATGTCCACAATCTCGGCCAACAAGAAGGACGAGAACGGCGCCGAGATGGAGCCAAACTCGGTTTACATGATGGCCCACTCGGGTGCTCGGGGTTCGGTCAACCAGATGAAGCAGTTGGGCGGCATGCGCGGCCTGATGGCCAAACCGTCGGGCGAGATCATCGAGACGCCGATCATCTCGAACTTCAAGGAAGGTTTGACCGTTCTTGAATACTTCAACTCGACTCACGGCGCCCGGAAGGGTCTGTCGGACACGGCGTTGAAGACGGCGAACTCGGGCTACCTGACGCGTCGTCTGGTCGACGTGGCGCAAGACTGCATCATCCGCGAGCATGACTGCGGCACTGAACGCGCGATCACGGCCTCGGCCGCGGTCAACGACGGCGAGGTTATCAGCCCGCTGTCCGAACGCGTGCTGGGCCGGACCGCTGCGGAAGACGTGCTGGTTCCGGGCGAGGACGAGATCATCATCCGCGCCAACGAGGTGATCGACGAACGCAAGGCCGACGCCATCGAGGCGGCGGGCGTGCAATCCGTCCGCATCCGCTCGGCGCTGACCTGCGAGTCCGAGGACGGGATCTGTGCGCTGTGCTATGGCCGCGACTTGGCCCGCGGCACGCTGGTCAACATTGGCGAGGCTGTCGGCATCATCGCCGCGCAGTCGATCGGCGAACCCGGCACGCAGCTGACGATGCGGACCTTCCACATCGGCGGCATCGCGCAGGGTGGCCAGCAGTCGTTCCAGGCCGCCTCGCATGAGGGCACGGTCCAGTTCCGCAACGAAAGCATCCTGGCCAACGCCAATGGCGAGCAGGTCGTGATGTCGCGCAACATGCAACTGCTCGTCCTGGACGACCAGGGGCAGGAACGCGCCAGCCACAAGCGGTTCTACGGCTCGAAGCTGTTTGTTAAGGAAGGCGAACGTGTCATCCGCGGCGCCAAGCTGTTCGAGTGGGACCCTTATACCCTGCCGATCATCGCAGAGAAGGGCGGCACGGCCAAGTTCGTCGACCTGATGTCGGGGATTTCGGTCCGCGACGAAACCGACGATGCGACCGGCATGACCCAGAAGATCGTGACCGACTGGCGGTCCGCGCCTAAGGGCAACGACCTGAAGCCCGAGATCATCATCATGGACGCCAGTGGCGAACCGGTGCGCAACGACCAGGGCAACCCGGTCAGCTATCCGATGTCGGTGGATGCCGTGCTGTCGGTCGAGGACGGCCAGGAGATCCGCCCCGGCGACGTGGTGGCGCGCATTCCGCGGGAAGGCGCCCGGACCAAGGACATCACTGGGGGTCTTCCCCGCGTGGCGGAACTGTTCGAGGCCCGTCGTCCCAAGGATCACGCGATCATCGCGGAAATCGACGGTTATGTGCGCTTTGGCAAGGACTACAAGAACAAGCGCCGCATCAGCATCGAGGCCGCCGAGGAAGGCGTGGCTCCGGTCGAGTACATGGTGCCGAAAGGCAAGCACATCCCGGTGCAGGAAGGCGACTTCGTGCAGAAGGGTGACTACATCATGGACGGCAACCCGGCGCCGCACGACATCCTGCGCATCATGGGGATCGAGGCTCTGGCCGACTATCTCATCGACGAGGTGCAGGACGTCTATCGACTTCAGGGCGTGAAGATCAACGACAAGCACATCGAGGTGATCGTTCGCCAGATGCTGCAGAAGATCGAGATCCTTGATGGTGGCGACACCACGCTGCTGAAGGGCGAGCATGTCGAGCGCGACGAGTTCGAGGAAGAGAATGCCAAGATCGAAGCGCGCGGGGGCCGCAGGGCCACGGGCGAGCCGGTGCTGCTGGGCATCACCAAGGCTTCGCTGCAGACGCGCAGCTTCATCTCGGCGGCCTCGTTCCAGGAAACGACGCGGGTGCTGACCGAAGCGGCCGTGCAGGGCAAGCGCGACAAGCTGGTCGGCCTGAAGGAGAACGTCATCGTCGGCCGCCTGATCCCGGCCGGCACCGGTGGTGCCACCAGCCGCGTGCGTCGCATTGCGACCGAGCGGGACGCCGAGGTGATCGAGGCCCGCCGGGCCGAGGCCGAAGCGGCAGCCGCCCTAGCCGCGCCCGAGCCGACACGGGGGACCACGGCGCCCGAGACGATGACCGATAGCGCGATCGCGGATCTGCCGGAAACCAACGGCGAAGAGTGATCCTGACCTGATGACCAGTGAAAGGCCCGGCCCCCAAGCCGGGCCTTTCCGCATTTCCGTTCCCGCACAATCTTGCATGACGTGAATCTTGTTGCTTGCCTGAGGCGTGACCGGGGCCTAACCCTTTGAAAGAAGCATCCAAGGCCGAACCCCGTCATGCGCACCCCCCTGATCTCTCCCTCACGCCGGGTCCGGCCCGCATCGGTTCAGCCTCTGCCCCTGCAGCCGGGCGACAACCTGCGCGGCGCGGGGTTGATGACGCTGTCAATGATGGGGTTTTCCTGCAATGACGCGGTCATCAAGTTCCTGACCCAGGACATGCCGCTTTACCAGGCGATCACGCTGCGCGGGCTGTTCGTGATGGCGGCGCTGGTCGTGCTGGCCTCGCGCAGCGGCGGGTTGCAGCTGCGCATCGGCCGTAACGCGCGCCTGCCCATGATCCTGCGGTTGGTGGGCGAAATCGCCTCGACCTTGTTGTTCCTGAACGCCCTGCAGCGCATGGCGATCGGTGACCTGACGGCGGTGATGCAGTCGCTGCCGCTGGTGGTCATGTTGGGCGCGGCAGTGTTCTTCAAGGAGAAGCTGGGCTGGCGGCGACTGATCGCGGTGGGCGTCGGGATGGCGGGCGTCCTGATCATACTTCGGCCGGGCAGCGGCACCTTCGGAATCTGGTCGTTGGTGGCGCTGGCCGCCATGCTGATGGTCGCGCTGCGGGACTTGGCCACGCGACAGTTCGGCCGCGAGGTCAGTTCGACCACGATCGCCTTTTATGCGGCTGTCGTGGTCACGCTGACGGGCTTCATTCTCAGCCTGGTGCAGGGATGGATCATGCCTGAGCTGCAGCACATCCTGCTGCTGATCCTCAGCGGCAGCTTCCTGACGGTCGGCTATGTCAGCGCAGTCGCCGCCATGCGCGTTGGAGAGATCTCGGCCGTGGCTCCGTTCCGCTATACCTCGTTGCTGGCGGCGATCCTGCTGGGGTTGGTGGTCTTCGGCGACTGGCCTGACCTGTGGACCTGGGTTGGCTCGGGCCTTGTGGTAGGGGCGGGGATCTATACGATCTGGCGCGAGGCTCAACTGGGACGGCGGCGCTGATGCGGGTGCAGATGCTGGGACTGTGCCGCTTTTCCTATCTTGGGATGCGCGGCTACCAGGTCGAACATGACACGATCGAGGCGCGCCGGGCCTATCTTTATGACCCTGACCGTCTGGATCGCCGCTGGCAGTGGTTTACGACCGTCGCCCTGCCGGGATGGCAGGCGCAGACGGACCCTGATTACACGCTGGTGGTAATGACCGGGCCGGACCTGCCCGAGCCTTGGCTGGGCCGCCTGCGCGACTTGTGCCAGAAGCTGCCCCAGCTGCGTCTGGAGCTTGTGCCGCCGATGGAGTTCCATCTGCAGGCCTGCCGCGCGGCCGTGGCGCCGCATGTGGACCCTTCGGCCGAGGTGATCGGTCATTTCCGGCATGACGACGATGACGCGGTCGCGGTGGATTACATCGCCCTGACCCGGCGCGACTTTCGCAGGGTCAAGGCGCTGTGGAAGGCGGAAGGCAGGCTGTCGCTGGATTACGGGCGCGGCCTGATGGTCCAGGCCAAGGACGGACAGCTGAAGATCACGCCCCGCCTGTGCCACAACATGGGGGTCGCGCTGACGATCTTCCTGCCGCCCGAGGCTGAGGAGACGGCGCTGAACTACAACCATGCCAAGCTGGCGCAATGGATGCCGGGCGTATCGATCAACGGCCCGCTGATGTTCATTCGCTCGATCCACGATGACAGCGACTCGGGGGATATGGGACCCGGTCTTCCCTGGCAGCCCGAGGACGGCACCCTGAACCGGCAGCTGCGCCAGCGCTTTGGCGTGACACGGGCGGCGCTGAACGATCTGGCGGCTCGTATCGGCTGAGGCACGCGTTCCGGCAGGGCAGGGGCACCAGGTTGACAGCAGTGGGGATTCCCCTTATAGCCCCGCTACCCGGCGGGAAACCGTTTCGGGAACCAGAACCTGTGAGGTCACGATCCGGGCCGAATCGCCCCGATCCTCTGGAATTACGCCCGTCAGCCCGTTTTGGGCGGGACGGGCTTGGTGTTTTGCGATTCGCGCAAGATACCGTCGAGAAGCGGCGCAACCGAGCGGTTGCGAGTATTGACAGAGCAAGACGGGGAACCGAATGCCGACGATCCAACAGCTGATCCGCAAACCGCGGCAGCCGAAAGTGCAGCGCTCCAAGTCGCAGCACCTTCAGGGCTGCCCGCAGAAGCGCGGCGTCTGCACGCGCGTCTATACCACGACGCCGAAGAAACCGAACTCCGCTATGCGCAAGGTGGCCAAGGTCCGCCTGACGAATGGCTTCGAGGTCATCTCCTACATTCCGGGCGAAAAGCACAACCTGCAGGAACACAGCGTCGTGCTGATCCGCGGCGGCCGCGTGAAAGACCTTCCGGGTGTCCGTTACCACATCCTGCGCGGTGTGCTGGATACCCAGGGCGTCAAGGATCGTCGCCAGCGTCGTTCGAAATACGGCGCGAAGCGTCCGAAGTAAGGAGAGGCATCAATGTCCCGTCGTCACGCCGCTGAAAAGCGCGAAGTCCTGCCCGACGCCAAATTTGGCGATCGCGTGCTGACCAAATTCATGAACAACCTGATGGTTGACGGCAAGAAATCGACCGCCGAGCGGATCGTCTACAGCGCGCTGGAGCGCGTGCAGACCCGCCTGAAGCGCGAGCCGATCGAAGTCTTCCACGAGGCGCTGGAAAACGTGAAGCCCTCGGTCGAGGTGCGTTCGCGCCGCGTCGGTGGTGCCACCTACCAGGTCCCGGTCGAGGTTCGCCCGACCCGCCGCGAGGCGCTGGCCATCCGCTGGCTGATCACCGCCGCGGCCAAGCGCAACGAGAACACGATGGAAGAGCGCCTGGCAGGCGAGCTGTCCGATGCCGTCAACGGCCGCGGCACCGCTGTCAAGAAGCGCGAAGACACGCACAAGATGGCCGACGCCAACAAGGCGTTCAGCCACTACCGCTGGTAAGGCGAAAGGATCCGACCCATGGCACGCGAATATCAGCTTCCGCGTTATCGCAACTTCGGCATCATGGCACACATTGATGCGGGCAAGACGACGACGACCGAGCGCATCCTTTTCTACACCGGCAAGTCGCACAAGATCGGCGAAGTGCATGATGGCGCCGCGACCATGGACTGGATGGAGCAAGAGCAGGAGCGCGGCATCACGATCACGTCTGCCGCGACCACCACGTTCTGGCAGCGCCAGGAAGACCCCACCACCGAGGGGACTTCGGACACCAAGTACCGCTTTAACATCATCGACACGCCGGGCCACGTCGACTTCACCATCGAAGTCGAGCGTTCGCTGGCGGTTCTGGACGGCGCGATCTGCCTGCTGGACGCCAACGCCGGCGTCGAGCCGCAGACCGAGACTGTGTGGCGTCAGGCCGACCGCTACAAGGTTCCGCGGATCGTCTTCGTCAACAAGATGGACAAGATCGGCGCGGACTTCTTCAACTGCGTCCGGATGATCAAGGACCGCACCGGCGGCATTCCCTGCCCGATCGCATTCCCGATCGGCGCCGAGGACAAGCTGGAAGGCATCGTCGACCTGATCAAGATGGAAGAGTGGGTGTGGCAGGGTGAAGACCTTGGCGCCAGCTGGGTCCGTCAGCCGATCCGCGAGGAGCTGCAGGATCTAGCCAACGAATGGCGCACGAACCTGCTGGAACTGGTGGTCGAGCAGGACGATGCCGCGATGGAGGCTTACCTCGAAGGCAACGAGCCGGACGAGGCAACCCTGCGCGGCTTGATCCGCAAGGGCACGCTGTCGCTTTCCTTCTTCCCGGTTACCGCTGGCTCCGCGTTCAAGAACAAGGGCGTTCAGCCCCTGTTGAACTCGGTCATCGACTTCCTGCCTTCGCCGCTGGATGTCCCTGCTTACATGGGCTTCACGCCGGGCGACGAAACCGAAACCCGCAACATCGAACGTCGTGCCGATGACAGCCAGCCCTTCTCGGGCTTGGCCTTCAAGATCATGAACGACCCCTTTGTCGGATCGCTGACCTTCACGCGCATCTATTCGGGCGTGATGAAGAAGGGCGATCAGATGCTGAACGCCACCAAGGGCAAGCGCGAGCGCGTCGGTCGCATGATGATGATGCACTCGATCAACCGCGAGGAAATCGAGGAAGCCTTCGCCGGCGACATCATCGCGCTGGCCGGTCTGAAGGACACGACCACGGGCGACACGCTGTGCGATCCAGCCAGCCCCGTCGTTCTGGAAACGATGACCTTCCCCGAGCCGGTAATCGAGATCGCCGTCGAGCCCAAGTCGAAGGCTGACCAGGAGAAGATGGGCCTTGCCCTTCAGCGCCTGTCTGCCGAAGATCCGTCCTTCCGCGTCGAAACCGACATCGAATCGGGCCAGACGATCATGAAGGGCATGGGTGAACTTCACCTCGACATCCTGGTCGACCGCATGAAGCGCGAGTTCAAGGTCGAGGCGAACATCGGTGCGCCGCAGGTGGCTTATCGTGAAACGATCTCGACCCAGGCCGACATCGACTACACGCACAAGAAGCAGACCGGTGGTACCGGTCAGTTCGCACGCGTGAAGCTGACGATCACCCCGACCGAGCCGGGCGAAGGCTATTCGTTCGAAAGCAAGATCGTTGGCGGCGCGGTTCCCAAGGAATACATCCCGGGTGTCGAAAAGGGCATCAAGTCGGTGATGGATTCGGGTCCGCTGGCCGGCTTCCCGGTCATCGACTTCAAGGTCGCCTTGACCGATGGTGCGTTCCACGACGTCGACTCATCGGTGCTGGCATTCGAGATCGCGGCCCGTGCCGCGATGCGTGAAGGTCTGCGCAAGGCCGGTGCCAAGCTGCTGGAACCGATCATGAAGGTCGAAGTGGTGACGCCGGAAGAATATACCGGTTCCATCATCGGCGACCTGACCAGCCGTCGTGGCATGGTCCGGGGTCAGGACAGCCGCGGCAACGCAAATGTCATCGACGCCTTTGTGCCACTGGCCAACATGTTCGGCTACATCAACAACCTGCGCTCGATGTCATCGGGCCGGGCCGTGTTTTCGATGCAGTTCGACCACTACGAGGCCGTGCCGCAGAACATCTCGGATGAGATCCAGAAGAAATACGCGTGATCTTGCGGCGGGGCTACGGTCCCGCCACTTTAGCTGCATTGACGAACAAGGAGCCATTCCATGGCAAAGGCAAAGTTTGAACGGACGAAA
>KZ836062.1 GCA_003255745.1 Paracoccus saliphilus
CCGTGGCGGGCCTTGAGCCAGTCGAGGGCCTGGGTGAAGTAGGCGTCCTGCTGTTCCCGGTTCATGGCCTTCAGGGCCTCGGGAGAGCCACCCACGAAGTATTCCAGCCCGTGGACGGCATTGCTGCGGATCTTCTCGGGGGCGCGGTCCTTCCAGGCCTCGAGGACGGCACGGCTGGTATCGCCGCCGACCAGGACGGTGTTGTCGGGAGTGCGCTGCATATCCGCATTGGGCGTGTCGCGCTCCCGGAAGGTATGCTGGAGAGAGGCGCCCATGTTGCCCATGGTCTTGATCTTTGCGCAGCGGAGGATGGCGAAGCTGCGCGGGGTGGCGAGATGGGGCATCCTGCCGCCGGTGCTGCGGTCCAGGCGGAGGCGCCAGGCATCATCGTCCTCGTCTCGCGCGCCCATGAACCGATCCTCCGAAGGAAGGTTTATGTGTACTCACTAGACAATTTGGCACAAGGCCAAATTGATCGCTCGCCCCGCACCGCGGGGAAGAGACACATCAACCTTCCTTCAGAGGGGCTGGCGTTGCGCCGACGGCGAGAAGAGAAGCCGCCTGCTGCGGCTCAATCCCTGCCCTCGCCAGCCTGGCGGGGGCGCTGCGGGCAAGGATCAGAGGAGAGGGTGGGGGTGCTTGGCGCATCTGACAGCCGTACCCGGTTGCGACCCAGAGCACATGACGAGGTGAATGCATAAGGCGAGGCTGAGCAGACGGGAGGGAAGCGGCTTGGTGGCGGCGCGGTCTGCCTACCCAGCCCTTACTCCTCAACATCGGATGAGCAAACAGCGCGACTTCTGCGGAGATATAACCTCCAAGGAACATTGGCCTTCCGAACCGGTTCGATGGAACAACAAGCTTCCCGCTCACGTCGATATATGCCCACGATAAAGCCAGGCACGGGAAAACGGAGAAAAGTTTGGATCTTGATGAGCTCTACCGTCTGTTGCGCGGCTCCCATATCCGGGCAACAGGCATTGTTGATACGATCCGTGACCCCTTGCTTGTGCTGGGCTCAGATCTTTCCGTAATCAGCGCCAATCCCGCATTCTACAGAGCGTTCAAACTCATCCCGATGAGACCATTGGGCTTGCCTTTACGGAACTGGGTAACGGGCAATGGAACATCGAGGAGCTGCACCATCTGCTCAGGGACGTGATCCCGAAAAGCGCCTCGATTTTCGATTACGAGGTCAGGGCGCAGTTCCCTGACGTCGGGCAGCGCACCATGCTGTTGAGCGCACAGCGGATCGAGCACCCCGACAGTCGGCAGCGCGTCCTGTTGCTCTCGATCGTCGACGCAACCGCGAGACGCAAGAAAGAAGAGGAAAAGGACATCCTGATCGGCGAGTTTGATCACCGGATCAAGAACCTGCTATCGGTGGTGCACGCCCTGGCGCGACAGACGCGCGTGGCAGACTGCACAGCAGAAGAGTATCGGGACAATCTGATTGAACGGTTCGATGCGCTTGGCCGCTCGCTCGAAGTGTCGGCGCAAAAAGATGCGCGACAGCTGGCGGACTTGATCACACGTATCATGGAGCCTTACCGGAACGGGACCAGCCGGATCAAGATCGCCGGCGGGCCTCAGGTTTACCTGTCGCCCCCTCAGACCATGTCGCTCGGCATGATGATGCACGAGATGGCAACCAATGCGCTGAAATATGGGGCTCTGTCTGTGCCAGACGGCCAGGTGAGCATCGCTTGGACAATCGAGAAAGAGGACGGCAGCCCGGTCGTCCGGTTTATCTGGCACGAAAACGATGGCCCGACGGTTGCTCCCCCCACGGGAAAAGGCTTCGGAACGAACCTCATCAAGTTCTCTGTCGAACAGGAGCTTGGCGGTACGGTGGAGCTTCGCTACCCGCCAGACGGCTTTGTCGCCGAGCTTACTTTCCCGCCCCTGTAACGCAGCCGTGAGGTCGTCATGTCCAATTTGAACAAGTCCTCTCCTGCAGACCGTTTCTCTGTTCTGGTCGTCGAGGACGAGCCGTTGATCGCGCTGGACGTTCAGATGCTGCTGGAGCAGCAGGGTCATCACGTGCTTGGCCCAGTAGACACTGTGGAAAAGGCCTTGCGCTTACTGGACAATGCTCGACCTGATGTGGTGATCCTGGACCTCAACCTTCGCGGCCGGCTGGTGACCCCGGTGGCCGAGCGGCTGCGGGACCTGACCATTCCCTTCATCATCGCTTCAGCGGATACCTCGGTGGTAGCCGGCGACGCAGTCTACGCCCAAGCCGAGGAAGTCGCGAAACCGATCCGCCTGGAGCATCTGTTGGCGGCGCTATATCGCGCCGTCGACGGGAAATAGAGACGGTCCCTTCCAGATGATCAAGGCGACACTACCTGGGCAGAGCGGGACCTTCATAAAGCTACACGAGACTTGACGCCGCCGCTCAGCAGGACAGCTCCTTTGAGCCTTAGCAACAGGTCGTCCTGGGCAGATGTGTCGCGACGGCGGGAACAAACATCAGCGCCAGTATATTCCTGTGCGGGTCAGAGTTCGGCTCGCGAACAAGGAGCCTGCATGCCGATACCTTCAGATGCTCACGGCCGCCTGACCGCGCTGCGTGAATTTGGAACCGATCCCGGGGGGCTGAGCGCGGACATCTATATCCCCGAGAGCTTTCGAAAGAACGGTCCGCTTGTGGTCGTGCTTCATGGCAGTACCCAGTCCGCAGAGAGCTATGATCTTGGATCAGGCTGGTCCACGCTTGCCGACGAGTGTGGGATTGCGCTTCTTTTCCCAGGGCAGCGCAAGTCGAACAACGCGCTTGGCAGCTTCAACTGGTTCAAGTCCGGCGATATCCAGCGCGGCCGCGGCGAGCCGCTCTCCATTTTTCAGATGATCAAGCAAGTGGTCGATGATCATGCCGTGGACCCCGCGCGCATCTTCATCACCGGCATGTCCTCGGGAGGCGCCATGACATCCGTGATGCTGGCGACCTACCCGGAGGTCTTCGCCGGAGGCGCAATCATTGCAGGCTTGCCCTACCGCAGCGCGGGAAACCTGATGGAGGCGCTTGTTCGCATGAAAGGATATGGGGGACCGTCGGACGGGACTTTGGAGGCGTTTGTGCGCGATGCGTCGGACTTTAGCGGGCGCTGGCCGACCATTTCGGTTTGGCATGGTGGCAGCGACAATACTGTCGATAGCTCCAACGCCGACTCTATCATTCGACAATGGCAGAACATCCACAACGTCGAAGGGCCGCCGACACGGGTGGAGGAAGTCGACGGATTTCCCCGCAGGGTCTGGTGCGACGACATGGGACGGGCGGTGATCGAGGAATACATGATCACCGATATGGGCCACGGTACGCCCATCAGTGCCGAAGGTACCGAGGGCCTGGGCGAAGCAGGCAAGTTCATGCTGGAGGTCGGTATCTCCTCAACCCGCCACATCGCCAGGTTCTGGGGCCTGACGCAGTGATAGAGCCATGGCGGCACTGGGGCTGTTGCCTGGGGTAACTGGTTTCACGCAGCAAAGACGCTTCGGTTGAAGCGTGAGCTACTGGTTTCGCTGATGTCTCACTCCAGCCGACAACCCCACAACCTCTGGCTGATCTCCTTCCCCCTCCCAGCTCCGGCGCATAACACCCCATATCGCGGGGGCAGAGGGTCAGGGTTGAGTAGAATCGTCTCGGAGATGGCGGTCAACGTCCTGGCGCTGGTGCAGGATGCGGATCACGTCAAGGCTCTCCGCGCCCTCCCGGACATAGACCATGTGCGAGCCGGCCCGCGCTTTGCGGGTTCCGGGGCGCAGATCGACCGGGCGGCTGACCATCTCCCCCGTGGCCAGGGCCAAGCAGACCCCGTGAACCTCGTCGAGGTAGCGATCGGCCTGCTCCGTGTCCCAGTGCCGGGCGGTGTAGTCCCAGATCCCAGCCAGGTCGGCGCGGGCGGCCGGGGTGAAGCGCAGGAGCTTGCTCACCCGGCCCGTCCGGCGCGCAGCTCGGCCTTGAAGGCGGCGAGATCGAGGGGTTCAGGGGGGCCGGAGGCGTCGCCTTCATCAAGCGCCGCCTGAAGGGCCCGGACGCGGGCCTCGTGCTCCTCCAGCAGCCGCAGCCCGGCGCGGATCACGTCGCTGGCCGAGCCGTAGCGGCCCGCCTCGACCTGGGCGCTGATGAAGCCGGTGAAATGCTCCCCGAGGGAGACGGATGTGCTGCGGGACATGTAGCGCTCCTGGCTCTAACGGTATGTACCAATATTTATTACAAAGTAGGCTGGATTGCCAAGGCTCACGGCTGATGGCCCCTTGAGGAGCTTCTAGAAGCCGAAAGGGCCGGGCGCGAGGACTTGAAACAGGCTCTGCAAGCGCGTGTCGACGACCTCCAAACAACGGTTCTGGATCTCCGAAAACGCTTGGACCAAGCCGAAGAGGAAAAGATGCGGCTTTTGCCGCCGCCTGATGCTGGTGAGCGGGAAACACAATTGCGACCACGTGGGCTGTGGGCGCGCCTGACGGGCAGGTAATGTCAATCTAGCCGCTGCCGGTCTGCGGATCATAAGATCGCTGGCGGGCTGGAAGATCAGGCTCCATCCCTTCCAGGATGGGTTGTGAGATCGGGGGCAGACCATCGCCTGATGGCAGCTGCATCTCTCCCGGAAGCAGATCCGGGAGGCGTCGCAATGCGGCTTGTTGGCCAAGGCTGTCGCGATCCGGTTGTTCCTCTTCAGAAACGACGACCGCTGCCGAGAACAGGCTGTAGCGGATGCCATCACGCTTCCCTGTCCAGGCCACGCGATCATTGACAATGTAAGCGTTCACCGTCGCAACATTTCCAAGTTGCCGGACCTCGATCCAGTTATCTGCCTTCAGGACCGAAAGGGCTGTCCGGACTGCTCTTTCAGAGCGTCCAATTATCTTGGCAAGCGCAACTTGAGAAATCACGACAGCATTGTGATCCCCGAGTCGTGCGGTCAGCGCATGCATGATTTGGGCGCCGACCGGAGATTTGGCGATGAGGTTCATCCAAGCCTCATGGGCAGACCGTTCGGTCTGAACCCAGGTTCCTTGCAATCGACGTTCTGGCAGCTGTTCCAATTTCTGGCACTTTCATTCCAAAATCAGGAATCAAGCTGCCGCACAGAGTTGCAAAGGGCAACTAAAAATTTACATCTCATTCCGTTTTTGGGAACGACGGTGCCGGTTCACCGGAACGACGGTGCCGGTAGAACAAAAGGAGACCGGAACGGTGGTGCCGGTCCACCGGAACGGAGGTGCCGGTCATAATGAAAAAAATAATTTAAAAACAATAACTTATTTTTTTCCCTTCTTATGATCTTAAGGCAGGCAAAAAATCCACAGTCCGGGCGCGCTTGCGCGCCGGGGGGGCGCGCCCGCCAGGTAGCTGGCGACCCCCCGCCGGATGGACGGATTGTGGAGTTTTTGTTTGCCGTCGGACGCGAGGCCCCTTGTGGGCCGAGTGGACGACTCCGCGTGCGTTCGCGCGCGCGGCGGGTGGGGGTCCGGGGGAGGGGAAGCCTGCTCAACCGCTGTTCTGGCGGCAAGGTCAGGATCTGCGAAGAACAGGCTAGTGCCCGTCATCCCAGGCATCGTCCTTCGGCTTGATTCGATGCTCGACCCCGGGTTTCTCCCGGACCTGCTCCTGAACGACCGGTTTCGTCTTCAGCGCGTGCTCGACCGCCTCGACCGCGGGCTTGGGCTGCAGCGTAGTTCTGGCCTTGGTGGCAGCCTTCGCCTTGACGGCAGGGTTGGCTGCCGGGGCATCGAACGCATCCAGCGCCTCCTTGGCTGCCGTGTGCAGGCGGGTCACGAGGGCTTTCTCGTCCAGACCGTTCTCCCGGGCAAAGGCTTTACCGCCGGCGACCAGACCGTCCTGGACGGCGCGCAGGCGGCGGTTCTCCTGGGCGATCAGCTCGGCCCTGGTCCCGGTGGCCTTCAGCTGGCGCTGCAGCCTGCGGTTCTCGTGCTGGAGGTTGCTGACCTCCCCCTGCATCTTCGGGGTGCCGGTGATCTGCTGCTTGAGGGTGAAGAGCTCCACGGCGTGATCGCGGGTCTCGCGGTGCCGGACCGCCTGAACGCCTCTCAGAGCGTCGGAGGCGGCCTCCGAGGCCCGTTCCCGCCAATATCGCAGGAACAGCACCCGGAGGTTGAAGATGGAGGGGGGCCGGAGGGTCTCAGAAGCCGGTCAGGGCCATGTCCAGGGCGGCCATGATCTCGCTGTCGCGATCCTCCAGCGTGGTGACGGGACCGCGCAGCAGCGTACGCGGGATCGCCGCCAAGAACTGGGTCACCATGACATGCGGCTCAGCCCCAATCTCGAAGACGGGATTGAGCCGCCGGGCCGGGGCCGGGGCCTCGGACAGGGGCAGGAGCGGCACCACGATCCGGGTATTGAGGCTGTCCAGCAGATCGGCCTGCACATCCAGGACATAGCCTGCCCCGCCTCCAGGGCGGTGGTAGACGTCGAAGCGGGCCATCAGAACTGCCGGTACGGATCTAGGGGCAGGCCATGCGCGTCGATCCAAGCGTTCGAGCTGGCCAAGGCCGCGGCATTCTCGCGCTGCCAGGCCTCGGCCTTGGCGGCCGCCACGGCGCGGCGCAGACCGGCCTCGGCGGCTTGGGACAGGTTGACACCGAAGGACCGTGCCTCGGTCAGAAGCATGGGGTCCAAGGTCAGGTTCGTGGGCTTCCGGGGGGCAGTCTGAGCTTGCATGTTTCACCTCAATTCATGCGCATGATATATGCGCATGAAGGTATCAGGCAAGAGTAGGCTTCAGAAGGCCACCATCGCTGAGGGCGACGGACTGCTAAGCTCTCCCTGGGCACCGGTCAATCACAAGAGGGTCTACAGGATCATGCAGGCTCACAACCTGCTGCTGGCGCGCAAATATCTGACCCCCGAGCATGTTCACGACGGCAAAGTCATCGTCATGTGGTCGAACTTACGGTGGTGTTTAGATGGCTTCGAGTTCACCTGCTGGAACGGCGACATTGTCCGCGGTGCCTTGATCGATGCTCACGACCGCTAGATTATTGCTTGGTGTGTCGTGGTAAATGCAGGGATCGGCGGGTCCGACATCCGCGACATCATGCTCAAGGCCGTCGAGCGTCGCTTCAATACGTATCGCGCGCCTTCAATATCGAGATGCTGTCCGACAATGGCTCACCTTACATCGCCAGTGAAACGCAGATCTTCGCCCGCCAACTTGGTCTGAAGCCTTGCTTTAACCCAGCATACCTGTTCAACAATATCTTTGCCGATTTCATCGATCATACGCCGGGGCAACTTGCCACCACGGTCGCCATCCGCGAGGGAGACGGCTATCGCCTCGATGTTTCCAATCTCCTCCGCCTCATTGATTTGCACACATAGCAAAAGAACGCCCGTGAACTGCCGCGACAACCTAAGAGATACAGTTGCAAGTATCGGCGGGCCCCAGTTATGTCATATCGATGGTATGCAGAAGAGCCTCAAAACGTTTGGTAAAAGCCCTTGTCTTCAAAGCCTCGGTTAGCCGAAGCCGGGCCACCGACGTAATCCTGCGACGTGCATCCTCGTCTGCAATATACGGCGCGCAGACCTGCTCGAGGTCGCTGTAGTCCCAAGCAACAGGGATGTAGGTTTCAAAGGGCACAAAAAGATCGGGCCATGTCTTCAGGTGCGACATGTTCGGCTTGATCAGAAGGCTGCCGCACAGGATTGATTCAAAATCGCGCCAGCAAAGCTCGCCAAAGCCGAAGGGGCTGACCGAAAGTCGCGCACGCAGCATTTCCCCGTAATACTCTGTCTGGGACACGCGGTCGGTTGGAGCATGGATGCGATAGCGGCCTGTGATCCGCGACAGGGCCTCTACCGCGCCATGACGCATGCCGTAGGTCCAGGTTCCGGGGGACACGCTGGCACGGCACAAGATATCAATGTTGCGCGGGCCTTCGGTGGCCTGAACGGGGATGTCCTTAGCAAGATCGTGGATCTTGTCGTCCTGAGCAATGTTCCACCCCAGCACGATCTTCCCAATCTGCTCCGGGTTCAATCCATCAGTTCGGGGGATGATATTGTCTGCGAACGAGACGCCAAAGGTTTGGTGACAATAATCAGTCAGGTTCGACTTCCCGACAAAGGTCCGGGTGTAAGTGTTGAGATCGCTGTACATGTGCTTTTTGATGCAGACATCCGCTGCATCGAGTATATCGGGCCAGAGGATGGACAGATCGTCATCGCCGTCGAACAGAATGGTCTGTGCGCCGGCCGCCTTGGCAGCCCCCAAAATGCGCCGGGCAGTATCTGCGGCCTCCGCAGCCGGTGTTGCGAATGTCAGCTTGAGGCCAACCGCCGCCCAGCCTGCAAACCTTTCGGCCGGCAGCGCTTTCGCTTTGGCGAGGTCCATGAATGTGAAGACAACGCCCGTGCGCGCAGCGATGGCCGCAAAATGACGGATCAGCGGCGCAAACTGCTGCTCGCTGGTATAGGATTGATTGTCGCTGACAATCAGCATCCGACGAAGGGGCTTTCCAGAAGACCGCGCCATGGCGGTAGACAACAGGCGTCCTCCCCTGCTTTTAATCGCGATCTGCCGGACCTTGCGAAGTCGGCGGCGATTCGCTGTAGGTATGCCGGGGATTGTCAACGCAGCTTCCTTTTATCTTCTGAAGGATTCGACCGAAGGCCTCGGAGCCAGGACCGTGCGGCCAAAAACTTATTTCAGATCGGTGATCTCACAAAGGGCGGGATCGGCCTGCTGTTGCCGACACAGTTCAGGAAGGCCTGAGCTGTATCCAGCGCCTCGCGGATGGTCACATCCATGTCCAGATAGCGATAGGTCCCAAGCCTGCCCACAAAGGTTACGCCGGGCGTTGCGCGGGCCAGGTCGACATACTGCTCCAGCAGCGCCTTCTCCTCGACCAGGCGGATCGGGTAATAGGGCGTGTCGCCGGGTTCGGCCGCCCGCGAATATTCACGGTAGCAGACAGATCCTTTATGGCTTTCCCAAGGGCTGAAATGCTTGTGCTCGGTGATGCGGGTATAGGGGACGTCGCGGTCGCCATAGTTCATCACGGCGCAGCCCTGATAGTCGCCCTGATAGGTGAACCGTTCAAAGTCCAGTGTCCGGTAGCCTAGTCGCCCCAGGCGATAGTCGAAATACCCGTCCAGCGGACCCGACCAGAAGACATGGTCTGCCTCGGCGGCCATGGAGGGATCATAGGACGTGTCCAGCTGAACCGTGATGCCGGGATGGTCTAAAATGGTCGCCACCATGGCGGTATAGCCGTCCTGCGGCATCCCCTGAAAGCGGTGGAAAAAGTAGTTGTCGTCGTAGTTGAAGCGGACGGGCAGACGTTTCAGGATCGATGCCGGAAGCTCTGTTGGCGAGCATCCCCATTGTTTCTCGGTGTAGCCCTTGAAGAAGGCGCGGTACAATTCCGGCCCAACGAAGCGCAGGGCCTGCTCCTCGAAGGTCTGGGGGTCGGCGATGCTGGTGTCGGCCTTGGCCTCAATGAATGCGCGCGCTTCGTCGGGCCGCAAGGTGGTGCCAAAGAACTGGTTGATCGTCAGCAGGTTCACGGGCAGCGAATAGACGCGCGCCTCGGCGGTCGTCTTGACGCGGTTCTGGAACGGCATGAACTCAGTGAAGTCGTTCACGTAGCGCCAGACCTCTTCATCGTCGGTGTGGAAAATATGCGGCCCATAGACGTGCATCAGCACGCCGGTGTCAGCATCCCGCTCGGTATAGCAGTTGCCGGCGATATGAGGTCGGCTGTCGATGATACGGCAATCATGTCCTGCGGCGGCCAGTTCGCGGCCAATGACTGCGCCGGAAAGGCCTGCACCTACCAGAAGTATCTTCATTGTCTTGGTCCTGCTCTACGCCTGTCTCGACGAATTTTCCCGTCCCGTGGCTATATAAAGAGAATGCCGCTGCTCCAACCTGCCTTGTTGAACGCCGGATGGACGTAATTAAGCCGGACCACTAGCTCGCGTGCTCCCTCTACTTGCGGCAGTGTTTCGGACATGCAGGCAGCGGTACTACCTTACCCTAGAATCCTTAACCCTAAGGGATGAAGATCATTAATCTTCACAGCTAGAAGATCACGGTGACGGCGGAGGGGAATATCTTCGGGCACCTGTCGCAGCGCGTCGCCAATGCTTGAGCCTGCCGAACATGATCTCGACCCGACTGCGCCCCTTGTCGCGGCGCTTGTCCTGTTTAAGGGACGTGCCACGTGGGTTCTGGCGCATGGCGTCGGCCAATGCCGGAAAGGTCTCGGAAAAGGGCCGAGCCTGGGAATGCCGCCGGCTTTGGCCTTGGCTTTCCCACGCGACAATATTTTTATGATCTTGCTAGAGCGCGGCAACCTTCTTGTGCAACGCGTCAACCCTTCCTCCAAGGCCACCAACTGCGGGGTTGCGGGGGGTTGCGTGTCGCATCATGACCCGCGTCTGAGGAGGGTTGCGCGGGTTGCGCCAAAGCAAGAACCTTTTCTGAAGCAGCATCCAGCCGCCGACGAAGATCCTCTACCGTTTCCTGCTGCCTTCTAGAGTTTTCCCTCTCCTGCAGGAGCATCGCCTCTGTCATGGCAAGCTTCACCTGCAAGATTTCCACGACATGCGAGGGGGTTGCATGGGCTTCTTCATGGGAGTGGCGCACTGCGTCATGACGCGCATCTGGCGAGGGTTGCGCACCCCCGCGAGGATAGACGCGAAACAGTTCAGCTGGCTCAATTAGATAGGCACCGTCATCCTGCTTAGAAGCGGAAATTCTACCTGCTTTGATTGCTCGACTGATGGTTGACTTCGACAAGCCGGTTTCCTTTGCCGCTTGGCTGATCGACCAACTCATCCTCATACCTTTCCAACAGTTCGGCAAAAATCCGAAAACAGCTTATCAATGTTTTTTGCGTCACGAGAGATGCCACGCTGGCCTAGGAACCGCCGAAAATCGTTTGCTATCTTGGCATTATCAGCATTGCAGCCAGCCTTGCGCTTCAGGTCGATCCAGTACGGCGAATAGGCGATGCTGCCAGTTTCAGGAAATGCAGTGATCGATATCGCTGCTGTTCCATCCCTACGCGTTTTCCGACCGATTCTGGGACGATCCAACTCCCGTTTAGCTTCACACTTCTGCTCAAAAGGCTTTTCCTCCCAAGCAATCGTGACGCTAGCAACAGTGCGGCCAATCTTGCGAGGAGTAGCAGTAAGCGTGAGACGTGAGGTTTGGTTGATTTCAACAATGGCGGGATGGATAGCACGGCTATTGAAATGCCCGAACTGTACAAGTTTTCCTTCTGGCACCCCCATTACCGCCCGCAACTCAGCGACGGTGAAGGTTTTGCTGGTGAAATGGTTGAGGTTCACAAGACTGGCGACATGCTGGAACAGCAGGATCGAATATTTTGAAGACAGAGCAAATACTGTCTGCCGGTCGAGGATGGCCCAGTGACAGGATTTCTCAGCCATCTCCCGGAAAGCCCTGCCAAACCACCAGGCGACCAGGAGATCGTCGCTGACTTCACGTCGGTAATCCAGCGTCGCGTGATCCAGGAACCCGCCGATGATCTCGCATTGAGCGTCGGTATCATTGAAGACAATCACTGCGCCCCGCAACTCCACGAAGAGCTTCCGCATCGTGGCGCGGGTATGGTTTCGCATACCGTCGATCTTCTTGATGTCCGCCAGGCGTAATTCGTGGCGCACATCATCGGCCATGCGTCCCCCCGCCGTGCCGATCAGCAGGTGCATCAGCTTGAGAGCTTCGGCACCTGGTGGATTCTCAATGTAGACCCCGCGCGCCACCTCGGCGGGCAGCACAGTCTTGGTCTCGTCATGGGCGCGATCAGCTGCAACTTTCAGGGTCTTAATCATAAATCACAAAATGCAATGCGTACTTGTGATTGTCAAATGTATGATTCAGTCCCCATATGTGATTTGTCAGTCCCCATATGTGATTTGTCAGTCCCCATATGTGATTTGTCAGTCCCCATATGTGATTTATATATCCATAATGTATTGTAAAATATATGTTATTTTCCACCTGAACTATAGAACTAAGAAGAACAAGAAGGGGCTTCGCCCACTTTGCATCTGATTTTTTGTGTGGAGAGGCCTGATTGACCCTTCATCTAGGGCGCTTGGCGGCACTGTCGCGATGCCAAGAACAGGCTCAGTGCCCGTCGTCCCACGCGTCGTCCTTCGGCTTGATCCGATGCTCCGCCACGGGTTTTTCCCGGACCCGCTCCTGAACGGCCGGTTTCGTCTTCGGGGCATGCTCGACGGCCTCGACCGCCGCCTTGGGCTGCGGCGTGGTTCTGGTACGGGTTACAGCCTTCGCCTTGACCACTGGCTTTGCGGTCGGGGCATCGAACGCGTCCAGCGCTTCCTTGGCGGCCGTCTGCAGGCGGGTAACGAGGGCCTTCTCGTCCAGACCCTTCTCCTTGGCGAAGGCCCGACCACCCGCGATCAAGCCGTCCTGGACGGCGCGCAGGCGGCGGTTCTCCTGGGCGATCAGCTCGGCCCTGGTTTCGGTGGCCTTCAGCTCGCGCTGCAGCCTGCGGTTCTCGTGCTGAAGGTTGCTGACCTCCTGCTGCATCTTCGGGGTGCCGGTGATCTGCTGCTTGAGGGTGAACAGCTCGACGGCATGATCGCGGTTCTCCCGATGCCGGGCGGCCTGAACGCCCCTGAGAGCGTCGGAGACGTCCTGTGAGGCCCGTTCCCGCCATTCCGCCTCCGTCTCACCGCCAATACCGAACACGGCGCCTCTGCGGCGTTCCGGAAGGCTGACGGCGGTATCCGGGTCGGTGAGATGGGCATAGGCTCTCTGGACCCGCTCATGGCGCGCTGGAGAGCCCTGCAGACCGCGTTCCAGCCCGTGGGTCTTGCCAACCCGTTCGGCGAAGTCGGTCTGCATGGCAGAGAGCTGCTCCCGGCTGCCGACGATGGCGCGGGCGTTCAGCCTGCCGCGTTCGTCCAGGGGGATGGTCATCACCGTCATGTGCGGCGTGGTCTCGTCGCGGTGGATCACCGCGGAGAGGACGTTCCCGGCCCCGTGGCGGGCCTTGAGCCAGTCGAGGGCATCGGTGAAGTAGGCGTCCTGCTCCTCCCGGCTCATCGCCTTCAGGGCTTCGGGAGAGCCGCCGACGAAATATTCCAGCCCATGGACGGCATTGCTGCGGATCTTCTCGGGGGCGCGGTCCTTCCAGGCCTCGAGGACGGCGCNCTCGGGAGAGCCGCCGACGAAATACTCCAGCCCATGGACGGCATTGCTGCGGATCTTCTCGGGGGCGCGGTCCTTCCAGGCCTCGAGGACGGCGCGGCTGGTGTTCCCTCCGACCAGGACGGTGTTGTCGGGCGTGCGCCGAGTATCGGCATTGGGCGTGTCGCGTTCCCGGAAGCTGTGCTGGAGGGAGGCACCCATGTTGCCCATGGTCTTGATCTTGGCGCAGCGGAGGATGGCGAAGCTGCGTGGGGTGGTGACATGAAGCATCCTGCCGCCGATGCTGCGATCCAGTTTAATCCGCCAGGCATCCTCCTCTTCGTTGCCTCGCGCGCCCATGAACCGATCCTCCGAAGGAAGGTTTATGTGTACTCACTAGACAATTTGGCACAAGGCCAAATTGATCGCTCGCCCCGCAAGACGGGGAAGGAACACATCAACCTTCCTTCGGAGGGCGTTGCCCATAGCAAGTAAGCGTCCGGTCTCACTGACCTGCCTGACATAGAGACGGTTCGATAGTGTCCACCATANGCGCAAGGCGGGGAAGGGACACATAAACCTTCCTTCGGAGGGGCTGGCGTTGCGCCGACGGCGAGAAGAGAAGCCGCCTGCTGCGGCTCAATCCCTGCCCTCGCCAGCCTGGCGGGGGCGCTGCGGGCAAGGACTGCCTATAGTAAAATCACCTGCTGATGTGGGGCGGGTCCTACATCATTAGACAACTATTCCTTCAATCAGTTTCTGCTATTAGCGGCAGTTGCCTCTGCCCCAACCCTCCCGCCCCGCTAGATGAAAGGCGTCACAATGGCTGATCAGCTAACGGCGCAGCCTCCCCTAATGGCGGCTCCTCTGACAATGGACCGCCCGCGCTATGGCGCGGTAATCCGAGCCTATCAATGCACCCCATTGCTGGAGCAAGTGGTGGCGGGGCTGCGGGCTCAGACTGTTCCGCCCGCCGCTATACTTGTTGTCGATAGTTCTCGCTCTGTCGAGACTGCGGCAGAGTTCGCCGCTCTTGGAGTCACTGTTGTTCCCTACCCAGAGGGAGAATTTAACTATTCCCGCGCTATCAATGTTGGCGTCGCCGCAAATCCTGCGCCATTGACGCTAATCATCTCCAGCCACGTGCTGCTAGGGGCGGAAATGGTGGAACGCGGCTGGCGCGACGCGCAGGCTCTCGGACTCGAGATCGCCTTCTGGGTCCCGCCTAAGCCGGGGCAGGTGGGCGACCTTGGATACGTTCTTGATCGTCGCAATTTCAACGGCCGTAACGGGGTTTCCAACAGTGCTGCATTGATCCCCACGCAGCGCATTCTCGACCGGCCCTACCGCGAGGAAGTCTTCTCGGCTGAGGATCAGGAATGGTCGCGCTATTACTACAGGACCTTCCGGCGGGGCAGTTGGCGTGTTGAAACTCCACAAATGCAATACCTCAACCCCAATCACGGTAATGCGGTCTGGAGTTGGGAAAAGCTCCTTAATGAGGAGCTGGCCATCGGGCATTTCGTCAACCGGCGCCTGATCATGCCGGATCGGATCGTCGCAAGACTTTTGCGGGGTATCCTAGCCATAGTGCGTCGCCGGCCCGATCGGGCGCGGATGCATTTAAGCATTGCGAAGGCCTATCTTATGGCGAACTTCAGGCAGCCAAAGGCCAAGTCTCGCTATTTTTGATTTTTTCTGTGCCCTCCTTCGGAGTTTTTAATAGTGATGCAAGACGATACAATCGAATTAGTTTGCGTGTCGGATACGAATTATGCACCGCATTTGGCCGTTCTGCTAAAGTCCATTGAGGCGAACAAAGGGGCAGAGCGTGTGCGTGTCCATGCCATCCTCGACGGTGTCGATACTGCCCTCCTGGACCTGATCCGCACCGCTGTACCAGAGTTAGATATCCTTGATTATCATGTCATAGGACATCCGGCGCTGGAGCTGCCGCCAATCATGCATATCAGCCGCGCAACCTACCTGCGGCTCATCATGCCAGAGATCCTGCCAGCAGAGGTCAACCGGGTGCTCTACCTCGACATCGACATGGTCGTTACGCAAAGCCTGCGGCCGCTGTGGCAGAGCGATTTGCAGGGGCGGCCCTTTGCTGCAGTAGAGGATCACAACCTATCAGCCGATGATCTCGCGGAGCGGTTCAGTCTGCCTAAAGGAGGGCTCTACTTCAATGCAGGGATGTTGCTGATCGACATGCAGGCAGAACGCGTAGGCGGATACCTCCGGCAGGCACTAGAACGGCTGAAAGCCGATCCCGATGCTTATCCCTTCGCAGATCAGGATGCGCTCAACGAAGTGTTGTGGCAGAACTGGACGCGGGTGGACATCAACTGGAACTACCAGCGAGCCTTTGTGAATGGTGGCAAGGTCTATCGCACAAGTGATCCGAAGGGGGTCCACCTGCCGGGCATCCTGCATTTCACTGAACACTGGAAACCCTGGAAGTCCGACGAGTGGCATCCGTACGCTTGGCTCTACTGGCAGAACCTGCGGCAAACGCCGTTCTTTGCCAAGATACGGCAACGCGATGGTATCAGCCTGCCGCGCCTTGTAAAATTTTGGCTTAAGTACCGGGTAACTTTGATGCGCAGCAGACTGGCGTCCTTATTGAGGAGCCTCTCTAATCCTTCTAAAAAGGATCTGCATGCAGAAATCGTGAACTCGTCTTTTAATGTGGAAAATCGCGAGATTTCAGCTCTGGAAGAGCTAGCTGCTTTTACCGTTTTGCCAAAGAAAGAGCAAACCTTGTGACCGCCAAGTCCTCAATCCCTGCAGCTGTCCGTACGCAGCAGAGCCACCTCGATGTCATAAAACGGCTGCAAGGGCTCATAGATGCCGCCTTGGCGCCCAGCCTGCCCGCATTGCGGGCAGGCCCCTATGCCCTCCTTGATATGCCAGACTACAGCAATGTGGGCGACAGTGCGATCTGGGCGGGCGAGATGGCTTGGTTGCAACGCAACGTTGGAAAAGAGCCTTCTTATGTTTGCGAAAACAATGCCGGTATCGATGAATTAAATTCCTATTTTGCGGGAGGGGCAATCCTGTTGCAGGGGGGCGGCAACTTTGGAGATATTTGGCCACACTTCCAAGAGTTCCGCGAGCGCATCATCTTGGGCTATCCCCGTATCCACATCGTGCAGATGCCGCAGTCTATTCACTTTAGTGAAGAGTCTGCTCTGGAAAGAACAGCTACCGCGCTGCGGGACGCTTCGCATCTTCGACTCCTTGTTCGTGATTTCGAAAGCTATGACCTCGCCTCGAAGAGCTTCGGCTGCGAGGTAACACTTTGTCCCGATATGGCTTTCGCGCTCGGTCCCCTCGAGCGAGCTGGAGTCCCTGACCTTGATGTCTTGCTGTTGCTGCGTACCGACAAGGAGAGCATGCGTGAGACAACTTTGGTTGAGAAATTGCCGGCGGGATGGGAGCAGGCCGATTGGATAGAAGAGGACCCTGACATACGCAGGCGAGCCCGTTTTGATATGCGTGTTTCTGCCGTTTTGAGCCTTAAGACGCAAAGGCTATCAAAAATGTCACGCCGAAAGCACTACTACGAGCAGGTTTCTAGCGAACGTATGAAGCGCGGAATTAAGTTGCTGTCGAGGGCAAGGTTCATCATCACCGACCGGCTGCACGTGCACATCATATCGACGCTGATGGGCATTCCACATTGCTTTCTTGATAACAGCTACGGCAAGATTTCTCGCTTCTCTAAGGCATTCGATACACGATGGGCTGGAAGCCACCACGCCTCGTCGCTCTCTGATGCCATGGCTTGTGCACGCCACTGGCTGGCGGAAAAGGACGCCGTATCGTGAGGGGGGGCTTAAAGGAATGACCACTGCTTGCATTCCTAGTTTCACCTCTGAAGACGTCCTGCCGGCCTATGCGGCGTTTAATCAGGCCATGGCGCAACCAGCGGTTCGCTGTGACTGAGGTCCGATCCAAACTTGCGACCGGGGCCGCTTGGGTTATCGGCGCGCGTCTTCTAAGCAATTTTGCCGCTTTCGTCGGTATGCTTGCGCTTGCGCGGCTTCTGCTGCCCGAAGATTTCGGCATCGTGGCGATCGCCCTGACCGCCACGGCCATCATAAGTTCGCTGACAGAGATATCGGTAAGCGCGGCCCTCGTGCACCTGCGCAAGGTAGAGGATGACCACTTTCACTCTGCTTGGACACTCAGCATGGCCCGTAGCCTCGTGCTCTCGGCAATCCTTGCTGGGCTTGCTTGGCCAATCACTTGGGCCTACGACGATACGCGGCTCCTGCCGCTCATGCTCGTCATGGCCGGAATTACGATAATATCAGGCCTTGCCAATCCCCGGCTCGCAATATTTGCGCGTGAGCTTTCTTTTTGGCAGGACGCAATGCTCAACCTCGGCGGCCGGGTTACGGGGTTAATCGTATCCGTTTCAATCGCCTGGGTGTTCCGCAGCTACTGGGCCATCGTCGCAGGGCAGGCCGCCACAGTGGCGTTCACGATCTTGCTGGGCTACCTACTCATGCCCTATCGCCCCCGGGTTCGTTTCTATGATTTGCGACGGATGTTCGCATTCTCAGGTTGGTTATCACTTCAGCAGGCAATCAACACGCTCAACTGGCGGTCCGACCCGCTCCTCATCAGTTTCTTTGCCGGGCCCACGGCGCTTGGGCATTACACGGTAGGCGATAACCTCGCGAGTCTACCGACGCGCGAAGCATTAGCTCCGCTATCTAATATGCTCTTCCCAGGCCTTTCGCGTGTGGCAGGTGACCCGACAGCGCTTCGGGCGGCTTACATACGAGTACAAAGCCTTCTCAGCATGGTGGCCTTCCCCATGGGCTTCGGCCTCGCGCTCGTGGCTGAACCGCTGATGATGCTTGCCTTGGGTGAGCGTTGGTCGTCGGCCGTACCGGTTGTGCAGGTACTGGCCGGCATCTTTGCCGTACAAACCCTATCTTCAGCACTCCAGCCGCTGGCAATGGCCATGGGTCAAACGCGAATGCTTTTCCTGCGCGACTGCGTAAACTTCGCTATTCGCGTGCCATTGATGGTAGCAGGCGTAATGCTGGGCGGACTTATGGGTGCAGTGTTTGCTCGCTGCTTGAGCGGGCTTATCAGCACCGCCATTGGAATAAGCCTTGTAAACCGCCTTCTTAATATAGGCCCTCTAGATCAGTTCCGTGCTAATCATCGTGCAATTCTGGCTACCCTTGTTATGACAGGTAGCCTCGGATTGGGCCTATCTGCTGTTCCAGTTACACTTGGTAGCGGCTGGCAAATTGCTACCACGGTGGTAATGGGCGCGGTAATCTACGTGGGCACGTTGCTCATATCTTGGCAGCTCGCAGGCCGTCCACGTGGACCAGAATTTGATTTTTTGCAGATTGCTGCTCGCGCATTTCCACCATTACGCCGTCTCGCAACGCCTTGATGTGCTGTTATGCAAATCATTTTACAAAAAATGATAAGTACTGGATACCTCTATCACACAACCCCTGGCTGATTCCTCGCCCCTTCCCCGTTCCGTCTCATACCCGTAGCGGTGGCGCAGATGGCGGGAAATGCGGAATGAATACGTCGCATTGCTAAGGGCACAAACTAGCGCCAGCTGCCCTCTCGGATCAACTTCGCTGGGGAGCCTCCCACGATAGTGTTAGGCATGACATCTTTTGTAACAACTGAACCGGATGCTACGACTGCCCCATCGCCTATCGTGATCCCTTTCAGAATGATAGCGCGCATTCCGATCCAAACATGGCTTCCGATCACTATTGGGGCATGGCTCGGCCTTCCACCGTCGATCTCATGTCCGTCATGGTCTCGAATTATAACTTCCTCGGCGATTGCGCAGTCATCACCAATAGTTATGCTATCAATGCAAGACAGGAATAATCCTGGCGAAGCATATCCGCTGCCCAAGGTGAGCATTCCAGTGCCGCCAACCCCAATCGATCCTCTTACATGAAGGTCAAAAGTGCCGCGCAACTCTAATACTGCTTGTGGGCCAATAGTTAACTGCGCCATTTGGGGGGACTTATTAGGCCAGCAAGTGCCCACACGGATTGTTCCGGATCCGGTTATATTCCCTTGTACAGAAACGTAAGATTTGCGCTCTTTCTTAATTCTTCGGTCTATAAATCTAAACATTTTTGTTACCATTTTGGTATCATTGTTGCGCACAATCCGCCTGAGACATGATAATCCGTTTACCCGCCAGCTTTATATAGCTTGCCCGAAAACCTGAGGCGCGGGTCAGGAAGTGCAAAAGTCACGTCTGCATTTCCTACTAACTATACACCTCAACACACAGCGCGGAGGCCAAAATGCAATTTTGGTTTACATTGGCCATATCCTGCAACTGCAACGACCCTTATATCACAACCCCTGGCTGATCCCCTTCCTGTCCCAATATCCGGCGCATAAGACCCATTACGGCTTCTTCAGCAGCCGGAGGTTGAGGAAGGGGGGCTGTCTACCGCTGTCAGGGCCAGGTCCAGCGTGGTCATGATCTCAACGTCGCGCGCGACCAGATGGGTAACGGGATTTCAGAATGCCTTTCTCATCCTGCCAAGCCCAGGAACAAAGCCAATGCGCGATTCACGGTTATCATGGTGGCATCATCAACAGTTCCGAAGGCAGGACCCAACTTGTCCACGGGCAAAGTGGCAGCCTTGTCGATCATGACGTGAGAAGGCGCACGTAGCTTGTTTTCTGACGTTGGCTCGATCTGCACCCTGATCAACGGAGCATCGATCAGGGTCGACGTCAGGGGCAGGACCGTCTTCGAACGGGCATCGGCAAACATATCGGACTGCACGACGAGCGCAGGGCGCGGCTTTCCGTAATCGCCCTGCAACGAGATCGTCACAAGATCGCCCCGCCTCATTCCCAGCCTTCTGTGCTGGCAGCGGCTTCCTCCAGAAACATGTCGAATTCCAGATCTCGGAGGTCAGAGGCCGCAACCAGGGCGGATTGCCTGCGGCACTCCTCGGCAAAGCCTGGGCGCCGCGTATCCGGAACCCAGATCTGCACAGGCCGCAGACCGGCAGCGCGTAAGGCATCACGACGCTTTTGGACACGTTGTGAAACAGGGGTAGGCATAACGGGCTCCCTTTTTGTTACATGTAACAAAAAGGGAGCCCGTTATCAAGCCTTCTTGACCCTTCCAAACAACCGGGCCCACAGTCCTTGCCTCGGCCTGATTGCGGTCTCCGAGGTCGGTGCAGGCAAAGCCATGGCCAAACGCTTGGCCTGATCGCGCCACTCATCCCGTTCAGCCTTCGCATCAGCCAGTGCAGTCTCCAAACTAGCAATTTTTTCCTGTAAGGGATGGGTTTCAGAGGGGACTAAACGTGGGGTTTCAGAATCTAATATTGGTGGGGTCTCAGCGTTAGGCTTTGCAATGGTCGGGAAGACACGAAAAAGCTCTGCGGGATCGATGAGGTACCCTCCAGAACCAGATTTTTCCGCTGAAATCTTCCCTGATTTTATCGCTCTGGTGATCGTCGGGACACTCTTCCCCGTTCGCTTTGCAGCCTCGTTAGCGCTCAGTTTCATGGGGCAACATCACCTGTTTCATATCCTAACATTGTTAGGGTAACATACCGATCCTGTTACAGTAATCAGTGAATATCGTTGCGATGCTCTCCGCATCCAGCCGAATGCCCTTTTCGCGGCAGAATCTTCGGAAATCCGTCGCGATCTTGGCGTTATCCACGTTACAGCCTGCCGCACGTTTAAAATCGATCCAGTACGGCGAGTAAGCGATACTGCCTGTTGCTGGAAAAGCAGGGGTCACAGTCTCTGTCGTTCCCTCCCGGCGTGCTTTCCGGCCAGTGCGGTGCCGGTCCATTTCAACCTTGAGTGACTGGCGCTCCTCTCCGGTTTTTTCAGACCAGGAAATCTCGATGCTCGTGATTGTGCGGCCGCTTTTGCGCGGAGCGGCAGTCAAGACGAACCGGGATTCAGTGCTTATCTCCTCTATGGCAGGCTGGATGGCGCGAGCATTCAGGTTTGCGAACCGCTCCAATTTTCCCGCTCCCACCCCCAGCACAGCGCGCAGCTCACCCACGGTGAAGACTTTTCGGGTTACATGAGCCTGTTTCACGAGACTGGAAATGTGCTGGAAGAGAAGCATTGAGTAACGGCTCTTGAGCCGAAATGCAGTGTGTCGGTCCAAGATAGCCCAATGATCAGAGGCTGCCGCGACACGGGTAAACATACGCGAGAAATACCAGCTTATGACGAGATCTCCTGAAGCCTCATCCCGGTAATCAACCTCTGCCAGGTCAAGCAGTCCGCCGATCGTCAGGCGCTTGCGTTCAACATCATCGTTTACGAGGACTGCAGCCTGCAGCTCTGCGAAAAGCGGCGTGAGGCTGGCGCGATCATGGTGCCGCAATCCCTCGATTGCGCGAACCTCAGACAAACTGACGCGATGCTCAACATCTTCGCCCATTCTGCCGCCAGCCTGTCCGATCAGAACATGCATCAGCTTGAGAGCCGCGAGTCCTGGCGGGTTTTGCATGTAAATCCCACGCGCGACCTCGGCAGGAAGTACGGTCTTTGTCTTGTCGAATGCGCGGTCCGCGGCGACCTGAATTGTCTTTCCCATAGGTAACATTAAACATACCACTAACGTTACCTGTCAATGAGCAATAGCGGCCCCATATGTTACTTCAGCGGCCCCATATGTTACTTCAGCGGCCCCATATGTTACCGATAGCCTTGCAAGGTTTTGCTTATAAAGGGTTATTTTCCACCTGAACTATAGAACTAAGAAGAACAAGAAGGGGCTTCGCCCATTTTGCTTCTGATTTTGGCGGATGAGGGGCCAGTCTACCCCCTCATCCGGCTCCCCTTACGGCCCTGTTGCGATGCTGAGAACAGGCTCAGTGCCCGTCATCCCAGGCATCGTCCTTCGGCTTGATCCGATGCTCCGCCACGGGTTTCTCCCGGACCTGCTCCTGAACGACTGGCTTCCTCTTCGGCGCGTGGGACACAGCCTCGACCGCCGCCTTGGGCTGTGTTCTGGCCTTGGTGGGAGCCTTCGCCTTCACCGCTGGCTTTGCGGCCGGGGCATCGAACGCATCCAGCGCTTCCTTGGCTGCCATGTGCAGGCGGGTCGCGAGGGCTTT
>QKYL01000216.1 GCA_003255745.1 Paracoccus saliphilus
CCGCGCCGAATGGGATCAGGTTCCTGGGTGATGGAGCATGGCTGGCGCGCAAGCATGGCACCCACCGCAGGCGCCAGTGTTCGCAAGGTCCGCCTGGCCATGGACACGGCCACCGGCGACATCCGGGCGGTGGAGATCACCTCAAGTCGTGAATGGGCTGACTTGTTGAACCAGGTCCCGGCCGATGAACCGATCGGCACCGTGAGCGGCGCCGGTGCCTTCGACCCCCGGCATTGCCACACCGCAATCGTGGATCGCGGCGGCACCGCCGTCATTCCATCCGCAGGACCGGCCGCCTGTGGAAGGAGGACTGCCCCGCTGCCCGTGCCCGCAACGACATCCTCCGGACGACCAGGCGCTTGGGCCGGTCGAACTGGAAGCACTGGTCCGGCTGTCACGTCCGAAGTCGGATCGAGGCACAGATGCGCTGCCTCAAGCCCTTCGGCGAACGGATCGCCTCGCCAGATCCGGACAGACAAGCGGCCTAAATCCACATCCGCATCACGCTCATGAACCGCTTCAACGTACTCGGCACTGCCGAGATCAAGCCCGTGGCCTGAGCTTTAACGGGGCAAGGGGAAATCACGATTCAACGCCGAATTCTGCAACAATGCCCGACCAAGGTCTGGTGCGACTGTCAACCTTCGACCGAGAGCCTTGAGTGATCCTCATCGGATCGCGCTGGCACAGCGGCCAGCAGCCCTGTTGCCGATGCGGCATGGGCGGCCGTTGGACTTGCTTCCTCCACTTCGCTCCGCTGAAGGGCGTCTGGCAGTCCGGTTGCAGCACGTGAACCACGCTGCGCGGCACAAGTGGACGGGCGGATCGCGGGCATCACCAGCCGAAGAAAGATCAAGATCGACCCAATGGGGGCCGCGGGCGTCACAGTTCATTTGCCACAATGGAATAGTCGGCTACCATGCCCTCGTCGGCAGGCGCCTTGTCTTGACCTTGCGCCTTGCGACGGCTCGGCCCTTGAGGGAGTGTCATGACGCAGATGGCGGAAGGTTCGGTGGGCGGCGTCGAGCGACGGCAGCCGGAGGCCGGGAGGCGCGGCGCGGCCGTCGCCTCGGCGGACCATCATCTGGATGCACCTGCGGAATGGGTGCGGCAGCTTGGGCACCGTCCCGACAGGGTGACCGCCGGCGGCAGGGCCGCGCTTGCGGTCGTCAGCCTTCTGGTGGAATGGCTCGACTCGCGTCACCCGTCATCCCATCCAGAGATCGTCCAGTCCATTCTGGCGGGTTATTTCGTCTATGCGGTGCTCTTGGCGATCGCAAGATGGCGGTCCGTGCACCGCGAAATCGGCCGGGGCGCACTGCTGCGCCAGGTGTTCGACATGATCGTCGTTGCCCTGCTGATGGCGCTGACCGGCGGCCCCGAAAGCCCATATTTCATGTTTTTTCCATTCGTGCTGATCTCGGGCGCGCTGTTCTGGCGGTGGCGCGGCGCATTGCTCACCTCCCTTGCCGCCTTCGGTATTCTGGTCGTGCTGGTCATTTTCGATCCCACGGTGATGATCGACCCCGACACCAACCAGACCATGGATGTCTCACGCATTGCCTTCGTCGCAGTGTCGGCCATCCTGCTTGTTTGGCTCGGCCTACGGGAAGATGGCGTGCAGGCGAGCTTGCGGCGGATCGTGTCGCATCCCATGCCTTTGCAGACTTCGCGTGAATGGCCCTGGGACGCGGCGCTGGAATACGCGGCCCACGTGACCTGGATACCGCGGCTTGCACTGACCTGGACCGACCCGGACGAACAGCTGAGCTATGCTGCCATTTCTGACTACGGGCGACGCCAACTCCTGCGGATCGAGGCCGAGCTGGACGACGATTGGGAGACTACGCCGCCTAGGCTGGGGGACAGCGCGGCCCCGCACCAACAGGTCTCTCCGGAAAACGTGAGCCGCACGGCACTGCTGCGCAGTCTTGGCGCCACGACGGTGATCGCGCTGCCATTCGACCTGGCCACGATGCAGGGCGAACTCCTTGTCCTCGACCCGCCGATTCTGTCTGCCGAACAAGAAGCAATCGCTGGGATCGTGGGTCAGCGCGTCGCGCTGCTGTTCGACCAGGCGCGCCAGTTCCGCCGGATGCTGGAACATGCCGAGCTGCAACAGCGGGTTCATATCGCGCATAACCTGCACGATGGCGTGTTGCAGACGCTGACGGGAACGACACTTCAGCTTGAAGATGTGCGAACCCTTGCAGCGCATGCGCCTGAGCGTGTCGCAAGGCGCGTGCTGGCGATCCAGCAGATGCTTGCCGAGGAACAGCGCGTGTTGCGGCAGTTGATCAATCGGCTGGAAATCAACGACGCCCCGGCGTCGCAGAGGGTGCCTCTTGAGCCGCGGCTTGCAGACCTTGCGGCCCGGCTTAGGGCGCAATGGGCGCTGAATATCTCGCATGCGGTGGAACCGCCGATGTTGGCCCTGCCAATCCGTTTGATAGACGAGATATGTCATCTTGCAACGGAAGCGACCTCCAACGCGGCCAAGCATGGTCAGGCCACCACAGTCACGCTGCTTGTGCAGTGCCGCGGTTCCTTGGTGGAGATCACCGTCACGGATGACGGAACGGGCTTTAGTTTTGGCCGCGAGGTGCCGCTGGCGGAGTTGTCTGCGCGGAACCTTGGCCCAGTGCGATTGCGAGAACGGGCTGCACGGTGCGCCGGCAGCATGTCGATCGACGACAGAGGCGGCAGGACGGTGGTGCGCGTCCAGATCCCGCTGGAGGCGCGGGCATGATCCGCGTTCTGCTGGTCGAGGACCATTCGATGGTGCTTGACGGGCTTCGGCGCCTTCTGGAGACAGAACCGGGCTTTGCCGTCGCCGGCGTCGCCCGTGATGTCGCCGGCGCGCTTGCGGCACTGGAGACGGGGCGCTTCGATGTCGCCATCATCGACCTGCGCCTTCCCGATGGCAGCGGGCTTGAGGTGGCCAAGACGGCAGGCAACCGCGATCCGCAGGTGCGCTGTGTCATTCTGACCGCGCAACTGTCTGCCTATGACCTGACCCTTGCGCGGCGGCTGAAGGTGCGGGGGCTGGTTATGAAGGAGGATGCGTTCGCGGCTCTGACCCGATGTGTGCGAATCGTGGCTAGCGGCGGGATCTCGTTTCCATCCTCGGGACGGAATGACGCGGCGAACGCCGCCCTGGACATGCCGCTTGACCTACTGACCCCGCGCGAACTGGAAATCGCCCGCCTTACCGCCGATGGGTTGCGAACGCGCGAGGTGGGCGCCCTGCTCGACATCTCGCCGGGGACGGTGAAGATCCACCTGTCACGCGTCTACGACAAGCTTTCGATCACGTCGAGGGTGGAACTTGCCAACCTTCTAAACCGGCTGGCCGCTGGATGATTTTGCCCGCTGCGCGTGTCACGGGATCGACGGTGCAAGCGTCTGCGCGCCAATGGCAAAGTTCGGCGCCACGCGATCCTTGTCAGACAGGACCGCCGGCGTGATGGGCCAATCGATGCCGAAGGCGGGGTCGTTCCAGCGAACGATCCGCTCATGCGCCTGCGAGTAGCTATTCGAGGTAAGGTAAAGCGACTCGCTTGCAGGGGCAAGGCTCAGGGTGCCGTGGGCACAGCCCGGCGGAACGAACACGAGGCGCCTGTCGCCGGCTTCAAGCGTGATGCCGGACCAACGGCCGAAGGTCGGAGATGATTCACGGACATCAACCACCACATCGAACAACGCGCCGCTCTTGCACGTCAGCAGCTTTGCCTCTGCAAAGGGAGCAACCTGATAGTGCAGCCCGCGAAGCGTTCCCCGCCTGGCGCTGAGAGCGCAGTTGACCTGCTCGACTGCAAAAGGCACGCCCGCAGCCATGAAATCCCGCGCCGAGAACAGGCGCGAGAACCAGCCGCGGTCGTCTTCGTTGCGGCCTGAATGGAGGATGAAGGCCCCATCAACCTCAAGTGGCTCTCTTATCATGTCGCGGCGCGGACCCCCCTCCTTGAACCGATCATCTCGGCAATACCTTCCTCAAGCGTGGTCTTCGCTGTCCAGCCAGGCAGCGGCAGTGGCACGAATGGCTTCATGATCACCCCGGTGCGGTAGGCCAATGCCCCCCATTGCGCATTGATCCGGCGCCCGCCGATGTCCTCGACCACCTTGACCAGCGCGCGCAGCGAAAGATGGCGCCCTGTTGCAACCCCGCAGGCATCTTCAAGCGGCACACCGCGCACCAGCGCCTGCAACGCCGCAAGGAACGCCTCTGCCACGTCGCTGACATGGACCAGGTCGAGCTGCTGCTCTCCGGGGCTAAGCGGCAGCGCTGTGCCGCTGGCCTGCGCCTGCAAAAGCAGATCGAGGATCCGACCGCGGGGATCGTTTGGCCCGTAGATATCCGACAGCCTGAGCGTCACGATCGACAGCTGTGCATGAAGACGATATGCGCTCAGGAAATCCTCGAACGCCTGTTTGCTGGCGGCGTAGTGGTCTGTTGGGGCGTAGCCCGGATTGCCTGTCCTGTGCTGCGACTGTGTTCCGGCATTGACAACGAACCGGCATCCTCCGCCGATCGCGTGCTCCAGCACCTGGAGTGCGAAAAGCACGTTGGCCTTAGCGGTGACTACGGCATCCAGGCCGGTTTCGGCCGCGAGATGGATCAGCGCGTCCGGTTGAAAAACCTGGATCGCCTCGGCAGGGGGCGATCCGTCTTCCCCCACTGGCAGGACCGCGACGCGGGAATGGCGCTGAGAAAATTGCACCGCGCGCGCCGTCGGTCGCAGCACGGCGCCGACCCGATACCCGGCAGCCAAGAGCCCGCGAACCACATTTTCGCCGACAAAACCACTGGCGCCAGTTACAAGAACACGCAGCGCCGGGGATGCGCCGACGGGTGCAAGGCCGTCGCCCGCGACAGGCTTGGACCCGCAATAGCGCATGTCGATCAAGCCCCGATGATCCACTTGGAATACCTCCCGAAGATGGCGCGGATTCCCTGAATAATCGCGATGCAAAGCCCCATCGTTGCGGCGAACAGGAACAGGATGTGCAGCAAGGTCATCCCCCCCGGCTCGGGCCCGGTGCCGAAAGGACCGAACGCGTAGAGGAGTTGCCGGATGATCGGGGCGTGCAGGAAATAGATACCAAAGGACATGGCTGCCGTCGCGCCGGACACAACGGCGATCTTGGACGGGAGCCGGGGTTCCGCGCGCCGCAACCAGACAAGGAACAGCGCGCCAAGCGCCAGTTTCTGCACGTAGAAAGCGCTTTCCCGCAGGTCCACCGGGCCGACGAATTGGATCCCGGTAACGTAAAGGTAGACGATGCCCGCAGTGGTGATCAACACCGTTGCCAGCAACGCCTCTTGCCACCGCTCGAAGCGATCCAGCCAACCCTCCAGATCAAGGCCGATAGTAAGCCCAAGCACATAGGCGCCGCCGAAATAGAGGATGGTGCTGAGCGTGACCTCCGTGCCCGTGCGCGAAAACAGCAGCGGAAGACAGATGAGGATCGCCACCAAAGGGGCATATGACGGCCGGCGCACGGTTGCCAACAGGAAAGGGCTCGCCAAGTATAGGATCAAGATGACTGGCACATACCAGAGCGTATAGAACGCCTCGCCAAACAAGGCGTTCGTCGCGATCCGCGCCAAAAGATCCGCCATCCCTTCCTCGTCTGCCTGCCCCACCGCCAGCGTCAGACAGACCGTCATCACCAGGTAGGGCAGCGCGACCGATGTCGCACGCCCCGCGTAAAAGCCCTGCATGGGCCGGCCGGTGACCAAGCGTAGGTAGAGGATTCCCGAGATCAGGGTAAAATACAGCGTCGCGTTGTGAAAGAGCGCGTCGTTCATCGCGAAGACGATGTTGCTTTCGGGCGCTCTCGCCTCCATTCCGCGGATCAGGTAGGTGCGCGTGACATGCAGCAGCACGATCTGCAGTATCGCGAGAGAGCGGAAATCGTCGAGGTATCGCAGGCGTGCGCTGCGTGCCTTCACGCCCGTCGCGGGCGGTGTCGCCGCGAGATGCTCGATCGCTTCATTTGCCGGACGCATCCGACTACCCCGTCAGTTAGGCCTGCTGCCCTCACGGTCGCCGATCCTGCCCGGGTCCAAATCTGCCGAATCGCATATGCTGGTGTTCTTTGTGAATCATCGATGGGCCATTGTGCCGAAGGGCCGCATGGTGCCGCGTTGAAAGTTCGCGGCACCCTTGGATCCTGCGGAGCCTCAGGAGCTCGACGCCGATCATCCGTCGTATCTCTACCACCATTGCCGAGGTTTCGTTGCGGTGCCAATCGAGCGGCGGCTTCGGGGACTGCCGCCAAGCAGCATGGGGCGAACCCGACCGACCGATAAAGGCCGTTGTGTGCTTTCACGAGCCGGGGGTTAACTGGCCATCTCCGTCGCCAAGACCTCCACCAGTTCTGCTGCCGGCAGTGTCCGCGCCCGGGCTGCCTGCGCTCCGGCCCATTGCGCTCCATAGGCCGTGGCGCCCTTTGCCTTGGCTGCGGTGTTCAAGGCCTTCGCCAGATCATAGGCACAGGGATAATCCGGAATGGCCGCGGGCGCGACATCTTCGGCCCACTGGGTGAAGGCGTTGCCGAGGCAGCGGGCCGGGCGGCCTGATATGGCTCGCGTCATGACCGTGTCGCCGCCAAGGGCAAGTCTGTCGCGATAGCCGTCGTCCGCCGCGCTTTCCGGGCAGCCGATGAAGGCCGTGCCCAGCTGCGCAGCCGCCGCGCCACGGCCCAGCATCCGGCGGATGTCGCGCCCGTCCATGATCCCTCCGGCTGCGATGACCGGCAGGGACACCTCCTCCAGCAGCGCGCGCAGCAGGTCTGTCGTGGAAAGCCGCTCGTCCGGCCCCGTCGGGTCAAAGAGGCCGCGATGGCCGCCGGCCTCCCAACCCTGTGCAACGACGGCATGGAAGCCCGCCGCATCGAGGGCGCAGGCCTCGACCGGCGATGTGGCGCTGCCGATCAGCACCAGCCCGGCCGCACGAAGCGCCGCGATCTGATCGGGCCGGGGCAGGCCCAGGTGAAAGCTGACCACCTGCGGACGCAGCTCCAGCAGGAGGCGGAGGTAATCGTCGGTGTCGCGAAAGCTGGTGTAGATATCACGCAACTCGGCTGGTGGCTCTGCCTCGAACCGCGCGAATAGCGGCGCCGCCCGCGCAATCCACGCGGCTTCGACCGCCAAGTCGCGCCTGGGTTTCTCGTGGCAGAAGAAGTTCACGTTGAAAGGGGCATCTGTCCGCTGCTGCACCTCTGCGATCGCCTCCCGGGCCGCCTCGGGGCTTGCGGAGCAGAGACCCAAGGCGCCCAGCGCACCAGCATTTGACACAGCCGCGGCCATGACCGGCGTGGCCACACCGGCCATGGGTGCCTGCAGGATCGGGTGCCTGACCCGGATCAGGTCCAGGAACTCGGTCGTGGCGGTCATCTGCTGCTCCTCTGGCGTGCAGGATGCGCGAGGGATCAGGGACAGATCAAGGCCGCAGGACGATCTTGCCAGAGGGGGTGCCGCTCTCCAGGTGGTGGTGGACGTCGATGGTCCTGTCCAGCGGATCGGGAATGGCGGTCCCTTCCGCAGCCGGGCGGCGTTGCAGGATGAAGGGTCGGGGGCGACACTGACCCTCCAGAGGCGTAGAGAGGACAAGTGCCACGACCGGTCGTTTTCGAAGATTTGCCCCTTGCTTGAAGCTGTCGCCGCGAAGTGACGGTGATGCCGCTGTGACTGTCGCGTCTGTTGTGCAGAAGATGACTGTTAAGAAGCTTCCGCTTCTTTCTGACACCCCCTACCCCTCCTGACCCAAGAAAGGATCACGATGTTCAGCATGTGGAAACAGGAAAAGGCGACGGCGGCCCTTGTCGATGAGGCGCAGGCTCTTGCCGACAAGCTGGCCAATGCCAAACCGCATCATGTCGAGAGCCAAGCCGCTGCCGCACGCTTCTGGGCAGCCTCCTACCTTGCGGAGGGGCAGGACCTTTATCGGTTGGCCCAGTGGCAACCCGACGCTGTCCGGCGGTTTGCGTCGACCGCCCAGGCACGCATCATCGCCCTGCGCAAGAAACGCGAGTATGACAGCAGCGATGGCCTGGCGGTCTGGCTTCACACCGCCCGCGCCGTGACGGAAACTCGCATTGTGCCGGCCGCCTGCGAGATCTGGCAGCATCTTACGGACGCTGGACCGAACGCCGACTCGATGGCCGAGGATCTCATCCGGGAGGCCGGCCTGACGCCGGACGAGGGTCGCTGCGTCCCGAACGGCTTTGCGCTAGAGGACTAGCATGCTTCGCAGGTCCTCTCCTTTATCAAGAAGCATTCCAGTTTCATCGCCTGCTCTTCAGGATGCTGCATGGCGGAAGTGGCATCTGGCGGGCGGCCAATGGGGTCCGTCGGCACTCCTTCAATCTGCGTTGATATCTGCGGGGCACGCAGCGGCTCGGCTCGAAAGACACAACTTGGGGCGGCAGCAGCGATCTTGACTACATTACCGCTACGGCCTTCTTGTCGACAAACTCATGGCGCAGCTTTCGCATCTCCTTCCTGATCTCCGGTAAGGCTCCGGGCCGGTCTTCGTTTCGACGCTTTTGCCCGCAGGCCACGTCGCCTGTCCCCAAGCGTTTGCGAAAGCGCATGTGGTGCCATAGGCAGCCGTAACAGCCGCCATCGGCAACCAAAGGACCAGCGACATGCAAGCAGACCCTGCCCACCGTCAAAACCTTGTCGGCGCGGCCTGGATGATCGCGGCCATGGCGGCCTTCGCCGTGGAGGACGCGCTGGTCAAGGCGGTGTCGGCCGCCCTTCCCATCGGCCAGATCCTGATCGTCTTCGGCCTAGGAGGTGCTGCGATCTTCGCGGCCATCGCGCGCCGTCAGGGCGACGCGCTGATGACGCCGGATGTCGTGTCGCCCGCCATGAGGGTCCGTGTTCTCTTCGAGATCACGGGCCGGCTGTTCTATGTGCTGGCTCTGGCGCTGATCCCGCTCTCGACCGCGACGGTGATCCTGCAGGCAACTCCGCTGGTGGTCGTGGCCTCTGCAGCGGTTATCTTCGGCGAGCGGGTGGGCTGGCGGCGCTGGACGGCCATCGGCTTGGGGCTGCTGGGCGTGCTGATCATCCTGCGGCCGGGCACGCAGGGGTTCTCGGCCCTGTCGCTTCTGGCGGTGGTTGGTATGCTGGGCTTTGCCGGGCGCGACCTGGCCAGCCGTGCCGCCCCTCGCAGCCTGAGCACGGCGATCCTGGGCCTATACGGCTTTCTGGCGCTGGCGGCAGCGGGCCTGATGTTCGCCCTGTGGCAGGGCGAGGCCTTTCGAGCCCCCGATGCACGGGCGGGTCTGCTGCTGGGCGGAACCATCCTGATCGGCGTGGGCGCCTACTCCTGCCTGATGAAGGCCATGCGCACCGGAGCCGTGTCGGCGGTCACGCCGTTCCGCTACACCCGGCTCCTGTTCGGCGCAGCCCTAGGCATCGTGCTCTTCGGCGAGACGCTGACCCTTGGCATGATGGCGGGTTCGGGGCTGATCGTGCTGTCCGGCCTGTTCATCCTGTGGCGCGGCCAGAAACTGGCGCCAGATGGCTGAAGCCGGGTTTCGTGCGCTTCTTTGTCCGTCCGGAGACGGTGGTTTCGTCGGCGTAGTCCAATCGTAACCGCGCTCGGTCGGCAGGATGATCACGTTCCGGCCCCGGCGCTCGCGCACGACCAGCTCGTTCTTCTCCAGAAGCTCGATGGACTTCATGACCTCGCCGAGCGTCACCTCGAAGGTGTAGCTCAGCATCGGGTTGATTTCGGCCGGCGTCAGCTCGCGGCCTTGGCCCAGCTCGCGCAGGATGACCCCCATGATCTCGCACTGGTGCTTGGTGCGGGTCGGGCGTCATACAGGATCACCTTTTCAGGGAGAGCCTGCCGGTCGATAACCAGCCTGAGCTGAAGTGCGTCTTCGAAAAACGCAGGCCATCGGGTTTCACTTCAGCACCGGAGGTTCATGAGGCCTCATGCCGCTCAACCAAACTCGATCTGCCTCCAGTCTACGCACTAAACCCCAAAAAATCGCACCACTGGGCCGACAAAGCCCGAGCAGGCCTTGGGTTTCCCATTAGAACACCCTTAAGGGCCTCCAGAGACGCCCAGAGAGCCTGTGCGTCACAGCTGCAGCCCGAGTCTGCGATAACTCGTGAGCGAGACCTTGAGACCATGAGTGGCGCTCCGGTTCTGAAGCCGGCAACAGGCCCTTTCGGGTCACCTTCCGGGCGTTGCCGATGCGACCGACAGGCTTGCACGATGAACCTGGTGGAGCCAGATGACGTTGTAACCGTCACCTGCGAGGAAACGACATGGCGGATCAATCGACAGCGGACGATAAAGCGCCGCCGGACATTTTCCGGGCCGCGCAAGCGAGGCGCCCCGACCTCCCGGTGCCCGAATCCGCAAAGCGACGTCCAAGACCCATCTGGCTCCAGGTCCACATTTCCTGTCATGCACTGGGTAGGTTCGCGTTCCGCCGGATCGAATATCGAGGCGCTCTTTCGATGATAGACCGCGCGACCCAGTTCATGGTGCCTGCCCATTATCACGATGCACTATGGCGCCGGGGCGACGTGCTTTTCGCAAGCAAACCCTGTTCCCGAACGCTCACGAGCCTCTGCTGGCACTGGCTCTCGGACAAGAGCGGCTCAGGCTATCCAGAAACATGACCGGAAAGGGACCACTTCACACGCCGGACGGCCGTTATATCGTCGTTCGGGGCCGTCTGTGGCGGGCGGCCAACCCGTCGCTGGATGAGGCTGTCCGCAGTCGGCACGTGTCTTCGCTGATGACCGCGCGCCGTGCCGTCAAGGCCGCACTATCCGCTGGCGACAAATCTGCCGAGACACAGGCGCGTCAGGCCGTCGATGAGGTCAAGCAGCACCTTGGCGAGCGCGGTCCCGTCTGGTGGACCGACGGAGCACCAGACCTTGGGCGGAAGATGATCCGCGACACCCCGTATTCCGCCTGGTTTGACAGCCTTGACCCTTCCGATCGCTGAGGATGGTGCCCAACGAACCGCCCTCTGCCCTTCCCTTCCTGTTGCCATGAACGGCGCGGACCTAACCGGGACCAAGCCTCCGGGTGCGACCCGACTGATTTTGCATGATCGGCTCGGCTGACGCTATTCTAGCACATGCACGATGACGGCAGCGAAGAAGACCGCGCTCGCCGCCATGACGAAGACGTGCCAGATCGTCCGGTGATACCGCAGACGCGGCGACAGGTAGAAGGCGAAGCCGGCAGTATAGAGGATGCCTCCCGTCAGGATCAGGCGGAAGACGCGGGATGACATATCATCGAACAGTGCGCCGCCCGCAACGGCCCCCGACCAGCCCATGACCAGATAGAGCCCGATCGCCGCGCCCCGCCAGCTGTCGGGCGCAAAGCTGCGCAAACCGGCACCTGCAAGCGCACAACCCCAGATCCAGACCAGGAACCAGCCCGCCGGTGCCGCCGAGGCCAGGGCAAAGGCGGTATAGGTGCCCGCGATCTTTAGGTAGATGGCCGAATGGTCCAGCCGCCTCAACAGGGAGGTCCAGTCCGCCGGGTGGGTCATGTTGTAGAGCGCAGAGCAAACGAGCATCGCAACAAGCGTCGCGCCATAGATCGACACGCCCAGCAGTGCCAGACCGCCGCCCTGCGAGCAGGTCAGGATGACCAGAACCGGGACTGCCAGCAACGCGGCCACAAGGCCGACCCCATGCACGACCAGATCAGAGAAGGTCTCGGCGCGGCTGTATCCGGTGCGCTGCGGCATCATGAGGGTCATTGCGAGATCCTGTGGTGACGTCCCAACAGGTTAGGACGTGACGCGTCCAGTTGGAACGACATGACACGCCCCAGGGTTCTCATGTTGCCCTCCGTCGACCTATGATCCTCCCCCTGTGAAGTGGTCCGC
>QKYL01000217.1 GCA_003255745.1 Paracoccus saliphilus
CAGAGACTCCGGCACTTGAGGCCGCACCAGATTTATGATGCCGCGCCGGGCGGTGTCTGACGCATCGATCGGTAGCCACCAAGGTTCATTCCGGTGCCACTTTATGACCTGAAAGGCGGCACGTCGGGCGAGGTCGAGCCGACACCATCATCCGGGCAGATTTTGTTAAGGGCGAGATACATGCTGAGCAACAGCAGCCACTTTGCTATTTTGGCACCATCGAAAAGTGACCCGCGGTCCTGCACCTTCTCACTAAGGAGTGAAGACAATGTTAGACACAATTCACTTAAGCCGGGCGATCAAAGAGTGGCTCATGGTTTCGCGCTCTTCGGTGCGTCGCTTTACTGTAGCGACCGGGCTGTGCCTCGTAGCCGCTCAAGTATCTGCGCAGGATGCAACAAGCTTGCCTGCCCCCGCAAGCGACGCTGCAGTCCCTATCGAAATCGGGATCTGGACTGTCAACTCCGAGGTTAACTGCGGACCTCCGGAGCTTAGGCTTCCACCCTCCGATGTCTTCGAGATGCATCTTGTAAACAATTCAGAACTCCCGGTGATGTTCATTGCCCAGAAGTTGTTTGCTTCTGCTCCTATCCTGGAGATGGATGGTTCTGTGTATGACGCAACTTCCGGAGGTTTCTTAGTTCAGCCAGAACGCGTGGTAGAAGTGGTTATTCGCACTCCGCCCGTGGGAGAATATTACTACGCCTGCTTTAATCCGGGCGATCAACCGACGCCAAAATCCACCGGCTTCATACTCGTCGTGCCGAGAGAATAAGCATACGGCCACCATGCGAAGTTCATTTTCGGCCTCGGTGGCGGGCTCTGCGAGCGCCAGACGTCTGATCTTCACACCTCGACCCGACGAACGGCCTTTTGATGAGCAGTCAGTAGATATAGAGGCCGTCGTGCCCGGGGAACCGACATGGATCCGCCGAATGTCAGGTTCCCCGAAGACGCCAATACGCCCGCAACGGGCCGTCCAGGACCCATCGAAACCGAGGACATGCTTGCCATAGCAGAGCCTTTGTCTCCGGGCGCCCCGGTAACTCCGGTTCTGGAGCCAGTTCCCGAACTATTTTGCCCCGAAAGACTGCCAGGTAGTCCGTCAGCCATTGGGGTTTTGCTTGTGCCAGGCATGGCTAGGGTCGATCCCTATAAGTTTCTTTTGCAGAACGGCGGGTTGAGTGATTCACACTGGCCATGGGCAAACGAGACAAGCGATATTTCTGGCTGAGCGCACAGCAGATGCGACGCATTTAGCCGTTCTTTCCCAAAGTTCGATGGCGCCGCCAATCCGACAAATGCAAGGTCCTGAGCGGCATCATCCATGTCAAACGGTATGGGCTTCGGTGGCAGGATGCTCGCGCAGTCTATGGCCCCTACAAGACCCTATGTAACAGGTTCGCCCGCTGGTCCCGGATGGGCATCTTCGCGACGATGTTTTGCGCGCTGGCGCAGCCCGGCGTCCAAGGCGGCACCTTGATGATGGACAGCGCATTCCTGAAGGCGCACCGCACCGCGGCCAGTCTTCGAAAAAAGGGGATCGTCCGCGGGCGATCGGACGCACGAAAGGCGGCCTGAACTCCAAGCTGCACATGCTCAGCGACGGTAAGGGCCGGCCGCTGAACTTCTTCCTCTCCCCAGGTCAGATGGCCGACAGTCGGGGCGCTCTTGTGCTGTTGCGCCATCTGCCGCCAGCCAAGCGTTTCCTGGGCGACAAGGCGTATGATGCCGATTGGCTGCGCGATGGTCTCGAAGACCGTGGCATCCGCCCCTGCATCCCACCTCGGAAGAAGCGCAAGAAACCGGCCAGATACAACAAGCGCCTCTACCGGAAGCGATACCGCATCGAGAATGCCTTCGGTCGCCTGAAGGACTGGCGCGGCATTGCTACTCGTTACGAGAGATGCGGAGACATCTTCCTCAGCGCCATCATCCTCGCAGCCATCGTCATATTTTGGCTCTGATGTTTATGGGGACAGACCCTAGCTGCCGAGGATTGTCGAAGCGATGAAAATCCCCGACCTCAGCCACCACCGTCACCGCGACGATGAAGGTCGAGGCATGGTGCCGCCATGGGTTCGAGGCTCATGCCGAGGGCCCCTCATTGCCTGAACCGCTTCCACCACCGGCGCAAGGGACCAACTCGGCAGCAGGTCGGCGATCTGTCCCATCAACCTTTCTACCCGAGCCTCAGCATCCGCGACGGCGTCGATATAGTCTTGGAGCACGATCTGTTGCGCCGAATGGTGAAAGCACACTGTCGTCAACCAACGGCGGTAGGCGACTGTCCAGCCTTTCTTGCCGGGATAGATGTGGCCGTGACGCGAGCCAGAAAGCCTGCAGATGCTGTCGTGCCTTGCCGACAACACGCATGGCTGTCGCGCGCGCCTGGACCAGGTCGCGCATCGCTTCATGTGCCGCATCGGGCACCCAGACGGCCGTCAACTCGCCGGCCCGATGTAGCTTCGCCAGCATCAGGGTGTCGCGACGGTCCGTCTTCACCCAGTCGCCCTTTCTTACAGGGATCAAGGATGGCGCCACCACGATGCAGGCATGTCCCCGTTCAACAAGCTGGCGGTGCAAGCCATAGCCACACGGGCCCGCCTCATAACAGCATTACAGATGACGCCCCTCCGCGCCCAGTTTCTCCACCAGCTTCCGGATGTGCTCCGGGCGGTGCGGAATTGTCCCCCAGTAGCGGACCTCGCCGCCACGCTCTCCCTGTGCGACAGCGACCGATATCGTCGCCTTGTGGACATCCAGCCCGATGAACATGCTCCTCCGCATCTGGTCTCTCCCCCATTCTTGAGGCTCGGCACCAGCCAATCTGGCGCACCCGTCGAACGGAGAATGCCGCGGGAGAGGCCATTGACGCAGTCAGATCAGTCTGATCATGGAGTCTAAGTATAAGGAACGACTGCCGGAACAGGTAGTTTCGGATGGACCGGACGTCACAGTCGAGGATCACCTTCATGCCCAACCGTCCCATTCTGGTTTTCGATGTCAACGAGACGCTGCTGGATCTGAACCATCTGTGCCCGATCTTCGGAAACATCTTTGGCGATCCGGCGGTTATGCGCGATTGGTTTGCACAGCTTATTCTTTATTCGCAAACACTGACAATTACCGGACTACAAAGCGATTTTGCAACCTTGGCCGTAGCGGTCCTGCGCATGACCGGGGATATCCGGAACGTAACCGTTACAAAGCAGCATTCTGAGATGCTGCGTCATGCTATCGGGACAATGCCGGCGCATCCGGACGCTGCGGCTGCGCTTGGTCACCTGCGCGAGCAGGGGTTTCGCATGGTGACGTTGACCAATTCGCCTCTCTCTGATGGTCCGTCGGCATTGGATAGGTCGGGACTGTCCGGGTTCTTTGAGGCCAGTTTCAGTGTTCAGCCGACAGGCTGTTTCAAGCCCGTGCCGCGAACCTATCAGCTGGTTGCCGATAGGCTGGCAGTGTCGCCGCGGGAACTGTGCCTTGTCGCATGTCATGTCTGGGACACGATCGGGATGCAGGCGATGGGCGGCAAAGGTGCTTTGGTCACGCATGGTGCAAACGCGCCACTTGTGGTGCCGGGAGTGCCGCAGCCGGATGTAGTGGCCTCTGACCTCAGCGCGCTGGCGCGCGAGATGGTCACGACGTGGGGCAGGGCCTGACGCATGCTCTCTTTCAGCACCATTTGCGGCAAATCCAAAAAATCCGGGTGAAAGAAAACGCATCGCCGGCCTCCGCCTCACGCCCGCGCAGGACCAGCGTGACGGTCAATGCTGCAGCGCGGCGGACGCCTTCAGCCAGATGTTCCACGAAATTGCCTTGCCTGCGCCGTCAAGCTGGCGGTGTGATCCGGCGCAATGTCAGTTCGATGACCTCCTCGTCATCCGCCGAGGACATGGCGCTTTCCAGCAGGACCCGTTCCTGTTTGCCATCGATGTCGATCTGGCCTTCTCCGTATTGGCCCAGCTGGTCCTGGGTCATCTCGGTGATCGCGCGGATCCGGATATAGTCGCCTCCGCTTGCGGTGATTTTTCCGACAACCTGCGATCCGCCTTCCAGCGTCAAGATTGCATCGCTCATATCCACTCCTTGATCTGTCTGCATGGTCTGCCCACCGGAACGCTTCGGTGGCGGTCTGGGTCCACCGGAAGGCGCCGCATCAAACAGTGCAAGGGCTGGTCGATGGCGAACGGGCGCAGCCGTTCGTCTGGCTGATGGCCGGTGCGCGGGTGCCATGAGCCGGCAAAAAGCCCCGCCACAGGGGGCAGGGCAGGTCGGGGAACATCCAGATTATATCAGGCGGCTTCGATAGCTGTCGGGTTGGCAGTGCCTTCGGCCAAGGCCGTCAGCTTTTCATCCGTCGCCGACTCTTCGTCCAGGGTCTGGTTCAGCAGCGCGACCGCATTGGTCATCTTGAGCAGCTCGGCCCAAGACTTCAGCGTCCCATAGCGGGCGATCTCATAATGCTCGACGGCCTGCGCGGCGGCGACAAGACCGGCATCCAGGGCAGGGGAACCCTTGAACTCGTCCATGATCTCCTCGCCTTCGGCGATGATCCCGTCGATTGCCTCGCAAGTCTTGCCGCGCGGGGACTTGCCCAACAGCTCGAATACTTCCTGCAGGCGCTCGATCTGACCTTGGGTTTCCTCACGGTGGTGCTGGAAAGCGGCCTTCAGTTCTTCCGACTGCGCGGCGCGAGCCATCTTGGGCAGAGCCTTCAGGATCTTGCGCTCAGCATAGTAGATGTCCTTCAGTGTTTCGTGGAACAGGTTTTCCAGCGTCTTGGTGGTCATCATGCATTCCTTGATCGAAGGGGGACGGTTGGTCCCGCAGGGCCCGTCAACCGGGCAGATCGGGTTATGTTCCCGTCCGCCCGGCCCTCGGAAAGATCGCCGCCATTATCCGTGCGGACGCAGCACGACCTTGATGCAGCCGTCGTCCTTGTCCCGGAACTTCTTGTAAAGTTCGGGTCCTTCGGACAGATCGGCCCGGTGGGTGATCAGGAAGGTGGTGTCAATCTGACCTTCCTGAATCAGGTTCAGCAGATGGGGCAGGTAGCGCTGGCAGTGGGTCTGGCCGGTACGCAATGTCAGCCCCTTGTTCATCAGCGCACCCATCGGCAGCTTGTCCACGACGCCGATATAGACGCCGGGGATCGACAGCGTCCCACCCTTGCGGCAGCACATGATGATCTCGCGCAGCACATCAGGCCGATCGGTGCCCAGGTAGAGCGCTTGCTTGACCCGGTCCACGCGCGCCATCAGGCCGGAATCGGGCGCCGCTTCGGTGCCCACGCAGTCGATGCAACTGTCGGGGCCGCGGCCGCCGGTCATCTCCATCAGCGCGTCGTAGACATCCGTTTCGCTGAAATCGATGGTCTCGGCGCGGCCCTTGTCGCGTGCCATGGCCAGACGCTCGGGCACCTGATCGATGGCAATCACCCGACCCGCACCTTGCAGCCAGGCCGACAGGATGGCCATCTGGCCGACCGGCCCGCAGCCCCAGATTGCCACGGTGTCACCGGGCTGGATATTCGCGTGCTCGGCCGCCATCCAGCCGGTCGGAAGGATGTCCGACAGGAACAGCACCTCCTCATCGTCCATGCCCTGCGGGACGGCGATAGGGCCGACGCTGCCATAGGGTACGCGCAGATAATCGGCCTGCCCACCGGAATAGCCTCCCAGCATATGGGAGTAACCGAACAGGCCCGAAGGCGACTGGCCCATCACCTTTGCCGCCATTTCGGCATTGCGGTTCGAGCGGTCGCAGAGCGAATACAGCTGCTTCTGGCAGAAAAAGCACTGCCCGCAGGCCAGGTTGAACGGCACGACGACCTTGTCGCCCTGCTTGAACTTGCTGTGGCCCGAGCCGGTCTCGACCACCTCGCCCATGGTTTCGTGGCCCAGAACGTCGCCCGATTCCATCGTGGGCATGCATCCGTCCATCAGGTGCAGGTCGGACCCGCAGATGGCGCAGGCGGTCACCTTGATGATGATGTCATCGGGTTCCTCGATGCGGGGGTCGTCGACCGTCTCGTGCCGAATGTCGCCCTTGCCGTGCCATGTCAGTGCCTTCATCGAAACCTCCATCGTCCGAATTGGGTGGATGAACCGGGGCTGGCGGATATTGTTCCCGCTTGTGACGCATGACTGGGCGCGATAGCCCGACCGCACGAACAAGGAGGCTCCCATGACCCACCGCATCGCCCTGATCCCCGGAGACGGCATTGGCGTTCCCGTGACCCAGGCCGCCATCGCCGTGGCGCGTGCGGCCGGGGCGGCGCTGGAGACAGAGGCGTTTCCCTGGTCCTGCGACCATTACCTGGCGCATGGCCGGATGATGCCCGAGGACGGGATCGATACCCTGCGTGGCTTCGATGCAATCCTGCTGGGCGCGATTGGCTGGCCCGCGCGCGTTCCCGACAGCGTGTCGCTGCACGGGCTGCTGCTGCCAATCCGCAAGGCTTTTGTCCAATACGCCAATATCCGTCCCCATCGCCTGCTGCCGGGCGTCGAGGGGCCGCTGAAGACCCGCGACTTTGACATCCTCTGCATCCGCGAGAACACGGAAGGCGAGTATTCCGGGGCCGGCGGCCGGGTGCATCAGGGCACCCCGAATGAAGTCGCGGTGGAAACTTCGGTCTTCACCCGAACCGGAGTCGAGCGTATCCTGCGGTTCGCTTTTGAACAGGCGCGTGGACGGCGCGGGCATCTGGCTTCGGTCACGAAATCCAACGCGCAGCGCCACACAATGGTCTTCTGGGACGAAATCACGGACCAGTTGGCAACCGAATATCCTGATGTGATTGTGACGCGCTACCACATCGACGCCATGTGCGCGCGGATGGTGATGGCGCCGGAAAGCCTGGACGTGGTTGTGGCGTCGAACCTGTTCGGGGACATCCTGACCGACCTTGGGGCCGCAATCCAAGGGGGCCTGGGATTTGCGGCTTCGGCCAATATCAATCCCGATCGCAGCGCGCCATCGATGTTCGAACCGGTGCATGGCTCGGCGCCCGACATTGCCGACCAGGGTATTGCCAATCCGATGGCGGCCATCTGGTCGGCCGCGATGATGCTGGAGCATCTGGACCAGCCTGCCCCGGCTGCCCGCATGATGGCAGCGATGGAGGCTGTCACCGCACGGGGGATCGGAACCGTTCCGGGCCGGGACAGGACCGATGCGATCACCGATGCCGTGCTGAAGGCCCTGGCATAAGGGCAGGAACCAGCAGGGGGCAGCGGCGTTGCCCCCACAGGCAAACCTGCGAGGCCCCCATGTTGCGTTCCCTGTCCCCTTTGGCGCTGGCCCTGCTGGTCGGACTGTCGCTGCCCGCCGCGGCCCAGCAGTCCCGGCTGAGTGCGGCGCCTGAATGCCCGGCCGCTGACACCTTGGCCCAGCCCGCCACCCAACCCGACCCGTCCGAAGATGGCACAGCGCCCGAAAATACCGGCACGACTGGCTGGACTGGTGGCACGGGCGGGTCGCAACTGGGCACGAATATCCAGGGTGCGGTTCCGGATTCGCCGACATGGCAGCCTCCTACCGCGCGTGGATTGGACCTGATGGGCAGCGCCGAACCTGTGGCCGAATGCTGAGCTAGCCTTCGTCCAAACGCAATCGCAGACCGTCCCGATTCAGGAATTCGGCCTCGCGCAGCAGGGTGCGATCGCCTTGCAGCGCCCTGATCAACGAAGCCAACCGGCTGCGCGCCAGATCGTCCGGTACCAGCCCTTCGCGCCCTGCCCGGTAAAGCGCGACAGCGTCCCATGCAACCTGAGCACCATCCAGATGCCTGACAAGCGTTGGCCAATCCATGTCGTTGCCAATGACGTGCAGATGGGCAGATCGCAGAATATCGACCCTGCCGTCCTGAAGCCCGATCAGCACCAGCAGCATGGTGAAGCCGTCGCCCGATGCTGTCTCATCCCAGGTTTCGGCCAGCCATTCGTCGAAATCAGTTGCGTGATCGGTCATCCGGGCCTGCCTGCCGCTAAAGGAATGGCGGAAGGGAATGGGAGTCGAACCCACCCGGGACAGGCTCGCTGCCCCAACCGGATTTGAAGTCCGGCCGCCCCACCGGGGACGAATCCCTTCCACGGACACAAAGCCGCGCCCGGCCCGTTGATGGACCGGGCGCGCAGGGATGGCAAGTGCAGGGCCAAGCGGCCTGTCAGCCCGCCAACAGCGCTGCGTTGCCGCCCGCAGCGGTTGTGTCCACGCACAGATGACGTTCGTGGCAAAGATAACCGGCATCGGGCAGCGCGGTGATCAGTGGCACGATCGGGCCCGGACGTTCTGCCAAGGCGCAGGCCAGCATGCGACCGGTTTCGGCATCGCCCCACCACAGGACGCCGGTCACGCCCGCCAGCGATGTCAGCGCCGCAGGGGCCACGTCACCTTCCGCCGCGACCGGCTGGCCGCCGCCCGCGGCCACGGCGGCGACCTGCGCCGCGACTGCCTGTGCGCCGGGACCCATGCACAGGATCGGGCCGCGCGCTAGGATCTGCAGGCGGTTCAGCTCTCCGGTCGGGCCGGGCATCAGCTGCTCGGTCGGGGCCGGGGCGGGGGGCGGCGCAGCCAGCCGGTCTTCCAACCGGGCGGCCGGGTCCTGGGTCTGCCACGCCGCGGCGGCGGCGGTCGGCTGTTCCGGCGCAAAAAAGCGCGGCAGGTAAAGCGGCCCGCCCGCCTTGGGTCCGGTCCCCGACAGCCCCTCGCCGCCGAAAGGTTGGCTGCCCACGGTCGCACCCACCTGGTTGCGGTTCACATAGATGTTGCCGGCATGGATCGCCTCGGTCACCTCCTGCACGCGGCTGTCGATGCGCGTGTGCAGGCCAAAGGTCAGGCCATAGCCGCGCGCGTTGATCGCCGCCACGACCCGGTCCAGATCGCGCGCACGGTAGGTCGCGACATGCAGGACGGGGCCAAAGATCTCACGCTCAAGATCGTCGATGCCCGACACCTGCATCAGGGTCGGCGGGACAAAATGACCCGTGGCCGGGACAGCCAGCTGGTGCAGGATGCGGTCGCGGTGATGGTCCAGATAGGTGTTGATGCCCTGCTGCGCCTCGGCGTCGATGACTGGACCCACATCGGTGGCCAGATCCCATGGATCGCCCACGCGCAGTTCGTCCATTGCCCCCTTGATCATGCGGATGACATGGGGGGCAACGTCCTCTTGCACATAAAGGCAGCGCAAGGCCGAGCACCGCTGACCGGCCGACCGGAAGCTGGAGGTGACAATGTCCCGCACCGCCTGTTCGGGCAGGGCGGTGCTGTCCACGATCATGGCGTTCAGCCCGCCGGTTTCCGCGATCAGCGGCGTGCCGGGTTCCATGTGTCGGGCCATGCTGCTGGCGATCAGCCGCGCCGTTTCGGTGCCGCCCGTGAAGACCACGCCCTTGATGCGCGGATCGCGGGTCAGTGCCGCCCCGACCGTGCCGCCTTCGCCCGGCAGCAGTTGCAGCGCGCTGGTCGGGACACCCGCCCGGTGCAGCAGGCGAACGGCATGGGCCGCGATCAGCGGTGTCTGTTCGGCGGGCTTTGCCAGCACGGCATTGCCGGCCATCAGTGCTGCCGCAATCTGGCCGGTAAAGATCGCCAACGGGAAGTTCCACGGACTGATCGCCGCGATGATGCCGCGCGGGGCCTGATCGCTGGCTTCGCCCTGCTGGGCGTAGTAACGCAGGAAATCAACCGCCTCGCGCAGTTCGGCCACGGCATCGTTCAGGGTCTTGCCGGCCTCGCGCGCCAGGATGCCGAAGATCGGGCCGAAATCGGCTTCGTAAAGGTCAGCAGCGCGGCGCAGGGTGGCCGCACGTTCCCCGGCCGGGACAGCCCAAGGCGTGGCGGCGGCAATGGCATGTGCGACGGTGGCGTCGGCCGCCTCGGTCACCTGCGCGATCATCTTGCCAGTGGCAGGATTGGCGACGGATGTCGGCGCGGCGCCCGCCGGGGCGGTGTCGCCGTGAACCAAGGGCGCTGCGTCCTGCACGGCCACGTCGCGGGCGTCAAAAATCTGCGCCAGCATGTCCGCAGAGGTCAGGTCAAAGCCCTTGGCATTCGTCCTGCCCGCGCCATAGATCGCGTTCGGCGCCAGCAGCGCGGCGGGGGCCCGGGCGGTGGCCACTGCGTCAAACGGATCGCGGGCAATCTCCTCGGGGGTCACTTCCTCGTCGACAATCTGGTTGACGAAGCTGGAATTGGCCCCATTTTCCAGCAGGCGGCGGACCAGATAGGCCAGCAGGTCCTGATGCGCGCCTACCGGGGCATAAATGCGGCAGCGCGTGCCCTGATCCTTCAGGACGATGTCGTGCAGCCGTTCCCCCATGCCATGCAGGCGCTGAAATTCAAACGGCGTGTCGCCGGCCATTTCCAGCACGGCGGCCACGGAATGGGCGTTGTGGGTGGCAAATTGCGGATAGATCCGGTCGGACATCGACAGCAGCTTGCGGGCCAGCGCGACATAGCTGACATCGGTCGCCGTCTTGCTGGTGAACAGCGGAAAATCCGGAAATCCCTCGACCTGGGCGCGCTTGATCTCGGTGTCCCAATAGGCGCCCTTGACCAGGCGGACCATGATGCGGCGGTCGTGCTGCGTGGCCATGTCGTGCAGCCGGTCAATGACCGCGCCCGCGCGCTTGCCATAGGCCTGGACCACGATGCCGAACCCGTCCCAACCCGCCAGCGTAGGGTCCGACAGCACCGTCTCGATCACCTTCAGCGACAGGGCCAGGCGGTCCTGTTCCTCGGCGTCGATGTTCAGGCCCATGCCGGCGGTTTTGGCCTGCCGCGCCAGATCGCGCACAACCGGCACCAGTTCCGCCATGACGCGATCCTCGTGTGCGACCTCGTAGCGGGGGTGCAGCGCTGACAGCTTGATCGAGATGCCGGGATTGCGCGCGACCGATCCCTTGTTGCAAGCGCCTGCGATGACGGTGATCGCCTTGCGGTATTCGCTGGCATAACGGGCGGCGTCCGCGGCCGTCATCGCGGCTTCGCCCAGCATGTCGTAGCTGTAGGAATAACCCCTCGCTTCCTGGCCCTTCGCGCGCTCCAGCGCGGCCTCGATCGTCTGTCCCAGAACGAACTGGCGGCCCATCTCGCGCATGGCGCGGGTGACGGCGGTGCGGATCACCGGTTCGCCAAGGCGGCGGATCGCGCCGCGCAGTGTTCCGGCCAAGCCCGGCTGCGGGTCGTCCAGAACCCGCCCGGTCAGCATCAGCGCCCAGGTCGAGGCGTTCACCAAGCTGGAGGCACTTTCACCAAGGTGGCGGCCCCAGTCCGATGGCGCGATCTTGTCCTCGATCAGCACGTCGATGGTGGCGCGGTCGGGAACGCGGAGCATTGCTTCGGCCAAGCACATCAGGGCCACCCCTTCGCGGGTGGACAGGCCGTATTCGGCCAGCATCAGTTCCATCATCGTGGGCTTGGACTGGGCGCGGATGCGGCGGATCAGGTCGGCGGCCCGCGCGCTGATGCGGGCGCGGGTCTGGTCCGACAGGGCAGCCTCGGCGATCAGGCGGGCCAGAAGGGGACCTTCGGGCTGAAACTTGGCGGCGGAATCAAGTGCGGTCATGGTGTCCCCTTCGGCGGTCCGGACGATCGGAATGGGGCACAGAATAACGCAGCAGGGCTGGACGATGTGTCCATTTCAGGTGCAGGATGTAGTCAGCATCGCCAATTTCAGACAGCTTTCTGGACCGTGACCGAACTTCTTGACCCAACCAACCGCCGCATCCTGGCCGAGCTGACGGCCAATGCCCGCATTCCCGTGACCGAGCTGGCCCGCAAGGTGGGCCTGTCCAAGACCCCAGTGGCGCTGCGTATCCGGCAGTTGGAGGAGGCGGGGCTGATCACCGGCTATCGCGCGATCCTGTCGCCCGTGCGGCTTGGCCTGACCCATGTCACCTATGTCGAGGTGCGGATGACCGACACACGGCAGAAGGCGCTGGAGGCATTCAACGCCGCCGTTCGCACCATTCCCGAAGTCGAGGAGTGCTACATGATCGCCGGCGGCTTCGACTATCTGCTGAAAGTGCGGTCACGCGACATGGCTGATTACCGGCGCATCATGGCCGAGAAAATCTCATCCTTGCCGCATGTCAACGCGACATCCAGCTATGTCGCGATGGAGGCGGTGATCGAGCAGGGCGGCGCCAGCCTCTAGCTGTTTGATCTCAGGTTGTGATGGTGCGATCCTTTCTCAGGAATGGAAGGAAGCATCATGGGCCAGGTTCGTCATGGAAGCGCCACGACCACGCCCGCCGTCAGAGCTGCAATAATGAGGGCTGGCCCGCCATTGGTCCAAGGGCCGGCCCGAATGATCGCAAGCTTCGCTCGCGACGCTGAGCCGGGAGTTGGGCATCAATCCAAAGACGGTCGCGAAGTGGCGCAAGCGCCAGACGGTCGAGGATCTCAAAGCCGGGCCAAAGGAGCCGCGCTCCACGGTTCTGTCCGAGACTGAGGAGGCGATGGTTGTGGCGTTTCGGCGGCACATGCTGCTGCCGCTGGATGATTGTCTTTACGCTCTGCAGCCATCGATCCTGCATCTCACCCGCTCTGCACTGCATCGGTGCCCGGCACGCGCCATGGCATCTCCCGCTTGCCCGATGTTGAAGGCGACAAGCCGAAGCGGCAACGTTTCAAACGCGATCCCATCGGCTACTTCCACATCGACATCGCCGAGGTGCAGACTGCTGAAGGCAAGCTCTACCTGTTCGTCGGCATTGACCGCACGAGCAAGTTTGCCTTCACCTAGCCCGTCGAGAGGGCGGGGAAGATGGCCGCTGCTCAGTTCTTGCGCGACCTGATCGCTGCCGTTCCTTGACCCGTTGCACAGCGTGCTGACCGATCGAGCCGTTGGAACGCCATTGGTCCGAGAGACAACGGCGAGGGGCATCCAGTTCACAAACCGAAGCTGCGACACAACCGCCTTCGAGCACATCTTTGACCGCGTGTGCCGGGAACATGAGATCGAGCACAGGCTGACAAAGGTGAAGCACCCTTGGACGAATGGCCAGGTCGAGCGGATGAACCGCACCATCAAGGAGGGTGATGCGGGCCAGAGAATGATCCGGGGGATCATTCTCCCGCTGAACGTCAAGCGCTTCCATGAAGACGACCACAACCAACTCCGCACCCACCTGGCGGACTTCATGGCCGCCTGCAACTTCGCGCGCCGGCTCAAGACCCTCGCCAGCCATGGTCCTCGGACCGATGGCGGACCATGGCTGGCCCTCACGCCCTATGATGACATCTGCAAGATCTGGACATCCGATCCAGACAGATCCATCCTAAACCCGATCCACCAGATGCCGGAACTGAACAACTAGCCGAACAGGTCCAGCCGGTGCGGGTTCAGCCGCCGCAGGTCGCCCCGCCGCAGCGTGACCCCGTGGCGGTCAAAGAAGTCCAGGATCTCGATCGCCACTTTGCGGCCGTTCTGCACCCGGTCCCGGAAGGCAGGGGCCGTGAACCAGCCGTCTTGCGACTGCGCGGCAACGTCTTGCAGGATGGCGACCATCCGGGCCGTAACTTCCCGTGCAAAGAAGTGGTCATGGGCGATCTGGTCGGTGCGACCCAACTTTTGGGTCAGCTTCAACAGCCGGCGGATCTCACGTTCGTCCTGTCCCAGATCGACGGCAAAATCGCGAACCCGGGGCGGGCGGAACTGTAGCTCGCCCAGCAATGCCGGGCGGATGTGATCCCACAGCGCCTCGTCGTCAGCGGTCAGGCGAACCTCGTGGCCGGGCAAGCGCAGGAAGGCGCCGTCCATGACGATGCTGCCCGCGGTTACCTGCTTGCGCAGGAAGGCAAGGAAAGCCTCCTGAGGCAGGCGCGGCGTCAGCGACAGGCGCAACCGTTCGCGGCCCAGGCCGGGCAGGTCGGCGTTGGCGTCGTGAAACTGCGACAGATGCGTCGCGATCCCGGCCTGCAGCTGGTTCAGCTGGACCTGAGACAGCGCAAGTCCCGCAACGGTGGCGGCCCCGGCCTCTGCCAAGGCCAGGCCTGCCTGCTCCGACGTCAGGCTGCGGTCGCGGGCAAAGCCCGCCAGCGCCACAGGGGCGACCTGCAGCATGGCGGTCAAGGCGTGGGCGGGGTCCAAAGGGCGGGCGGCTTCGATCAGGGCCAGCCGCTCGGGCGTCCGGCGCTTGCGCGCAGGGGGGCGCAGGTCCAGAAAGCGGCCGCCCCCGATGGTCCGGCTGGCCGACACGTCGCGCAGGATGAAGCGGTCGCCGATGGAGGCGGCGATCGGGCGGTCCAGAACGATCTGCACCGGTCCAGCCTTTCCCGGCGCGATGGGGTCGCCCAAGGGCACGATACGGGCGCCCACCTCGGTCGCGTGGCTGTGCAGGCGCGCGGGAAACCAGGTGCCGATGGCTCGCGGCTCGGCCGACAGCACTGACAGCCGGGCGTCGATGCGGGCGGTCGGCGCGTGAAGCTGCGGCGTCAGCACGATGTCGCCGCGGTGGATCGCGTTCTTGGCGATGGCCTCGCCGGCCAGGTTCAGGGCGCAGCGCTGCCCCGCCAGCCCCTCGGTCGCCGCGCGGTTCTGGGCATGGATGCCACGCACGCGCGCGGGCAGGCCGGACGGGCTGACCGTCACCAAATCGCCCAGGGCCACGCGGCCCGTCAGGACAGTGCCTGTCACCACCGTCCCCGCCCCCTGCAGGGTAAAGCTGCGGTCCACTGCCAAGCGGAAAAGGCCGTCTGCCCCCCGCTGCGCCGTTGCCCGTTCGGCTTCGACCAATGCCGCGCGCAGATCGTCCAGCCCCTCGCCCGTCACGGTGGAAACCGGAAGGATCGGAGCGTCCGCAAGCCGGCTGCCCTCCAGCGCGCGGCGGACCTGGGCCGAGACTTCGGCCCGGCGCTGGCTGTCAGCCAGATCGGCCTTGCTCAGCACGACCAGCCCGCGCGACAGGCCCAACAAATTCAGGATGGCCAGATGTTCGGACGTCTGCGGCATCACCCCGTCGTCGGCTGCCACAACCAGAAGGGCCAGGTCGATCCCGCCCGCGCCGGCCAGCATGGTGTGGATCAGCCGTTCGTGGCCCGGCACGTCCACAAAACCCGTGATCCCGCCGCCACCCAGATCGGCATAGGCAAAGCCCAGATCGATGGTGATACCGCGCGCCTTCTCCTCGGCCAAGCGATCGGCATCTGTGCCGGTCAGCGCCTTGACCAGCGCGGTCTTGCCGTGGTCGATATGCCCCGCCGTGCCGACGATCATAGGTCCGCCAGCGCCGTCAGCAGGTGATCGTCCGATGCCAGGCAGCGCAGGTCCAGGATCAGCGCGCCTGCATGGATATGGCCGATGATCGGCCGTGGCAGGGCCCGCAGCCGCGCCGCCAGCCGGTTCGGAGCATCACCCCCCGCGCCCGTCAGCCGCAGCCCGGCCGAAGGGATGGTGTCGGTGGGCAGCGCGCCCGAACCGATCTGGCTGGCACAATCGGCCTCCTGCGCATCAAAGCCGTGCGGCGCCAGCAGGTCCCTGACCCTCGGGGCCAGGCGTGCGGCCTGCTGCGCGATCTCGTTTTTGGATCGCGACAGCATCCGCAGCACCGGCAGGCGTTCGGCCAGGCGTTCGGGATCGCGGTAAAGGCGCAGCGTCGCCTCCAGTGCGGCGATGCGGATCTTGTCCATGCGCAGGGCGCGTTTCAAAGGGTTCCTGTTGATCTGCGCGATCAGGTCGCGGCGCCCGACGATAAACCCCGCCTGGGGACCGCCCAGCAGCTTGTCCCCCGAAAAGGTGACCAGATCCGCACCCTCGGCCAAGGCCTGCGCCACAGTGGGTTCGCGGCGCAGGCCCCATCGCGACAGATCGACCAGCGAACCGGCGCCCAGGTCGTTCAACAGCACCACCCCCGCGTCCCGCGCGATGGGGGCCAGATCGGGGGCCGATACTTCGGCGGTAAAGCCCTCGATGCGATAGTTCGAGGTGTGGACCTTAAGGATCAGCCCGGTCTGGTCGGTGATTGCGTCGCGATAGTCGCGCGGATGGGTGCGGTTCGTCGTGCCGACCTCGACCAGCTGTGTGCCGGCGCGGGCCATGATGTCGGGCATGCGGAAGGCGCCGCCGATCTCGATCAACTCCCCGCGCGAAACGATGGACTCGCGGCCCTGTCCAAAGGTGTTCAGCGCGATCAACACGGCGGCGGCATTGTTGTTGAGGATCGTCGCATCCTCGGCCCCCGTCAGTTCGCACAAAAGGCCGCGCAGATGATCGTCGCGTTGGCCGCGCCCGCCGGTCGTCAGGTCGAATTCCAGCGCCAGCGGCGCGGCCATCGCGGCACTGGCCGCGGCGATGGCCTCGTCTGCCAAGATCGCGCGGCCCAGGTTGGTGTGCAGGACGGTGCCGGTCAGGTTCAGGATCGGCCGCAGCTGCGTCACGGCGGCGGCGGCCAGGTCGGCGGCCAGCAGATGCGGCAGGCGCGCCGCTTCGGCTGCGCCCTGGGCCCCCTTACGGATCGCCTGACGGGCGGCATCCAGACGGGCGCGCGCGGCGTCGGTGACCGGCTGGCGGCCGTGGCGGTCGATCAGGTCCGGCAAAGCCGTCAGCAGCTGGTCGACCGAGGGCAGGGCGCGGAATTCCGACATCAGTAGCCGGTCAGGAAAGGGTTGAAGCCGCCGCGGCGCTTGTCGGTTTCGGCCATCATCATATCCAGCCCCAGGCTGGCCACGTCGTCGGCCAAGGGTTCCAGACTGTGGTTGCGGTTCTGGTAGAGGATCTTGACCCAGCTGTTGCATTCCGAACAGACTTCGGCCCGAACAGTGGCCTCGATCGTCTCGACGCTGCGATAGCTGATCCCCTTGGTCGACCCGCAGCAAAGGCAGGTCAGCCGCACCTCGTTCCATTGCGTTTGGCAGCAGGCGCAGGCGGCATAGCGTACGCCGTCCAGCCCGCCCACGCCGATCACGCTGGAGGTCGCGGGCCGTCCGCCGCAGGACGGACAGACCCCGGTTCGGATTGGCACCAGCTGGACCGCATCCAAGGTGGCGGCCAGGCGCGACAGATGCAGCTGGACTGCAACCGCCGCGAACAGATGCGGGGCGACGCTGTCCTGCGGTACCTGATCAGTCAGGATGTTCTCCAGCAGCCAATGGCGATCGGCCAGGGGTGCGGCAGTCACGGCCGACAGCGCCAGGCGGGCAGGTTCGGGCATCTCAAGCGTGGCAGCCTCGGTCAGGACGCGATCCAGCACGGCGTGCAGTTCAGGATCGGCGGCAAGCGGAGCCCGGTCTATGGGCGGCATGCGGCTTTCGCGGGCCAGCCTGATCCGGTCGGCGGGAAGGGCGGGAGGTTTTGACAGTTCGCCTGCCAGCCGCGCCTGAAGCGCGACCAGACCGGACAGGAACTGCAGGTAAGGCCCCAGGTTGCTGCCGCTGCCGGCCAGAAACTCCAGCCGTCCCGCGCGGGTCGCGAACAGGCGTGCGGGGTTCGGCAAAAAGGCAAGCGGCGCCTTGGGGACGCCGCCGATGGCCGTGGGATCGGGTTGGGTGATGGTGGTCATGTCGCTCTCCGGGCCGACCGGCCACTGGGGATGTCGGCGTGTGATGGCCGGCAGATTACTCTGCCGGTCCCTTGTTGTCGCGGCTGGCGATTTCCCGCAGCCATTTACGGTGGTGCCGCCATGCCCATCCGCCCGTGACCGTGCCGCGGGTCATTGCGCGCAGCGTGCCGCGCGTCCAGACCGCCGCATAGACATGCAGGATGAAGACCAGCAGGATCAGCACGGCCGAGATCGCGTGCAGCAGGACGGCGACGCGACGCACGGGTATGCTGACCATGTGGCCCACCACCTGCTGCCAGATCAGCACGCCCGTGACGATCAGAACGACGATCAGGCCTGTCATCGCCCAAAAGACGAACTTCTGGCCCGGGTTGTACTTGCCCAGTTCGGGCAGCGCATCCTCGTTGCCCTTCACCACGTCGCCGATTTTGGAAACCCAGGTCGTATCTTCGGGCTTGGGCATGTTCAGGCGCCACAGCTTGAAGAACAGCAGCATGAAGCTGAGGAACAGCACAACACCAACGATGGGATGCAACCAGCGTGTTGTCTGCCCGCCGCCGAAAAGGCCGGTCAGGAAATACAGCGACGGGTCGAACAGTGCCAGTCCAGACAGGGCCAGCACGATCAGGCACAGCGCAGTCAGCCAGTGGTTCGCGCGGGTGAACCCGCGGTAACGGCTGACCGTCACCGGGGCGGTGCTGTCGATATGGTCCCCGCGTTCCGAGTAATAGGGGCGCGGCGCCATCAGACCTGCCCCCCGTGATGCGGACCATCATCCGGATCGCGTCCCTTCACCAAGGTGTCGGCGGCCTGTTCGTCATGCTCTTCGACCTCGTTTCCGCGGGCGAAGAGGCCGTGCAGCGTTGCCCCGATCGCCGCCAGACCAATGACGGCCAGGCCCGCGGTTTTGGTCACACCTTTCCAGCCCTCGACAATGGGCGAGATGCGTGGATCTTCCTCAAGATCGTTGTAGATCTGCGGCTTGTCGGCGTGATGCAGGACATACATCACATGAGTGCCCCCGACGCCCGCCGGATCGTAGAGGCCGGCATTTTCATATCCGCGCGACTTAAGGTCCTCGATCCGTTCTGCGGCATGGGCCTTCATGTCGTCCTTGGTGCCAAAGACGATTGCCTGCGTGGGGCAGGCCTTGGCGCAGGCCGGTCCCTGTCCCACGGCGATCCGGTCGGAACACAAGGTGCACTTGTAGCTCTTGTGATCGACTTGGCTGATGCGCGGGATGTTGAACGGGCAGCCCGTCAGGCAATAGCCGCAGCCGATGCAGTTTTCCTGCACGAAATCGACGATGCCGTTGGAATACTGCACGATGGCGCCCGGTGCCGGACAGGCCGTCAGGCAGCCCGGATCCTCGCAATGCATGCAGCCATCCTTGCGGATCAGCCACTCCAGATCGTCCGTCTCCGGGTTCACCCATTCGGAGAAACGCATCAGAGTGAACATGTTCGGCGTCAGGTCGTGGGGGTTTTCATAGACCCCCACGTTTTCTTCCACATCCGGATGTGTCTGGTTCCATTCAATGCAGGCGGACTGGCAGGCCTTGCAGCCGATGCACTTGGACACATCGATCAGCTTGGCCAGCTTCGTTAGCTGCCGTTCGGGCGCAGGCACGTTCCGCGTGGCCGAGATGCGGACGATGTCGCCCGCATTGTAATAGGCCTCGGTCGGCTGGACCGGCGGGTTCGACGCCGCGGTCGTCGGGGCGGTGGCGATATCCTTCATGCGACCGGCTCCTCTGCTGCGGGTTCGATGTTGACCAGGAAGGCCTTGAATTCGGGCGTGTCCACATTGGCGTCACCCACGAAAGGCGTCAGGCTGTTCGGCCCCCAACCTTTCTTGGCCGCGCCCATGAAGCCCCAGTGCAGCGGAATGCCTACGACATGGACGATCTTGCCGTCGCAGGTCATCGGGCGGATCCGCTTGGTCACCACCGCCTTGGCCCAGACCTGGCCGCGCTTGCTCCACACCCTGACGCGTCCGCCCTTGGCGATGCCGCGTTCCGCAGCCAGTTCCTCGCTGATCTCCACGAAGAACTCGGGCTGCAACGCGGCGTTCACCGGGTTGTGCTTGGTCCAGTAGTGGAAATGCTCGGTCAGGCGATAGGACGTGGCGACAAAGGGGAACTCGTCGCTGGAGCCAAGCCGGCCCGCGTCGCTTTCGAACATCCGCGCCACCGGGTTCCCCCGCATGCGCGGGTTGAACACGTTGGCCATCGGGCTTTCGAAGGGCTCCATATGGGTCGGGAAGGGTCCGTCCCGCATCATTCCCCGGCTGAAGAGGCGCGAAACCCCTTCCTGGTTCATGATAAAGGGTCCAACCACGTCCGGCGGCGCCGTGGGTGCAATGTCGGGGATGTCATATCCGACCCACCGTTCGCCATTCCATTCGATCAGTTTGCGGCTTGGATCCCAAGGCTTGCCCTGAAGGTCGGCCGAGGCGCGGTTGTACAGAATGCGCCGGTTGGCCGGCCAGGCAAAGGCCCAGTTCAGGAACATGCCGGTATCGTCGGGATCGGAATTGTCCCGGCGCGCCATCATGTTGCCGTCCTCGGTCCAGCTGCCGGCATAGATCCAGCAGCCCGCCATGGTTGTCCCATCGTCACGCAGCTGGCCAAAGCTGGACACCTGCTGACCCGCCTGAAGAACCGGCGCGCCCGTTGCCGGATCGGTCAGATCCGCCAGCGCGCGGCCGTTCATCTCGCGCGCCAGTTCGGCGGGCGAAGGTTCCTCGGGGTCGGCATAGTTCCAGGTCAGGTTCAGGATCGGGTCGGGGAAGGCCCCCCCTTCCTGGCGATAAAGCTCGCGCACCCGCAGGAAGATCTGCGCCATGATCCAGGTGTCGTACTTGGCCTCGCCCGGCGGGGTGGCGCCCGGCCAGTGCCATTGCAGCCACCGGCCCGAGTTGACCAGTGCGCCCTCGTCCTCGGCAAAGCAGGTCGTGGGCAGCTCCAGCACCTCGGTCTGGATGCTGGCGGTGTCAACGTCGTTATGCGCGCCGTGGTTCTGCCAGAAATGCGAGGTTTCCGTGGACAGGGGGTCCATGACGACCAGCATCTTCAGCCGTGACAGCCCGCGCGTGACCTTTTCCCGGTTCGGGATGGACAGCATGGGGTTGAAGCCCTGGCAGAAATACAGGTTCACCCGGTCATGGTTCATCAGCTCGAACATGCGCAGGATGTCATAAGCGGGGACATCCAGCTTGGGCAGGTATTCATAGGCCCAGTCATTCTCGGCCGTGGCGGCATCGCCCCACATCGCCTTGAGGAAGCTGACCATGAACTTGGGATAGTTCTGCCAATAGCTGGTCTGGCCCGGCTGCAGCGGCTTGAAGCTCCGCGTGGACAGATAGGTTTCCCAGTCCGGTTCCTTTTCCGTCGGGATGTTCAGATATCCGGGGATCAGGTTCGACATCAGGCCGATGTCGGTCAGACCCTGGATGTTGGAATGCCCGCGCAGCGCGTTCATCCCGCCGCCCCGGACGCCGATATTGCCCAGGATCAGCTGCAGCATCGCCATGCCACGGATGTTCTGCGCGCCCTTGGAATGCTGGGTCCAGCCAAGCGCATACATCGAGGTCATGGTCCGGTCGGGCGCCGACGTCTCGCCGATCATCTGGCAGACGGTCAGGAACTTGTCGCGCGGGGTGCCGGTGATGTTTTCGACGAAATCTGGCGTGTAGACATCGACATGCTTCTTCAGCATCTGCCAGACGCAGCGCGGGTCCTCCAGCGTCGGATCGCGCAGCGCAAAACCGTCCTCGCCGATCTGGTAATCCCAGCTGCTCTTGTCGAAGTCGCGCTTTTCCTCGTCATAGCCGGTGAACAGCCCGTCCGACCAGCCAAAGTCCTCGCGGACCAGGAAGCTGGCATTGGTGAAGGCGCGGACATAGTCCCAGTGGACCTTGTCGTTCTCCATGCACCAGCGGATCGCCCCCATCAGGAAGGCGATGTCGCTGCCGGGACGGATCGGCGCATAGTAGTCCGCCACCGATGCGGTGCGGGTATAGCGCGGATCGACCACGATCAGCTTGGCGCCACGATGCGCCTTGGCCTCGGTCACCCATTTGAAGCCGCAGGGATGCGCTTCAGCGGCGTTGCCACCCATGACGATGACAAGGTCGGTATTCTTGATGTCGGTCCATGCGTTCGTCATCGCACCGCGGCCGAAGGTCGGGCCCAAACTGGACACCGTGGGGCCGTGTCAGACGCGCGCCTGGTTGTCGAAGCCGACGATCCCCATGGAGCGGACCGTCTTGTAGGTCAGCCATGCGGTTTCATTGGTCGAGGCCGAAGCTGCCAGGAATCCCGTCGTCGTCCAGCGATTGACCGGCACACCGGCCTCATTGGAGGCGATGAAGTTCGCGTCCCGATCATCCTTCATGGCACGGGCGATTCGATCCAGCGCCTCGTCCCAGGTGATCTCCTCGAACCGGTCGCTGCCCGGCTTGCGGATGCGCGGATGCGTCAGGCGTGTCGGCGCGTGGACGAAATCCTTCAACGCGGCGCCCTTGGGGCACAGCGTGCCGCGGTTCGTCGGGTGATCGGCGTCGCCCTCGATGTGCAAAAGCTCGGCAGTCTCGCCGGCTTTCACGTCACCCTTGGAATACATGATGATCCCGCAGGCAACCGAGCAGTAGGGGCAGGTGTTGCGCGTTTCCGTTGTCGTGGCCAGCCGGAAGGTGCGCACCTGCGCCGCCTCGGCCGCCTCGGCCTCGCCGAAGCCCATGGCTCCAAGCGACGTTGCCGCAACCCCCGCACCCGCAAGCCTCAAAAAGCCGCGGCGCGAAAGGTCGATATTCATGGGAACCTCCCTCTGCCTGTCGAATAGATAGGTACGACCATATCGTCCGACGCCATGCGCGCTAAGTCAAGATGCGGCCGCTTGCGTCCCGGTGCCGGGGCTTGTTAGAAGGGCCCGACAAGCCGATGCGCCGGGCGCGCTCGGGCCGCTCGGTTCCGCCGCGACGCGGGGGCTTGACGACACGGCGCGAGGCCCGGCCATGGGGGTCCGCCTTCCGCATGTCCCGTTTCACCGCAACAGGTTCTTTCAAATGGCCACCCGTCTTATCGCCGCGCTTTTCGCTGCCTCTGTCGCCATGTCCGCAGCTGCCAAGGCACAGGACGTGTTGTATTTTTCCGCCATCCCCGATGAGGACGAAACGCGCCTGACCGAACGTTTCAGCGCCGTCGCCGAGTACCTGTCGCAAGAGTTGGACGTGCCGGTGCAGTTTGTCCCGGTCAAGTCATATCCCGCCGCCGTCACCGCCTTCCGCAACGATCAGGTGCAACTGGCTTGGTTCGGCGGGCTGTCGGGCGTGCAGGCGCGGCTTCTGGTGCCGGGCGCCCGCGCCATAGCGCAGGGTGACGAGGACACACAGTTCGTCAGCTATTTCATCGCCCACAGCGATACCGGCCTGGAGCGGTCCGAGGATTTTCCCCAGGCCGCCCGCGGGATGACCTTCACCTTTGGCGCCAAAACCTCGACCTCGGGCCGCCTGATGCCGGAATACGCGATCCGCGAGAATACAGGCGATGCGCCGGAGGAGTTCTTTTCGCGCGTCGGCTTTTCTGGCGATCACAGCCAGACGCTGCGGCTGGTTGCCTCGGGCGCCTGGCAGGTCGGCGCCCTGAATTTTGCTGTTTACGATCAGGCCGTTGCTGATGGCGCCCCCGAAGTCAGTACCGCGAAGGTCATCTGGAAGACGCCGCCCTATCCGGACTATAACTGGACCATCCGCGGTGATGTGGACGCGCGGTGGGGCGAAGGATTTGCTGATCGCGTGCAGGCGGCGCTGGTGGGCATGAACGACCCCGATCTGCTGGCGGCCTTTCCGCGCCGGGCCTTTATCCCGGCCGCAAACGCGGATTATGCCCCGATCGAGGATGTCGCGCGTCAGCTTGAGCTGCTGGAGTAAGACCTGTCCATGCAGCTGCTGGACGGCGTCGATCTGGGTTATGGCGGGATCGCGGTCCTGCAAGATGTGCGGCTTAGTGTCGCGCCGGGCGAGCGGCTGGCACTTCTTGGTCGCAGCGGTTCGGGCAAGTCGACCCTGCTGGCCGCCCTGATGGACGCGATTCTGGCGCGGGACCTAAGGGTTGCGCTGGTGCCGCAGGATGCTGCGTTGGTTCCCCAGCTGAACGCGCTGCGCAACGTCCTGATGGGTCGGCTGGACGATCACAGCGCCTTTTACAACCTTCGCACACTGATCCGTCCCCGCCGGGTCGATCGCGACGCGGCCCTTGATGCGCTGGACCAGGTCGGCCTGGTTCCAGAGGCGGGCCGCGCGGTCGAGGGTCTGTCGGGCGGGCAGAAGCAGCGCGTCGCCTTGGCGCGCGCCCTGCACCGGGGCGGTGACGTCATTCTGGGGGACGAGCCTCTGTCAGCCGTTGATCCGCGCCAGGCCGAAGCCTTGGCCAAGATCATCCGCGGTGCCTTTCCAACGGCAGTGCTGGCCCTTCATGACGTGGCCATTGCCCGCGCCTTCGCCACCCGGGTCATCGGGCTGCGAAACGGCGTGATCCTGTTCGACCTGCCGGTGGCGGATCTGGACGCGGCACGGATCGAGGCGCTCTATGGGCGCTAGCATGTCGCGCCTTGGCGTCGTCGGGGTCTTTCTGGCCGCAGCCCTGCTGTGCCTGCCGCTGGCCGATATGACCGTTGCCAGCCACGACCCCTGGGCCGCGCTTGCACGCATGGGGCGCGGGTTTCTGACGCCCGACTTCAGTGCCCTTGAGCAGATAAGTCGGGCGGTTGCCCAGACACTGGCCTTCGCCATCGCGGGGGTCGCCCTTGGCGGCATGGCCGGTCTGTGCCTTGCGCCTTTCTATCGGCTGCGCGCCGTGCGTGGTTTGGCGATCGGGCTGCGCTCGGTGCACGAATTGTTCTGGGCGCTGATGCTGCTGCAGGTCTTCGGGATCAGCGTCTGGTCCGGCGTGCTGGCCATCGCGCTGCCCTATGCCGGGATCTTCGCCAAGGTCCTGTCCGAGATCATGGACGAGGCCGATCCCCGTCCGGCCGCCTGGCTGGGACCGCGCGCCGACCCGTTGACCCGCTTTCTGTGGACACGGATGCCCTTGGCCCGGCCCCAGATGGTGAACTACGCCCTCTACCGCCTGGAATGCGGGTTGCGATCCTCGGCGGTGCTGGGGTTCATCGGGCTGCCGACGCTCGGCTTCCAACTGGACAGCTTTTTTCGGCAGGGCGAATACGGGGCGGCGGGCGCGGTGATGGCAATTTATATCGCCCTGATCGCCACGGTCCGGCTGTGGATGCGCCCCAGGTTGGTGATCCTGTGGCTGGGCGCAGCCGCGCTGATGCTGGCCACCGTGCAGGCGCCGCCGATGGGGCAGGGGGCGCTGTGGCGGTTCCTGTCCGACATCGTTCCCGCCCCCTTGCGCCAGGGCGATCCGGCGGGGGTGGTGCCTTGGCTTTGGCATCTCCTGGACGGAGCAATCCTGCCTGGGCTTATGGCCACGCTGGTCGTGGCGCAGTTGGCGCTGATCCTTGCCGGTGCGGTCGCGTTTCTGGGGCAGGCGCTGATCGTGCCGCGCGTGGCCGGTCGCGCGGGTGCGGCTGCGGGCCACCTGCTGCTGGTCATCCTGCGTTCGTTTCCCGAATACATGCTGGCTTATCTGTTCCTGCAGGTCTTCGGGCCTTCGATGCTGCCGGCGATCTTGGCACTTGGCCTGCACAACGGCGCGATCATCGGCCATCTTCTGGGCCGGCAGGCGGCGGCGCTGACCCTGCGGCCGGATGCCCCGCGCGGGTTGACCCTGTGGGGCTGGGAAATCGTGCCGCGCCTCTTCGGAAGCTTTCTGGCCCTCTGCCTTTATCGGTGGGAGATCATCATACGCGAATCTGCGATCATGGGCATCCTCGGCATCGCCACCCTTGGCTTTTACCTGGACAGCGCCATCGGTGAGCTGCGGATCGACAGGGCGGTCGCGATCCTCGCCGCCACCGGGCTGGTGACGATCGGGGTCGATGCACTGTCACGTGCGATCCGCGCCAGGCTCGGCGCGGCATCGTTGCGGATGTCGGGCAGCCGGCAGGCCGTGCGAGCCCGACAAGCGACCGGCTGCTAGGGCCTCAGTGCAGGGCCGCTTGGGTCGCCGGCTGGCGCACCGCGCAGGAAAAGGCCAGGAACTTGCCGTCGTCGTTCGACACCAGATCGCCCAAGGGCTGCGGCGTCCAACCGAGGCGCGAGGCCATGCGCAGGAAGGCCGGAGGCCCCAGAAACAGGCAGTCCGATGCGCCGATCTGGTGCAGATAGCCGTTTGCAACCTCCAGAATGCGCTCCGCCAGGCCGGGTAGGGGCAAGGCGGCAAAGCGTGTCAGCTCCCAGGCCTGCGGATCGACCGGCGGCTCGTCGTGGCACAGGTTTGTGGGCATCCCCGGCAGCAGCCCCAGATGGGCATCGCGGATCATGTAGGAATAGACCACGGTCCCGCCGCCCAGGGACTTGTCGGTGCGTTTCAGCCGCGCGCCGCCGATGGCCTGCCCGTCGCGATGTGCGATGACATAGGCGGTATCGTAGGTGTCGTACTGCTCGAACTCGATCCCTTCGGCGTGGTGAAGGGGCCAGGCCATCCTGTCCACGAAGATCTGCTTGCGCAGCTTGAGAAAGCTCGTGACCAGGTCGAACCGGTCCATATCGCGCGGCAGGCTGATCAATTCGACCTGCACGCGCGCCATGTCATGTCCTGCCATTGCGCCGCTCACTGCCTGTAACCTTCCGGCAGCTTGGCGAGGCCCAGGAACTGGCGTCCCCCGGTGACCTTGTTGGGCAGCCACAGGCCCCAGGCCGTCACCTCGACCTTCAGGACCCCTTCCTCGGCGTAAGCGTCGAAATAGGTCAGCATGGTTTCGACCATGTCGCGGCTGAATTCTGCGGTGGCCAGCTTCGGCTCCCTGACTTCAGATACCATCTGCGTGCTCCTTTGATTAACAGAAAGGTCTTAACGGGATGCTCCCGTCTGCGGCGTTTGTCTCGCCAAATCGGTGCAACCTGTCTTTTCAGCATGTCCGAAAAGACATAGTGTATCTCGGGCTGCGCAAGAGGAAGCCATGCTGACCGACCTGATCCCGAATTTTGATGAAGAGATTGCCCAGATGCACGCGCTGGCGCCAACAGGGTGGGTCATTGGCTTCAATCTGACCTACAAGGGGCCGGAACATCTGTTCAACGCCTACCCCGACGCATGGCGGGCGATCTACGAGGACAGGAACTATTTCTTCGGCGATCCGATCGCGATGTGGACCATGACCAATGACGGAGCGGCGCGCTGGTCCGAGGTGCGCATCCCGGACCTGCGCGGCGTGATGTCGGCGGCCAAGCGGTTCCAGCTGAATTACGGCCTTGCCATCTCGCGCAAGGTGGCGGGCAAGCGGTCCTTCCTGACACTGTCCCATCCGGACCGGGAATTCACCGATATCGAGATCGCCCATTGCAGCGCAAGGTTTCAGCTGTGGACCGACCTTGTGCTGAACCGTGCCGCGCTGACACCGGCGGAACTGGACGTGCTGCGGTGCTTTCGGGACGGGCTGGGTCAGCTGGATACGGCGACCGAGCTTGGCATCGCTGAATCCACTGTCAAGCAGCGCGCAGTGAAGGCCTGCAGCAAGCTGGGGGCCAAGACCCGCACCCAGGCCGTAGCCATCGCCGTTGCCCGCAACTATTTGTAATGTGGCCTTTTGGCCATACGGGTTTTAGCATTGTGACCGCTTGCCGGATTAGGTGAAAGCAGCCAGATCATTGTTCCGAACGGCTGCGCCGGTCGCGATCATCCGGCAGGCCGCGCGCCTGCGACACCGCAAAAGGCTCCGCTGCAACCAACAGGATGAGGAAGCGGTCATCCAGATCTGGCGTGACATGGCAGGACCATCAGCGTGAATGGAGGCGCGCGGCACGAGGTTGAGAGGCAATCCGCCATGCGTTGGTCCAATGGATGCCAAGACCGAAACCGCAGCATGGTCGTACGAACTGGTTTGCTGCGTGGTTCGGGTTCGAAACCATGACAGATCCCGGCGGACTGCGGCCCGTGCCGCTGACAGCCTTCTTCCCATGCGCAATGTGGGCAGCATGGCCTGCGCCCTGTAGAAGGTGGGGCTGTCAGGCCCGGACGGCATCCGCTGACAACGTCGTGCGATCCTGAAGAACGCCCGACTGCGCGATGATTTCGGACACAAGATGCTCGCGGCGGTAGGCCATGACATGCACGCCGCTGACGCCCGCGATCTGGCGGATCTGCTGGATCAGCTCGATGCAGATGCGCTTGCCCTCTTCGCCCTGGTCGGGGGCCTTTTCCATTCGGTTGATCACCGCATCGGGGATGTGGACGCCGGGGACGTTGCTGCGCATCCAGCGCGCCGCCTTGGCCGAGGCAAGCGGCCCCACACCGGCCAGGATAAAGACGCGCCGTTCCAGGCCCAAGTCCCGGACGCGGACCATGAACCGCTCGAACACGGGAATGTCGAAGATGTAGTTGGTCTGGATGAAGTCTGCCCCCGCCTCGACCTTTTTCGCCAGCCGGTCCGGCCGCCAGTCAAGCGGCGCGATGCAGGGATTTTCCGCCCCGCCCAGGAACATGCGTGGCGGACTGCTGATCCGGCGACCCGACAAAAACACGCCGTCATCGCGCATGGTGCGGATCGTGCGCAGAAGCGAGATCGAATCAAGGTCGAATACCGGCCGCGCCCCCGGTTGATCGCCTACGCCCACCCCGTCCCCGGTCAGGCACAGCACATTGCGCACGCCCATCGCCGCCGCGCCCAGAACATCGCCTTGGATGGCAATGCGGTTACGGTCGCGGCACGAAATCTGATAGACCGTGCCCATCCCCGCCCGCGTCAGCAGGGCCGAGATGCCGATCGAGGACATGTGGCAGTTGGCGCCCGACGCGTCGGTCGCGTTGATGGCATCTGCCACCTCGGCCAAGGGTCGCGCCGCCTCGAACACATCGGCCGGGTCGGCGCTGTCGGGGGGGTTCAACTCGGCAGTGACCGCGAAATGCCCCTGGCGCAGCACGCGTTCCAGGCGGCTGCCCGAGACGTGTCCCGGCGGCGGCGGGTCATAGCTGGGCTGCCAGCGCGCAAAGTCGGGATGGGTGTTGTTGGTCAATGCCTGTTCCCCCTGTGGCTTGCCGAAGGCGGCTCGGGCGCCAGCGGTGCCGCAGCCGGCTCATGGGCGCGCGCTGTCGGAAAGGCCCGTGCGATCGTGTCGCGCGGCGCATCCGATGGTCCTGCCGGTCGCGCGGCCTTTTCGCGCGCAACCCGCAGCCAAGACGACGAGCCCTCCAGGCTGCGGTTCACCGGCGGCTGCACGTCGTTGATCTTGCCGCCGCCCTGCATGCGGGCCGCACCGTCCCAGGCCAGCACCCAGACACAGCGCATCTGCGGCTTGACCTCGCAGAAGCCGCCGGGCCGCACGCCGCCGCAGGGGCCGTTGCGCAGGTTCTTGGGGCAGTTCATGGGGCAGGACATGCCCGTCGAGGACAGCACGCACTGGCCGCACATCCGGCAGTCGAACAGCAGCCCCTTGGTCAGCTTCTCGACGGCGGCGACGGGACGTTCAAGCCGGTCGTAGCCGATCCGACGAAAAAGCGGGTCCAGCGCGACCAATGCGGATTCGAACCGAGTATAAAACCATTCGAAGGCCCTGGCATGGCGTATGGCAAACAGACGGATGCGATACATGGGTCAAGCCTGGTCCTTGTGCCTGTCGGAACCCGAGCAAAGCAGGCCGATCCTGCCGTTGCGGCTTTGCGATGGTCCATGCGTCATGACGCCACCGGTGCTCTGACCGACGCCAGTTGGCCTGCTGCGGACGCCATTTCACGCGCCTTGTCGCGCAGGGCGAATTTCTGGATCTTACCGGTGGAGGTGCGCGGGATCGGCATGAACACGATCCGGGCCGGGATCTTGTAGGGCGCCAGGTGGGCGCGGCACCAAGCCAGCAGCGCAGCATCATCCGCCTGACCGTCGGGCGCCAGTTCGACAAAGGCGCAGGGCCGCTCGCCCCATTTTTCATCCGGCATCGCCACGACCGCGCAGACGGCCACGGCCGGGTGCCGATAAAGCGCCTCTTCGACCTCGATAGACGATATGTTCTCGCCGCCCGAGATGATGATGTCCTTGGACCGGTCCTTGAGCTGGATATATCCGTCGGGATGGATGACCCCCAGGTCACCGGAATGGAACCAACCGCCCCGGAACGCTTCCTCGGTGGCCTTGGCGTTGCGGAAATAGCCTTTCATCACCACATTGCCGCGGAACATCACCTCGCCAATGGTCTGCCCGTCCCGCGGCACGGGCTGCATGGTGTCGGGGTCCAGCACGTCCAGCCCTTCCAGCGGCAGATAGCGGACGCCCTGCCGGGCCTTCAGCGCCGCCTGCCGGGCGGGGGGCAGATCCGACCAGTCGGAGTGCCAGTCGTTGACCACCGCCGGGCCGTAAGTTTCCGTCAGCCCGTAAAGATGCGTGACCTCGAACCCGGCATCCTTCATGTCCGACAGCACCTTTTCGGGGGGCGGGGCGGCGGCGGTCATGAACTGCACGCTGCGGCCCAGGTCGCGCCGGACCCCGGCTGGGGCCCCGATCAGCAGCGACATCACGATGGGGGCGCCGCACAGATGGGTGACGCCGCGTTCGGCCAGCGCGCTCCAGATCGGCTCGGCCCGCACCTGCCGCAGGCAGACATGCGTGCCGATCACTGCCGACATGGTCCAGGGAAAGCACCAGCCGTTGCAGTGAAACATCGGCAGGGTCCACAGATAGACCGCGTGCTTGGCCATCGCCGTGGTCAGGGCGTTCCCCTGCGCCAGCAGATAGGCACCGCGATGATGCGACACGACCCCCTTGGGATCACCCGTCGTCCCCGAGGTGTAGTTGATCGAAATCGCGTCCCATTCATCCTGGGGCATCAGCCAGGCGAAATCGGGATCGCCGCCGGCCAGGAACGCCTCATAGTCCAGCCCGTCCGCTGGCACCGGGCCGCCCGCGAATTCCGGATCGTCGCTTGTGACGATCAGGGGCGAAACCGTCGCCAGGTCCAGGGCCTGCCGCAGCAGGGGCAGGAACTCGGTGTCCACGATCACGACCCGCGACATGGCATGGTCCAGCTGAAAGGCGATGGTGGCGGCGTCCAGCCGGGTGTTGATCGAATGCAGGACCGCGCCGCTCATCGGGACGCCGTAATGGCATTCCAGCATCGCCGGCACGTTGGGCAGCAGGACCGACACCGTGTCGCCGCGGCCGATCCCGGTCTGCGCAAGGGCCGAGGCCAACCGGCGCGACCGGGCGTAGAAATCCCTGTAGTCGCGCCGCAGGGCGCCATGGACGATCGCCGTATGGTCCGGGAACACGGTCGCCGCGCGTTCCAGGAAGGTCAGCGGCGTCAGGGGGTGGTGATTGGCGGGATTGCGGTCCAGGCCGATGTTGTAGGGATTGTCGACCATGTCCTTACCGATCCTGCCACTGGGGCGCGCGCTTGCCGATGAAGGCGTTGATGCCCTCCTCGGCATCCCGGGCCAACATGTTCTCGACCATGACTGCCGAGGCGAAGGCATAAGCCTCGGACAGCGGCATCTCCTGCTGGGCATAGAAGGCGCGCTTGCCGGTGGCCAGGGTCATGCCGGACTTGGAGGCGATCTTTGTGGCCATTGCCTGCGTCTCGTCCCGCAGATCCTGGGGCGGGACTGCCCGGTTGATCAGCCCGATCTCGGCCGCGCGCGCGGCCGAGGTCATGTCGCCGGTCAGCAGCATCTCCATTGCATGCTTGCTGGCGATATTGCGCGACAGCGCGACCATGGGCGTTGAACAGAACAGCCCGATATGGACGCCCGGCGTGCTGAACCGCGCCGTGTCGGCCGCGACGGCAAGATCGCAGCTGGCGACAAGCTGGCAGCCGGCGGCGGTTGCGACGCCCGCGACCTCCGCGATGACCGGCTTGGGACAGGCCACGATGGCCTGCATCACGCCCGAGCACATCGACATGATGCGGGCGAAATAGGCTTTGCCGCCGTCCGGGCCGCAGCGTCCCGCCGTCAGCTCTTTCAGGTCATGCCCTGCGCAGAAGGCTGGACCTTCGGCGGCCAGGATCACGACGCGCACGGCCGGGTCCGTGGCGGCTCCGGCGAAGGCCGCGGCAAGGCGTTCCAGCATCGCCTCGGACAGGGCGTTGCGCCGGGGGACGTCGTTAAGGGTCAGCCTGAGGATGCCCGTTTCGCCCAGGTCGCGCAGAAGGATGGTGTCATCGGCCATGGTTGCCTCCGATATCTGATTGGACGATGATATTGACCTCGACGCCCGCAGCCAACGTGTTTGCCACAAAGCAGCACCGATGCGTCCGATCCTGCATCTGGTCCATTGCTTGCGGCTCCATTACGGAACCAGCCTCGAAGCGGACATCCGGATGCAGGTCAATGCGCGTCACGGGCATCTGGCCTTTTGGATGTTTGACCCAACAGGCCACAGTGTGATCGCCATGGCTGCCAACCGGCCACCCCGACTTGGTGGCCAGTGTTAGGATAGTCGTCATGTGACAGCTGGACAGCGACGCTGCCAGCGCCTGTTCCGGATTGGTATTGGCCGGGTCGCCGCCCCAGTCAGGGGCAGCGTCGACAGGAAGATCGACGCGGTCGTTGAACCGCACCATATGCGCGCTCGAATAGGCTCCGGGCCAAAGCGCGGGCACCTCTGGCTGCCAGTGCGTCTCGATTGACAGATCGGTCATGTCCAGTCATCCCGGTCTCAGTGTTGCGGTTCAGGCGGCGGCAAGGGTCTTCTTGGGATCATAGAACGGCTGTTCGACGATGGTCGCCTGCACCGAACCGGCAGGGGTCGTCACCTCAACCTTTGCGCCGATCTGGGCCGAGGCCGCAGACAGCATCGCCAGCGCAATGTTCTGTTCAAGCCGCGGCGAATGGATGGCCGATGTGACCTTGCCGACAACGTTCCCGCCCTGGGTGACGGGCCAGAAGGTTGTATTCGGACCGGTCAGCGGTGCGCCCTCGATGACAAGGCCCACCTGCCGGCGGGACGGCCCCTCGGCCTTGATCCGGCGCAGCGCGTCCTTGCCGATGAAGTCAGCCTCGATCTCCAGGTTCACCAGGCGGCCCAGCCCCAACTCATAGGGGTTCGTGTTGATGTCGGCATCGGCGTGATAGGACAGCATGCCGCCCTCGATGCGGCGGATGGACGAGGTGTGGCCCGGCTTCAGGCCGAAGGGCTTGCCCGCAGCCATGATCTTTTCCCACAGTTCGTCACCGCGCGACCCGTCCTGCAGGAACAGCTCGTATCCCAGTTCGCTGGACCAGCCGGTGCGGGACACGATCAGCGGGATGCCGTCCAGATCGACCTCGCGCAGCCAATAATAGCGCAGGTCCATGATGCTGTCGCCGAACATCGCGCGCATCACCTCGCCCGATTTCGGACCCTGCAACTGCAGGGGCGAGACGTCCGGCTCCCTGATCTGGACATCCATTCCTGAATGAACGGCCACCCCCTGCGCCCAAAGCAGGATGTCGCTGTCGGCCAGCGAGATCCAGAAATGGTTCTCGGCCAGGCGCAGCAGGATCGGGTCGTTCAGGATGCCGCCCTCGGCATTGGTGATCAGGATGTACTTGCACTGTCCCACGGCCATCTTGGACAGGTCGCGCGGGGTCAGCATCTGGACGAACCTCGCCGCGTCCGGGCCGGTGATCTCGACCTGCCGCTCGACAGCGACATCGCAAAGGATCGCGTCGTTGATCAGGTTCCAGAAGTTCTGGACCGGGTCGCCGAAGTCGCGCGGGATGTACATGTGGTTGTAGACTGAAAATCCGGTCGCGCCCCACCGGACGGTGGCGTCGAAATAGGGGGACTTGCGGATCTGCGTGCCGAAACCGAAATCTTTTGTTTGGGTCATCTGACGTGTTCTTTCGAAAGAATGGCCTGAACCAGCCGGGGTGTCATGAGCAGCACGCAGATCTAAGCCTGGTTCGACCCGCATCGCGGGCTGAAATCCGGCCCGGCCGCGTCCGACCGGACTGTTTTTGCACCATCGCGCAGGCCATTTGGTCTTCGGGATCACGGATGGTCGCAGATGATCCGCCTGTGGCAGGTAACAGGCAGGCAGCGTCCAGGCCCGCTGCCCGTGGGGCGGGGCCTAGGCGCAGTTCTTGACCCGGTTCAGGCGCCGCCCTCAGTCGGGCTGCAGACAGGGCTCGGGGATGTCGTGCAGATGGCAGAAGGCCAGCAGCGTGTTGACCAGAAGACAGGCAATGGTCATGGGTCCGACGCCCCCCGGCACTGGGGTGATGGCACCCGCGACATGGCGCACATTGGCGAAATCCACGTCGCCGACAATCTTCGTTCGGGCGCTGCCATCTTCCTTCAGCCCCAGTTCCGGTGCTGGCACCCGGTTGATCCCGACGTCGATTACCGTGGCGCCGGGCTTGATCCATTCAGCCTTGACCAGGCCGGGCACGCCGGCTGCGGCGATCACGATATCGGCCATCCGTGCCAGCTGTGGGATGTTGGTCGAGGATTTATGCGCCACGATCACCGTGCAGTCGGCATTCAGCAGCAGGCGGGCCATCGGCTTGCCCACGATGTTGGAATGCCCGATGACCAGCGCCGTTTTTCCCTTCAGGTCGGGGTGAAGCCTCTGCAGCATCAGCATGCAGCCAAGCGGGGTGCAGGGTGCGATGGCGGTCTGGCCCGTGCCGACCATCCCGACATTCGATACGTGGAACCCGTCGACGTCCTTCAGCGGGTTGATGGCGTTGATGACCAGCGACGAATCCAGGTGCCCGGGCAGCGGCAGCTGGACCAGGATGCCGTGGACCAGCGGGTCGTCGTTCAGCCGGGCGATCACCTCCAGCAGCTCCTCGGCGCCGGTGGTGGCGGGCAGGCGGAACTCGAACGAGGCCATTCCGGCCTCGACCGCCTGTTTGGCTTTCGAACGGACATAGATCTCGGAAGCGGGATCGCTGCCGACCAGCACGACGGCAAGGCCTGGGGTCAGCCTGTGGTGGTCCTTGATATGGGCAACCGCTTCGCGGACCTTCCGGCGCACCGCTTCCGCATGGACCCGACCGTCGATGATCGCGGCTTCCGTCTGGCACTGGGTCAGGGTCATGCCGTCCCTCCTTCATGGTTCGCCCAGACAATCAGAGGGGCGGCTGCAAGGGTGCGGCGATTGGTCGAAAGCTCCAAAATGGACATCTCCTGTCAGTGGTGATCCGGGCACACGGGGGCATGCGGCCCCGCCGGCCCCGTCATGGTGGTTTTCATGTTTCGAACCGGCCCGGCTGCCCCCTTCAGGGACACGCGTGACGCGCCTTTTAGGCAAGGCAGCCAGTGGAACGTGCCGGGTTCCGACGCGGTCGCGCATATCCCCCGACCGGTCAGGCGGCACCGGGCTCCCGGCGCATCAGCGCGGCCAGATCGGGTCGGGCTGATTTCACCTCGCGCGTGACGATATAGGTCATGTATCTCTGTATCCCCAGCTCGGCCTCCAGCATCTTTTCCATCAGCTCTTGAAAGGTCCGCAGGCTGGGAGTGAAGACTTTGAGAACATAGTCCATCCCCCCGCCGGTCGCGACGCATTCGGTGACTTCTGTCATAGCGCCGATATAAGCCTCGAAGCGTTGAAAGTCCGACTTTCGATGTTGGGACAGCGACACTGTCACAACAACCTGCGAGAAATTGCCAAGCCGTTCCAAAGCGACATCGGCGTGGTATCCGCGGATAAGCCCGGCTGCCTTCAGGCGGCTCAGGCGCGCCCAGCAGGGCGTCGGCGACAGGTTGACCATCTCGGCCAGCTTGGCCTTGCTCAGCTGGCCGCATTTCTGAACGGCCACCAGGATGCGGATGTCCGTCGCATCAAGACCAATCCTGCTCATCTGTCTGTTCCTGCGTTCTTCTGTCCCGTTGCGGCGTCTGGACGTGCTGCCCGCACCAGCCGCAGGCCACCTGCCGCTGCAAGGGTGCCGCAGGCCCGCCCCGCACACTCTCAACACGCGTTCCGGAAGTTTCACAAGTCGGTTCAGCCGCTGCGCCTACCAGCCGTCGATCTCATCGGCGACCAGGCGCTGCAGCGTCCAGATGTATTCGTCGTGGATGCCCCATTCCGCCAGCCCGCGCGCCGTGCGCAACAGGTATTCCGCGCCCGACCCCGCAGCCCCTGCCGCGTGGGCCAGCCTGCGCGCCTGTTCGGCAACGGTCACGCGAACAACCGGGGCGTCAACGGGATCGGCATAAAAGGTCAGGGCGTCTTCGCGCCCGCGCTCTGTCTCGATCTGGATCCAGCAGGCATTCGCGGCCAGTTCGTGTGCGACCAGTTCGCGTTTCAGGATGCTGCGCAGGGACTGGGTTTCGGTTCCTTCGGCGATCTCCAGCACCAACCCCTCACAGCTGCCGCCCGAGGTAAGGGCCAGCATCAGGCCCGGCCGCTCGGGCGTCCCGCGGAAATGGTCAAGGCTCAACGAGAAGTCCCGGTGCCAACCGATCGCCTTGCCGCGACGCCGGGCCTGTACCTCGAACCCAGGGTTCCAGATCAGCGATCCATAGGCGAAAATGGGGATGGGGCGGGGTCTGCCGGTGGTCAGCCGTTCGGCCAGGCTGTCCAGATCCGCATCCTCCAGCATGCGCCAAAGGGGATTGTAAAGCTCGCCTTCGGCCGGGGCGACGCGCATTATGTGATCGTCCGACAGTACGAGAGGACAGGATCTTTGCATGGGGTTCAGCCTCATGATTGGCTTTACGGCGCAGGGTGCCATATCAGCGACCCGACCGCGGGGACGATCTATCCCAAGGCAGGGAAAAGTGCCAGCCGCCCCGGTGCTGCGCCGGGAACCACAGGGCCTGTCACCCCATCGCCCGCACCGGGCGAAGGGGATGGATCAACTGGCTGTCCTCCTCGCCGTGCGGCCATTGCCCATCAAGGCGCAGGCGCATCTGTTGTTGCCGGCCACGGAGGCTGGTGCCGATGTGCGGCTTGAACAGACGGGAAAAATAGTAGCTGTCGGAAAAGCCCAGCTTGTGCGCCGTCTACGAAACCGAGAAGCCGGCCTCTAAGCCGTGTTGATACAAGGGGCTCACAGGGCGGTCTGATCGTGACTCAAGCTGGTATCT
>KZ836063.1 GCA_003255745.1 Paracoccus saliphilus
CTGCCCTATCTGACCGAAACCCTGGCCGCGGGCGGCGTCCGCTCCCCCAGCCCGCAGATGATGGGCCTAACCCGGTGGGACCAGCCCAACGACCGCCTGCGTCTGCCCCAGCTGGCCGAAGGCTGGTTCGCGATCCCCGACCAAAGCCTGCAGCGCCAGTTCGAGGCGCGTTATGCCCAGGCCCATGGCGAGGCACCCCATCAGCTGGCATCGCTGGCCTATGACGGCGTGGCTGCCATCGCCTCTCTGGCCCGCAACGGTCAGCGCAACGCCCTGACCACTACCGGCCTGACGCAGCGGGCGGGTTTCTCAGGGGTCGGCGGCGTCTTCCGCCTGCAGCGCGACGGCACGGTCCAGCGCAGCCTGGCGGTCGCCACGATCCGCAACCAGCAGCTGGTGATCCTGGACCCCGCCCCGCGCAGCACCCGCGGTTTCGGGTCGTGACGGCGGAGGGGGCGACGGACCACGACTTCTGACGGCGCGGGCGGGGCCGGAGCCCAGATGACTTCATCATCTTCAGCTTTTTTCCCAGCCAGGGAAGGTTAGCCGAGAAATCCAATTTCGAACAGGCCAGTTTCAGAGGGCAGAGCAGGTCTTTCTCAGCAACATGTTACGGCATTCGCGGGCCGATAAAGTCTGAGGAATAAAAAACACGGCCGGTATGAATATTCATACAGGCAGTGCCCTTATGCTCGCGCAAGCTGCCTAGGAAACTGCGGCAGGCCTGCTCATTCATGAGGTGAACCGTAGAAAAACCGCGCCTGATATTGAAGGGTGTCCAGGCAGCTTGGCCACGAGTGACCGTTCGCGGGTGCGCTTTTTTACTTAAGTACGGCTCTTCTGAAAAGTATGATTCATTAACAATTTCAAGTTCACTCTCGAAGTCACTTACGCCATTTTGGGCCTCGGCAGTACTTACTGTCAGGACCAAGGCCCACAGTGCCAAGCGGGTGATATAGGTCATCGGAAGTCCTCTACGATCTATTCTGCCCGCGCCCCGGCCTAGACGCAGGGGATCGGAGACATCCGCCTCATTACGAGATTGTGCCGCAGCGCCCAAGGAGAAATATCATGCGCCTTCTTAGAGCCCATGATCGGGCTAAGCTGACTAGTACCGCTTGCTAACGCTCGTAGCAGCCAGCTGCCGAATTACCTTGGCGGATGGCGTCCTAACCCTTATCCATCCTGAGCGACATTCCCCTTCGAGCATGAGCCGCCCCTAACGCTACGAAAGGTTTGGCGCCATGCCATTGTGGCATGCTTACGGCCGCGATACCGGCCAGATCGTCCGACGCTTCCTCAATGGTCCCAGCTTCTCAGGGGCAGTCCAGCGGCGCAAATCGTCGCCATCGGGAATGATTTCTAACCCGAGCTTTTAAGATAGGAAGCTCTACTCAACCAAGTTTACCATAACACTCGTCTCGATTTCGCGGACGTTGTTGGTTTGGCAGTTCGATCTCAGTGTGGAATTTCCCGTGAACTCGACGGTATATCCGATGATCTGCGTACAGCCGTTCGACATCGTCGAGTTGCCTGTGAATCGAACTGCTGAACTTGGGACGTAGATCGCCCCTTGGGTGATCGACCCCGAGTTCCCAAGAACCTGATGGGTGAGACCGGATTGGCTCCGGCTACCAAAAAACAGGATTCCCGCGTAAGGTCCAGTAGATGGCGCCCGGATATTGAGCGAACCATTGCCGCTAAGGCTGAGCGTCGCGTCACCGGCCAAGTAAAAGGTTACACCATCCCCTGACATGGAAGCTGCATCGATTGCCACATCCCCATTAGCATTAAGGTTGAATTCACCGCCGTCGATAATGTAGAGCCCCGGGGCAAAGCTTACATGGTTCTTGATGTCCAGCCCTCCGCAAATCCGCAGTGCCGGAATCCCGCTGGAATGAACGAAATCGGGTTCAAATGTCGTGGAAGCTTTTTTGCTGGCGGATATGCAGGTGCCTTCAATGGCAGGTTCGACAGCATCGGCATAAGGATCCCGAACCATCGGAGCCATTTGTTCGGCTGCAGAACAGTTCCGCATGATAAGACCGCCATCAGTAACGGCGCCTCCAACTGTTCTCACGCAGCCAACTGTAAGCTTCGCGCTTGAGTTCTGCATGAAGAAGGCATCGGTCGCATTGGAATTGGATACAATATCACAATTTTCGATGGAAACCGAGGTGGAGCCGCTGACGGTGATCGCTCGTGCTGCTGTCGGCGCCAGCGCGAGAACGCAAGCCCGTGAACTGGATGGCATCACGTTGGCCACCGCACGGGCACTCATTTCCACCGGCTCCTTTACGAAGACTGAAGAAAAATACCGGGGCTGAGCCATCTTGAGGACAACCTCGACGCTGCTGGCGCTGCCTTTGTAGGCGCCGCTCTGGGGCGGCGTCCGAGGGTCGATGTCTTCCTCTGCTCCGACAAAACCGGACTGGATTGCCGCATGTCTTGCAGCTGCCTGCACACTTGCCTTTTCGTCTCCCGCACGTAGTCGAATGGCTCCGGCATGGGCGGCCATGTCAGCCGCATGCTGCATGTTCCGCTGTAGCAGGAAATGATAGCCGACCTCCGCTCCCAAGCCCATACCTCCCGCCACCACCGGCATGGCAAGAGCAACGATAATTGCCGTTGCACCACCGCGGTCTCTGAAAACCTCTGACAGGCTCCGAAAGCTTCTCTTCTTGGGAAATCTCATGACGCTTCTCTTTTTGCGCGACTATTGGGCCAGGATTTGGATCGCCGCCGGCGTGATGATGACGGCAAACAGAACTGGCAGAAAGAAAAGGATCATCGGGACCGTAAGTTTTGGCGAAAGCGCTGCCGCCTTCTTTTCGGCCAAGCTCATTCGTGTGTTGCGGTTCTCCTGAGCTAGAACGCGTAGGACGCTTCCCAACGAGGTGCCGTGCTTCTCGGACTGCATCAGGCCGCTTACCACCGACTTCACCCCCTCCATATTCGTCCGGCGACCAAGGTTCTCATAGGCGGTGCGGCGGTCGGGCAGAAAGGAAAGCTCTGCGGTCGTCAGCGCAAGTTCCTCTGCCAGCTCTTTGGATTGACCGGTCATTTCATCAGCAACCTTCCGGAATGCGTGCTCAATGCTCATGCCAGACTCGACGCAGATCATGAGAAGGTCGAGCGCGTTCGGCCAAGCCCGGATGACCGATTTCTGCCGCTTGGTGATCCTGTTCTTCACGTAAAGCGCTGGCAAGTAATATCCAAAACCGCCACAAATCAGCGCCATCGCCAATTCTAGCAGAACGTGAATCTCCGGTTGGATCACCACAAAAATATAGAACGCGCTGAACCCCAACATGGTCAACGGCATCAGGACCCGCATAGCTAGGAAGGTGATGGCTGGCGCGCGCCCACGAAACCCTGCCATCTGCAGCATTTGCACTGTGGCTCCATCATTGAGATGACGTGCCAGGTTGAGGTGCCGAACGATGATCGCATAGATCCGCTTAGGCTCACTGGTAAGCAATGAGCGCTTAGGTTTCTCTCTAGGCTGGACAAGCTCACTTTGCTGGTTTGTCTGCCATGCTTCGGCAAGATACCGCATGCGCCGACCAAGCAGATCCGGTGACAGGTATGGCCAAGCCAAGCCGATCGTCGCACAGAACCCAGCAAGGCCGGTCAAGAAAGTTGCTATAGCCTCTCGGTGCATCTGAATGGCCTCGTACATCATCGCTTCCCTTTCAGAAGTCGAAGTTGATCATGGCCCGCATCACCAGAACCCCGATCAACATCCAGACGGCACTGACGGCAAGCACCATCTGCCCCAGCGGGGTCGTGAACAAGAGGGAGATATACTGCGGGCTGGTCAAATAAAGAATTCCGGCCACAACGGGAGGCAGGGCACCAATGATTCCGGCGGAAGCCTTTGCCTCCGCGCTCATCGCCTTGATCTTCCCGTGCATTTTCTTGCGTTCCCGCAGGACGTTGGACAGGTTCGCCAGCGCCTCTGTCAGGTTACCGCCGGACCTGCTCTGAACTGCCACGACCGTGGCAAGGAAGTTCGTCTCCGGCAAAGGTATGCGTTCGGCGAGCCGCAACATCGCGTCCTGCACGGGCACACCGAGCGTCTGGTCATCGACGACTATCTTGAACTCACTCCGCACGGGTTCCTGACCCTCAGCGGCGATCACTCTCAGACAGTCACCCAACGGCAAGCCCGACCTCACGCCGCGCACGATCACATCAACTGCGTTGGGCAGCTCGTTCCCCAAGGCAGCAAAACGGCGGTTCCTTTTGAGGCCGACATAGAAACGCGGCAACAGCGCCCCCATCATGAAGCCCAGGCCTGCAGCTATTACGGGATTGAGGCCGATGACGAAGGCAATCATCAGATAAGCCATTACCCCCAGGGTCGTGCATCTGATGAAGTAGGTAGTCCTGCTCCACCCGAGGCCGCTTTGGCGTAGCCACTCGCTCAGCGATACACTGGACCTGCTCCGCGCCTTCTCCTTCTGTTTGTCTTTGATTTCCTTTAGAGTTTCCTCGATCGATCGCTTGCGGGGCGAGGCAGCGCCGCCGGCCTGCCTCGCCATCCCCGCGGGCATGCCTGCGGCTATCTGGAGGCGCTTTCTTACTTGGGCGTTATAGATAAAACGCGGCTGGAAGAAGGCATAAAGCGCACCTCCGACCCCTATGGCTGCAAGGAGAAATATTAGGACAAGCGAGCTCGTAGGTGACATTGCGGTTCCAGACATGAGCATCAGTCAGAGGCTGCGATCCTGCGCAGCCTCTAGGGCTGCAGCGAGACGTTTTTCTTCTCCGTAGTACCGCGCCCGATCCCAGAAAGCGGGGCGGAGGACCCCGGTTGAGCGGTGGCGGCCGATGATGTTGCCTTTCTCGTCCTCACCGCTCATCTCATACACAAAGAGGTCTTGGAGAATGGGAACCTCGCCTTCTAGACCAATCACCTCAGTGATATGCGTAATCCGGCGCGAGCCGTCGCGCAGGCGTGCCGCCTGAACAATAATGTCGATCGAGGACACTGCCATTTCGCGGATCGTCTTTGTCGGAAGCGTAAACCCTCCCATCGTGATCATTGATTCCAGTCTTGAGAGCGCCTCTCGTGGTGTATTCGCGTGGAGAGTGCCCATCGACCCGTCATGGCCTGTGTTCATCGCCTGCAGGAGGTCGAACGCCTCTGGCCCGCGCACCTCGCCCACGATGATCCGCTCGGGCCGCATTCGCAGACAGTTCTTGACCAGTTGCCGCATGGTGATCTCGCCGATACCCTCGACGTTCGGAGGGCGGGTTTCGAGGCGCACAACATGCGGCTGCTGAAGTTGCAGTTCTGCCGAATCTTCGCAGGTGATAATGCGCTCTTCGGGATCGACATAGCCAGTCAGGCAATTCAGTAGCGTTGTCTTGCCCGATCCCGTTCCTCCCGAAATCAGAATGTTGCAACGCACTCGGCCGATGATCTTCAGCAATTCCGCCCCTTCAGGGGTGATCGAGCCGAACTGCACGAGCTGATCGAGCCGCAGCTTGTCCTTTTTGAACCTCCGGATCGTCAGCGTTGGCCCGTTGAGGGCGAGCGGCGGCACGATGACGTTGACACGACTGCCGTCAGGCAAGCGCGCGTCACACATGGGGCTTGATTCATCGACACGGCGTCCGACTTGACTGACGATGCGCTGACACACATTGAGCAGATGAGAACTGTCGCGGAAATGGATGTCCGTCTGGATCATCCTGCCGCCGACCTCAATGTAAATGGGATCGCTGCCGTTCACCATGATGTCAGCAATATCGTCTCTCGCCAGCAGCGGCTCAAGCGGCCCATAACCAAGAACGTCATTGCAGATTTCTTCGACTATCTCATCCTGCGTCGCGGCAGAGATGACCGCCTTTTTCGCAGCTAGAATATCCCCGGCGATGCTGCGAATTTCGTGGCGCGCCTCTTGCGGCTCCATTATCGATAGCTGCGTGACGTCGATAGCTTCCAACAGGGCGCCGAAGATTTCCTTTTTCAGGTCGTAATAAAGCGCAAGCTTGTCTGGCGCCGGCTTACGCTTTTCCTCCTTCGCCGCTGCGGCGGCCGGCTCTGGTTGCTGAGGAACGACCGCCAGATGCGTTACCACTAATGCAGGTTCAACCTGCGCAGGCTGCTGGAATTTAAGGCCGTCTCTCTTGCCGAACACCTGTGATCTTCCTTTTTATTCAAAGAGAATGCTAGTCCTTCTCTACCTGCGCCTGATGCAGACAGGGGGCTGCGTGGGAGTCNCGCCTGATGCAGACAGGGGGCTGCGTGGGAGTCGTTCTAATTCCTGCGACGCCAACCCAAAAAACGGCGACGCTCTTGTGTCGGTGCCTTGCTGATCAGAGCTTGCGCCAATTGCATGAAGGGCCTGCCGCTTGCCGGGGAAACTACCGCGATCATCTGCCCACTATTGCTAGCTTGGCTGAAGACCTTCGGTGCAAAACTGAACTTTGCCTTGGCGGGCGCCCCGAAGGTTGCGGCGAACTCATCCGGTTTGATCTCGTCCCGTTTCACCACTCCGATTCTGTTGAGAACAAGCAGCGGGTCGGCATCATTCGGTCTTTCCGCCTTCAGAAGATCGAACATCATCCGCGCGTTCCTCAGGCTAGCAAGGTCTGGTTCGGCAGTGATGATCACCTCATCTGCCGACAACAGCGCCTGACGCACCCAAGGCGTCCATTCATGCGGCAGATCCAGCACGACAAAGGGAAAGGTGGCTCGTGCGCGCTCAAGAACCTGGTCCAAGACCGCCAAGGCCGGTGGAGCGACGTCCCTGGAGGCGGTGGCCCCGGCGAGAATGCTCAGGTTCGGACCGTGCGTGTGGAGTAATCGCTCGAAAAAAGCCTCGTCTGGACGCTCAGCCCCGGCAAGCTGCTCGGTAAACCCTACCGGCGCATCGATGTTGTAGTTCAGGGCCGCCGTGCCGAAGTACAGGTCGAGGTCTGCAAGAAGCACCTTCGTCCCTTGCTGTGCCAAGGACCAGGCGGTGTTCTGTGCGACCGTCGAAGATCCCGCTCCGCCCTTGGCCCCAATGAAAGCCAGAACCTTTCCAAGGCGTGCCGCCTCGTCTTGAGGGAATAGCCTCAGAACGACGTCGATCAGACCCAGAGCCCCCACGGGCGAGACGAGATATTCGCCGACCCCCCGCTCCATAAGCCGCCGATAAAGCGAGATGTCATTGACCAGACCTATCACGACAATCTTCGTGTTTGCGTCGCAGACCTCTGCCAAGGCATCGAGTTCTAGGAAAAGCGCATCCCCCTGAAGGCCGGTTTCGATTACCAGAAGATCAGGCGTGGCGTTCGTTGCGAAGAACTGAACGGCACCCCTCAAGCCACCGGGGCTGACGATGATATTGGCGCGCGCCAGCCGGCGATCGGCGGCTGCTTGGTTGATAGAAGAAATGAACCCCGAGGTCTCGCCGAACGCCCGTAGGCTTATGTAGGGAACCCGCCCCAGAGGCTGCTCCGCTGCATCGAGGGGCTCTGGTTGTACCCCGATCAGCCGCGGCGCGGTATCATCTTCGCGCAATTCAGCTTCGCCAGGAAGCCGGTTTTCAAGAAGTTCGCCCTGCGTGTCTTGCCCCTTCACGTTCCTCATCATCTGTTCAACTCGACCATTTCCTGCTGAACACCGCGGAACACGCGGATTGCCTTGGCGGGAGGCGCCTGAACAAGTAGCTCTCTCCCCAACTCGAGTTCTGGCTCCGGCTCATTGCCATCGTTGGCAGGTCGCAGGGCCAGCGTGATTGCGCCAGCGGCCTCGGCGGCGACGATGGTTTCAGCTTCTTCCGGGCTCAGTTCAAGCGTCGCAGTTTTGCCTACGACCGAGCCGGTCTCCGCATCAACCGTCTGGTCGATCGCCAGCACCCTGACCTTTCGCAGGATAGCTCGGCTGCTCGCATCGGCCTGCCCATCGGTTCCTTGCCGCACCCGCGTGTGAAGCACGTCAACCCGATCGTTCGGACGGATGAGCCCGCCCGCAGTTGTGTCAGCGCTGATCCTGACAGCAATGGCGCGGCTTCCTTCAGACAGCATAATCGACAGAAGCCCCGCATCACTCGACGCAAGCTTGCTAGAATAAACAGGCTCACCAATCAGAATGGGGCTGCGCACCGCCATGCCGGCGAAGGCGTCTGTGGCGTCTGGCTTTGCAGCCTGCGTAATATAAACTTCGTTTAGCGCGTCCCGAGGCCAAGGCTGCCAACGCAGCGCGGCGGCATCAAGACGTGTACCGGGAACAAGGTCGGCCGCAGCCACCAGAACATGCTCTATCGGCGCTGAGGCAATCGTTGCTGCATCACCAGTGCCAGGATCGACACTTCTTGAGAGCCAAGCGGCCGTCCCGCCGCTCATCAGCGCCAGTGCAAAGATCGCCGTGCGTAGCATGTCGTTCCTTTTCAGCCGATGGGTGGTTGATCCTGACCCAGTCTGGTCTATCGCCGGCTCAGAACTGAGCGGCGACCCATGGCGTTCTCAAGTAGACAAGCACAGCAGCCGCCGCGATCGCGACCCCGTAGGGAACGCCACAGTCGCGGCGGTGAAGCGCTGAAATCCACTGCGGTCCCCGCCAAGGGACTGGCAGGCGCGCTGCCCGGAATATTAAGAGAGATATAGTCAATATGGCGCCAAAGATCGACGTGTAGAAGATGAAGGTCACAACATTGCCTGCCCCCAACCAGAGGGTCGCGACGGTCAAAAGCTTTACGTCGCCTCCGCCCATCCAGCGACACGAAAAAGCCAGAAAACCAAGTGCGAAGACAATGGCTGCGGCAGCAAAGGAGAAAAATAGTTCCGGGAGCGTTAGTCCAAACAGCGGCACTGCTACCGTGTAGCCTGCCAGAAGCAGCAAAATTAGGCGGTTCGGAATCCGCATAGTCCGAAGGTCGCCGATGCCGGCGTGGATCATGATGATAGGGTAGAAGTAAACCCAGATCGTCAAGAAGTTCATCACGCCTGACCTGTTCTGCAAGGCATAGAACCGCCGGCGCGGCTAAAAGCCCGCCAGCAGTCTTAAACAAGGGCCTTTTTTATCAGGCGGGAGTAAGTGCGGTGGTGATAGCCCCAAAAGTAGCCGTAAGTTGTGGGCCCATCAACAGTAGCGCGGTAACGACTACTACCGCGACAAGAGCAGCAATTAGTCCGTATTCGATAGCAGTGGCGCCGGAGTCGTTCTTGACGAGGCGGAGAAAGCGATTTTTCATTGCATAATTCCTGCATTTGGGCGCGACACTGGCCGACGCAAGTTCTGTTGAACGGAGATGGGGACAACTGAGGCGCGCAGCGACCGCGCCATGAACACTTTTCTAATATATCCCTAGGGTTGTGTCCACAATTATCCGGACTTCTCCGCTCTATATTGCGGACGAATGTTAAAGGTGGCCAGTTACCTGATTTGTTGTAGTTATTTAGCGTTCTAAGGAGCGCTATGTGGTTGCACCTGTTCTCTACCGAGGCTCATCGCCTCAGATCGGGCCAGCAATAACACAACTTTTACGTGTTATCTGGCGAATCAGCCTTGCTAGAGCCATCAACCGCAAGGTGTGAGCTAAGTCTAGACACAGAGGGAACAGTGTGCGAGGGATCATAAAAAGAACAGACCGGGGCTAAGATGGCAGTGAAAATGCGGTGGCTTGGCGGTCGCTCTGCATCGCGTGGCTGGACGCTCATTCTGATGATGGGGATCTCCTTTCTGGCAGCTAGCTGCAGTCAGAATAATACTGCAGCTCCCCGACAGGCACTCCCCTCTCAGGTTCCGAGCGTTCCGGCAGGTAGCGAACTCGCGACGGCCAAGACCAGTTACGAGGCCGGGAACTTCGGCTATGCAGCCCGATATTTCGAAAAATCCTTGAAGGCGTCGCCGCGGAACATGGAGGCCTGCTTAGGTCTCGCAGGCTCCTATGACTGGCTCTACCGCTTCGAGCTTGCCGACAAGACCTATGCCAACTGCCGCAAAATCGGCGGCGAAACCTACGCCTATCACAATAACGTCGGCTTCTCGTATTACCTCAGGGGCGACTATGGCCGAGCTTCGGTCAGCCTGGCACAGGCCCGGAGGTTGCGGCCCGGCCACCCGGTGATCGAGACAAATCTGAGGATTCTCCGCGATGCCTCATCCGGTTAAAGACATGCTGGCTTTTTTTATCCGATTGGTCATCCTGCTGGGCCTATTTTCGTCAGCTGGCGCAGCGCAGGACAGTATTGGGCTTACGCTCAGCACGCGCCGCGCCGAGCAGGTGCAGGTTCCTGTGGGCGAGTCGCGGGTATTTACGACCGCGCAAGACGTCGAGCAACTGGTGATCGGCAATCCGGCAATTGCTGACGTCGTCGTCATCTCACCGCGCTCGTTCTACGTTTTAGGACAAAGTCTCGGGCAGACGAACCTTCAGGTATTGGCGGGCGGGGAGGCTCTGGTAGGGCTCGTAGATCTTCACGTCACAGTAGATACCGGCGATCTTTCTGCGGCACTTCAGGGGCTGGGGGGCAATATCCGTGTACAATCGATCAACGGGCGGTTGCGGCTGTCCGGAACAGTGCCAGATGCTGTTACCTTGGAGCGGGTTCTTGATATCGCCGGGCAGTATGGCTCGGATGAGGTCATTAACAGCCTCCAGATCACGGACCCGCAGCAGGTCTTTCTGAAGGTGCGGATGATAGAGGCCTCACGCGAGGCGGGGAAGGCCATCGGCCTTGGCTTGAGGGCAAATGATGACTCGGGCTCGGCTATCAGACTTGGCACCGGCCGCATCGCCAATCCCGTGCCGTTCGGAAGCTTCTTGGCCACCATGGTTGATGAAGGGGTCTCTGTCTCACTCTTGATCGAAGCGCTGGAGGAGAGAGGCCTGGTCCGCAACCTTGCAGAGCCGACGCTGGCCGCCCTGTCAGGTGAAACGGCCAGCTTTCTGGCAGGCGGAGAAGTTCCCATTCCCGTGGCGCACGACGGCGACCAGATCAGGGTTGAATACAAGGAGTTCGGCGTCCGCCTCAGCTTTACCCCGGTCGTGCTTGGCAATGGGCTGATCAACCTTACGCTAGAACCGGAAGTAAGCCAGATTGATCTGAACAACACCTACAATACAGGGACCATCGAGCTACCGAGCTTTTCCACCCGTCGCGCCAGCACCACGATAGAACTTCGTGCTGGGCAAAGTTTCGTGATTGCCGGCCTGCTCCAGCGCAACAATGCGCGGCGCCAGTCCCAGGTTCCTTGGCTAGGCAGCGTGCCAATCCTGGGCACGCTTTTCCGGTCAGCGTCTTGGCAAAAAGATGAAACCGATCTGGTGATCATCGTGACGCCCTATCTCAACAACCCCGGCGGTCCTTCTGAGCGGCTTGCGTCGCCGCTGGAGGATTCCATTCTGACTACGGAGCAAGAGTTTTTTCTGAGGGGTACGCAGGAGATCACCAGAGGTGAATTGGAGCGTCGCTTACGCAGGCGCTCCATCGACGCTCCCTTCGGGCACATCATCGAAGGCAGTTCAGGTGGCTAGCTTCCTACGGCTCTTGTGCCTCTTTGTTCTGGCAGGATGCTCTGATCCGATGTCCCATGAGGACGGGATCTGGGCCGAGGCCGGTTCAGCACAACTTAAGAATACAAGCAGTCAGACCCTCGGGCCTAACATTGGCTATGGCTGGGGCGCAAATCCCGGCAGCTCGGGGCCTCGCGCTGCCGTTGTGATACAGCAATATCAGACGAAATCCGGCCAAGCCGCTAGCACGACATCTGGCGAAGCGCTTCCCTCTCTACGTTAGTCTTGCGACCGGCTATCGATGTCAGCCTCTTCATGCCACCTTGCTGGACGGAGCTATGTCCGATAGTTTGGATATACTGCACTGGAAAAGCTCACTGAGCTGCAAGGAGATATTTTCAATAGTCAATTTTTGAACAGTTAACTATGTTTTCCTGCTTTAACGCCCGAAGCGGACTAATAGGGCGAGTTACTCTTTTTGGTAGTTGCGATTTCGAGCTATATTTTAATGGTTTGATTAATGTTGGCCATTCTCGGGAGGAACTCCTCATGAGGCGCAGCAAATTTTCTATGTTGGGGATTTCCTCGGTCGGCTACAAGCTGACTACCCTCTTACCAGCAGAGCGCGGGGCTTCAGCGATAGAATTCGCACTTCTGGCGCCGGTTCTTATTGTAACTATTTTGGGAACAGTGGACGTTGGGCGCGCGCTGACTGAACAAATGAGTCTTAGCTCGCTCCTGCGAACGGGTGCTCAAACGGCAATGGCAGGTGGCGATCTTTCTAGAATTAACCAAGTGCTACATGCGGCAAAGGATGACTCAATCGCGTTGGAAGTGGTGCGCGTTTGCGCTTGCCCCGAAAACGCGGGAGCTACAGTGAACTGTTCCACGACCTGTGCAGGTCTGGCGCCCACGGCCATATATTATCATATAAATGCCGAGAAGACATTCTCCGGAGCTTTTCTGCCTGACATTCCTCTCTCTCGGTCACTCCAGGTGCAGGTACGATGATCAGGTGCATAAAGCTTCACAGGCTGTTCGGCTGTACTTCAGGAGCGGCAGCGATCGAATTCGCAATGGTTGGCCTTATCCTCATTTGCCTTCTCCTCGGGATCTTCGAATTTGGCCGCGCTCTGTTTCTCCGCAACCAGTTAGCCTTTGCTGCTGACATCGCAACGCGTCAAGTCTTGCTTAATGCGCCAGAAACGAGCAGCGATCTCGAAAATCTTGAAGCAGCAATCCGAAACTCTATCCCGTATGATCAAGGTGGACTACAAGTAGAGCTTACACTACCGTCGGAAGAAGGCATTATGCCGATAACGCTACGTCAGCCTTTAAGGCTACTGGTGCCAGACCTTCTTCTCAAGAACATCACGTTAAGCGTAAGTCGGCAGATTCCGCTGCCGTAGCCACATTGGAGCGGGCTACGGGGGTCGCCCCGGCACCTAAGGCAGTAAGCCGTCGATGGGGGTCGACAATCCCTTGATCGGCAGATCGATGTCGAGGCGCCGGAGAGGTTCTACTGACCGTCTCACCTACATCTATTGAACCGCGCCGGTTTTTCCGGAGGCTGATTGGGATTGGTTACGCGGCCATGTTTTCAGCTTCCAGAGCGGCGTAGAAGTTTGCCTCTGCTTCGGCCGGCGGGATGTTCCCGATCGGCTCGAGCAGGCGGCGGTTGTTGAACCAGTCTACCCATTCGAGGGTGGCATATTCGACAGCCTCGAAGTTGCGCCACGGCCCACGACGGTGGATGACCTCGGCCTTGAACAGGCCATTGATCGTCTCCGCCAAGGCATTGTCGTAGCTATCGCCGACACTGCCGACGGAAGGTTCGATGCCGGCCTCGCCCAGCCTCTCGGTGTATTTGATCGACAGGTATTGCGACCCGCGGTCGGAGTGGTGGACGAGCCCCGCGCCCTTGGCTGGGCGGCGATCGTGGACAGCCTGTTCGAGGGCATCGAGAACGAAGCCTGCGTGGGCTGTTTGGCTCGCCCGCCAGCCGACGATCTTGCGGGCATAGGCATCGATGACGAAGGCGACATACACAAACCCCTTCCAGGTGGCGACGTAAGTGAAATCGCTGACCCAGAGCATGTTCGGCGCAGGCACGCAGAACTGCCGGTTCACCTTGTCCAGCGGGCACGAGGCCTTCTTGTCGGGGATCGTAGTCTTGTGCGGCTTGCCCCGGATGTTGCCTTGAATACCCATGTCCTTCATCAGTCTGGCGACTGTGCAACGGGCGACATCGAAGCCTTCCCGATCCAGCTGACGCCAGCCCTTGCGCACGCCGTAGACGCGCCAGTTCTCTTCGAAGACACGCTCGATCTCGGGCCGCAGCGCTGCGTCGC
>KZ836064.1 GCA_003255745.1 Paracoccus saliphilus
TGGAGCCTCCGGCAAACCCGGAGCGGTTCAGAAGTGAGCGTAGAGATGCTTAGATCGGCAACAGTAAGCAGCTCGTTCAGATAACGAGCCCGGGCCTGCCGCCCCCGCAAGCCGGACATCTGCGCGCGTGAATATCCGAACCATTTGCGCCGTAGTTTAGGCCACAGTGACCGCAGCAGATGTGATAGACCTTTTGGTAGTGGTCCGTTCCCGCGAGTCCTGTCGAGGCGATCACTACCTGACCATTGGGATTGCGGTAACCGGGCGTCGTGGTACCTTTTACTGAGCGGGAGTGGCGAGGCCTCCCAGCCCTGCATGTTTCCGATTTCGAGGGAGGTGGTTGGTCTGATGTCACGCCCACGATCCAGCCCTCATGCCGGACAAGACGGGCAGTGGGCTCGCCCAATTTTGGAGCTAACGCATCCGTCAGGCGCCCGTCCATATCTGCATCGCGCAGCCAAGATGCGGTTGCAAACGCGTCGTGTTGATCGGGTGTGCGGTCGTCTATCGCATAGGCGGTGCTGTAGAGACGGGGATAGGCCTCGACCAGCGCCGAGCTATTTATCGGGATGGACCAGCCGTCGAATGGCCAGACGTGCAGCTTCGGCAGGGCACGGCGGATGTGGCGCAGGAATGGCAGGCCGGCATGAGTCGACTTCGCGACCTGCCCCGTCACTTCAAAGTGGAAGACCGACTTCGCCCGCGCCAGTTCCTCCACCCTGCGGCGCCAGCGCCTCTCGCCTGTACGGCGAGCTGCCAAGGCCGCATGGGTGTCCCGCTGATGCCTCAGGAAGTCCACGTAGAGGCTGGGTTGGTCCGTCGGCCAATGATGGTGGAAATCGTCCAGGAAGACATCCCAGTCGCGGGGCAGGGTGTGCCGTCGGTAGTAAGCCTCGGGAAACGAGAAGGCATGGTCGATACCGACGATCGTGGGAACAGGTTCCGTGAGGCGCTCGATCAGCCACCCGGCAAGGCCCCTGCGCGTCCAGTAGCGCTTTGGTCCTGGCGGCGGGCCAACCTCCAAGGCGGGACCGCCACCCTCTGTCTCGTAGACCCTAAGGCTCTTGAGGCTCGAGTCTGCCGTCTCGGCCCCCGAATAGTCGATCCCGATGGTGCGCTGGAACTGCATGGCGTTCTCCATTGCCGAAAGATGGCCGACTTGCCGGGTGCTATCCAGAGGAGCGTTTGCGGAGCGGCTCCCATCAGGTCACTGCCGTTTCGACCTGCTGGTCGTTGCAGGAAGAATCAACGTCCATAAGCGCACGATCAAGCCGCCGCGGTATCCGTTGACGCATGAGTACGGCAGCCTCCTCTGATCAGAGCCGACCGCCGGGTTTTCAGGTGGTCGGTTCATGCATGCGAAGGCAGTTGGTACACAAGCTGGCCGGCTGGATCAGAGTGCACGCAGTCGCAAATCCATCCTTACCGCAAGCCGCGGCGGACTCTGCACGGGCACATCTGGCACGCCACTGTTCTGGCACCATGTCGCGCCAGCGCCGACCGCCGGGTTTTCAGGCGGTCGGCGGCGAAAGAGGTGCCAACTTAAGTAAGACCAGTCGTTGCGACAGTTCAGACGTTCTGACGCTGGCGCAGGTACGGCTAAAAACATCTAGATTAGGATTTACACAGCTCGTACGGAGGAAGGATGAAGACGTTTGGCATCGTTGGCCTGGGAATGGCTCTGGCGCCGCACATGGCCAGTCTTGCTGACCTGAGGGGCAGGGCGCGTTTGGCCTATGCCGTGGCTCGTAGTCCGGCGCGGCGAGCCGCATTCGAAGCAACCTACGGCGTCGCTGCGACCTACGATCTGGATGCGGTGCTCGGTGATCCGGCTGTCGATGCCGTCATCCTGCTGACCCCACCCGACAGTCACCGCAGTCTCGGCGGGCGCATCCTCGCGGCCGGCAAGCATCTCCTGATCTAGAAGCCTGCAGAACTGGTTACGGATGACGCCCGGTTTCTCGCCGATCGGGCAGAGGCACTGGGCCTGCTGGCCGCACCCGTGCTGCAGCATCGGTTCCGCCCCGCCGTCCGAGCTGTGGCAGAGATCACCTCGTCCGGAGCGCCGGGGCGGCTCTGCGGCGTGCATTGCCTGATCCCGTGGTGGCGGCCGCAGTCCTACTACAATGAGCCGGGGCGCGGGACCTTTGCCTGGGACGGTGGGGGCGTGATGCTGACGCAGGCCATCCACACGCTCGACGTCCTGCGGGCGTTGTGCGGCGGCGCCAGGATCAGCGCCGCTCATGCCGCGACAAGCCACCTGCACCGGATGGAAGCCGAGGACATGGTCTGCGCGCTGGCGAGCTTCGGGCCCGAGGCCGCGCCCAGCACCATTATGGCCACGACGGCCTGTTATCCCGGCATGCCCGAGACGATGACGCTGATCTTCGAGCGCATGACCATCCGCATCGAGGGGCTGCAGGCGCAGGTGTTTCATCATGATGGCCGGATCGTGACCGTAGGAGGCGAAGGGGCCAGTGGCAATGCAGCTGATCCGATGGCGTTCGACCATGCCGGCCATCAGGAGCTGATCTCGGCGTTCCTCGATGCGCTCGAGGGCAAGGCGCCGCTGGCGGTCGATCTGTCGGACCTCATCAAGACGCGGGAGTTGATAGACGCGATGACAGAGAGCCACAACTCGCGGTGACGATCACCTTCGCCGGAGACCGTGTCGACGCGTGCTGCCCTGATGCCGAAGGGGTCGCTCCTCGCATGAGGTGATGCTCGGAGCATCAACCGAGATCATTCGTAACCCGTCATCTCCAGATACGCGACGCCGTCGTGGCTGCCACTGACCGTGACCGGTCCCTCCCAATAGGGCACAGAAGTCTGCATCCAGGCATCGGGGTTGAGCGCCGCAACTGTCACATCGACACCCCGCGCCGGCAGGCTGACCCGCCACGCTGTCGGCACGTGGCGTTCGGCTACGTCGTGCCATTCCAGTGGAGTCGCGACGAATGCGCCGTCTGCGAGGGCAGTGGCCTGCCCATCGGCAGCGATCCAGGTGGCGGAGGTGTAGTCCGTGCTGCCGCGCAGGACGAAGCCCATCAGCTTGTGGCCGCTGTCGAAGGACAGCGAGAACCAGTCCCACCCCTGCTGATCCTCGGCCAGCGGTTGCGATGACCACTCTCGGTCGAGCCACGCTGTCCCGGTCACCGGGATGTCGCCATCCGGCAGAGACAGAGTGCCGGAGAGCTCGAAGAAGGGCCGGGAGTAGTAGTAGCTGGCCTGACCGGCGCCCGACTTGACCGAGTAGCCATCCTGCCCGTGAAGCACCAGCGGGCCCGAGGAGCGCAGCTGGACGTCATAGGCGAAGTCGCCTCCGGAAGCGGTCAGGTGCAGGTTGTCGAAGTCAGGCCCCTCCACGGCCCAGTCATCGATCCAGGCCGCGAATGGCTCCGCCTGCACGCCCGCCTGTCCAACGCCGCCCCAAGCCAGGCGCTCGGCCACGTGGTGCGCGTCCGGCGTGGTGACGGCTGCATGGCCCATCCACAGCTGCGGCGTCTCCCATCCCTCGCCGTCGAGCGGGGCCAGCGCCGAGCGGAAGAGCGTCCATTGCAGGCCATAGGGCGTTCCGTCCGGGCCCGTCATGTTGGCGGTCAGATACCACCACTCGATCCGGTACTCCGGGTGGGGTCCGTGATCGGCCGGAAACTCCAGCGAGCGTCCCGGTACCGGCTGCGCGAAGTCTCCGGCCTCTGTGCCGAGACCGGCAAAGCCCTGGCTCTGCGCGACGCAGGGAAGAAGCAGAAGAGAGACCAGGATCTTAACGTTCATGGCGGAACACCCCCAGCAGTTGCGCCGGCGGCGTGCGCGACAGCCGCCAGGCCGGCCACAGCGCCGCAACCGCCGCTGCCAGCAGCGCGAGCAATCCCACCATCAGGTAGTCGAGCGGGAAGAGATACATCGGAAGTCGCCAGCCAAAGGCCTCGACATTTACGACCGCCAGCAGCGCCCAAGCCAGGGCCAGCCCCAGCGGCAGGGCCAGCGCGCTTGTCAGCGACGCGAGGAGCAAGGTGCGCAGTAGGTCCAGCGCGGCAAGTCTGCGCCGCGTCAGCCCCAGTGCCCAGACCGGCGCCAGCTGCGGCACACGCATCCCGGCCAGGGTCAACAGGCTCATCAGGATGGCAAAGCCGGCAACGGCCAGTGTCAGCACGTTCAGCGCGGTCGTCACGGTGAAGGTCCGCTCGAAGATGGCAAGAGAGGCGGCTTTGACTGCAGCCTGATCGATCATCGCGCTCTCGGGAACCCCGGCTTCCTCGCGGAGGCGGTCTCGGAGGACCTCGACCTGATCCGGATCGACGCGCAGCCCGAACTGCCGGGCAGTCACCCCAGGGAAGAGGCGGCGGAACAGGTCCTCGGTCACGATGACCTGCCCGGCCGGGTTGCCGTAATCGCCATAGATGCCCAGCACCGGGAGGGAGACATCTTGACGGAGCGCAACCTCCGAGCCCAGATCGAGACCAGACCGCCGATACATCTGTTCGTTGATCAGCACGCCATCACCCTGCGCTAGTCGATCCCACACATTCGGAGACGCGCGCAGAAGCTGCCAGTTGTCGCGATAGGTGGCATGATCGCGCAGCCCGAGGATCACCGCCGGCCTGCCGGCGATCTGCTGATCCACGCTCAGTAGCGGCAGTACCGCATCGGAATGACCGGCTGCGGCAGCGGTGATGGCGGTAGCCTGCGCGGGATCCTCGACCCTGACATAGAGCTCGGAGGCGAGCCGCTGATCCAGAAAGCCTACGAAGGTCAGCCGGAAAGACGAGACCATCGTGGAGACGCCGACATTCGCGGCCATGGCCAGCATCAGGGCCATCAGCGCGAGCGACAGGCCCGGCACCTGCTGGCGGGTGTCGGCCCAGAACCACTGCGTCACCGGCGCCCTCGCGCGTCTCTCGGCCAAGGCCAGCAGCAGCGTCAGCAGTGGTGGCAAGGTCAGGGCGCCGCCGACCAGCAGGGTACCCAGCATGACGAACCCGGTCAGAAGCCCCTGTCCCAGAATAGCCAAGACGGCAGCCGCGAGAAGCAGGCCCAGCGCCAGCAGCGACTTCCCCCGGTGGCGGTGCGACATGCTGAAGGCCCGCGGATGCGCCCCGCTCAGCAGGGGCATCCGCGCCAGCGACCAAAGCGCTCCGCTGGCGGCGACGGCCGTTCCGACCAGCGCGATGGCCAGCCCCGAGAGCCACCAGGACGGGCGCAGCGTCATCTGCCCCGACACCTCGGCACCGTAGAGGCCACGCAGGGTTGCTGCCACATCGGGCAGAAGGGCCGCCGCGATGATATAGCACAGCGCGACGCCGATTGTGCCCGCAACCAAGGCCAGGAGCGCCAGCTCCACTGCCATCAAGACGATAAGCCGGTGCAGGGGCGCGCCCAGCGCCCGCAGCGTCCGCACCATCGCCCGGCGCTGCTCGAAGGCCAGCCCAATCGCCCCATGCACGATGAAGAGCCCCACCGCGAAGGACAGCAGGCCAAAGGCGGTCAGGTTCAGGTGGAAGCTCCCGGTTAGCTGCGCAACATCGCCGCCATCCTGAGGTGCGGCCAAGACCAGGTCCGGGGCCACCTCCGCCAGAGGACGGCGAGCCAGTGGTTGATCCGGAAGCACGATCAGACGGTCGATCTGATCTGGGCGCTCGAGCAGGCGTTGCGCCAGGCCGATATCCGTGATCGCCGTATCAGGTGCCACATCCGCCGCAACGACCCCCGGCACGCCGCTGTCAGGCAACCGCGCAAGCGTGTCCGCCCGCGCGAAGATCTGGCCCGATCCCGACAGGAAGGCCGCCAGATCTCCGCCGCCGTCGACGCTGACCGGTCCGAGCCCGCCGGGCGCCGTCAGAGGCTCCAGCCCGATGAGCTGCACGGGCCCGAAGCGCCCCTCGATCACCGGCGACACCAACCAGCCCGCCCTCCGCAGGGCGATATAGGTCTGCTGGGGGATCGGCCCGCCGTCCCGTGCACTGATCTGCGCGAACTGGCCCTCGCCGAGCGTTTCGGCCGCGCTGTCATAGCTGGCTCGCGCCTCGGCATTGATCGCCTGCACCCCGGACCACAGCGCAGTCGCCAAGGCCAGTCCGACCAGAGGCGTCAGCAGTTGCAGAGGGTTGCGCCGCCAATGCGAGGCCAGTGCGGACAGGATGACTGCGGTCACGCCAGATGCCCGCCCTGCAGGTGCAATCGGCGCGGCAGGCGCGCGGCCAAACGCTCTGAATGTGTCACCAGGACAAGGCCGGCGCCCGTTTCCGCGACCAGGTCCTGCAGAAGGCTCAGGACAGTATCCGCGGTGGCTTCGTCCAGATTGCCGGTCGGCTCATCGGCCAGAACAAGGTCCGGTTGCGGTGCAAGCGTGCGAGCGATCGCCACACGCTGCTGCTGACCGCCCGACAGCTGTTCGGGATACTTGTGCAGATGGTCGCGGAGGCCCAGGCGGTCGGTCAAGGCAATGACGCGGTTTTTGTCATGACGCCCCGCAAGCCGTGCCTGAAACGCGATATTTGCAGCAACCGTCAACGAAGGGATCAGGTTGAACTGCTGAAAGATCACGCCAACCCTGCCGCGCCGGAACGCCGCCCGCCCTGCATCGTCCAATGGCGTCAGATCGACACCGTTGACCGCAACCACGCCGCTGTCGGCCGTGTCCAGCCCGCCGATCAGATGCAGCAGTGTGCTTTTTCCCGAACCGGACTCTCCCGTAAGGGCCAGCATCGTGCCGCGTTCAAGAACAAAGGACACGCCACCAAGCACCGCGGTCGCGCTCCCCGGATAGGTCTTGGTGACATCGCGGAGGCTCAGCAGCATGAGGTATCCTTCTCGAACAGCAGGACAGGCATCGGTACGCTACTGAAAGGTGGCAGCATGCAAAGGGTTCCTCCAGTCACAGCGATGCGGCAAATCGCCCGGAGAAACCAAGCGAGACTGAACACGCTCCGAGTTTCTCCCCGAGCCTTGGACAGCTTTCCGGTTGATCTAAGCCACTGCCTGCGCCTGCTGATCGATTTCAATGCTTTGCGAACAGATCACGGCAGGCGGCTGTCCGCTGTGGGCGGTGCAAGGTCACCGGTGGTTTTGGAATGTGATCCATCGGTTGAAGGCGGCCTTGGCCAGTGAGCCAGTCTCTCAGGCATGCAGGCAGACGCATTCATGCTTCAGGGACCGCCACAGGCGCGCGGTAGGCATTGTCGATGCAGCGCCCATTGCCCTCACTCGAAATCCGGGCGCCCGCCAGTCCATGATGGCGACAAGATACAGAAAGCCCCGCCGCATCTACAGGTAGGTAATATCGGCGCAATGGATCTTACCACGCGATCCGCCTGCAACAGGATTCGCATACAGCAGCGTCAAATGCTTTTGACGCACGCTTCAGGTGCTTTCTGGATCGCCTTGGGTAGCCTGCCTGTGGCGGAAATGGGCGCGGAGCGCATCCAGGCGCTGGGGCGTCCAGCCGGGCGGGTCGGTCACGGCCAGCCAAGGTCCGATATGATCGACATAGGCATAGCGATGGCCATGTCCTAATGGCACATCAAGCGCGATTGCCATGTCGAAGGCCAGCTGCAATTCCGTGATGATCGGATACCACCGCAGTTCGTCCGACACCTCGGGGGCACGCGGCGGCTTCATCCAGTCGGGTTTGCGGACAGCGATATCAGGCCGGAAAAAGACGATCGGATCGCTGCCATATTGCAGAAAGACGATGCGGACATCGCCCCATGGCGCGCCCTCCTGCAGGCCCTGATGCCCGTCGGTAAATCGGACGACCTCGCCCGTCGTCAGGCGCGGCAGCCAAGCGGGCGAGCCGGGGTCGCGTTCGGCCGTCAGCGTCTGCCACAGCGGGCTGACAAAGGGTGATCCGACCCACAGCGCCCCGTCAATGGGCTGGTCCAGCATCTCGTGCAGGCGCAATGACTGCTGAGAGCTGTGCGCGCCCAGGCTGAGTCCATAAAGATAAAGCCGCGGCCGCGTGGCTTCGGGCAGCTGCTGCCAACGGCGATGCACGGCGCCGAACAACGCCCGCCCGGCCTCGGCTGCATGTTCGGGCTGCACCAGAAGCGAGATCCAGCTTTGCAGATAGGAATATTGCAGCGCGACCGTCGCCACATCCCCGTGATGCAGATGCTCCAGCGTTTCCACGGCCGCAGGGTCCATCCAGCCGGTCCCCGTAGGCATCGCCACCACCAGCGTCGCACGGTCGAAACCGCCCGCCCGCTCCAGTTCCCGCACGGCAAGCTCGGCGCGCGCCGACAGCGTTGCGGCGGCGTTCAGCCCGACATAGACCCGCAACGGCTGACGTGCCGGCTGCCCTGTCACGTCCGAGATCGCCTGTGGCGAGGGGGTTCTGTTTATGAATTCCCGCCCTTCGCGTCCCAGACCCTGCCATGCGACATATGAGGCGGGACCGCCGGTTTGCCACGGTTGCCGAGGTGCAACCTGGTCTGCGGGAACAAGGTCATCCAATGCCTGCGCGGACCGGTCGATACTGCGCACCACCCCGCGCACCAGCACGCCGCTGGCCACTTGGTAGGCTAACAGCGCCGTCAGCGCGATGCCCAGCACGCGGGCCTGCCGTGGCGGCAACACCTGGGCGATCCGGCGGCTGGCGTATCGTCCCAGTGCGACCAGCAGCTTGAAGGTCACCAACAAAACAGCCGCGACACCGGTACCCCAGGCCGCAACGACCAGCGGGGCGACCCCCTCGGCAGGGGGCATGGTCATTGCTGCCCGGATGTCATTCTGCCATTCGGCCGATCGGACCAGGAACACTGTCACGACGCCCAGCGCGACCGCACCCAGCGCGGGAACCACCACGCGCGCCTGGCGCGTCGTCAGCCGCGGCAAGTGCAGGTAACGCCACAGCGCCTCGGCCAGGACGGCTACTCCATAGCCGGCGGCGAAACAGAAGCCGGCAAGAATGCCTTGGATTTCGGGGCTGCGCGGGATCAGGGACGGCGTTAAAGATCCCGCCACGAACATCGCGCCGATCACCAGCCCTATGCCCGAGGTGCGGCGGTCGAACCAGTCCAGAAACCTCAGCATCGCGCGCGTCATCATGTCCTCATTCAGTGGCGAAGAAGATCATCGCCTTGAAGCCGAGCTACTTTCTGACACGCTGAGCATCCTGCTTGAAGAGCAGAGATGGCACGTGGGTCCCGGTCGCGATCGGGCCTGCGCAACAGGTGCGGAGACATCATCGGCGCGACCATTGCCGGATGGGACGGAAGGTGCATGGACCATGACAAGCGTCGCCAGCGACGGTTTGTCGGTATCTGCCGCCCGGGGTTCGAAAAACCCGATGCGCGGATGGACAAAAAAGGTTGCGTCGAAGCACGCCAGCAAGTTGGAGGCAAGATGCTTGATCCAGAGAAGAACGTGGCACGGCTGATGAACAGCGGGATCATCGTCATGGTGCGGAAGGGGTGCAGGACAGAAACCGTGGATGTGGATGGGAACGCGTGGACTGATCACCGGGTAGAAAAACCCAGCGTCCTAAGTGCCGCCAGGTATTTCTGTGACCGCTGTTCATCGGAGTGTGTGGGATTTGCAATCCGCGTCATGTCAAGGTTGTCCCGCAGGTCCGCAACCTTGACCGTGCGCGCGATCGGATTGCGCGCCGCGCGGTCGACGAAGTCGGCATAGCTTTCGCCTTTGCGCCGCGTCATGGCGTCAACAGCGGCAACCAGATCCTCCGCCAGGCCTTCGCGACGCAGGTCCTCAAGTGTCCACTCGCTGTCCTCGATTAAATCATGGAGCACGGCCACGACCCGCTCGGCTTCGGTCGAGCAAGCATGCATTACCCGCAGCGGGTGCAGAATGAATGGTTCGCCTGCCTTGTCCCGCTGACCGCGATGGGCCTTGGCTGCGATTTCTATTGCGCGTTCCAGATCCATGCCTGCATCCTTCGACCGGTCTTGCAGCACCCCGCGTGGTTGAACATCATATCATAGCGCAGAAAGCCGCTGCGTGCAGGCCAGTTCAAGCAATCAACCTGCNTCCAGGCGCGCCTTTCTGATCTGACGACCACGGTTGCGCGACTGACTGAAGAAGCCTCAGGGGCGGAAGAGCGGGTTCAGACAGCCCGCGAGGCCGAAGCGTCCCTTGAGCAGCAGGTTGCCGCTGCCCGGAAAGAACTGGCAGCCATAGAAAGCACGCGCGGCACCGTTGTTCGGTCGGTGACGGCGCTCGTCCAGCGCCGGGAGGAACTGGCCACGGATACCGTCTCGGCTGAAGAGAGGATGCGGACGATGCAGGAGTTGCTGGTCGAGATGTCCCGCACACTTGCTGCACGCAGCGAGCGCTTGGTGGAGCTTCAGTCCCAAATCGCCGAGCTGCAGCAAGAGGCAGGACGGCCGGCTCGGGCCGCGATCGCAGGCTTGTTGCTGGACGACCTGTACATGCACGGACCCGTGACAGTGAGGTTTGATCCAGAGGGGTCGTTCCAGATGGCGAATATCGAAACCGGCGAGGCCTTGGCTGGCACATATTCTCTTGCAGACGGCTTTATAACCTTAAGCCAGGTCGACGGGGAGTTGCACGAGGCTCGGTTCCCGATGCGCTGCGGAATCACTGCGGAAGGTGCCGGGTTTATGCTCGAGGACAAGGACGGTTCCTGCGCCGATCTGGCCGGCGTGTCCTTTAACCGCGTTGGACCGTAGTACTTCGCACTCGTCGGACGCTGCGAGAGGTGGAACAACCTGCCGGTATAAGAGCCCGGCAACGGTCGATCCTTTCGTTAACTGGTCTGATGTGTGACCTGATCCGCCCACAGTGTTCTCGGCAGGTTGGCGGCTTGAAAAGGTGAGCCATAACGGGGGTGGGTTCAATGCGTCTTACGGCTGTTTTTTAGTGAGGCCCCCGCAAACCTCCAGCAAAAGGTGCCGTTGGACAGCAGGCAACTGACGGTGCGCCGTGGCGGCCGATGATCAACTGAACTTCTGTCAGGTGATTGTCTTTGGCACCCACACGCATTGCGGTAGGGTGACTTCAGTCCGCAATACCTGATGTTGGAGCACTGACACGGTGTCCCGCTGTAGAAGGACACGGACGTTCTGTCCTAGGTGCCTTACCCAGCCATGCGACCATCAGGGCAGCTTCTTGAGGCGGTTGATCCAGCGTACCACCCACGGATATCTGCAGTCATCCGCTGTCACTGTGCCATGCCGTCTCCCTTACACCAGGGACGCTGTCGGCTGNATAGCGCAGAAAGCCGCTGCGTGCAGGCCAGTTCAAGCAATCAACCTGCCATCATGTTCCCGCCTGCTGTCTTCGAAGGTTCGATAACCTTGGTTCCACATGTCCGATCGAACGCAGGGTTGCGCCAATCGCTACCCCCGCTCACTGGTTGAGGCGCGCAGCTGCTTCGATGGAGGCTTCGGCCTCGGCGAGGTCAGCGGGGTCTAGATCCGGCGCATCCCGGGCCACAGTCGGCTGGTGGCAAAGCGTGGCGACCACGGCGCGGTGGTCGGAGCCGAATTCGGGCAGCGTCTCGAAGTTCTGCACGGTGAACTGCGGCTGGAACAGGATGTGGTCCAACGGCCAGGAGATCACAAAGCTTTTGGTATCATAGGTGGGATAGATGCCCCGTCCGACGCGCGGGTCCAAGAGGCCGCCGATCCGGATCGCCCTGCGCGTGACGCGTTCCCATGGCACCGCGTTGAAGTCCCCGGCAAGGATGGTGGCGTTAGATGACGCCCGTGCGTCCAGCGCGGCGGACAGGATATGTGCATCCCGCAGCGTGGTGGGCTGCGACCAGGGAAGCGGCGGGCGAGGGTGGAGGCCGGTGAAGTCGATCACATCACCGCCCGGCAGCCGCAGCTGCGTGAAGGCGGTGGGGGTATAGGCGTCGAAGAGGAACCGGAATTCGGGCGAGATCAGCTCCAGCTTCGATAGCAGGTGCATGCCGTAGAAGGCGTGATCTTCGGGGATGCTCTGGATACGGTTCGGAAAGGCGTCCGCCAGCACCGACAAGCGCTCGTCCCACCATGCATCTGTTTCCAGGACCAGCAAAACGTCGGGATCCACGCGTGCGACCTGATCCAGGAAGATGTCGGCGCTTTCGTTCCGGCGCTTCACATTCGCGCTCATGATGCGGAGGGACTGGCCTTCCGTGCAGGAGGCTTCGGTCAGGACGGCCTGTTCGGCCAGATCGGTGTAGGGGTAGAGCTTGTGGATGTGGTAGCCCAGAGCCCCTGCTGTACCGATGATGGCGGTCCAGCCGATCCAACCTGACCGCCCCCGCACGGCAAGAAAGAGCAGCAGCAGAACCACCAGCGCGACCATGAACTGCAGCCGTGGAAAGTCCAGGAAACGGATCCACCAGACATTCGTTTCGACCAGGGGCAGCAGAGACGCCACCACCACGACGCTTAAAAGCGCCAGGATGACCTTGGCCATCACCGACCTGACCTTGCCGTTGTCTCTGCCCACTGTGCCCTCCTGAATCGCTTCTTCCAGTTGTCCGGGCATGATCCGACCGTCTTAAACAGACGGCTGCAGGCCGCGGAATGTCAGACGGAACCTTCGGAGTCCTTTCTCAGTTCCGCAGGCAAACCTTGGAGCGTTCAGGAAGTGGTTGAAGTTGCTTGGACATCAACAGCAAGAACCTGTCCACATAAAAGGGGTACTGGCGGGAACAATGCCGCCATGAGCCTGTTTCATGTGCTCAAGCGCCTTAGTATTCAGGGGTGAAAAACACGACATAGGAGGGTCGAAATGACCAACTTTGCACGAGTTTCTTCCACAGCTATGGCCTTGGCATTGGCGGTGACTGCACCGGCCTTTGCCCAAGCCACTTGGACCTACGATGACATCGACCAGGACGGCAACCTTGAGCTGAGTTCCGTCGAGTTCGAGAGGGTCGGGCGCGATGTCTTCATGACCTGGGATGCCGACAGAAACCAGATCATCGACGAGAACGAGTTCTACGGCGGCGTCTATGATGCCTGGGACGTGGATCGCGACGGCATGCTGACCGAAGCGGAATATGGCACCGGGTGGGACACCTGGTTCAGCGACTATGACCCCATCGCCTATGGCGACCTTGATCTTGATGCAAACGCCATGCTGATGGACACGGAATTTGCCACAGGCCTTGGCGAGGCGGAGGTCTATGACACCTGGGCTGCCGGCGGCGAGCTTGGTGAGGAGCAGTTCGTCACCGGGCTCTATGGCGTCTATGACGCCGATGACGACCTGATCGTTACCCAGGCCGAATACGACGTCGTCGGGGTGTTCTGGACAGCAGATGCCGCCACAACAGAGACGCTCGAAGCCGAGGTGATCTCGCTCAACGACTGGAACTATGACGATCTCTATGCCAACGGCATCAGCGCGGAAGACTTCATCGACGAGATGGAAGTCTATGACGTGACTGGCGAAGAGATCGGGGATGTCGAAGACATCATCATTGGCCCCGATGGCCGGATCGCTTCGATCGTTGCCGAAGTCGGCGGCCTGTGGGACATCGGCGACACCCATGTCAGCGTTCCTTATGCCGAAGTGGTCATGAGCGACGACGGGCTTGGCGTTGTCATTCCGGTGACCGAGGAGACGGTGGGCGATTACGGCTTTGACCGGGACGTCTTCACGGTCGGGTCCGCCACCAGCGAAGTCGTCAGCGGCGTCGACGATGCCGAGGTTCTGCGCGGATGGCGCGCCTCCGAACTGATCGGCGATTATGCCCGCATCCGCGACGGCGACGTCTACAGCAACTATGGCTATATCAGCGACCTGCTTCTGCAGGATGGGCAGGTGGCGGCCGTGGTCGTCCAGGCCAATGATGCGTATGGCAGCGGCTACCGTGCCTATCCCTATCAGGGGTACGGTGCCGGGTCCGGATGGGACGCCGGCTCGCCCTATTACGACATGCCCTATGGGGCGCAGGAAGTCGGTGAAACCGAGATGCTCGATTACGAGCGCTTCTAAGACAGTCCTGCAAAGCGGCCCCGCCTTGTGAAAGGCGGGGCCGCACCATGATCGGCCCGACAGGTTCAACTCCGGTTCAGGTGGAAGAAATAGACTTGCCCGGTAAGACCATGACCCTGGTGATGTTTGCCGAAATTGCGATGACCCGCTGATCAATCCTTTGGCAGCTTCTTTTCGCCCTTTCGTTTGCCGTTCTTGCTGTGATGTTCGAGCAGGACGTTGATTTCGGAACCCACCAACATCACGAAGCCCGCGATATAGAGCCAGAACATCAGGATGATAACCGCGCCGATGCTGCCATAGGTGGCGCCGAAATTCCCGAAGTTTCTGATGTATAATGAAAAAACAACAGATGCCAGGGCCAGGAGGATGGTGCTTAGCACGCTGCCCGGAGTGATGAAGCGGAACCGCTGCTCCACGTTGGGACCGAATTTATAGAAGAACGCATGCCCCAGCAGCAGGCCGCAGAAGATGACAATCCACCGCAGCGCGGCAAAGACGGTTGTCAGCGTGCCGGAAGATCCAAGTCGGCCGGAAGCCCACTGCTCCAGCGTCCCTCCCAGAACAACCAGCGAAAGTGCGCCCAGCACAAAGACCACGAACATCAGGCTAAGAAGTATCGCAGTCAGTCGGCCACGCACCAGGCTGCGAGCCTCCTTCACGCCATATGTGATGTTGAGTTGTTGCATGATGGCGTACATGCCCGACGACGCAATCCAAAGTGTTGCCAAAAGCCCGAATGACAGCACCCCGCCTTGCTGTTGTTGCGTGACCTCCGTCACCACATCCTCAAGCAGAGCAGCCGCTTCCTGGGGCAAAGCCTGGCGGAGCAGTTCCATGATCGTCCCTTCCACGTCGGCGACGGGAAGATAGGGCAGGACGCTTATCAGCACGATAAGCCCCGGGAAAATCGCCATCGTCAGGAAGTAGCCAAGGGCTGCTGCCCCGTTGAAAACGTTGTCGTCATTGACGGCCGCAACAAGTTCCCGGATGAACTGCCTGGGGCTGAGGCCCTGGATGCGCATGTGACAGACCTCCTTTCTTAGCTAAATGAATTCAAGGCTGGTCGAGGACGTGCGTGACCGAATGCAGGTTTCTGAAAAAAGTCAGCAAAGTCGCGCGAGTAGGTGGCTGGCATGAACTGCCTGCAATCAGTCCGTTCTTCTGTAAAGGCCGGCGCTGCGGCGCGGGGCAGGGCGCCCGTTCGGTTTTTCAATCTTCACTGGCCCCCCTGGCTATTGGTTGGCACCGCTTGCTTGCCGATCCAGCCCTTCGAAGTCACTTTCGTCGCTCAGCATCAAGGCAAAGGGGCGCAGCGATGGAACATGGGCGCAGATGATCATGGCGGCGATCGTGATGGGCACAGCAAGGATCGCCCCGGCGATGCCCCATATCCAGCCCCAGACCAGCAGGGTGATCAGCACCACCAGCGAAGACAGCGACACCTGCCGTCCCTGCACGCGCGGATCGACATAGTTGCCCATCACCTGCTCGATTGCGAAGATGCCGATGCCGACGATGACCGCCGTGCCGGGATCCTTCTGCACCACCGCATAAAGCACCGGCAGCGCCCCCGAGATGAGCGAACCCAGGGTGGGAATGTAATTCAGCACAAAGGTCAGCAGGGCCCAAACCACCAGAAGGTCCACCCCAAAGATCCAGAGCCACGTCACATAGAGAATTGCCGTCAGCACGCCCAGGATCGTGCGCGCGACAAGATAACGGCGCAGCAGGCTGGCGATGACTGCCGCCGACTCGCTGACGTCCCGACGTGCCGGACCATCCACCACACAGGCCAGTTTCTGGCGCCACCGGGGCGCTTCGATCAGCATGATAAGGGTCAGGAATATAACCAGAACGGTTGCAAAAAGGGCCGAGCTGGCCGTGCTGAGGATTTTCACGGCAATGCCTGACGCCCAACTGCCCAGTTCCTCGATCACCGAGCTGCCTCCATCGGGAAGCAGGTCGGTGATCTGCTGCGTGATGCCAAGGGACGTCGAGGACTGTTCGTCGGTTTGAGTATCGGTCGTCCCCCCGGATCCCGCGCCCCCGTCAGTGGTTTCGTCCGGCTGATCCCGTAGCTCTTGTCCGAATTCAGGCAAAAGACTGCCGCTGGCCGGCAGCGCCCGGAAACCTCTCGACCACCTGCTGGGCCGCGACCCAGATCATGGTGACGAACATCAGCAGCGCCAACACGACGGCACCTATCGCCGCGGCGTGTCCCAGCCAGCTGACCTTGTCCGGCACCCTCTCTGATACCATGCGGTCCAGCGGCGCAACCAGCAGCGCAAGAAACACCGAAAAGACAACAGGCACCATGAAGGCCCCCGTCGCGTGCAGCGCCCAGCCGGTCAGGATCACGGTGATGGTGGACAGCAGCCACAAAAGAGGATGGCGGGATCGACGCGAGGGCATGTCGTTGTTCATCATATGTCCTTTCTTGGCCTTCTCCGATGCAGGCTCTCTCTCCGCCATCGGGCCGACTGCCGTTCAGCCGGATGATATCTCTCGTCTCACCAACAGCTCGATCTGCGCAATGTTCCTGAAGGTGCCATCACGGAGCATCATCAGCCGGTCAGTCACTGGCGCTGATCAAGCCTCAAAGCGCCTGTAGGCGGGCTCCTTTCCTCTCAGGAAGAAGACGGCGCAAAGCGTGCCGGTCATGCCGCAGGCGATCAGGCCAAGGGCCCGCTCGATCAGTCCGTCAATGCCGGGGGGCACCAGGAGAAAGATCGGGCACAGGATCACCCAACCCACGGTCAGGCCGATCAGGGCGCGCCTTGCCCAGTCATGGTACTCGCCGATCGCGCTCGCCATGCAGGCCGGGGCCAATGCGAACAGTGCGCCAAGCCCGTAGACCAGGTAGATGTGGATGACCACGCCATCATGGTCACTGTCGCCGTACTCGTTGCGGGCTCCGACGATGATGACAAGAGCGGCAAGCAGGGCGAAGGACAGGACCCCCATCGACCAGCCCTTCCCGCCGAGGTGAGCATGGGCGGCGGCAAGGGAAACAGCGAAGAGACCAGCCGCAAATCCGTAGAGCGACACGTCCATCACGATTTCTCCCTCGCCGGCAGCAAGGTCACTGATCGTATCCGAGATCCAGTTGTAGTCCGGCACGACGGTCTGGGCCGCAAGTGTGCCGACGATCAGTGCCGCGCAGCCGAGAAAGCCGACCAAGGCCAGCGTCATCAGAAGATAAGGCTGTTCACCAGCTGCTGAATGCCCGGTCACGTGTCTCATGCAGATCCTCCTCCTCAAGCAACACCCGCGGTTTTTCTCCGGTTCCTTGCGGAAAATGAGGCTGATGCTCTTCCGCTCCGCCTGCTGCGACCATTGGTTTCAGAGGGTCAGGCATGAAGGCGTCTCACATGGGAGGGCAGGGCATGTACACTGACTTGTGCTGCAGGAGGCGACTCCAAGCCTCAAGGGCCAAAGCATGTGCTTGGGGGGGCACAGGCAATTGCACGGAAAAAAAGGCCCGCACCAACTTCTTTTGGTGCGGGCCAACGGAAGCTTATGCTTCACTTGGCAGCCGTGGGGATCAGAGAACGTCGCCGACTTCCTCGAGTTCCACTTCGATGTCGTCGCCGTCGAACCAGCCCTCGAACCATCCTTCTTCCTCGACGGTGATAACCTTGTTTGAGTCGAGGTCAGCGGTGTTGTAGACGCCGGTGCTGAACTCGTCTTCGGTCAGGAGCGCGTCGCCGTCGGTGTCCCATCCGCTGTAGTACTCGTTGTCCCAGCCCGTTCCGAACTCCGTGGTGTCGATATAGCCGGAAGTGTCGGTGTCATAATCGGTAAAGGGCGTTGCATAGTCGGCGCCATACCAGCGCTCGGTGCCCACGCCGTACTCTTCCTCGGTGATCTGGAGGTCGTTGTCCGCATCCCAGCTGGAGAAGACGCCGGTGGCAAACTCGCCTTCGTTGAGGCCGACCTCGTCATCGCGATCCCATGCATCGAACGTGCCGGTCTCCGCGAAGCCGGTGTTGAATTCCGTGTCCGTCAGCTCCAGATTGCCGTCAGTGTCCCAGTCGGTATAGGTATAAGACGTCTGTGCAAGCGCAGCAGACGGGACGACAAGAGCCGTTGCCAGCAGAGCCGAGCGAACGTTGATCATTGTGTTCCAAGTCATGAGTATAACTCCTTCTTTGAACGGTGGTGACCTCAAGGCCACGCGGCCCCACCAACAGGCCCACCGGACCTTTGTTCCATCACAAATCCCCTGCAAAGCAGTTCATGCCGCCGCAGCTCTGCCTTGTAACGTCAAACAGCCGTGAGGTTTGGCGGGCATTACTCCTCGGCCTGCGCGATGTGGGTCAGGGTCACGAGGCCAAGCCCGCCAACGAGGTTTCCGGCGGTCACGATGAGCAGGCAGCGGACGAAGTCCTCGATCCCGACACGGGCATCGAAGAAGATGCCGAAGAGCACGTGCAGGGCTGTCACGATGACATGGTCGAACGGTCCGATGGCCAGCAGGACACCCACCATGTAGGCAAGGGCGATCCTGCTGCCCACGCTGTTCACCGCCTGCAGCAGAAAGGACAGCAGGGTGACCAGTGCCCCGCCCGCGATGGCCTTGACGAAGAACACCAGGTTTTCCCGTGCGGCGATCTCCTCGGCTGCGCGGACAAGCGCCGCCGGTGCCCCCTCTGGCAGAGCGCCCTCCACCGACAGGATCCACGCGAAGAACCCGCCGCCGACCAGGTTCAGCAAGAAGGTGACACTCCAGAGCCGCAACAGGCCCATGACCATCCCGGGCTTCCGTCGCTCCACGATGGTCGCCACTGGGTCAAAGAAGTTCTCGGAGAACAGTTCGGCACGGCCGACCACGAGGAACACAACGCCGAGTCCGAATGCCAGTGCTCCACCGATCCTGCGGATGCCGTGCGACGCCTCGCTAAGGAGCGCCTCAACGGTGCCAAGTGCGACCATCCCGAAGATGACGGTAAGGCCAGCGATGAACCCGGTCGACAGAAGCTCGATCATCGACTGGCCAAGACGGCGATCTCCTTCCTTGACCGCCCTGTCAAAGGCCTCCTGGGGGGTCGGCGCGACAGACATGGCATATCTCCTTCATCACGGGGGCAAGGGGACGGAAACTGGCGCCTTCGATGCCTTTTCCACCGGCTGCGGTGAAACCGGAGCTGGCAGCTTGTTGTTCACATGGCTTGCAGCCGCCCCAGCATCACCTCGTTGGTCTTCGATGTCGTGTCGCGATCGCGCAGGATATGATACCCCCGCGGATCGGTGTGGCGCGCGATCAGCGCCCTGCGGCTCCAGCGGCCCCGCATCTGCATGAAACCATCTTCATCACGGATGCTCTGATCCCGTTCCACGCGCAGGTGGAGGCGGCGCAGGTTGGCCGGGACCCAACGCGGCTTTTCATCGCTCCCGTCCCACTGGTGATAGATCCCGTCATAGGTGACGACCCTGGCATCCGATCCGCCCCGGCGCAGGTCGTCGGCGATGTCATGGACGCGCGGGATGCTGACGTTGCGGTCCTTTTCGCCCAGAAGGATGGTCACCGGGGCACCGGACGTGGTCGGATCGTCCAGGCGCGGGATCGAGCAGCCGTAATAGCTGACATGGGTCGCAAAGCGCGGCCCCTCCGGCAGGAAGAGGCGGGCCAACTGCTCATAGGCGGCAAGCTGGGTGATCATCCCGCCATAGGAAAAGCCGATGATCCCGACCCTGCTTGCGTCCACGTCCTCGCGCCCTGCCAGGTAGCGCAGGCCCGTGAAGGCATCGGCCAGCATCATCGCCTCGGTCACCGTCATCGCCCTGATGAAGTCACCATTGCCGCCGACCCCGCGCGAAGCGAAGCTGTCGATTACCAGCACGACGTAACCCTCCTCGGACAGCAGCCGGCCATAGTGCCGCTCACGCCGGTCCTGCAGACCGCCCAGCCCTTCGGAGATGACCACAGCGGGGCAGGGTTCGCTGCGGCCCTGCGGAAGGTAAACCTCTGCCTGAATGGCGATTGTCGCAACAGCCTCGCTGTCCGTCATGTCGCCGATCAGAAGCGGGTTCGGCCCGGTGATGGTGATCTTTTGCATGCGGTGAACTGGCCTCTGGCTGTATCGCGTCCGGATGCAGAAGATAACCGACGTGCAGGCCACGGGTTCCTCTGTCGCGTGTTCAGGCAGGCGTTGATGATGTGACCGCTCCCCTTTTGTGGATCCTCACAGACCCACCTTGGCACAGAGATCCGTCAGGGGGCGGTCACATCATCAACGCCCTCCGGATCTCGACTAGTTGTTCGACCGACGATGTTATCGCACTTCAAGTCGATCTCAGGCCATCCAGAGCAGGTTCATCTGAACTCCGGAAGCATCGCTTCGATGGCAGCGATCCTGGACGTCGGTGCCGGATGTGTCGCCAGAAACTCAGGTGCCCGGTTTCCGATTGCCTGGTCCATCCGCCGCCAGAGCTTTACGGCTTCGTCTGGCCGAAAGCCGGCCTCGGCCATCGCAAGCAAGCCGAGCCGGTCGGCCTCCAGCTCCTGGCGGCGGGAGTAGGGGAGGACCAGTCCATATTCGACGCCGGCGCCGAGAGCGGCGGCGATTTCTGCCGCATATTCGACCTCGCCCAGTCTCAGGATCAGTGACAAGGCCCGCATGCCCCATCCCTGTGCCAGCTGTGCGTTCATCCGTTCCTGACTGTGTTCTGCCTGGAGGTGGCCGATTTCATGACCGACAATGACCGCAAGTTGATCCGCGTTGGCCACCACCTGGAACATGCCCTCATAAACGCCGATCTTCCGGCCCGGAAGGGCGAAGGCATTGATCTCGTTTCCGCGAAACACCAGCACCTCCCAATCGCCGGGAGCTTCGCCAACGGCGGAAAGCAGTTGCGCGGACACATTATTCAGCGTCGCCTGCATGGCCGCATCCGTCGCCACCGGTGTCGCCTGCCGGATGTCTGCCCAAGCTTCCAGCCCCATCGCCTCGACCGTTTCGTCGGACACAAGATCAACGTTGTCGCAGCCGCCGAGGAGCAAGGTACCGGCACCCGATAGCTTCAGCATGCTGCGGCGGTTCATCAGGCAGTGGCACATCAGGGGGCTCCCGCTCCTAGTCACCAGTGAACGCGTCCGATTTTGCCGCGTTCCAAGTGTTCTTTGTGCATTGCTGAGCTGGTGATCGTTTCCCAGAATGCTTCAGTCGGATAGATGCCCCGAACGCGGCATCTTCCGTACCCAAACGATTTGACCCGACGCCTGCTCAAGCTTGATCTTTTACACAGACGCGGCCGCAGAACGCCTCTGGCATCGGCTCGGCTGCAGCCGGCGATGACTTTCACGTTGAAGACGGCGATGTCATGCCGTACCCGGGCGCTGATATGAGCGACCTCGCGATGGAGCTACGGTTGCCACAAGCAAATGCCGTGTGTAACACGTTCCGGCGCGGTGGTGCAGCCAGTCCCTGTTCCTTCTTGAACCGCTTGCATCAGCAATCATAGGTCTTGCTTTCTGCCACGCCTCCCTGCATATCTTCCACCTGCGGGACCGGGCCCCTCTGGCGTCATGATCACCTTGATCTGGCGCGATGTCGGACCGCATCGAGCGTGCTCGGTGCGACGGCGGCCTGTCCCTCCTCGCCCTGCACGATGACATCATTCGCGAGGGCATCGTGGAATTTCTTCTT
>KZ836065.1 GCA_003255745.1 Paracoccus saliphilus
CTGCTTCAACGCCGAATTCTGCAACAATGCCAAGATGCTGTCTCGGAGTTCTCCAACCCGGATACGGTAGCCTGGTGGAAAGACAACGTGACGACTCAGCTGCCGGCGCACGGCATCGACTCGACCTGGAACGACAACAACGAATACGAGATATGGGACCGTGGTGCGCACTGCCACGGCTTCGGAGAGCCCATCGATATCGCCCTGATCCGCCCCCTGCAGCCGGTGCTGATGTCGCGCGCCTCGCGGGATGCGCAGGCGGAATACGCCCCTGACCAGCGCCCCTACCTGATCAGCCGGTCGGGCGCGCCGGGCATCCAGCGCTATGCACAGACCTGGACGGGCGACAACCGCACCGCCTGGAAGACGCTGCGCTACAACAACCGCATGGGGCTGGGCCTGCCCATGTCGGGCATTTTCAACATCGGCCAAGATGTTGGCGGTTTTTCGGGGCCGCGGCCCGGCCCCGAACTGTTCCTGCGGTGGGTGCAGAACGGCATCTTCCACCCGCGCTTCACCATTCATTCCTGGAATGACGACGCGACGGTGAACGAGCCGTGGATGTGTCCTGAGATCCTGCCCCAGATCCACGAGGCGCTGCAGCTGCGCTATCGGCTGATCCCCTATCTTTACACGCTGCTGTGGCAGGCGGTGACCGAGCATCAGCCGATGCTGCGCCCGACGCTGATGGATCACGAGCACGATCCCAAGACCCGCGAGGAGAACGACGAGTTCCTGCTGGGCCGCGACCTGCTGGTGGGGACAGTGATCGAGGAGGGGGCGCGCAAGCGCCGCCTGTGGCTGCCCGACAACGGCACCGGCTGGTGGGACTTTGCCACCGGCCGCCCCCATGCGCCGGGGACCAAGGTCGTGCTGCCGGTCGATCTTGCATCGATGCCGCTTTTCTTGCGGGCCGGCGCCGTGCTGCCGCTGTCCCGCGGCACGAAGCGTGCCGATCCCGCCGATGACACGGACCTTGTGCTGGCCGTCTATCCCGCGCCAGGCATGTTCCGCGATCAGGCCGTTCTCTATGGAGACGATATGGCGACGATGGTCAGGCCGCCGACGCGCAGCAGGGCAACCACTGGCTGTTGCACATGGACGTGGTCGGCGATGTCGACGTGATCGATGTGACGCTTCGTGCTTCGGGCCGCTGGCAGCCGCGGTGGGCTCAGCTGCACCTGACGCTGCCGTCCGAAGAAACCCGTATCCTGCGCGTGAACGGACAGAAGGCCGACAGGTTCGCGGTTCCGGCCATACCTGGGACCTGACCGGCGGACTTGGCCCCGGTGCATCCGGCTGAACTGCGGGTCCGGTCCGGCGTCCCTTGACCGTTCCGCCCGGCCGAGGGATCGAATCCGCGCCGCAGTCGTTGGTTCCTGCCAAATACCGGGGAACAGCCAATGTCGATAACGGAAGATCAAGCCGAGGCCCTTCTGCGACCGGGGACGACCTGCTGGCGGGTTGCGCGCGCGACCCGCGTCTCCCTGCTTGTTGATGCGGCCGATTATTTCATGCATCTGCGCGCGGCGCTGATGCGGGCCGAACGCGCTGCCTACCTGATCGGGTGGGACTTTGACCTGCGCATCGAGATGGTGCCGGGCAAAAGCGACGCCGAGGGCAATGCGCCCGATGGCTGGCCCAACAGGCTTGGTGATTTTCTTGAAGCTTTGGTTGCCCGGCGGGGCGATCTGTGCCTGCACATCCTTAAATGGGATGGCGCGATGCTGGCCGAGATCGCGACGCAGGCATGGGAGACGCTGAGCCTGAAAAGGGCGTCGTCGCGAATTCGGCTGGCGCTGGACAGTCATCACCCGGCCGGGGCCTGCCATCACCAGAAGATCGTTGTGATCGACGACCGCCTGGCCTTTTGCGGGGGGATCGACGTGACGACCGGCCGTTGGGACACGCGGAACCACAGGCCGGACGATGCGCGGCGGGCCGATCCCGACGGATCGCTGCACCAGCCCTGGCACGACGTGACCACCGCGCTGGAAGGCCCGGTGGCCGAGGCGCTTGGCGAACTGGCACGGCAGCGCTGGCATTCTGCCACGGGCGAGACGCTGCCTGTGCCCGATGGAGACGCCCCCTCGGCCTGGCCGGAGGACCTGGACACGGATATCCGCGATGTCCGTATCGGCATCTCCCGAACCGCGCCCCGCTATCGCGGAAGGGCCTTGATCAACGAGATCGAGGAACTGTACCTGGCCGCCATCCGTGCCGCCCACCACACAATCTATGTCGAGAATCAGTATCTTGCCTGCACTTCGATCTGCGAAGCGTTGGAGGAGCGCCTGGCCGAGCCGGGCGGTCCCGAAATCGCGATCATCAATCCCAAATCCGCGCAGAGCTTCCTGGAAGACGAGGCAATGCATTCCATCCGGTCCCGCATGATCGAACGTCTTCGGGATGCGGATGAACGGGGCGGGGGCGGACGTTTCGCGATCTTTTATCCGCAGAATGCGGCGGGGACGTCGATTTATGTTCATGCCAAGGTGTTCGTGGTCGACGACTGGTTTCTCAAGATCGGGTCCAGCAACATCGACAACCGCTCGATGGGGTTTGATACGGAATGTGACATCGCCATTGAGGCCTCGTCCGAGGATGAGCGTACCCTGATCCGGAACTTTACCCGGTCGCTGCTGGCCGAACATCTGGGTTGCGCGGCAGAGGATGTGGACACGGCCTGGCGCGAGGACGGATCGCTTCTGGGTGCAATCGGCAGGCTTCAAAGGCCGGAAGGACGCAGCCTGCGGGCGATCAAGCCCCATTGCCTCGATCCGCTGGAGCGCGCCTTGGCGGACAGCCGCATCCTGGACCCCCGTTATTGGCCCCGCAACCGCGTGCGCCCCAAGGAACGCATCAAGCATGCAGCCAAGCGCGCAGTGGCGCCTTATCACCTGCAGGCTTCCGGCGTGGGCGCGGTTCTGCTGGCAACAGGCGTTGTGGCGCTTGGGATCTACCTTGGCCGCAACATGCTGCGACGCCCTCGCCGGCAGGAGCTTGCGGCGCCTGCGATCATCACAGGACGGACGTTCCGTCCCTCGACGCGGCTCGATCCGGAAAACTGACCAAGGCTTGGTGAGGTCCCGGCCGGATTACACTCCGCATGTCGGCCGCGGCCCTTGCCCCTTTCCTGCTGCGCGATCAGGACCCAACACCTGGACATGCGGTTGACAAACCCGCTGATCTGGCCGCTGATTTTCACAGGGGCTTTGACAAGGCAGCAGGAATGACGCGTTTCGAATTCTGGCTTGAGCGTGTGGCCAGCCCTGCCCCCTGCCGGCCTGCGGCGGGAATGGGCCTATGATTGTTCGCTCTCGCCCTGGCCTTCTGACGCTGTTCTTCGTTCTCAAGGGTTCGGTCGTCCAGCGCACCTGGCCGCAGCTGGCGACGGTCGGGATCCTGTCGGTGATCGTGGTGGCGGCTCATCGCCATGCGCCTGCACTGGTTCCTGGGATCAACCCTGCGCCGTTCACCCTGATCGGCATCGCGCTGTCGATCTTTCTCAGCTTTCGCAACAATGCCTGCTACGACCGCTGGTGGGAGGCGCGCAAGCTGTGGGGGCAGATCATTCAGGTGGCGCGGGACATCGCCCGGCAGACGGTGGTCCTAGACGATGATCCCGCGCAGGCGTCGCCCGAGCGCCGCCGGATCCTGACCGCGATCATCGCCCTGGGCCACGCCGTCGTGGGGCAGCTGCGGCATAGGGCCAACGAACCTGCCATGACCACCAGTCCCGCCGACCGCATCCTGCAGGAGGTCGCCGCCGATATCGGGCAGCTGCTGCGCCAGGGACGCCTTGCCCCGGTGGAGGCGCTGGCCCTGAACGACAGCCTGAACCGGCTGATGCAGGCGGTGGTGGGCTGCGAGCGGCTGGCCAACACGCCCCTGCCCTTTGCCTATACCCTGCTGCTGCATCGCACCGCCTATCTGTTCTGCTTCCTGATGCCTTTCGGTTTTGCCGACATGCTGGGTTGGCTGACACCTCTGGCTGCCACGCTGGTTGCCTATACGTTCTTCGGTCTCGACGCGCTTGGCCAGGAGCTTGAAGAGCCGTTCGGGCTGATGCCGAACAACCTTCCCATCGCGACCTATGCTGCCCTGGTCGACAACCACCTGCGCGCGGCGATGGGCGAAACCGACTTGCCGCCGATGCCTGTGCCGCGCGACTATGTCCTGACCTGAGCCGCAGGCAATTGCGCCACAAGGCGCATGTGGCCTGAACCTTATGCCGTGATGCGGTCCCTAAATGGGCGCCTCCCCGTCCCCGCAACGTTCTCCTTTAGGCGGTTGCGTGTACGCGACACGCCGCCATCAGGAACCGATGCAGCCCTTCAGAGCGTTCTGCCCCAGGAAGGAGATAGCCATGTCAGATGAAAAGACGGCCCGTGGCCGGGCACAGGACCGGCGCCTTGTCGCCTCGGGGCAGGAGCACGAGATCCGCTATGAAGCCAAGAAGATGGACGTGTCCCGCGACGAGATCCGCAACGCGGTCCGCTCCGAAGGGAACAGCCGCGCCAAGGTCGAGCGCAAGCTGGATGACGAATAGGCCCCCGAACCCTGCTGCCTGATTGCAAAAAGACGGATGGAGAAGACCAATGAGCCCCAGAGCAACGTGGAAAGGGACGGTCAGGCTGGGCGAGTTGGCATTTCCGGTCGCGCTATACGCTGCCGCCACCACATCCGGCCGGGTATCGTTTCATATCCTCAACCGAGAAACGGGCAACCGGGTCCGGCGTGAATATATCGATGAGGTGACAGAGGAAGCCGTCGACAGGGACCAGCAGGTCAAGGGGTACGAAACCGCCAAGGATCAGTACATCATCCTGGATCCCGAAGAGATTGCCGAAGCCGTTCCTGACAGCGACAAGACCCTGACGATCACGGCCTTTATCCCGTGCTCGGCGGTTGAGACAGTTTATTTTGACAAACCCTACTTCATTGCCCCCGCAGACGAGGCATTTGCAGATTCCTTTGCCCTCGTGCGCGAGGGGATGCGCAAGAAGAAGGTGGCCGCTTTGGCGCGTGCGGTCCTGTTCCGGCGCGTCCGGACGGTGATGCTGCGGGTGCAGGGATTGGGACTTGTCGCCCATACGCTGAACTTCGACTATGAAGTGCGGTCGGCCGAAGAGGCGTTTGAGGACCTGCCCGATCTGGAGATCGAAGGCGAGATGCTGGACCTTGCCAAACACATCATCGACACAAAGTCGGGCAAATTCGACCCCAGGGACTTTGACGACCGTTATGACAACGCAGTCGCCGAACTGGTCAAGGCCAAGATCGAGGGGCGCAGGATCAAGGCGCCGAAGCCGCCCCAGGAAACCAAGGTCACCAGCCTGCTGGATGCGCTGCGCGAAAGTGCCAAGGCCTCTGACCAGGCCAAACCGGCAGCCACGCCGCGAAAAAAGACTACCGCGGGATCGAAGGCAGCGCCATCGAAGAGCCGCAAGAAGGCAAGCTGAATGGCGCTGGAAACCTACAACAGCAAGCGCAATTTCAAGGCGACACCGGAGCCGCCGGGAAAGGCCGGTGGCTCCGGCACAGGCGACAGCTACCTGATCCAGAAGCACGCGGCGCGGCGTCTGCATTACGACCTGCGCCTGGAACTGGACGGCGTGCTGCTCAGCTGGGCGGTGACGCGGGGTCCAAGCCTGGTGCCGGGCGACAAGCGGCTGGCGGTTCAGACCGAGGACCACCCGCTGGATTACGGCGATTTTGAAGGGACCATCCCGGCGGGCGAATATGGTGGCGGCAGCGTCATCCTCTGGGATCGGGGGCGCTGGAAGCCTTTGGGCGACCCGCGCAAGGGCTTGGCCAAGGGTCATCTGGAATTCGAGATCGAGGGCGAAAAGCTTGGCGGTCGCTGGCATCTGACCCGCATGGCGCGCAAGGCGCGGGACAAGCGCGACAACTGGCTGCTGATCAAGGGCGACGACGATTTTGCCCGCAGCGAGAGCGTGCAGCCGATTGTCGACGAGCGTCCGGAATCCGTCAAGTCTGGGCGAATGGTCGAGGATCTTGGCAATGAGGCTGCGGGTCGGTCGTCGCCTAACGGGCGGCTTGATGCGGGCAAGGAAGAACTGCCGCGGATGCCCGCAACGGCAGAGAAGGCGGAATATCCGGGCTTTGTCCCGCCGGCCCTGGCGACGCTGAGGCCTTCTGCGCCATCGGGCAAGAAATGGCTGCACGAGATCAAGTTCGACGGCTATCGCCTGCAGGCCCATCTTCAGGACGGACATGTCACGCTGTTCACCCGCAGCGGCCATGACTGGACCAACCGCTTCGGAACGGCCATTCCGGCGGCCTTGGGCCGCCTTGAGGCTCGGGTTGCGATCTTGGACGGCGAGGTTATCGTGGAAGGACCAAGCGGCGCCTCGGATTTTTCGGCGCTTCAGGCCGACCTTTCCGAAGATCGCCGTGACCGGATGACCTTTTACGCCTTTGACATTCTTTATCTGGACAACCTGGACTTGCGCCCGGTCGCGCTGATGAATCGCAAGGCCGTGCTGGAGGCGCTTCTTCGCGACGCGCAGCCGCCGCTGAGATACAGTGAGCATTTCGAGGAAAACGGCGATCTGGTGCTTCGCCATGCCTGCCGCCTCAGCCTGGAAGGTGTGATCTCGAAGGACGGGGGTGCGCCGTACCGCTCCGGCCGGACGGCCAGCTGGATCAAGTCGAAATGCTCTGAACGGCAGGAATTCGTCATTGGGGGCTTCACGGCATCCTCGACCTCGCGCAATGCGGTGGGATCTCTGATTCTGGGCTACTTCGATGCCGGAAAGCTGATCCATGCAGGCAGGGTCGGGACCGGCTTTACGCAGAAGGCGGCAGCAGATCTTTACAGGCGGCTGGACAAGCTTTCGGCGAAATCCAGCCCCTTTTCCGCCAGCCTTTCGGCCGAAGAGGCGCGGGATGCCGTTTTTGTCCTTCCCGAGCTGGTGGCCGAGGTCGAGTTTCGCGCCTGGACCGCCAGCGGCGCCATCCGCCACGCCGCGTTCCGCGGCCTGCGCGAGGACCGGGCAGCCGACGAAGTCATCCGCGAGTCCGGCGGCGTTGCGACCGAACGGCCCAAGCCCACTGTCCGGCTGACCAGTCCGGACCGGCTTTACTGGAAGGATAGCGGGGTCACGAAGCAGGGCCTGGCTGACTACTATTCCGACATCTGGCCCTGGATGGGACCTTTTGTTGCAAACCGGCCCCTTGCCTTGGTACGATGCCCAAACGGGGTCGGCGAACAGTGCTTTTTCCAGAAGCATGCCTGGCGCGGGCAGTCGGCCGAAATCCTCAAGGCCCATGATCCCAAGGGCACTTCGAAGGACCCCCTTGTTGCGGTCGACAGCCTTGCGGGACTGATAGGGCTGGTCCAGGGGGGCGCATTGGAGATCCATCCCTGGGGCGCCCAGATCGACGATCTGGAGCGGCCCGACTTCATCACCATGGACCTGGACCCGGGTCCGGGCGTCTCGTGGGAAAACGTGATCACGGCTGCGCTGGAGGTCAGGGAGCGCCTGACGGCAGAAGGTCTTGCAAGCTTTGTGAAAACCTCGGGGGGTAAGGGGCTTCACGTGGTGGCGCCGCTGAAGCCGCGCGCGCAATGGGACGAGGTCAAGGCGTTCGCGAAGGGGATCGCAGAGGCCATGGCAGGGGACGCGCCTGACACATATGTCGCCACGATCACCAAGTCGAAGCGCAAGGGCAAGACCTTGATCGACTATCTGCGCAACGGTCGTGGCGCGACGGCAGTGGCGCCCTATTCCACCCGCGCCCGTGCGGGTGCTGCAGTGTCGATGCCGCTTGATTGGAGCGAGTTGAGTCCGGCCATCGGGCCCGACTACTTCACGGTTGCCAACGCGATTGCCCGCATCGCCAACACGCCGGACCCTTGGCAAGACTTCTGGCGGTCGGCCGCGCCCCTTGGAGCCAGCCGGTGCAGGGGCCGGTAAGGACGACGGCAGACGAAAAATGCCAGCTGTCATGCGTTTCACAGTTACGCCCTGACGCAGCATGCCGCCGCAACGCGCACACCGGCGGGCACTGCCAGATCAGCGCTTCCCTTTCTTTTCGATGGCGATGGACTTGCGCAGGGCGTCCATGATGTTGACGACGTTGTCCTGCGGCTCGGGCGTCTCGCTGCGCTTGGGTACCGCCGGGCGGCCGCGCTTTTTCTGCTTGCTGGCGATCAGCTTCTTCAGGTTTTCCTGAACCGGATCGCAAACCATCGACGCGTCCCACGGTTCCGATTTTTGCGTGATGACCTTTTGCACCATCGCCACCAGCTTGGGATCGGCCTTGCGATCGGCAATGTCGCCGAAGACATCCTTGGGCTGGCGCACTTCGTCACCAAAACGCAGCGTCCACAGCACGATCCCGTTGCCGTATGGCTCCAGCATGACGGCTCTTTCCCTGCGGGCCAGCACCAGCCGCGAAATCCCAAGCGTGTCCGTCGCCTCCATCGCCTTTCGGATGACAACAAAGGCCTCCTGCGCCACATTGTCGTCGGGGGTCAGGTAATAGGGGGTGTCGTACCAGATCCATTCGATGCTGTCCGAGGGGACAAACTGCTCGATATTGATTGTCCGGGTGCTTTCAAGGCCCATGGCCTCCAGCTCCTCGTCCTCGATAATGATATGCCGTCCCTTTTCGACCTCATAGCCCCTGACCTCGTCCTCATCCTCGACGGGATCTCCGGTTTCTTCATCGACATAGCGGCTCCGGACGCGATTTCCGGTCTGCGCGTTGATCGTGTGGAACCGGATCTTGTCCCGGTCACTGGTCGCAGAAGTCAGGGAGACCGGACAGGTGACAAGCGAAAGCTTCAGGTAGCCTTTCCAATACGGGCGTGGCGCCATGATCTGCCTCCGGGTCTGTGGGTCATAACGCTTCGTTCTTGGCTTTGGTTCGCAGCCGTCGCAAGGCGAATGGTACCCGGCGCCAGACGCGCCTTGGACGCCGGCAGAGGACCAAAAGCCGGCCCTGTTGCCCCTGACCCGGCGAAATTGCCGTCTTTCTTGGCGGGTTCCTGCTGAATTTGCGAAGCTCGCCTTCCCTCCGCGGCCGGTTCGTGAAAAGGGAGATTCAAGAAGAGCGGCGCGTTCCCGATTCGCGACCCGCCACAGAGCAGGAGCAGAGTTTCGACGTGTCAGAACGATACGCCCGGACCCGACATGACCCCATGCCGGCCACCGCAACCTCGTTTCAGGTGCGCGGTCGCTTCCTGACGGCGCTGGTTCTTCGCATCGACACACAAACCGTGGACGACGCCTTTTACGCGCAGCTTGACAAGCAACTGCGCAAGACGCCCCAGTTCTTTTCCGGCGCGCCGATGGTTCTGGATCTGGCCAATGCCGCCTGCTTCCATGACCCCGACCGCATCCGCGACCTGGTCGGAAACCTGCGGCAGCGCGAGCTGCAGGTCTTCGGGGTCGAAAAGGCGGCCGCCATGGACCCTGCCGTGCTGCAGTCCCTGGGCCTGATCGCTGTGACCGCTGGCCGGGATGCGCCCCTGCCGCGCGAGGCCAGCCCTGCCGCACCAGCCCCCGAAGCGCCGCACCGGACAGAAAACAAGGTCATCCGTTCGCCGGTAAGATCGGGACAAATGATCATGGCGGAACATGGCGACCTGACGGTGATCGGCTCGGTCGCCTCGGGGGCCGAACTGATCGCGGCGGGCAACATCCACGTCTATGGCCCCCTGCGCGGCCGAGCCATGGCCGGATGCCACGGCGACGAGGGTGCGCATATCTTCTGCCAGAGCCTGAACGCCGAGCTGGTCGCCATCGCAGGGTTGTACCAGACCAGCGAGACGCTGGACGTGGCCGCCCACCAGCGCTGCACGCATATCTATCTGGAGGATGAAAAGCTTCGCATGGAGGTTATCGGATGACAACAGAACCCAAGAACAATCCGCCGCTCGGGCGGGTCATCGTGATCACCTCGGGCAAGGGGGGCGTCGGCAAGACGACCTCGTCCGCGGCGATCTCGGCAGGGCTTGCCAAGCAGGGCTTCAAGACGGTCGTGATCGACTTCGACGTGGGCCTGCGCAACCTGGACATGACAATGGGCTGCGAACGCAGGGTCGTCTTCGACTTCATCAATGTCATCCAGGGCGATGCCAAGCTCAAGCAGGCGCTGATCAAGGACAAGCGGCTGGACACGCTGTCCATCCTGCCGACCTCGCAGACCCGCGACAAGGACGCCCTGACCAAGGAGGGCGTTGAAAAGGTTCTGAACGAACTGAAGGCCGAATTCGACTACATCGTCTGCGACAGCCCCGCCGGGATCGAGCATGGTGCGCAGATGGCGATGCATTATGCCGACGAGGCCGTGGTGGTCACAAACCCCGAGGTGTCCTCGGTCCGCGACAGTGATCGGGTCTTGGGCCTGCTGAGCAGCCAGACCAAGCGCGCCGAGACTGTCGGCGCCGAGCCGATCAAGGCGCAGGTCCTGATCACCCGCTATGACCAGGACCGCGTTGACCGTGGCGAGATGATGACCGTCGATGACGTGCTGGAGATTCTGGCCGTGCCGCTGCTGGGCGTCGTTCCCGAAAGCAAGGCGATCCTGAAGGCATCGAACGTCGGCACACCCGTCACGCTGGACGGTCCTTCGGCTGCGGCGCAGGCTTATGACGATGCCGTTTCGCGCCTAACCGGCACACAGGTCGAGATGCGCATCGTCGGAGAGCGGCGTCCCGGCCTCTTCCAGCGTCTGTTCGGGCGGGCGTCATGAACCTGTTCGGTTTCGCCCGCAAAAAGCACCCGCCCGCCTCAGCGCAGACTGCCAAGGACCGCCTTCAGATCCTTTTGGCGCACGAACGCAGCAGCACCGGCACCGCCGAGGCGGATTATCTGCCCATGCTGCAGCGCGAGATCGTCGCGGTGATCCGCAAGCATGTTCCCATCGGCGACAACGATGTCGAGGTCCGGATGGAGCGTGGCAACCAGATGTCAAGCCTGGAGATCAACATCGAACTGCCCGGCGCCGCCGGGACCAAGGCGGGCTGACGGCATCTTGCAACCCGCTTGGGGTGGCATGCCATTAGCGGCTGGCGTCCGAACCGTCTTCTGCACCCTGAATGGGGCGTGTCCCGCGTGGTCGGGTCCCGCCTGCCCTTCCGTCTCTGGAACAAATGCCCTCCCAGATGCTTGGGGCTGCAGCGGGACGGTTGTCGCATCGCTGCGGCCCCTCTCGATCCACCAAAAACGGAAGGTGTCGGATGGCCAGGGATGCAGAAGACATTGAAAGCGGGCTGCAAGGGCGGCGGCTTTCGGCCAGCAAGCTTGCGTTTGGCGGTGTGGCTGCGCTGGCGGCGGTGGCCTATGCCAACCACCATTTGGCTCGCCAGGCCGAGCATGACAATCCGCCGGCGGGACGATTCCTGCGCATTGGCGATGTCCGCTTGCATTACATGGAACAGGGCTCGGGTCCGCCCCTGGTGCTGCTTCATGGCAACGGCAGCATGATACAGGACTTCCAGACCAGCGGACTGCTGGACCTGGCTGCCACGCGTCACCGCGTGATTGTCTTCGACCGCCCCGGCTATGGACACAGCAACCGCCCGCGCAGCACGATCTGGAGCGATCAGGCCCAAGCCGACCTGATCGCCACCGCGCTTGCACGACTGCAGATCGGCCCCGCGATCATCGCCGGCCATTCGTGGGGCTGCTCGGTGGCAGTTGCGCTTGCACAACGCCATCCCGGGCTGGTCAAAGGTCTTGTTCTGGCGTCCGGCTATTATTATCCCACCGCACGTCTCGACGTGGCGCTCATGTCGGGGCCTGCCTTGCCGGTGATCGGGGACGTTGCCCGCTATACTGCCTCGCCGCTGCTTGCGCGGCTTCTCTGGCCTGCGCTGTTGAAAAAGCTGTTCGGGCCAAGGCGCGTCCCGGCCAAGTTCAGCGGTTTCCCCAAGGGGCTGGCCGTGCGTCCCTCACAGATCCGCGCCAGTGCCGAAGAATCGGGGCTGATGATCCCGGATGCCGCCTCCGCCTGCAGCGACTATTCAAGCCTCAAGATTCCCGTCGCGATCATTGCAGGCGCGGACGACCGGCTGATCGACCCGCAATCGCAGTCGGCCCGGCTTCACCGAGACATCGGCCAGAGCAGCCTTCATCTGATCCCAGGGGCGGGCCATATGATCCACCAGACCGACACGAAGGCCGTAATGTCCGCGATCGATCACGTCCAGTCGGCGGTGGTCGACGGCGGGCTGGAATAGCGCCTGACCATCCAGGCCGGTTGTCAGCGCGGAATATTGCGCTGCTCAGACCGCCGGCCCTGCCTTTGGGTCCGGGAAACCTGCACCGGGGCTTGTGCCTGAGGGGGTGGTGCATGAGTACTGACGGAATGATGACGCCAAGTACAGCCTGTTGTTCTGGATCGTATTGGCATGCCTGCCATCACAAGAAACGCAACAGGGTCCATGAGGGCCAAGTCTAGACCGCCAACGCCAAGGTAATTGCAATCCGGACCGCCGTCGGCTGCCCCGTCGCAGGACGGTGCTGAGGCGCGACATTGGTTTCAACATTGCCCCGTCAGGTGGGGCATGTTGCCGCCAAACACACAAAGCCCGCGATACATGGCGATGCGCTGACCTGTACCAAAAGCACTTTACGGACCGGCAGTCAGCAAACGGTTGCCGAAATCTCGTTGGCATGTAGGCTGCTGGCCCGACGCGGCGCGATTTGGCGGTTTGCTGTTTCACGCTTCGAAGAACGCGATGCCGCCGTTTAACAGCCCAAAGACCAACTTCGGAACCTTGGGCTTCCTCCGTTACGGCGCGGTATATCCCCCGTCAACAAGGTGATAGCTGCCGGTGATGAAGCTGGCGCGGCCCGACAACAGAAAGCACGTCAAGGCCGAAACCTCGGCCGGCGTGCCGATCCGCCCCATCGGGTGCAGCGCCGCCAGCCCGGCCATGACCTCGGGCGACAGGTTTTCGGACAGCAGCGGCGTGTCGATGAAGGCGGGCCCGACCGCATTGATGCGAATCCCGGCCTGTGCATATTCCATCGCCGCTGTCCGGGTCAGCCCCAGAAGCCCATGCTTGGCTGCGACGTAAGGCGCGGCATTGGCGAAGCCCACGGATCCGAGAATTGAGGCCATGTTGACGATCGCTCCGCCCCCGGTGCGCTGCATTGCGGGGATCTGCCATCGCATGCCGTTGAAAACCCCGTTCAGGTTGATGTCGATGACGCGGCGCCAATCGCTGGCCGGATACTCGCCCGTGGGCAGGCTGGGACCGCCGATGCCGGCGTTGTTGACCGCCATGTGCAGACCGCCGCCCTCTGCCTCGGCATACTCTACCAAGGCGCGCATGGCTGCCTCGTCGGTCACATCTGCCGCAAAGGGGCGGGCCTCGCCGCCACGGGCCGCAATCTCATCTGAAACCGCGCGGCAGGCGTCGTGCAGAAGATCGTTGACCACGACCAGCGCCCCCGACGCGCCCAACTCCAAAGCGATCTCGCGCCCGATCCCTGAAGCGGCGCCGGTCACGATGGCGGTCCGCCCATGGAAGGCAAAATGGATGTCGGTCATCTGGGTTCTCCTGCTGCTGGTCTGCCCCGCTTCTGGCACCAATGTCGCGGTCCTGCCTTGATCCAGGTCAGGCAGGCGCAAAAATCCATGAGTGACCGGTTGTCATCAGCAGGAAGTTTCTGGAACGGCCACGATCCAGCTATGGAGCACCGTGTTGCGCGATACGCAGATTTCGCCATCGCCGATGCAGCCAGACTGCCGGTTCACCAGGTGGCGCAGTTCGACCGTGACTTGCGGTGTGGCGGATCGGGGCGCCACGCGGATAAACCCGCACTCGACATGCGGGGCGCCACCTTCATCTGCTCAGAATCGGAGGACAGCTGCATGTCCGCCACATCGTCCATGCAGCAGAGGATACTGTCCACGCTTGATCTGTTCACGCGGATCCGTTTGCCGTGGCTGATGGCGCTCAGGCTCGTCTTATCTATGTGCTGCAGCACCTGGCGGACCGGCGGGAACCGACGCTGAACCGCTCCATCAGGTCGCATCCCGACAGAAGGGCGGCGGCAAGGGCAATTTGCCATGGGCCATGGGTTGCGAAAACGTTCAAACACACGAGCTAAAAATAGTTCACCTACGCGATGTCATTTCGATGATCCCGGTGCGCAAGTTCCGCAAGGCGCACATTGCCGTAGACCCAATCCTTGGCCGGGTGCGCAATTCTGCTGAACGGTGCTTCAACAGGCCCCAAATTGCCTGCCTGTCACCACACGCTACGACAAGACCGCCGAGAACTTCTTCGGCCTCGTCGCCATCATATCGATCCGCCTCTGGCTCTATCATGTGTCGGCATGCATCCTATGGAACCGATCAAGCCTTGCAGTACGACCAAGGCGCCGGCAACTTCATCTATGGCGACAGGTCTAGAAAGACGCAGCGATGTGGGACGCGATCATCAGGTCCAGGTGCGCGCCGCCGCCATTCTTGAAGACCGTCACCTCTTCGGCCGAGCTGCGCGCCGGCGTGGTCCGCGCCACAAGGTCGTAAAGGTCCCCTTGGACGCTTTCTTCCGTGATCGCGCCGGATGCGATGGGCATCATGAGTTCTCCGATATGGCCCAAGGTCGTGTTGCGGCTGTCGACGTAAAGCGCGGCCTTCGTCATCAGCAGGTCATCGGCCTCTCGCATGTCGGCCTTGTAGGCGCCGATCAGGTCCACATGGCTACCGGGCTGAACCCAGTCTCCCAGGATCAGCGGCTCGCGCGACATGGTGGCCGAGGAAATGATGTCCGCAGCCTCGACCGCCTCCCGCAGATCTGGAACTGCGACCAGCTGCGGCGGCATCCGGCCCATCTCCGCCACCAGCGCTTCGGCCTGTTCGAAACGACGCGCCCAGACTGTGATCCGATCAAGATGCGGGAACGCACTGGCATAGGCTTGCACAAGACTGGCCGCGACCGTCCCTGCTCCGACGATCAGCAGATGCCGGCTGTTGGGGCGCGCCAGAAGCTGCGCGCCAAGGACGGAATCGCCTGCCGTCTTGAACTCGGTCACCAGGCGGCTGTCGATGATGGCGCGGGGCGACCCGTCTTCAGGTCCAAAGACCAGCATCGCGCCCTGCACCGTCGGCAGATTTCGGCGGGGATTGGCGTCAAAGACGGTGACGGATTTGACACCGTATCCCAAGCCCTCGATATAGGCCGCGCGGCTCAGCAGGGTGCCGGTCGCGGGGCCCAGAAAGATGTCTCCGACCTGCGCACGCGGAAGCAGATGGCCACCGCGCAGTGCCTCGATCGCCCCTGACCACGTGATGTGATCCCGTCCTTCGTCATAGGTCACGACACGGGGCTGGATGTGGTTGATCGGCATGGTAGGTCTCCGGTTCAAGGGGCCGTCGGCGCGGGCGGATCCAGAGCCGTTGCATGGGCTGCTGGTGGATCCGACTGCGCTGCGGCTATCTCTGCATGATGGCTAGCCGGTCAGGGCTTGCGCGGCAACTGGCCCGCAAGCGGATGCCACGCCAGCCCTACAGGTCCTTTACCAGGCGCAGGGCGTCGTAGATTGCGGCATGGGTGTTGCGGGCGGCGACCGCGTCGCCGATGCGGAACAGGCGGAATCTGCCTTCAGGGTTCGTGCCGACAGCCTGGCGTTGGCCCGCAATCAGGGCATCATGATCGACCTCGCCCAGGTTCTTCGACAGCGGCTTCAGCTCGAAATACAGCTGGTCCAGCGGTCGGGTGCCGTGGTTCACCACAACCTGATCAACCAGCCGGTCGCGCGTCATGTCTCCGTAATCGCTGCCAAGCGTCGCGCGCAGCCGGTTGCCGTCGCGCAGGACCGACAGCAGCCGCCAGGTCACCGTGAAGGTGACGTCGCGCCGCTGCAGGCTGCGCATGTAGGGCACCAGGTTCATCGCCATCACCTCGGGGGCAAAGCTGCGGTCGGGGGTCACGATCTCGACCGTGGCCCCGGTCGCGGCGATGATGTCGGCGGCCTGCAGCGCGGCGTGGTCCCCGGCATCGTCGAAGATCAGGACGTTCTGGCCGGGCTTCACGTCGCCGGACAGGATGTCCCAGGCCGAACAGACCAGGTCGTTGCCCTGCGTCAGAACCTCGGTATGGGGCAGGCCGCCGGTGGCGATAACCACCTCGTCGGGGTTCGTGGCCAGCACGTCGGCGGCCTCGGCAAAGGTGTTGAAATGAAAGCGCACGTCGCGCTTTGCGCACATCGCCATCCGCCACGAGATAATCGAGATCATTTCGCGCCGGCGCTCTTGCTGGGCGGTCAGGCGGATCTGGCCGCCGGGATTGTCTGCGGCCTCAAAGACCGTAACCTGGTGGCCGCGCTCTGCCGCGACGCGGGCGGCCTCAAGTCCCGCGGGACCGGCGCCCACGACTGTCACTCGGCGCTTTTCGGGCGCGGGAGGGATGTCATGTGGCATCGTCTCCTCGCGGCCCGTGGCGGCGTTGTGCAGGCAAAAGGCCATGCCGCCCTGATAGATCCGGTCGAGGCAATAGTTCGCACCGACACAGGGGCGAATGTCATCCTCGCGCCTCTCGATCACCTTGCGGACCAGATGCGGGTCGGCCATGTGCGCCCGCGTCATTCCCACCATGTCCAAGAGGCCCGAAGCAATGGCATGCCGCGCCGTTGCCACGTCGGGGATCTTGGCGGCGTGGAAGGTCGGGAAGCCCGTCGCGCGGCGGATTTCTCCGGCGAAATCCAGATGCGGGGCATTCCGCATCCCCTGCACCGGGATCACGTCCGTCAGGCCGGCATCGGTGTCGATATGGCCGCGCACCACGTTCAGGAAATCGACCAGCCCGCTGTTCTTGAGCATGTGCGAGACCTGCAGGCCTTCATCGCGGTTCATCCCGCCCGCCAGAACCTGATCCCCAGTATAGCGTAGCCCGACAATGAAGTCCGGCCCACAGCGGTCGCGGATCGCGCCCAGCACCTCCATCGTGAAACGCAGCCGGTTCTCCAGGCTGCCGCCATAGGGGGCGTCCAAGTCATTGGTCAGCGGCGACCAGAACTGCTCCAGCAGGTGGCCATAAGCTTCCAATTCGATCCCGTCGACGCCGGCGGCCTTCATGCGTTCCGCCGCATCGGCGAAGTCGCCCTTGATGCGGGCGATATCCCAGTCTTCCATCCGCTTGGGAAAGGCGCGATGTGCAGCCTCGCGTTCATGGCCGGGTGCGACCACCGGCAGCCAGTCACCCTTGTCCCACCGCGTGCGCCGCCCCAGGTGGGTCAGCTGGATCATCACCGCCGCGCCCTGGTCATGGCATTCGTCCACCAGCTGCTTCATCCAGCCGACCACTTCGTCCTTCCAGGCCAGGATATTGTTGAAGACCGGCGGGCTGTCGCGCGACACCGCCGCCGACCCTGCCGTCATCGTCAGCGCCACACCGGCCTTTGCCCGCTCCACGTGATAGGCGCGATACCGCTCCTTGGGCATCCCATCCTCGGGATAGGCCGGCTCGTGGCTGGTGATCATGATGCGGTTGCGCAGCGTCAGGTGCTTCAGCTGATAGGGCTGCAGAAGCGGATCGTTGAACATCGCGAGTTACCTCAGCTGAGAGATGAAGCCGATCTAGCGATGAATGTTCATACATGTCAATATAATCGTCATAGCTGTCTTTTCTCAGTTCATTACTGAACCCCGGATTGCAGCCAACAGGGTACTTCGGTATCTTCGCGTCATGAAAAAAGGTGACACGGCCAGCGCAGGCTGGCGCGGCTCTCGGGACGGATGGCTGGAGGCGGGGTATCGTGCCCTGATCGACGGCGGCGTCGATGCGGTCAAGATCATGCCTCTGGCGCGGCAGCTGAACCTGTCGCGGACCAGCTTCTACTGGTTCTTCGACGACCGGGAGGCGTTGCTGGCCGCGCTGATCGACGGATGGGAGGCCCGCACGACCGAGCCGCTGATCGCGGCTACCCAGCAATACGCCGAGACACAGGCCGAGGCGATGCTGAACGTCATCGGCTGCTTTCTGTCGACCAGCACCTTCGATGCACGTCTGGAATTTGCCGTCCGCAGCTGGGCACTGCAGGATGCGGGTGTCGCGGCGCGGGTTGCGGCCGCAGATGCCGCGCGGCTGGAGGCGCTTCGCGGCCTGCTGGCGCGGTGGGGGCATGGTCCGGTGGAGGCAGATGTCCGCGCTCGGACCGTCTATCTGGTGCAGATCGGCTATATCTCGATGCAATCCAACGAAGACGTTGCCACCCGATTGGCGCGTGTCCCGACCTATGTCAGCATCTACACCGGCAGCCACCCTGAACCCCGCGAGATCGCGCGCTTCAACGCCCGCTTTGATGGTGCGGCTTGAGGATCATGGGCACAGCCGGCTGGTCGGGCGCCTGAACACTTGGCGCTGCGGTTCAGGGAAAATTCGGCCCTTGGCAGCCGCGGTCAGTCGCCGGCAAGATCTGCACCCTCGATATGGCCGCCTTGGCAATGGGCGTGACTTCCCAGAACCTCGATCACGCGGCATTCGCTGATCGTGCCGCAGGCGCAGTGCCGAAGCATGCGCTCCAGCTCGTCCCGAAGGGCGTTCAGCCGCTGGATCCGGGCATTGACCTCGTGCAACTGCCGCCGTGCGATGGCGTCGGCGGCGGCGCAGGATCGGTCGGGATCGTCGGCCAGCCCCAGCAACTCGCGAACCGCATCCAATGGAAAGCCAAGGTCGCGGGCATGCCGGATGAAGGACAGGCGCTGGACCGCACGACGATCGTACAGGCGCTGGTTGCCCTGCGTGCGCGCGGGCTGCGGCAGCAGGCCCACCTGCTCATAATAGCGGATGGTCGGCACCTTGACCCCGGTGGCCGCGCTCAGCTTGCCGATGGTTTGCATGAGAAACCCCCTTGAACCTCTAGCGACTAGAGAACCTATGTTGCGAGTCGGACAAAGAAAAGGTCAAAGGGCCAGGGTGCGACTGATGACAGAACGTCGGGAATGGACCGTCACCGGGATGGATTGCGCCTCGTGTTCCGGGAAGGTGGCGCGGGCAGTCGAACGGCTGCCGGGCGTCAGCGACGTCACCGTGGCGCTGATGACCGAGCGGCTGTCGCTGACGCTGGCGCCCGACACCAGCGAACCTGACACGATCGAGGTCACCGTCCGCAAGCTGGGTTTCCAGATTGCCCCCAGGGGCCAGCCGGTGGCGCGCAAGAAGGTCTTCGTGCTGCCCGGCGACGCCGGCCAGCCTGTCCACGGTCCTGTCGTCGATGACCCGACAGACCACCCAGAACGTTCCCATGCCGCGCAAGACCGGGGCAAGACGCGCTGGTTTGCCACTGCCAAGGGGCGCCTGGTGATCCTGACGGGTGCCCTGTTGGGCGCGGCCTGGATCTTCGAACTGCTCTCGACCGCCAAGGCGGGGCAATGGGCCTTTGTCCTGGCCTGCCTGATCGGCTTGGTTCCGGTGGCCATGCGCGCGGCCCAGGCATTGCGAATGGGCCAGCCCTTTACCATCGAAGGGCTGATGACAATCGCCGCCGGCGGCGCCCTGCTGATCGGTGCGGCCGAAGAGGCGGCCTTGGTCGTCTTCCTGTTCGCCGTGGGCGAGGTTCTGGAAGGCGTGGCCGCCGAAAAGGCGCGTCAGGGCATCCGGGCCTTGGCAAACCTTGTGCCGCGAACCGCGCTGCTGGAGGTCGGCGGCAGAACACGGACCATCCCGGCCGAGGCGCTGGAGATCGGGCAGATCGTTCTGGTGCGCCCGGGCGACCGCATTCCGGCCGACGGTCAGATCATCGACGGAACAAGCGGCATCGATGAAAGCCCGGTCACTGGGGAAAGCCTGCCCCGCAGCCGTGGCCCGGGCGAGGCCGTTTTTGCCGGATCGATCAATACCGAAGCCGCGCTTCGGGTCCGCGTCACGCACGAGGCCAGCGACAACACCATCGCCCGCATCATCCGTCTGGTCGAGGAAGCCGAGGAAGCCCGCGCGCCGACCGAACGCTTCATCGACCGCTTCAGCCGCTATTACATGCCGGTGGTGATCCTGCTGGCGGCCTTGGTCGCGCTGGTCCCGCCTTTGGCCGGAGGTGCCGACTGGAACACCTGGATCTATCGCGGCCTGGCGCTGCTGCTGATCGGCTGCCCTTGCGCGCTGGTCATCTCGGTTCCTGCCTCGATCGCCTCTGCGCTGTCGTCCGGGGCACGGCGCGGGCTGCTGATGAAGGGCGGCGCGGCGATGGAGGCTGCGGCACGCACGGCGCATGTGGTCTTTGACAAGACCGGAACGTTGACCCTTGGCAGCCCGGTGGTGACCGACCTCTACCCCGCTGAGGGTGTGTCCGGTGATGAACTTCTGGCCGTCGCGGCGGGGGTTGAAACCGGTTCAAGCCACCCGCTGGCGCGCGCCATCCTTGGTAGGGCAGAGGCTGATGGGATCTCGGCGCTGCCCGCGCGGGGGGCACGCGCCCTGCCCGGCATCGGGGCCGAAGCCGTGGTCGCGGGCGAGGCAGCCTGGGTCTGCACCCCCCGTCATGCGGCAGAACAAGGCGGAATCGCACCGCAGGCGGCGGACCGCGTGACGTTGCTTGAGGAACAGGGCAAGACTGTGGTCGCCGTCTATCGCCGGGGACGGCCCCTGGGACTGATCGCGCTGCGCGACGAGCCGCGGCCCGATGCAGCCGAGGCCGTTCGCCAGTTGCGCGCGTTGGGGCTGGGCGTGACGATGCTGACCGGGGACAACCCGCGCACGGCCGCCTCCATAGCCGGCGGTCTCGGGCTGGAGTTTCGCGCCGCCCTGCTGCCGCAGGACAAGCTGACGGCGATCCGGAACCTTGGGCAGGGCGGAGCGGTCATGATGATCGGCGACGGCATCAACGACGCGCCCGCGCTCAAGCAGGCGGCGGTCGGGGTGGCAATGGGGGGCGGAACCGATGTGGCGCTGGAGACGGCGGACGCCGCCATCCTGCGCGACCGGGTGACGGATGTGCCGGCGATGATACGGCTGGCGCGGGCCACCATGGGCAATATCCGTCAGAACGTGACGCTGGCCCTGGGATTGAAGGCGGTATTCCTGGTGACCTCGGTTTTGGGGATCACTGGCCTTTGGATCGCGATCCTGGCCGATACCGGCGCGACAGTGCTGGTGACACTGAACGCACTGCGGCTGCTGCGTCTGGACCCGACGCGAAACTGAACTTGGGCTGCCTGATCCCACAGGAAAGGGCAAGGCATCCATCAGCCAGCAGTCAAAGTGCAAGAGGCCCAGGCAGCCCAGCAAACTGATCCCCTTGCGGACCAGCCCCAGCCCGTTGCGCCGCAGCCAGACAAGACAACCCGCGGCGTGACCGACAAAATCCAAGTACTCGCAAAAGGCGCAGCACTGCGACCCAGCACCATTCGCGTCTAAGGATCGAAAACAAGGTTGGCACTGAGGGTCAATGTTGGAAAAGCTGCCGAACAGGACATCATGCGCAACATTTCTGTTCGTCAGCAGGTGGCTGAATTACAGCCCCGAAGAACGGAACAGCGAATGGCACGCGCGCGCAGCCTTTTCGGGATCAACTGCTCTTTAAAGACTGCTGAATCAGCGCCCGCTTCGACTGTTTTCCCTTGCCCACCGTCGTCGGGATACTGTGCTGTGCTTCGTTGACAAGACCGGGGCAGCGAGATTGTTTGGCGTCCGGCGTTTGAGCAAAGCGAAAGTGCATCTTCAGCGGCTTGCGAAGCGCGTCCCTCGACTTATGCCGGGGCTGATAGCTGCGGCAAGCCGATACCGCAGGCGACAAGCACGAAGACCGGCGGCAACAGCAGGTCCGGCACTCACCTTGTCGACGGCAGGCGCGGCCATGTTTAAGCATCGGGCGCCCGCCCTGCCGCCACGACCAGAGAGCTCGAAGGAAGCTGCGACAGAGGGCCATACAACACGAAAAAGCTGCGCCGCCCTATGGGGTCAGCCGTTCATTTGTCCCGCCCAAGCGTGGCAGGATGTGGCGGGACAAATGAACGGCGCCGAGGCATGTTCTATTGGATGGCCCGTTACTCTTCGGCTTGTTTCCTGTTCCATGGGTAGAAAGCGCCGCGCAACTGGGGCCCCCAACCCGCTAGACTGTTGATTTTCACCCAGAACTGAGCCGGGTAAGCGCATAATTGCTACTGAGAAGTGAGCCATGTGAACCTTCCCCCATAGCGGTCAGCGGCGGGGTTAGCGGAGTGATCCACATGGGGCTTTTGAACATCATCCGACGCATGCACTTGCGCGAGAAGCTGTCGATCCGCGAGATCGCTCGGCGCACGGGTCTCTTGCGCGATACTGTGTCAAGGCATCTGGCAGCGAACACGATCGAGCCGAGATTTGCGACTCCGGAACGTCGAAGCAAGCTTGACCCCTTCTCGGATAAGCTAGCGGGGTGGCTGAAGACCGAAGCTGGCAAGTCGCGCAAGCAGCGACGAACGCTGAAGCAGATGCACGCCGATCTGGTCAAGCTCGGCTTCGCCGGATCCTGCAACCTCGTGGCCGCCTTTGCGCGGGACTGGCGCACAGATCGTCAGCGTGAGCAGCAGACGGCAGGACGGGGGACCTTTGTGCCCTTGTTCTTCAGTCCGGGCGAGGCCTTCCAGTTCGACTGGAGCGACGACTTCGCCATTTTGGGTGGAGAGCGCTACCTAGGCTTCAGATGGCCGACATCAAGCTGTCGCACAGCCGGGCGTTTTTGCTGCGCGCTTATTTCCTACAGACCCACGAGATGCTGTTTGACGCCCACTGGCATGGATTCCGGGTTTTTGGTGGCGTGCCTGCCCGGGGCATCTACGACAGTGAGGCCGGGCCGCCATGGGTCCGAGGCCTGGCCGAACGAAGACGGCAGTGGACCGTGTCGGCCGCGTCAAGGAACGAGAGGTCAACATGCGCTTCCTCGCCATGACAAACCACTATGTCTTTGCGCCCGAGTTCTGCAATCCGGCAGCAGGCTGGGACTGCGCCAGCGAGGCGCCATCGGTCCGAGCCCGCTGGCGCAGGGGCAGGTCGAGAAGAACGTGAGGGACTCCCGTCACCAGTTACTTCAGGGAATGCCTGACTTCGCAGACCTCGCCGCGTTGAATGCCTGGCTGGAACAGCATTGTCTGGAGCTGTGGGCCGAAACCGCACATGGCAGCCTGCCCGGCACGATCGCCGATGTCTGGGCTGAGGAGCGGGCCGCCTTGATGCCGTTGCCATCAGCCTTTGACGGCTTCATCGAGCTGGGGCAAGCGCGTCTCGCCCACCTGCCTGATCAGCTTCGAGCGCAATCGCTACAGCGTTCCCGCGTCCTTTGCGAACCGGCCTGTCAGTCTGCGGATCTATCCGGACCGGCTGGTCGTGGCGGCCGAGGGCAACATCCTGTGCGAGCATGGTCGCGTATTCCAGCGCAACCACCAGGTGCCGCCACGAACGATCTATGACTGGCGGCATTACCTTGCCGTTCTTCAGCGCAAGCCCGGGGCGCTTCGGAATGGCGCACCTTTCCTGGAATTGCCGCCTGCCTTCAGGCAACTGCAGGGCCAGATGATACGCAAGCCGGGAGGCGATCGTGAGATGGTCGATATCCTCGCCCTGGTTCTGCAGCATGACGAGCAGGCCGTGCTGACGGCGGTGGAGCTGGCCCTGGCCGAGGGCGTGGCGACCAAGACCCATGTGCTGAATCTTCTGCACCGCCTGGTCGATGGAAAGGTAGTTGGCGGGCCGCCCCTGGATACCCCGCAGGCGCTGGCCCTGCGGCGCGAGCCCAAGGCCAATGTCGAGCGCTACGACAGTCTGCGCAGCCAGACCGAAGGAGGCCGTCATGCGTCATGATCCCGCCAGCGGTGCCATCGTCATCATGCTCCGCAGTCTGAAGATGCATGGGATGGCGCAGTCGGTCACTGACCTCATCGATCGAGCCGTGGGAACGCCATTGGTCCGAGAGACCATGGCGAGGGGGGCGCCTGCTTTTGACGTATGAGGAGGATCAGAAAACGATCTGGGGGATCGTTTTCCCGACGATTGTGTGCCGATCCTGGCTCAGTTGCTGAAGGCGGAGCTGGCCGAGCGCGAGGTCCGTTCCATTGCCTCTCACATGAAGGCGGCGCGCTTCCCCGCCTACAAGGACCTCTCGGGCTTCGACTTCGCCGCCAGCGAGATCAACGAAGCGACTGTGCGCCAGCTGCACCGCGGCGCGTTCATGGAGGGTGCGCAGAATGTTGTGCTGATCGGCGGCCCAGGGACCGGAAAGACCCATGTGGCGACGGCACTGGGCATTCAGTCCATCGAACAGCACCGCCGGCGGGTCCGCTTCTTCTCGGCTATCGAACTGGTCAATGCTCTCGAGCAGGAGAAGACCAGGGGCAAGGCCGGACAGATTGCCGAAAGCCTCAGCCGCCTCGATCTCGTGATCCTGGACGAGCTGGGCTATCTGCCCTTCAGTGCATCAGAAGGCGCTTCGTGTTGTCGGGAAAACCGTCCCCCGGACTGTTTTCTGATCCTCCTCCATCCATCTGCTGAGCAAACTCTATGAGCGCACCAGCGTGGTCATCACCACTAATCTCAGCTTCAGGGAATGGGCCACAGTGTTCAGCGACCCCAAGATGACCACCGCGCTGCTCGATCGCCTGACCCATCGTTGCCACATTCTGGAGACCGGAAACGACAGCTTCAGGTTCAAGGAAAGCTCAGCCGCAGCGGCCACGAAAAAGAAGGAGACAAACCATGCCTTCACCCCTCTATGACCCTATATCCATAATCAGAGGTGGCTCACTTCTCAGTGGAAATTATGCGCTTACCCGGCTCAGCTCTGGGTCGAAATCAACAGCGCTAGGCGACATGGGCCGGCCTGTCTTGACCTGTCGGCACCAACCAGCGAAGCTGGCAATATGTCGAACAAATCAGCACCATCACCCGCGCCTTTCGATCTGGACGCCCGCCCTGACAAGCGCAAGAACGAGTCGATCGCCGATTGGCTGGGCTGCCAGATCGTCGCCGGCACGCTGGCCAGCGGCCAGCCGATCCCCAAGGAGATGGATTTCCTGACCGAGACAGGGATTTCGCGCGGGGCCTATCGCGAGGCGCTGCGCAGGCTGGCAGGCAAGGGGATGCTGGTCACCCGCACGCGAAGCGGCACCCGCGTCGCCCCGCGCCAGGACTGGTCGCTGCTGGACCCCGACGTGGTCCGCTGGAGCTTTGAGAGCGGCGCTCCGCCGGACTGGTACATCCGGGCACTGTACGAACTGCGGGCGATGATCGAACCTTCGGCGGCGGGGCTTGCCGCCGAACGGCGGACCGACACCGACCTGCAGGCCTTTCGCACGGCGCTGGAGGCGATGCGGTCCTGCGACATGACGGAAAGCAGTTGGCACCAGGCCGATGCCAGCTTTCACCGCGCCATCCTGGTCAGCGCCAACAACCCCATACTGCTGTCGCTGGAGGCGGGGATCTGTGCCGCCGTCGCCTTCACCACCGCCTTCCGGTACCGCGACATGCCCAACCCGCACCGCAAGAACCCCGTCGAGGAACATGTCGCCGTCTTCGAGCGGATCGAGGCGCGTGATCCGCAGGGTGCCCGCAGGCTGATGTCCGAACTGATCGACACGGCGCTGCTGGATTCCAGGGGCACCACGGTCTTTGACCTGTCCCTGCCGGCGCGCCCGACCTGAGGCGCGCCGGCGGCGGGGTCAGCCCTTGACCCCCGACGAGATCATCACCGCTTCGGTCACGCGCTTCTGGAAGATCAGGTAGGCGATGACCACGGGCGCGGCGGCCAGCAGCGCCACCGACATTATCCGCGCATAGGCCACGCCAAAGGCGTCGTTCACCTGGGTGATGCCGACCGGGATCGTCATCATGTTTTCCGTCGTGATGACCAGGAAGGGCCAGAGAAAGGCGTTCCACGACATGATGAAGGTGATGATGCCAAGCGCCGTGGTGATGCCCCAGTTCAGCGGCAGATAGACCTTGAAGAGCAGCGTGTAGTCGCCGCCGCCGTCCAAAACGACGGCCTCTTTCATTTCCTTGGGGACGGCGTCGAAGAACTGCTTGTAGACGATGATCACCACCGGCACGATCAGCTGCGGCAGGATGATCCCGCCCCATTTGTTGATCAGGTTCAGGTCGTTCATCAGCACGAATTGCGGCACCACCAGGGCCTGCGCCGGCACCATGAAGCTGGCCAGCACGATCCCGTAGAGCAGGCGCCGCCCCGGGAACTGCATCTGGCTGAGCGCATAAGCGCACATCATGCCGGTCAGCAGCACAACGGCCGTGATGATGACCGATGTCCCGATCGAGTTGATGTACCAGTCCATCAAGCTGGTATCGAACAGCGCGTCCCGATAGGCGGAGAAGTTGAATTCGTCGGGGAGAAGGCCGGCCTCATCTGAGACGACGCGGTTCTCGGACCTCAGCGACGTCACGAAGGCCCAGTAGAGCGGGAACATCCAGATCAGCCCCGCCAGCAGCGTGATGCAGGTCAGGACCAGGTTCTCAAGACGGCGTTGGCCGGTCATTTGCGTTTTCCTCCGATCCGCAGGATCTGGAATTGCAGGACGGAGATCACGACGATCAGCAGGAACAGCACCAGCGAGATCGCCGCCGCATAGCCGCCGTTGTTCAGCTGGAACGCCTCGCGATAAACCATCAGCAGCAGGACATAGCTGGAGTTGAAGGGCCCGCCTTCGGACAGCAGGTAGATCTGGTCAAATATCTTCAGCTGAAGGATAAGCTGCAGCGTCAGCACCAGGGCCGTCACGGGCCACAAAAGCGGCCAGGTGACGCGCCGGAACAGCTGCGCCCGCGTGGCGCCGTCCAGTTGCGCGGCCTCGTAAAGCTCGGTCGGGATGTTGCGCAGGCCGGCCAGGAACAGCAATACGTTGAAGCCGTTCGTCCACCAGATCGTCACCACCGCGACGGAGGGCATGACCCAGAACGGGTTCTTGAACACCGGCACCGGCTTGCCGGTCACGAATTCGATCACGGGCTGCAGGACGCCGAACTGAAAATCCAGCATCCATGCCCAGATCTGCGTGACAACCGACACCGGCAGGACATAGGGCGTGAAGAACAGGACCAGCGCCAGCGCCTGCATGCGGCCCGACAGCCGGTTCACGGCCAGCGCGATGGTCAGCGCGATCACGGTCGTCGGCACCACCGTCAGCAAAACGAAATAGCCGTTGTTCTGCAGTGACCGGTAGAACAGCTTGTCCGCGAACAGCCGCTTGTAGTTGTCGAGGCCCACCCATTCGCCGCCGCCGATCAGGGGCGCGTCGGTAAAGCTCATCCGGACGACCTCGAACAGCGGATAGGCAAAGACCAGCGCAAAGATCGCCACGAAGGGCAGGACCAGCGAAAGGGCCACCAGCCCGTGGCGCGTCCGGTTCCGGATCATGGCCATGTCGTCATATTCTCCTGCGGAAGATGCAGGTCCCCGCGCATGATGCGGCGCGGGGACCCAAGGGGATCAGCGCATGCGGGACTGAAGCTCGGACTTGACCTGCTCCACGGCCTCTTCAGGCGTCATGTAGCCGTGGATGGCGGGCGAGATGATGTTCTGCGCCGCGTCATAGGAGGGCGAGGCCACGCCCGCGACCTCGCTGCGGGGATCGTAGGTCGCATCATCCGCCAGCGAGGAATAGGTCGCGTTCGGCTGCATCTGCTTGAACTCGTCGCTTTCGGCGACGGGGCGATAGGCGGGGATATGACCCGCGTCGGCCCATTGGATGGCGTTCTTTTCCATCCAGCCGATGACCTGCATGACGGCATCGCGCTTTTCGGGGTCCATCTCGGTCTGGCCCTGGATCGGGATCGCCCAGGCATGGCTGTCGGCCCAGGTGGTCTGGGTGTCCATCAGCTTGGGCACCTCGACCGCGCCCCATTCAAAGCCCAGCTTGCCGGATTCGTGCAGGTCCTTCATCGTCGGCACCTCCCAGACCCCGTTCAGCTGGAAGGCGCTTTTCCCCGAAGTGAACAGCGCCACCGAAGCCTCGTAAAGGGCCTGCTCGGGCTGCCAACCCTCGTTGTGCCACTTGGTCATGATCTCGATGGCCTTGACCGCCTTTTCGGTGCTGTCGCCCGGCAGGACCTCGCCATCCTCCGAGATCAGGATTCCCCCCTGCTGCGACAGCAGCGTGTAGAAGACACGATAAACGCCGCCATCGTCGCCGGTGGCATAGGTGACAGGCGTTTCCGAACCGTTTTCGGCAGCGGCCTGCATGGCCTCCTCGAAGTCCGCGACGCTCTCAATGCCGGTCAGGTTGCCCTCGGCATCCAGGAACCGCGTCCCCTCCAGATAGGACTTGTTGTAATAGAGCACGATGGAATGGATGTCGAAGGGCACGGCATAAAGCGTGCCGTCGGGACCCTTGGCCGCCTGCAGGGCGGTCTCGAAGAAGTCGCCTTCGCTCAGGCCTGCGGTTTCCAGGTCCTCGGGGGTGATCGGCGTCAGGACCCCCTCGCTCAGCGCCAGCGGCATGCGCGACAGGTGATAGGTCATCAGGTCGGGGCCCTGCCCCACTGCGGCCGAGGTGCGGATCTTGGTATAGAAGGGAACGCCCCATTCCAACGTGGTGCCCTGAATCTGAATGTCGGGATGTTCCTCGTTGAACTGGTTGATCAGCGCCTTCATGCGGACCCCGTCACCGCCCGCGAAGAAGTCCCACCAGGTTACGGTCTGCTGGGCCGCGGCCGGCAGGGCCAGCCCTGCCGCCAGGGCGATGGCGGATGCAAATGTCGTCAGTTTCATCTTGTCCTCCTCCTTGTTGAATGTGGCGGCGCGGTGGCCCGCAGCCGTCCTCGGTGAAGCCGCACCGGAGCGACCCTTCAGCGCAATCGTCCGCCCTCTGGCAAGAATGCGAAAACCTTGTCCGCCGGTGCGCCGAGGCGGATGCGATGCCCCTCCAGGCTGTCGCGGCTGCCGCGGCGTTCGAACACGATGTCAGCCCCCGAGGCCGAGCGGGAATGGACGAAAGAGCTGCCTCCCAGCTCCTCGGCCACCTCGACCGTGACCGGCAGGCCCCCGGCCTCGACCGGCGACAGGTGCTCAGGGCGGATGCCCAGTACCACACGCGCGCCGACCGCCGGCTTGGGGCCGCCCAAGGCTGCGTGCAGTTCCCCTTCCTCGGCCCGCGCCGTGATGCCGGTGGCGTCGCTGGCCGTCACCACCGCATCGACGAAGTTCATCGCCGGAGAGCCGATGAAGCCGGCCACGAAGCGGTTGTCGGGGTCGTCATAGAGGCCAAGGGGCCGGCCCGCCTGCATGACATGGCCGCCCTTCAGCACGAAGATGTCGTCAGCCAGCGTCATCGCCTCGACCTGGTCATGGGTCACATAGATCATGGTCGCGCCGATCTGGCGGTGCAGGCGCGTCAGCTCCAGCCGCATCTGCACGCGCAACTCGGCATCCAGGTTCGACAAGGGTTCGTCGAACAGGAACACGTCAGGCTGGCGGACAATGGCGCGTCCGATCGCGACCCGCTGGCGCTGCCCTCCCGACAGGTCGGACGGCTTCTTGTCCAGGTGGTCGGTCAGCTGAAGGATGCGCGCGGCCTCGCGCACCTTTTCCTCGCGTTCGGCGCGGGGTGCGCGCGACAGGCGCAGCGAAAAGCCCATGTTCTCGGCTACAGTCAGATGCGGATAAAGCGCATAGGACTGGAACACCATCGCCACACCGCGCTTGGCCGGCTCGACTTCCGTGACGTCGCGGCCGCCGATCTCGATCCGGCCGCCGCTGGTCTCCTCCAGCCCCGCGATCATCCGCAAAAGGGTGGATTTGCCGCAGCCCGATGGGCCCACGAAGACGCCGAATTCGCCCTTGGGAACCTCCAGCGAGACGTCCTTGATGACGGCATGGGCGCCGAACATCTTCTTCACGTTGGTCAGCTTGACGCCGGACATGGGTTACACCTTCAACCGGACCACATGATAGGACAAGGCCGCCAGCTTGCCGCAGAGGCTGCCGTCCTCGATCGCCACGCCGCTGCCCTTGGCAGGCGCGATCGCTTCGTTGCCGGGACCGTTGGTGGCCATCAGGTCGTGGCCGGCGATCACCTGGTGTTCGATGACCGAGGGGCCCTCAAACCCGGTCAGCGACAGGCGCAGATCGGCCGTCTCGGTCAGGTGGCGGTTCACGATGAACAGTGTCACGGTTGAGGCGGCCCTGTCATGGGTCGCCGCGATGTCCATGTAGGGCACGTCGTCGGCCGCGTTGCAGTCATAGGTGGGGCCGTCCACCGAAACCCGCAGTGCCGTGCCGCGACCATAGAGCGAGGCCAGCTGATAGGGCCAGTAGATCGACTGCCGCCAAGCCAAGCCGTCGCGGTCGGCGCGGATCGGGGCGATCACGTTGACCAACTGGGCGATGCAGGCGATCTTGACGCGGTCCGACCGGCGGATGAATTCGTTCAGCAGGCAGGCGATGAACAGCGTGTCCTCGAAGGTATAATCTTCCTCCAGCAGTTCGGGCGCCTCGGGCCAGTCCCAGCTTTTCCAGTTCTTTGAATCCTGCTCGCGCTTGTGATACCAGACGTTCCATTCGTCGAAGCAGATATGGACATCGTTCTTGGCGCGCTTCTTGGCCTTGACGAAGTCGATCACGCCGCCGATGGCCTGGATGTAGCGGCCGGTCTCCTCGACCTTGCCGAAGAAGTTCAGCGTGTCGCGGCTGGAATTACCGAAATACTTGTGCAGCGAGATGTAGTCGACGTTCTCGTAGCACTCCTCCAGCACGCCCCGCTCCCAATCGGGATAGGTCGGCATTTCGTCGTTCGACGAGCCGCAGACAATCATTTCTGCGCCAGGGGTCATCTGGCGCAGCGCCTTGGCGGTCTCGTCGGCCAGGCGGCCGTATTCCTTGGCCTCCTTGTGGCCGATCTGCCAAGGGCCGTCCATCTCGTTGCCCAGGCACCACATCTTGACGTTGTAGGGTTCCTCGACCCCGTGGCTGCGGCGAAGATCCGACCAGTAGGTGCCGGAAGGGTGGTTGACGTATTCCATGAAGTTGCGCGCGTCCGAAATCCCGCGCGACCCCAGGTTCACAGCCAGCATCATGTCGATGCCAAGATCCTTGGCCCAGATGGCGAATTCGTTGATCCCGACTTGGTTCGTTTCCTTGCTGCGCCAGGCCAGGTCCAACCGCACGGGGCGGTCTTCCTTGGGTCCGATCCCATCTTCCCAGTTATAGGCCGAAACGAAGTTGCCGCCCGGATAGCGGATCGCGGGGATCTTCAGGTCCCGCACCATCGCCGCCACGTCGCGGCGAAAGCCGTGCTCATCGGCTTGGGCGTGACCGGGCTCGTAAATACCGGAATAGATCGCCCGCCCCATGTGCTCGATGAAAGCTGCATACAGGCGGTCGTCGATCTGGCTGATTTCGAATGCGCGATGGATCGCGGCAGTGATCCGCATCGGATCCTCCTCCTAATTTGTCCTACAAATTGGCCCCATCTGGCCCGTCATGTCAATCATTAATCACCCCCTGCCGCGGTTTTCGGACCGCGCCGCTTGTCGTCCAAAGCGGTACCAGGTGGTGGAAGACGCCGTTTCGCCCGGCCGCAGGATTGGGTTAGGGAAGTTCGCGTGGTTCACGGCATCCGGCCAATGTTGCGCCTCCAGTGCGAGGCCGGCATGGGGGCCATAGACGCGCCCCTCCAGCCCCGGCACGCCGTCAAGATGGGCCCCGTCATAAAGCTGCAAACCGCAGCAGGTCGTCAGCACCTCAAGCGACAGCCCCTCTTGCCCGATCAGTCGCGCGACCGGCCGCAGGGGCTGCGGGCTGTCCGACAGGCAGAAGTTGTGGTCGAAGCCAAAGGCGCCGATCGGGCGCGGCCTGCGGAAATCCAGGGGCGTGCCGATGACCGGCCGGACCTCTCCGGTGGGGATCAGGTCGTCGTCGACCGGCAGGTAGTGCTGCGCCCCGATGCTCAGGATCTGGTTGCGCACGTCCCCCCGGCCGTCGATGTCGAAATAGCCGTGGTGGGTCAGGTTGCAGGGAGTCGCCTTGTCGCTGCGGGCCTGCAGGTCGATCTGCAAAGCACCCTCCGCCAGCCGCAGCGTCGCAGCGATCTGCATCGCCCCCGGAAAGCCCATATGGCCGTCGGGCAGCGTCAGGGCCAAGGTCACGGCATCGGGCGCCAGATCGGTGATCTGCCATAGCTGCACGTCGGTGCCCTCGGCCCCGCCATGCAGCAGGTGGCGCCCGCGAAAGTTGGTGCTGGTCTGGTAGGTCTGCCCGTCCAGCTGAAACGTCCCCTCGCCGATCCGGTTCGCGACGCGCCCGACGATGGCCCCGAAATACCGCGCCTTGTCCAGATAATCGGCCACTGCCGGGCAGCCCAGCACGAGCGGATGGGCGACCCCTTCCATCCGCAGATCCTGCACGATGGCACCCAAAGTCAGCACCCGCGCGATCAGCCCGCCGCCGGCCAGCGTCACGCAGTCGACTTGGCGGCCATCGGGAAGGGTGCCGAAGGGTTCGGGGCGGGAGGAAGGAGAACGCATCATGCGGCACCTTTGCGCAGGCTGCGGCCCGACAGCGTCAGCAGGCCCTTTTGCAGCAGGATGAAGGCCAGCAGCAGCAGGCCGATGACGATCTTGGTCCACCAGCTGGACAAGGTGCCGTCAAAGACGATGTAGGTCTGGATCAGCCCCATGGTCAGGACGCCCACCAGCGTGCCGAAGACATAGCCGGCGCCGCCGCTGAGGAGGGTGCCGCCGATGACAACAGCGGCGATGGCGGTAAGCTCGGTCCCCACCGTCGCCAGCGCATAGCCAGAGCTGGTATAGACCGAGAAGACGACCCCCGAGAGCCCGGCCATCAGACCTGAAAAGGCATAGACCAGAACTGTCGTCTGCCCCTGCCGGACGCCCATCAGGCGGGCGGTCTGCTCGCCCCCGCCAAGGGCATAGAGGCTGGTTCCAAACCGGGTGCGATGGGCGAGGACCATGCCCAGGGCGACGACGGCCAGCATCAGCACCCCGATCAGCGTCAGGCGCCCCTTGCCCGGCATCAGGTAATAGGCGTCGCGCAGGGTCTTGTAGAAGGGATGATCGATCGGGACCGACTGGATCGACAGCATGTAGGCCGCGCCCCGTGCCAGAAACATGCCTGCCAGCGTGACGATGAAGGCGGGCATGGCCAGCCGGTGGATCAGCAACCCCATGCAGGCCCCGAATGCCGTGGTCAGCGCCAGCACGCCTGCAAAGACGACCAGCGGGTGCAGGTTCGTGTCCCGCAGCAGGACCGCGATCAGCACGCCGGAAAAGGCGATGACCGCCCCCACTGACAGGTCGATCCCGCCCGACAGGATAACCAGTGTCATGCCGACCGCGACGATGCCAAGATAGGCGTTGTCGGTCAGCAGGTTCCCGATCACCCGCGTGGACAGGATGTTGGGAAACTGCATCCAGCTGAGCAGCCAGGCCAGCAGGAAGATGACGATCGTGGCGTAAAGGGGCAGCGCGCGGGTGTTCATGTCCGGCTCCGTTCGGCGGCCTGCATGCGGTGGCTGTCGCGCCACAGCCGCCATTCCCCCGCGATGCGGGGCGATTGCAGGATCAGGATCACCAGCACCAGCCCCGCCTTGATGACGAGGTTGTATTCCGACGGAAAGCCCGCCAGCAGGATGCCGGTCCCGATGGTCTGGATGATCAGCGCCCCCAAAACCGAGGCCGCCACAGAAAAGCGCCCGCCCAGCAGCGAATTGCCCCCGATGACGACCGCCAGGATCGCGTCCAGCTCCAGCCACAGGCCGGCATTGTTCGCATCGGCGCCGCGGATGTCAGCGGTGACGATGATCCCGGCCAGCGCCGCGCAGACGCCTGAGGCGACATAGACCGCGATCAGCAGCACCGTCGCGTTGACGCCCGCCAGTGCCGAGGCGCGGCGGTTGACACCCACCGCCTCGATCAGCAGGCCAAGCGCGCTGCGCCGGATCACCAGTGTCACGGCGCAGGCGGTCAGCACCCAGACAAGGGTCGGGACCGGCAGGCCCACAGCGGTCCCCGAGCCGAGCCAGGCAAAGCCGGGATCCGTGAACGTCAGGATGCGCCCTTCGGTGATCAGCTGCGCCACGCCCCGGCCCATCGTCATCAGGATCAGGGTCGCAACAAAAGGCTGGATCCCCACGATTGCGACCAGCACCCCGTTCCAAAGGCCCGCCGCCGCCCCTGCGGCCAAAGCCAACAGCAGCGCGATTATCGGCCCCTGCCCCGCCACGATGGCCCAGGCCGCCGTGGCCCCGCAGATCGCCATGATGGCGCCGACCGACAAATCGATCCCGCGCGTCGCGATGACCAGGGTCATGCCGATGGCCAGCAGCGCGACGGGCGCGCCGCGTTTCAACACGTCGATGACCGGTCCGACCAACCGCCCCTCATTCACCTGAACGGTCAGGAAGCCTGGGTAGAACACTGAAATCAATGCAATCAGCGCCGCCAAGGCCAGCAGTTGCGGGGCGATACGTGACAGGAGTGTCATGCCGCGGCCCCCTCTTGTGCGATGGCGCGCATGATCTGGTCGCCTGTGACCTGCTGGCCCGTCAGCTGCGCCACATGACGCCGGTCGCGCAGCACGATCACTCGGTCAGAGACGGCCACAAGTTCGTCAATCTCGCTGCTGATGACCAGAACGGACATGCCTTGCGCCGTCAGCGTGCGGATCAGGCGCAGGATCTGGGCATGGGCGCCCACGTCGATGCCGCGCGTTGGTTCGTCGAGGATCAGAAAGCGCGGGTTCATGGCCAGCCAGCGGGCCAGGACGGCCTTTTGCTGGTTCCCGCCCGACAACTCGCCGATTGCCTTTTCGCGGTCCGAAGTCCGAATATCCAGGCGGCGGATGTATTCGTCGGCCAGTTGGTTCTGTTCAGACCGCGGGATCGGGCGCGACCAGCCGCGCCGTGCCTGCAGGGCCAGGATGATGTTTTCTCGGATCGACAGGTCCCCCACGATGCCATCGGTCTTGCGATCCTCGGGGGCGAACCCGAAGCCGGCGGCGATGGCGGCACGGGGGCTGCGCAAATCGACCGCCCCGTTGGCGTCCCGGACCGTCCCGGTCTGCGCCGGCCGCAGGCCGAACAACAGTTCTGCCGTTTCGGTCCGGCCCGAACCCAGAAGGCCCGCCAGCCCCACAACCTCGCCCTGCCCCACGGTCAGATCAAAAGGCGCGATCACGCCGTCCCGGCCCAGGCCCTCGATCCGCAGCAGCGCAGGCGCGGCGTCGGCATCGGGGGCGCGCGTGACCGGGGCTGCATGGTCCAGGTCGCGGCCCAGCATGTGCTGGATCAGCGACATGCGGTCCAGGCGGGCAGTGGCCTCGGTCACGATCTTGCGGCCATTGCGCAGGATGGTGACGCGGTCGGTCAATTCAAAGACCTGATCCAGGAAATGCGACACGAAGATGATCCCCAGGCCGCGATCACGCAGCCCGCGCACCACGTCAAAGACCATCTCGACCTCGCGCCGGTCCAGGCTGGCCGTCGGTTCATCCAGGATCAGCACCTTGCCCGACTGCGCCACCGCACGCGCGATGGCCACGATCTGCTGGATGGCCACGGAATAAGCGCCAAGGTCGCGGCCGACATCGATCTCCAGCCCGTACTGTCGCAGCAGCCGGTCCGCCTCGCGCCGCATGGCGCGGCCGTCGATCAGGCCCATGCGGCGCGGCTCGGCCCCGAACATCAGGTTCTGGGCGACCGTCAGGTTGGGCAGCAGGTTGACCTCCTGATAAACGGTGCCGATGCCCAACTGCCGCGCCTCGAGCGTGGAGCGGGGGTCGATCGGCGCCCCTTCCATCGTGATCGTGCCGCCGTCGCGCCGATATGCCCCGGTCAGGCACTTGATCAGCGTGGATTTGCCGGCGCCGTTTTCCCCCAGCAGGGCATGGACTTCGCCCGCCGCGATGTCCAGATCGACCTCGTCCAGCGCCCGCGTGCCCGGAAAGGTCTTGGTCAGAGATCGGATGGAAAGCAGCATGAAGGACCCCCCGGTGGACAAGGGCCGGGCCGCGCCAGGGCGCCCCGGCCTTCGGCTGTCAGTAGCCCAGGTCCTTGCGGCGGTCGTATTCGCCCTGCGGATCATCGGCGGCGGTATAAAGCTTGGATTCCGTCTGGATGAACTTCGGCGGCTCGGTTCCGTCGGCCCAGTAGGCGGCCAGCGCGTCAAAGGCCGGTCCGGCCATGTTGGGCGTCAGCTCGACCGTCGCATTGGCCTCACCCGCCGCCATCGCCTGGAAGATGTCGGGCACGGCATCGATCGATACGACCAGAATGTCCTCGCCCGGCTTCAATCCGGCCTCCTTGATGGCTTGGATCGCGCCCACGGCCATGTCGTCGTTATGGGCGTAAAGCGCGCAGATGTCCTTGCCGCCGTTCTCGGCCTGAAGGAAACTTTCCATGACCTCCTTGCCCTGCGCGCGGGTAAAGTCGCCGGTCTGGCTGCGCACGATCTCCAGGTTGTCGTGGCTTGCGATTGCGGTTTCGAAGCCGGTCTTGCGGTCGATGGCGGGGCTGGAGCCGGTCGTGCCCTGCAGTTCGACGATGCGGCAATCCTTGCCGGCCACCTCGTCGGCCAGCCACTGGCCGGCGACCTCGCCCTCGTGGACCAGGTCCGAACCCACGGCGGTCAGGTACAGGTCCTCGCTGCTGTCGACCTTGCGGTCCAGCAGCACGACCGGGATCTCGGCCTCCTTGGCCTCCTCCAGAACCGAATCCCAACCCGTCGCCACCACGGGGGCCAGCAGGATCGCGTCCACGCCCTGCGCGATAAAGGACCGGATTGCGGCGATCTGGTTTTCCTGCCGCTGCTGCGCATCCGAGAATTGCAGCTGGATGCCGCGTTCTTCGGCCTGCTGCCGTGTCAGCGTCGTTTCCGCGGCGCGCCAGCCGGATTCCGACCCGATCTGGGAAAAGCCGACAGTCTCGCCCTCGGCCATCGCCATCGTGGCGGATATCGCCAGGGTCGCGGCCGAGGTCATCAGGAATGTTCTTCTCATCTTTTCCTCCTCCATGTTGGTCGTTGTTGCGCGCGTCCGTCTTCCCTTAGTCGCGCAGGTCTTTCGGCAGCAGGGCCTCGGGGATGTTCTGGAAGCAGACCGGCCGCAGGAAGCGGCGGATCGCCAGGGTCCCGACGCTGGTTGCGCCGAAATTCGTCGATGCCGGGTAGGGACCGCCGTGAACCATCGCATCCGCCACCTCGACGCCCGTGGCCCAGCCATCGGCCAGCACCCGGCCCGCCTTGCGTTCCAGCACAGGCATCAGCCGGGCGGCCAGCGGGGTATCCCTCTCCTCCATCTGCAGCGTGATGGTCAGCTGCCCCTCCAGGCCGCGCGCCACCTCCAGCATCTCGTCATCCGAGGCCACCGTCACGATCAGCCCAAGCGGCCCGAAAACCTCTTCGCCAAGCGCATGATCGGCCAGGAAGGCGGCCGCGGTGGTGCGGAACACCGCCGGCCTGGCATTGCGGCCTTCGCTGTCGGCGGCCATGACGGGATCGGCCAGGCCGGCGATACGCGCGGTCCCGTCGCGATAGGCCGCCGCGATGCCGTCGGTCAGCATGACCTGCGCGGGGCTGTCCTGCAGCGCCTGCCGGGCGTTGTCGACAAAGGCGTCGGCGTCGGCCTCGGGCAGGACCAGCAGCCCGGGATTGGTGCAGAACTGCCCCGCGCCCATTGTCAGGCTGCCGACCCAGCCCTGCGCGATCTGCGCCCCCCGCGCCTGCAGGGCATGGGACAAAAGGAAGCAGGGGTTGATGCTGCCCAGTTCGCCAAAGAACGGGATCGGCTCGGGCCGGGCCGCGCAGAGGTCGAACAGCGCACGCCCGCCCCGAAGGCTGCCGGTGAAGCCCACGGCCTTGATCAGCGGATGCTGGACCAGCGCCTCGCCCGACCGCGTGGCTGTCACCGTGGATGAAGGAAAAGACGCCGCCCGGCATGCCGCATTTGCGGATGGCGGCGTGGATGGCGGCGGCGATGATCTCTCCGGTGCCGGGATGCGCCGGGTGGCCCTTCAGGACCACGGGGCAGCCTGCCGCAAGCGCCGACGCGGTGTCCCCGCCGGCCGTCGAGAAGGCCAGCGGAAAGTTCGAGGCGCCGAACACGGCCACGGGGCCGATCGGGCGCTGGATCATCCGCAGGTCCGGGCGCGGCAGCGGCTGGCGGTCGGGCAAGGCCGCGTCGTGACGGCGGTCCAGATAGGCGCCGTCGCGGATGTGGCTGGCGAACAGCCGCAACTGACCGCTGGTGCGGCCGCGCTCGCCCTGCAGGCGCGCCTCGGGCAGGCCGGTTTCCTGCGTGCCGATGCGGGTGATCTCCTCGGCGCGGGACTCGATCTCGTCGGCGATAGCCTCCAGGAAGCGTCGCGCGCTGGTCGCGGCTGGTGGCCGCGAAACCCTCAAGGGCCGCGTCGGCGGCGGCGCAGGCCTGGGCGACCAGCTCGGGCGTGCCGACCGAGTATTCATGCGCCTGCCCCGTTGCGGGGGCCGAGGAAAAACGGCCCTCGGTCCGGATCTTCTCGCNTGCGGGGGCCGAGGAAAAACGGCCCTCGGTCCGGATCTTCTCGCCTGCGATCAAGTGGTCGCCATGGGGGATATGAGTCATGTAGAATACGTCCTGCTGTTCAAGTCTCTGTGAGACGTCAATGCGCCACCCGATGATCGCGCGCCTCGGCAGCCGCAACGGGGCACACCTCCGATAACAAGAACCTTGCCAAGTTGCTTACTCGGTAAGGGATTTTATCTTGTCAGCAACGCCTCGCCCGATTTTCTCATGGGTCTCGGCGGAGAAGTGCACTCCGTCTATACCGTCCGTTTCGGCGAGTGTGCCGATATCGAGAAACTCAGCATCTGCAGCTTCCGCGATGGCTTCGTAATACTTAGGGAGTGCGCGGGTTTTATCGACACCTCCCGTGAAGCGTTCGGCCCGTTCCTCAGGATGAAGATTGCCGAGTGGCGGCGGTGCCAAAACAAGGACTTCCGGGGTCTGATACTCAGTTCCGACGCCACTGCCGGTCTGCTCCACGATGTCGATCAGCTTGCCCATGCCAAGTGCAGTCCTGAACGGCGATCGGTCGAACTGGGTCTTCACGTCATTGGTCCCCAGCATGATCACCACGAGATCAAGCGGGAGATGGGACGCGATGATCGGCGACAGAGCTGCAGAACCGTCCAGACCGGCACCTGAGATGTGCGGCAGCGTCGGATCTGCTATGTCGGTCGTCCGCGCGCTCAGGCCCGCCTCGATGATCTCGTATCCCTCGCCCAGTTCCGTCTGCAGGACACCCGGCCACCGAACATCGGCTGGATAGCGGGTGGTCGGCCCGCTCTCCACTGGCATATAGCCCCAGGTGTTCGAGTCGCCGTAGACCAAGATACGCTTCACGTCTCTTTCCGTCTCCTGACCCTGTGCTTTGGCTATACCTCCTGACAAGAGTGCAAGCGTGGCAATGGCCCCGAAGAGGCCGCGTCGAGTGATGGACAAAGTATCTTCCTCCCGATTAAAAAACTCGATGGTAAGCAGCCGCTGCAGCTCAGCCCAGATGTACTTGCTTGGCACCAGCCTGAACCTGGCCGTCGCCGAGATTGCGGAGCTGACAGACTGCTGAAGAAGTCGTGCGTGCTGTACCCTTCAGAAGATCGAATCCGTGCCGCAGCTTCTTTGTCTCGTATATGCCTCCAAAGATGCTTGGACGGTGCAGCCGTCACTGAGGTCCTGGTCTACTCGCCCCACAAGCGCGATTTTCATCAGTGGCTGTCCTTT
>QKYL01000225.1 GCA_003255745.1 Paracoccus saliphilus
TCTACTCGACCAACCGTAGCTCAGGCTGAAGCATCAGCAAAGTTTGCGACAAAGCCAGCGCTGACCCAGGCCCTTTACACAGTTCATCTTCGTTTCCGCCCGACTTCGCTGGTGATACTCGCTCCAGCGTCTCCAGAGCGCTCGGCCAAGATATGTCGGGATCGGCAACGCCTCGTTTCGTGCCCTGGCTCCAGCAGTTGTCGGCTTCCACGGCACGGCGTTCCGGCGGGGCGGAATGATGGCAGCCGCGCCGCGGTCGGCGATGGAATTGTGGCATCGGCGCGTGTCATAGGCCTCATCGGCGGTGACGATGGCAATCTCCTGGTCCGACACAATCTGGTCCAGAAGATCGGGCAGCCTCGGAGCATCGCCGACTGTACTGCTGGTGATTTCGACTGCCCGAATTTCCAGTGTTCCCTCGTCAATAACGAGATGGATTTTCCGCCAAACCCGCCGTTTTGCACCACTGTGCTTGCGCGCACGCCACTCGCCTTCACCCTCCGCCTTGATGCCAGTGATATCAATCAAGAGGTGCAACGGTTCCTGCGACCCGCGATAGGGAATGCTCACTGCAATGGTCTTCTGGCGGCGGCTCAACGTGCTGAAATCGGGCACGGACCATTCGAGACCGGCCAGCTTCAGCAGGCTCGTGACGAACCCGGTCGTTTACCGAAGCGCCATGCCAAAGAGAACTTTAATCGTCAGGCACATCTGGATGGCTGCAGCGCTGTAGGTCTGTTGGCGGCCACGCCTCCCGGAGGGCGCGGCTTCCCACTCCATCGCCGGATCAACCAGACCGTCAGCGGTCCACGCTGCCTCAGCGCTTGGTTATAGTCATGCCAGTTCGACCGTCTTGGGAGGTAAGCTCATGCCGCCCAGCTACCACATCTGATCCCCGTTGTGAATCCAAGGCGGCCTTTGCGCAACAAGGCCACGCAAAGGGACCTTGTTGCACATCTCAGTGAGGTGGATTCACTGAGCGCGTCCTGAGGGTTAGGTCGAGGGCATGCCGAAGCCTTCCCCGATCCGCTACCGCACGACGAACTGGTCAGACTACAATGCGGCGCTGCGCAAGCGCGGCTCGCTGTCGGTCTGGTTCGATCCCGAGACGGTCTGGCACGCCGACAAGACCGGCAAGCGCGGGCGACCCGAGACCTTCTCGGACGCTGCCATCCAGACCTGCTTGACCCTGAAAGTGCTCTTCGGGCTTCCGCTCCGGCAGACGGTCGGGCTGGTTGAAAGCCTGATCCAGATGGCGGGGCTTGATTGGCCGGTTCCGGACTATTCGACGCTGTGCCGCCGGCAGGCGCGGATCGCGGTGCAGGTCCCGTATCGCGCGTCCGGGCAGCCCCTGAACCTGTTGATCGACAGCACCGGTATCAAGTTCCGCGGGGACGGCGAGTGGCAGACCCGCAAACATGGCCCGTCACGCCGGAGGCAATGGAGAAAGGTCCACCTCGCCATGGACGCGGGCACCGGGGATGTGCGCGCGGTCGAGTTGACCTCGAGCCGCCAAGGCGACAGCCCGCTGCTGCCGGAGCTTCTGGCGCAGATCCCGCCGGAAGAGACGATCGGCACGGTCACCGCAGATGGTGCTTACGATACACGACGATGCCATGGCGCGATCATCGACCGAGGCGCGGATGCCGTCATACCGATCCGGCGCAATGGCCGCGCCTGGAAAGAAGACTGTCCCGCTGCTGCCGCGCGAATTGAGATCCTGCGGGCAACCAGGCGCTTGGGCCGGGCGCTCTGGAAGAAGTGGACCGGCTATCACGCCCGAAGTCGGGTCGAAGCTTTGATGAACTGCCTGAAGCTCTTCGGCGAGAGGATCATGTCACGAGACCCCGCCCGCCAGACCGCCGAAATCCAGATCCGCATCGCCATCATGAACCGCTTCTCGGCCCTTGGCAGGGCCGAGATCGAAGCAGTCCGCTGAAGAATGGCGGGAAAGGGGGCAGTCATGCTCGGGGCTGATTTGCGCAACATCGCCACGCAAAGGTAAAAGTATGTACGAAACTCTTGCGGAGAATGCAGTTAAAGATCTATTCATAAGGCGCCAGTTCACAGGAGGCCGAGTATGACATTCCGAGTTATCTTAGTCGGCACACCCTTTTTGGTGGCAGCAGGCTCCGCGTATGCTCCTTGGGCATCACTAACGATATTCTTAGTCATCTTGGCATTTTGCGCAGGAGCCTTCTGGGGTCGAGGTAAAAGATTGGTTCCGAATGGGAAAGAAGGCTTGGGCCGCCCAAACCCTCATGACATTGCCTTACATTCAAGAACTAACTACCGCTCGATGCTTTGATCTTAAGGGGTATCCTGATGGGATGCTGCTAAGCTTCAGGTGTAGCTTGTCTGAAGTTGCCCCAGATCCTAATCGAGCAAGGTAGGAGCTATTACAACACTAAACGACCACACAGCGCATTGGGATATCGCCCACTGGAACCAGAAAGTATCGTCCCGATGGGCTAAAGGCCGGTTATGCACTAACTTTCAAGCCGCACCACTCAGGTGGGGCTGTGTATCGACCCAGTGAAAATCTGCTCATGCTACAAGGAGTGAAACGTAGCGATGAGTGGACCATTGGAAGACGTCGTCAAGCGGTGGACGGCCAAGCGCAAGTCAGCGCTGGTCATCGAGATCATTCAGGGTAAGACGACGGTGGCGGAAGCCAGCCGCGGCTATGACCTCTCCCCATCCGAGATCGAGGGCTGGGTCGATGATGCCCGTCGGGGCATGGAGAATGCGCTGCGGGCAAACCCGCTCGATGTTCGGCAGGAATACGAAAAGCAGCTTCGTGACCTGCAAGAGGCCTACGGCGAGGCCATGCTGGAGCTGCGCGCGCGAAAAAAGTTGGCGGCCCTCATGGAGCGGGAGGACGACAATTGATCCGGACGCTCCATGAGGGCCTGCTGGCGGATGGCATCAATGTGTCGCTGGTGAAGCTCTGCGCTTGGTTTGGCGTCCCGCGACGGACGGTCTACTACAAGCCGACCAAGGCC
>QKYL01000226.1 GCA_003255745.1 Paracoccus saliphilus
AGCAGTTTCAGCGCCTGCTGGCGGACAACGGCATCACATGCTCAATGAGCAGAGCGGGCAATGTCTGGGATAACTCGGCGATGAAAAGCTTCTTCTCAACGCTGAAGACTGAACGCACTGCCCGCAAAGTGTATCGCATACGAAATGAAGCCCGTGCCGATGTCTTCGACTACATCGAACGCTTCTACAATCCGCGGCGGCGCCATTCGAAACTGGGCTACCTCAGCCCAATGGAGTTCGAGGCGCGCGCTATGCTAGCTTAGCCTGCTGTCCACGAAACCGGCAGCAGCTCATCCTGATCAACAAGGAGCGCAGCGCGACCTCCGCCTGACACTGCGGCGCAATATCCTTTGATCCATCCTGTTTATAAAACTGTGCTCCTGCCTGCTCTCGGCTGCAAGCTGGAGGAAGGTCCGGAAGCCTAAGCTCCGCGCTCCCTGAGCGTGGCATTGATGATGTGACCGCTCCCCTCCGTGGATCGTTGCAGACCCACCTTGGCACATCAGATGCCGTCGGGGGCGGTCACATCATCAACGCCTGTCGCATCTATAGATCACTGCAAATGTGCTGCTCCCTCACAGGTGAGCAGGTAGACTGGATGGGTGGAGCTTGTCGTCGCATAGGCTCTCTGGCGACAGGCCTGCACCTGTTTGGGCATCGGGCAGGGGAAACGAAAGCCGTTGCTGCGGAGGATCAAGCGGCGCCTGACCGTCGCGTCGTGCGCGAGTAGCGGATCTGCGACGACAAGTTGAGTGCAACGAGAGCTCTGGACGGCAGGTGTTGCGCAGATGCACCGGATACAACTGTAGCGTGATAGATATACAATTATGTACTATTACAAGTGCACATTTAGCTTTTATTTCACATTTTCCGTGATAGGCGGTAATCCGCTCAACTAGGGGAATTAGCGGATGCGTGACAGGTTGTGGTGCAGGATCTGTGGGAACGAGTTGGACCGCATGGGTCCGCACAAGCATGGGTGCCTGTCATGTTACGAGGCAAGCGGACCTGACTGGTCATTGCGCTGGCTGGTGGACTGCGCGGCGGCAGCGAAAGAGACAGCGCGCAGCAACGTCGTCGCTTTTCCTGACATGTTTACCTCCGTCGGAGCACGCGGACCTGCGTCGGGTGCATCCATGCCATCTGGATCGGTCAAGAGTGCCGCTCTTCCTCAGGGATTAACATCTGCCAGCTTTGGAGGGCGCGCAGGAACGCAACCTTCTTCATGCTACTGAAGACGAAGGTCGCCCGGATTGCGCAGCCGCGGAGTGCTTCGCCGCCTCTCGAACCGAAACACGTCCTTCCTGAGTGATCGCCAAAGCGCTGCGGGAGCGGCGCCACCGGCATCGACGCCGGTACTGTTTCTGGCTACATCTTGCAGTGATGGTTCCCGGGACGGCTATGCCAAACCGGATGAAACGGAAATGCGGTGAGGAGTAGCCATCAGGCGCTGAATCCGCGATTGCCCTGCAACTAATCTGTCCCACGAGACGAGCGTTGAACAGGCTGGGTGGGAAGGGCAGGGAGGAGGACCTAGCTCCGCCGCCTCTTGAGGACGCCCGCGGCAAGAGGACCTTTCCTTGCCGCTACAACAAGGGCTGTCGAGCTGCCTCCACAAATGTTTGCAACTGTACCCGGCTCACTGGCTTGGCGAGGAAGACAGCTCCATCCGGATTGTCCCCTGCACGAAGCCTGTCTTGTGTATAGCCCGACATGAGCGCGATACGGATCCTCGGGTAGGTGCGGGATATGGCTTGGGCGAGATCCAGTCCTGACTCCCCCGGCATGACCACGTCGCTGATCAGCAGGTCAAGGCCACTTTCGCGGGCGATGATCTCACGAGCCTCCTTGCCGTTGGACGCTGTCAGCGTTTCGCATCCCAAAGAGGCCAGCATGCGTGCAACCACCCGTGCCACCGCCGGCGTATCATCAACAACGAGTGCCTTCAGTTTTCTCTCAGGAGAGGCCGCGACAGCCTGATCTGCTGTCACCTCTCCGCGCGTGTCAACCGGCGCGACCGCAAAATGCATGGCGACTGTTGTGCCTTGCCCTATGAAGCTTGAAAGCGTCACGAAGCCTCCGATCTGCTCAAGGTAACCCCGCACCCGCGAAAGACCCAGCCCCGACCCCTGCCCGACCGATCGGGTCGTAAAGAACGGCTCAAATACCTGCCCCTGCAACTGCTCAGGGATCCCGCAGCCGGTATCCTGCACCGAAAGGCAGACCCAGGTTTGAGCGTTTCCACCATTGGGATGTGCACGTTCCACGGCGTTCAGCATGACTCGGATAGTGCCCGTGCCCTCGATGGCCTCGCGAGCATTGATGGCCACATTCAGCAGACAGCTTTCTGCCATGGCCACGTCGATGAGAACAGGCGGCAGGCCTGCATCCACCTCCAGTTCGAGCTTGATCCGGGACGGGATGGCGCGACGGACGAACGGTGCCCAAGACTGCAGGAAGGCCCCAAGGTCTGCGGTCTGCGGGGTCAGTTTCGACTTGCCGGCGAATGCAAGGAGGCTGTCATTCAGAGATTTCCCCCGCATCACCGCGTCCCGTGCCTCTGAAATCAAGATCCTTGCTTCCTCCGCGTCGGATGTCAGCTCCAGAAGCTCCACGTTGCCGAGGATCACAGCGAGGAGGTTGTTGAAGTCATGGCTGACACCTCCTGCCATCTGTCCGATCAGCGCCAGCCGTTCGCTCCGGTGACGCTCTTCCTGCGCGCGCCGCTGCTCTGTGACATCGTCCATGAGGACCACCGCGTGGCTATACGGAACGTCCCGGCCCGCCAGCGGCACTGCCACGCAGTCGAGAATTTCCTGCTGTCCCGACCGGTGATGCCGGGCCTCGAACTTGCAAAGCTCCTGCGTCGCAAGAGCGTCTCCGATGTGCGCGATATCAGGAGAGCACACCGTCTCCCCCATCACGGCGCCGATGGTTTTTCCCTTCAGCATTCGCTCGTCAGACTTCCAAAGCCTGACGGCCGCGGCATTCGCATAGATGATTGGCCAGGAGTTCATGTCACCCGGGCCTCTTTCGATCATGATCGCACCGGAAGTCATTGCATCAATGGCCGTTCGAAACAGGCGAAGATCCCGCTGTTCTCTCACCTCGCGCGTCACGTTGCGAAAATGAACAGCCACACCTGTCTGGGCAGGATGCACGGTTGTCTCGAACCATGCCTCCAGGGGCGCAAAGTGAGCCTGAAAGGTATGAGAGATGCCGTTCTCCCTGACCGCCCTGTAAGTGCGCTCAAAGATCGTGCCGCGTGCTTCCGGAAACTCATCCCAGATGTTTTCGCCGATCAATTCCTTCGGGTCCCGGCGGAGCATCTGTTCGGCGGCTGCGTTCACGAAGCTGAACCGCCAGTCGCTGTCCAGCAGAAAGAAGCCGTCGGGCATCGTGCGCAGAACAAAGGACAACTCCGCCTGTGCACGCACCCGCTCATCAATGGCAGCACGTTCCCGCGTGATGTCCTGAAAGGCGCCCTGAAGAGCGACAACGCGGCCCTCCTCCAGAATGGCCTCACCAATGGTCCGAGCCCAGAAGATACGTCCCGTTGTCGATCGGCAGTGCACGTCCAGGTTCCAGGCCCTCCCTTCGGTCAGGCACTGTTCAACCGCCTCAAGGATCTGTTCCCTGCTATTGCCGACATAGAACGACAGGGCGAACTCGAGTGTTATCGTCGCTCCTTGGGGAACGGCAAAAAGATCATAAAGAAGCGGAGTCCATTCAACGAGGTCTGCGCCCCTATGATAGTGCCACGCACCTGTCTGGCTGACCACACCTGCTCCTTGCAGAAGGCGGAGCTCGTCAAGCTGATCCATCATTGTGCGCGTCGTCCTCGAATGCGTCCAAATGCCCAAGCAGCATGGGAAGAAAGGTTAACCTTCTTCTTAAGGATGCGGAACTTCAACTCCCAGATGTAAATTAATGCCGGTAACGAAGGCGCTATGTTTAAAAGCTATCTTCGGCCGCCTCTTCCCTGCCAAGGCGGTCGCAGACTGTCGCGCAGCAGTTCCTCCCAAAGACCTATTGCAATCAAAACGTGTATTATTTCATTAATCTGTATGAACGGATAGCGAAAGATTTGACGCTGAGACGATCGAAGAAAGAAAGGACCAGGCCATGCGTATTCTTCTGGTAGAGGATGATCCCAATGCAGCGCGCGCAGTGGAGCTGATGCTGACCGCCGCCAGTCACAAGGTGGACTTGGCCGATACGGGCGAGGAGGGTATCGATCTCGCCAAGGTTTATGAGTACGATCTGATCCTGCTGGACCTCGCTCTTCCGGACATCAATGGCATGGAGGTGTTGCGACACCTGCGCCTGGCCCGGATCGACACGCCCATCCTGATCCTGACCGGATCGGACGACACCGAAAGCAAGCTGCGCGGCTTCGGCTTTGGTGCTGATGATTACATGACCAAGCCCTTCAATCGCGAGGAGCTGCAGGCCCGCATCCAGGCGATCATCCGTCGCTCCAAGGGGCACAGCCAGGCGCTGATCCAGATCGGGAACCTGGTGCTCAACTTTGATGCCCGCTCGGTCGAAGTGCGGGGCAAACCGTTGAACCTGACCGGCAAGGAATACCAGATCCTGGAACTGCTTAGCCTGCGCAAGGGCACCACCCTGACCAAGGAGATGCTCCTGAACCACCTTTACGGCGGCATGGACGAACCCGAGGCCAAGATCATCGACGTCTTCATCTGCAAGCTGCGCAAGAAGTTGTCCGAGGCTTTGGAAGGCGAGAACGTCACCGAGACGGTCTGGGGGCGCGGCTATGCACTGCGTGATCCTGGCAAACGCATGGCTATCGGCGCTTGAGGTGCAGACCAAGGAAAGAACAGCATGCTGCTAAGGTTAGGTTTGATACATCAGCATCTATACCTGCGCACTGTCGCTAAAGCCGTTCCTGATCGACGTCGAGCGGCTGGAGAACGACATAATGTGACATAAATCCGTTTATAGGTATAATATTTGTAGAAGCAAAGTAGGATTGTCGCGAACTGGCAAAGTTGATTTGTCGCCTCTGCCCTGAAGGCTGACGCTGCGCTGAGCAGCATGGCACGAGGGTTTTCGACATGGGACTTATCCTAATGAGCGAACACGAGCTTCAACGGATCGAGGTGCTGTCGCATGTGCTGGATGGCAGCCTGCGCACGGCCACGGCGGCACAAGTGCTGGGTCTGAGCCAGCGCCAGGTGCAGCGGTTGATCCGCGAGGTTCAGGCTGATGGCGCGATGACCGTGCGCCACAAGCTGCGCGGCCGGCCGTCCAACAACCGGACCAGCGATTTGAAGCGCGACTATGTTCTATCGCTGATCCGGCAGGATTACCCGGATTTCGGTCCGACGCTGGTGGCCGAGACGCTGGCCGAGCGGCACGGCATCCGGGTCTCCTCTGAGACGCTGCGCAAGTGGATAATCGCGGACGGGATCTGGCAAAGCCGGGTGCAGCGCCGCCGCGTGCATCAGCCCCGTTTGCGGCGGGAAGCTTTGGGTGAGCTGATCCAGATCGACGGCTCCGAGCATCGCTGGTTTGAGGATCGCGGCCCCGCCTGCACGCTGCTGGTGTTCATCGACGATGCCACTGGCGCGCTCATGCATCTGCGCTTCGTTCGCTCGGAGTCGACCGAAAGCTACTTCGCGGCCCTGACAGATTATCTGCACGAGCATGGTCTGCCGGTGGCCTTCTACTCTGACAAGCACAGCGTTTTCCGCGTCAACATGGCAGAGGCCCGCAGCGGGCACGGCATGACGCAGTTCGGCCGCGCTTTGAGCGAGCTGAACGTCGAGATCCTCTGCGCGAACAGCAGCCAGGCCAAGGGCCGGGTGGAGCGCGCCAACCGGACGCTGCAGGACCGGCTGGTCAAGGAGCTGCGGCTTGCCGGGATCAGCGACATGACGGCGGGCAACGCCTTCCTGCCTGGCTTCATCGCGCAGCACAACCTGCGCTTTGCCCATCCCCCTGCCCGGCCCGAGAACCTGCACCGGCCAGTCAATCTGCCGGGGTCACGCCTGGCTGACATCCTCTGCATTCGCGACCAGCGACAGGTCGGCGCGAACCTCGTGGTGCATTACGAGCGCCGGAAGTTCATCCTCGAGGACTGCGATCATGCGCGCAGCGCGATCGGGCGCTATGTTGAGACCTACGCCTATGCTGACCGACCTTTCGAGATCCGCTGGAAAGGCATCCAGCTGCCCTACCGGATCTTCGACCCGGCCCAGCAGCGCGTGACCCATACCGCGATCACCGAGAACAAGCGTCTCGGCGACATGCTGGCCTTCATCAAGACACAGCAGGACGCCGATCCTCCGCAGGTCGGACCGGTCGGCAAGCAGCGCACGCGTTACACCCCAACCGGCAAGCGTGGCGGCGGCAGGAAAAGTGGGCTTGAACGACGTGCTGAACGGCGTGCGGCTGAAATGCAGGCCGCCGCACCGCCACCAGCAGAGTGACGGCATGAGAGCCCAGAGCCGCCGGCCCCGCCCCTACGGCCCTTTGTGGAGAGAGCGGGCCGGGGCCGGCTCATCACACAGCCGCACCGGCAGCGACATTTCTAAATGGCGGAACACGCGACGTTTTAGCTTGGTGACAACACATGATACCGATGGCACATTCCATTCTGGAGTGCATCACTGGATAGCTTCCTGATGCAGATCATTTTAGTGATGCGGTCGAAGCAGACCTGACGTAACCTTATCTCACTTCAGTGTGTTTCGTTCCGAGCTTACCCTGGAAGTCTTTCCATTTCCGTGGTGTCTTTATTGGAAAGGACATTTACCAGTGCGGGCAGTTTTCAATGCCACGAGTTCGTCGAAGGCAGTTCCGCTGCCCGTCAGGCTCGTGCTTGGACCCGTCTCCCTCCAATCCGCCCTGAAGCTTTCGAGCCTTGCCGCGTTGTCGGCATTTTCGCTCCTTACAGAGCGAAGGCGCGTCTCAGAACATGCCTGCGGACCCGTTAAGAGAGACGGGTGGCGGGATAGCGGACGCGCGCGAAGTACCGGCATTGTGCGGCAGGCTATTCATTCCGCCCTGCGCGACATTGAAAGTGCTAGAGATGCCCAAGGACATGAACGAAAAGTCTGCGAACGCTGCGGCAAAAGCCGACCTGGCTGCACTGCCGCTGGCAGTCGATGATGCGCTGACGGTTACCGAGGATGCGGCAGGTCCGTCCGCGCAGGTGATCCCGGTCTCGGTGCTCCTGGCAAACGACAAGGGCGGCAAGGCCAAGTCCCTCGTCAGTGTCGAAAGCCTCGGCGAAGGTAGCGTCTCGCTCGGCGCGGATGGGCAGACATTGCTCTATGACACCAAGGGAGCCTTCGACTACCTGGCTGTCGGAGAGGCCACGATCGACACCTTCGAATACACGATCCAGCTGGGCAACGGAGTGTTCAGAACGGCGACGGTGACCGTGACGGTGACCGGGATGAATGACGGCCCGCAAGCCGTGAGCAACGCTTATACGCTCAAGGAAGACACTATCCTCGCCATCCCCGCAGGGACTGGCCTCCTGGCGAACGACAGCGATATCGAAGGCGATGTCCTCAGGGCGACCGTTGAGACCGACGTGCAGCATGGCACGCTCGTGGTGAACCCGGACGGCTCGTTCAGCTACACGCCCGACAGCAACTTCCATGGCGCTGACAGCTTCATCTACACTGTCACCGACGAGTTCGGCGCCACCGACACTGCAACCGTGTCGCTGACGGTCGAGGACGCGTCCGCGATCACCAATATCTCCAATGGCGGCACTGGGAGGAGCTTTTTCAGTTCCGCTTCAGCCGACGGATCGAAGGGCATCTTCGAAGTCGCGAGTGACGTGAATGCGCCGTGGACGAGAGACACCTTCGTCTATGACTTGACTACGGGTGAGGCAACGATCTTGGCGGAAAATGCCAATAACTGGCTTCAGGATCTGACGATTTCTGCCGACGGTTCGACTGTGGCCTTCAAGAGCTTCGCTGACAACATCGTGGACTTCGAGGGCTATTACGGGTTTGGCACGTCGCATGTGTACACCTACGACGTAGCGACAGGTGCCTTTGTTGCAGTGACCTATGGTGGCATCCACGTAAGTTTTGGCCCGATGCTCTCCGCTGACGGCTCCACCGTGGTCTTCACCAGCCAGGCGTCCAATCTCGCCGAGGATAATAATGATGACCCGTACTGGCAGGGGGACCTCAACGGCAAGGTGCCGGACGCCTTCATCCATGACCGGGAGACGGGGAAAACCATCAACATCACGGACAGGCGCGGCTACGACTGGTCACATTGGGCGGAGGGGATGTCGGACGATGGCTCGAAGATCCTGTATGTCGCTACGACGTCCGAATACGTTGTGTACGAACACGATAACCGTATCGAGGAAAGGGATCTCTACGTTTACGACGCAAAGACGGGAGAGGCGGCCAAGGTCGTCGATACGGCTCGGGATATCTACGACAGCACCGGGACGCATCTTCTTGACCGCGCCATCTCGGCGGACGGATCAACGGTGTTCTACACCATAGGCGAAGGCTCAAGTACGCAGCAGTTCGTCTTCGATACGGAGACCGGTGAATCCACTAAAATCTCGGAAGGCCTCAGCGGTGGAGGCATGTCTGCTGATGGCTCCAAGATCATCCTGACCGATGCTCGTGGGCTCTACATTGGTAACGTGACGCATCCCTATGCCGTGGCAGGAGATGTGTTCGTGTTCGACACGGAAACTGATGAGACGATCAGCATCACCCGTGGCTCAAACGGGGGAATCGTCGGACCGAAGATTTCTGCGGATGGCACGAAGGTCGCCTTCTCAAGCAATGCCACCAATCTTGTTGAAGGACAGGTTGATCTCAACGGCGACGTCGCCGATGTCTTCATCTTCAACATGAAGAGTGGCGAGGTGACCAACATCACCGATGGCGGCAATGGCGCGAGCGAGGTCCAATCCATTTCGTCCGATGGCACAAGGGTGACTTTCACGAGCCATGCCAGCAACCTCGTGGAGGGTGAGATCGACACCAACGGCAACGGACTGGACGTCTTCGTCTTCGAGATCTGACAAGAGCGTTCAGGTGCGAGTGCCTCGGCTGAGTTGCGCCCGCTCCTGTGTGGGTCGAAGAGTTCTCTCAGGAAGATCCAGACGCGCAGTGATGCAGCCGGCAGCGAGAGGAGATGAAACATGTGTCAACCAGGCGTGCGGGCCAAATTCTGCAACTGTGCTGGTGACGAGCCTCTTTCGTATCCGCGGTGGGAGCTTTGGCGTTCTGAACGAGAAGAGGACGATTTGAAGCTGCGTATGGTGGGAGAGTTCATGCCGCCCTCGCTCGACCATGAGCTCCTCCTTGATCGTGTGCTTCAGGATCTGAACAGACCCGATGCGTTCGACACAGATCCAGGTTTCCGCGAGGGCGACAAACTGGTTCTGCGCTGGCGTGAGGATGACTGCATGGTCTTCCGCTGCGACGGTCAAAGATGGTCGGAAGCCTCGGGGTGGGGTTTTGAGGAACGGGATGAGGATGGACCCCTGGCATCGGGCCGGCTCGAGGGACGTCGGTTCTGAAGCACTGGCAGTTGTTCAGACCAGAAGCCACAACACCTTCCCTCCCGGAACGTGTGGCTTCTGCTTCATCTGGCGGCTGTGGCAAAGGGTAAGCGGTGTTCCGATCACACAGTTGCGGCGTAGTTCCAGGGGAGCAGGTCTTGGATCTGGCTCTGTTTGTGGCCTTTGATGATAGCGGTGAGCGTCGTGGCGAGCCATGCTTGGGGATCGACGCCGTTCATCTTGCAGGTCTCGACGAGCGAGGCGATGACGGCCCAGTTTTTGGCACCGGCGTCATGGCCAGCGAACAGGGCATTCTTGCGGTTGAGGGCGATGGGGCGGATCGTGCGCTCGACGGCATTGCTGTCCAGCTCGACGCGGCCGTCGGTCAGGAAGCGGCCAAGTCCGTCGCGGAATTTCGCGATATAGGCCAGCGCCTCGCCCAGAGGCGACTTGGCGGAAGCGCGGGCACGGTTCTGGCTTAGCCAGGCGTCGATGCGGGCGAGGATCGGGGCGGAGCGTTCCTGCCGTGCGGCGAGGCGCGTGACGGGGTCATTGCCGTGGATCTCGGCCTCGATGGCGTAGAGATCGCGGATAAAGGTCACGCCTTCCTCGGCGATCGGCGCAGAACCGTTGCGGGTGATCTCGATCAGCTTTCGGCGCGCATGGGCCCAGCAATGGGCCAACCGGATACTTGGGCCGGTCCGGTCCGGCGCAATCAGCCGATTGTATCCTGCATAGCCATCGACCTGAAGGATACCGCCAAAGCCCTGCAGTATCCGCTCGGCATGGTGCCCGCCTCGTCCGGGCGCATAGGTAAAGGCCACACCTGGCGGCGCCGTGCCGCTCCAAGGACGGTCATCGCGGGCCAGAGCCCAGAAGTATCCGGTCTTGGTCTTTCTGGCCCCCGGATCGAGAACCGGGGCGCGCGTTTCGTCCATGAACAGCTTGGTGGAGCGCTTCAGATCGGCGAGCAGCGCATCATGGACAGGGCGCAGCTCGAAGGCGGCACGCCCGACCCAATCGGCAAGGGTGGAACGGTCAAGATCGACGCCCTGGCGGCTGTAGATCTGGGCCTGACGGTAAAGCGGCAGATGATCGGCATACTTGCTGACCAGCACGTGCGCGACCGTCGCCTCCGTCGGCATGCCGCCGGGGATCAGCCGTGCTGGGGCCGGAGCCTGCGTCACACCGTCGGTGCAGGACCGGCATGCATATTTGGGGCGACGGGTGACGATGACGCGGAACTGGGCAGGCACGATGTCGAGCCGCTCCGAGACGTCTTCGCCGATGCAATGCAGACATCCGCCGCAGGCACAGGTCAGGCTGGAGGGTTCGATCACCTCCTCGATGCGCGGCAGGTGTGCGGGCAGAGATCCGCGATTGGAGGCACGCGGCTTGGCCGGGCGCCTGGCGGCGCGATCCTCGGCATCCTCTTCAGCATGGATTGCGGCGATGGCCGTCTCCAGAT